>NZ_DGNR01000002.1:0-317787 GCF_002389025.1 Kordiimonas sp. UBA4487
GCGACGCTGACCGTGGTAATCAATGATGGCGGCAATACAGGCGCAGGCGGTGGGCAGGATATTCTGGTCGGCACCACGACCCTGAATATCGCAGCGATCAATGACGCCCCTACAATGGATGGCCTTGACAGCGTTACTGTGGAAGCAATCGAAGGTACCCCGTCCAATGTGGACATGTCTGGGGTGACCATTTCAGATGTAGACGCCAACGGCGGTGAAATTACACTTTGGCTGGACCCGGGCGAGGGGCAGTTGATCGTGGCTGAAGGGGCTGGCGTGACGCTCGGCAGCGGCGATGGCGCCCATTCGGTAACGGGTACTATCCCAGCATTGACCAGCTATCTATCAAGCCCGGAAAACATCCAGTATCTCAATGAAACGGGCGAAGACGCGACAGATGGCATTCTTGTCTACCTTAGTGACAATGGTAATACCGGCACCGGGGGCGGAACGCCCAACCTGATTGGTTCAATCGAACTTGCGGTGACGCAGGTCAATGATGACCCCGTGATGACCGCCTTGCCGGCCACAATCAATGTGACCGAAGACGTTGCGAGCAATATTGACCTTTCTGCCGCCACCTTGTCTGACGTTGATGCCGGGTCAAACCCGATTACCTTGACCCTCAATGTGGACTCAGGAACGCTTGCAGCCAGTGACGTAGCTGGTGTGACCGTGGCAGACAGTGGAACCGCGCAGATTACATTGACCGGTACTGTCTCTGATCTGGACGAGTATCTCAATACTGCGTCCAATATCCAGTATACTGGGGCTGAGAATGATGACACGTCGGCGACGCTGACGATCGGCGCCAACGATGGTGGTAACGTTGGTACCGGCGGCGGTCAGGATGTCACCCTTGGCACCATCGCCATTAACATTGATGGCGTGAATGATATGCCAACCCTCTTGGGGCTGCCAGAAGCACCAATTACCACTGATGAGGGCGTGCTAGTCAATATTGACCTGTCCGATGCTGTGTTGGCGGATGTCGATGCCGGTGATGGCGAAGTGTCTGTGTATCTTTTGCCAAGCGCAAACGGTGAGATCTTCCTGGCGGAAGGCACTGGGGTCACCGTACAAGTGGGTGATGGCTTTGGTGAAATCACGGGAACTGTTGACGACATCAATACTTATTTGTCGGATCCAGCGAACATCCAATACCTGAATGACAGTGAAAGAGACGTTTCTGATACAATCAGCATAAGCGTGAATGACCATGGAAACTCCGGCTCTGGGGGTGGCGTGGCCTTCAGCATGGGAAGCATTGTTGTCAATGTTCTGGCTGTAAATGATGACCCGGTCGCTGTGGATATGCCAACCAGCATTTCAGTAACGGAAGACATCGCAAGCGATGTTGATTTCTCCGGGATGACTATTTCAGATGATGCAGGGGTTGACGACAATATCACCATTACCTTGAACGTGGATGCCGGTACACTTGACGCAGTTGATGCCAACGGCGTGACAGTATCGAATGGCGGTACCGACACGATCATTCTGACGGGGACCGTTTCCAACCTTAATGGGTACATGGGTACGGCGTCGAACATCCAATACACCAGTGCCGAGAATGATGACACTTCCGCAACTCTGACCATCATCGCAAACGATGGCGGCAGCCTTGGCCAAGGCGGTGGTGGGAATGTGACCCTGGGGACAGTCGAGCTTTCCATCGATCCGACAAACGATGCCCCGACCAGCACAGATGCAACGCTGACCTTTGGTGAAAACAGCGACTTCACGCTCAATCAAAGTCACTTCGGCTTCGAGGATGTCGACAGCGGTGACGCGCTTGAGGCGGTTCGGATCGACACACTTCCGGCTTCAGGCACCCTTCAGCTGGATGGTGCTGGTGTAACAGCAGGCGATGTGATCACGGTCGCCGATATTGATGCCGGACTGCTGACCTACAGCCCGCCTGCCGACACAACAGGCCAGGCTGTGGCCAGCTTCACCTTCACGGTGAATGACGGTGACACTTTCGCCGAAGCTTCCAGCACCATCACCTTTGACGGCGAACCGAACACCGCCCCAACATTGTCCCTTGCAGACACCACGATTGACCATGTGGAAGGTGCGGGTGCCAGCCATCTAGATGCTGCTGCCATCCTTGAGGATGCTGACGGTGACAGCGATTTCCAGGGCGCGACACTCACGGTGCAGGTAACCGGGCAGGCTGATGCGGATGACCAGCTTTTCCTATCGGACGACAATGGAACCGGGCCGGTGATCACGGTAAGCGGCACGGATGTGCTGGCGGACGGTGTCGATGTTGGCGACGTGAACATGGATGGTGGCCTGGCCACCGGGGACGCGCAGCTTGTCATCAATTTTGATGAAGATGCGACGCAGGAAATTGTGCAGGAAGTCGCAAGGGCATTCGTTTATGAAACCACGTCTGACACCCCAAGCGGTGACGCCAAGACGGTGACTGTGACCCTGGCTGATGCCCACACGGCAATGGCGACTGATAGTGTGCAGGTATCCATCACGGAAACGAACGATGATCCTGTAGCCGCTGGCCTGCCAGCGATATTGGGTGTGAAGGAAGACACTCAAAGTGAAGTGGACCTTTCCGGCATTACACTGGCTGATGATGCAGGGGAAAACCCGATTGTACTAACCCTTTCTGTGGCGTCCGGCATTCTTGACGTCACGGGAGAAAGCGGCCCGATAACTGTAAGCGGGGAAGGTACGTCCACCATCACGCTTGAGGGGACGGTGGAAGCCTTGAACAGCTACATCTCGGACGCCACCCGTTTTGTCTATCTCGGGGCCGAGAATGACGACACGTCCACCACGCTAACGCTGTTGGCAAACGATGGTGGCAACTCTGGCACCGGTGGCGGTGAAAATGTCACGCTGGGCACTATCGCCCTTGAAATTGGGGCGGTGAATGATGCGCCGACGGGTGCAGATAACCAACTGACCTTCACGGAAGATACCAACTTCACGCTCCAGGCCTCGCATTTCGGCTTCGCCGATGTTGATGGGGACACACTGCAGACTGTCAGAATTGCGTCGCTACCGGATAGCGGCACGCTGACACTTGACGGGACCCCGGTGTCTGGTTCCGACGATATTGCCGTGGCAGACATCCAAGCTGGCCTGCTTCGGTATCAGCCGGAGGCAGGTGTCACCGGGGATGACGTAGCATCCTTCACCTTCTATGTCGGTGATGGGAAGGATCTCTCGGACCAGGAAAACACAATTACCTTTGACGGTCAGGAGGCCTCATCTGGTGGTGGTTCCGGTAGTGGCGGTTCCTCTGGTGGCGGGTCCACGCCTGATCCTGAGCCGATCGACCAGAACTTGGGCGACAATGGCGGGACGGCTGTGGGGAGTGACCTTGCAGATACCATCTTGGGCGGTGCTGGCGACGATACGGTCAGCGGCGGTGCCGGGGATGATATCCTGCCAGGGGGTGACGGGTCTGACGTCATCTCAGGCGGGACAGGCAATGATGTGCTCTATGCCGGCGCAGGCGATACCGGTAATGACACGCTCGACGGTGGTGAAGGGGCAGATACCGTTGGTGGGGGCGCCGGGGATGATGTCCTGTCAGGTGGCTCCGGCAATGATATGGTCTTTGCCGGTCTGGGCAATGATGTCGTCGCGGGAGGCGACGGTGCCGATCTGGTCTTCGGTGGTATGGGTGATGACCTTATCGGAGGTGGCGACGGCAGCGACATGCTCTTTAATGGCGGCGGGGCTGATACGGTTGATGGCGGTGCCGGAGATGATGAAATCTGGGCCGGCGCGGGCGATGACCTGCTCACGGGCGGTGCCGGTGCCGACACCTTCATGTTCGGCGCAAACTCCGGCAACGATACGATCACGGATTTCTCAACTGCTGACGACCTCCTGGACCTTCGTTTCACCGTGACCGATTTCGCTGACGCCTCAGCCGTTCAGGCCGCGGCCAGCGATGCGACCCAGAGCGGTGTTGATGGTTTGCTGATCGACCTGGGTGGTGGGCAGAGCGTCTTCCTGCAGGGATTATCGATGGCTGATTTTGCCAGTCTAGATATCACTCTTTAACGCTTTGCAAATGACCTTCGGGCCATTTGCAGTGGCGGAGTGACAGCTCCCCCCAGCACCCTCCGCCACAGATAATTTTGGGTGTAGAGTTACTAGTTCATCTTCCGCCGCGCCCGCTTAACTGGCCCAATCTGTACCAACCATTTGTTTGGCAGGTTGGGCCTTTTTCTGAGTCGAAAGCTTTGCCCCAGCGCGTGGCGGTAACCCGGAAATATCTCCACCGGATTTCCATTAGGGACATTGCGTGTGCCGGATGGGACACGAGGCGGGTTCTGGAAGACAAGCGCCTTTGCTCCGTGAAAAATCAGGGACCAGTCGCCCGAGAGCGGCGTGTTGCTAACGGGATGCGAGGTAAGCGATGTCGACAATAACGGTATTGAACACGAATGACAGCGGTCCAGGCAGCTTGCGGGAAGCTCTTGCGGTCGCGGTTGATGGTGACGAGATTGTCTTTGACGCGTCGCTTTCGGGCCAGACCATCACGCTTGCGAGCGAGCTTCATGTCGCGGTGGGTGTGTCATTGAGCGGTGATGTGGACGGCGACGGCAGGGCCGACATCATCCTGAGCGGCAACGATGCGGTACGGGTTCTGACTGTGGACGCCGGAAGCGCCGTAGTCACGATTGAACACCTGTTTCTGGTGAACGGCAATGCGGGAACGGGGCAGGGCGGCGCGCTTCATGTCGCAAGCGGCGATGTCACCTTCTCCCATGGTCATATCTATCATTCTTCCGGGGCAGAAGGCGGCGGTGTCTATAATGCGGGCACGCTGACGCTCGACGGGGCCACGGTGGCCCACAACGCCAGCACGGGCGACGGCGGCGGCATCTTCAATGATGCGGGCACACTGACGCTCCAGACTTCGACGGTCGCAGACAACCACGCCCAAGGGGAAGGCGGTGGCGTCGCGGTCTATGGCGGTGAGGCGCTTGTCAGCCACAGCACTATCAGCGCCAATATCGCGAGCGGCCCCGAGGGTATTCACGGCCTTTACCTGACAGATAACAGCGTTGCGGGCGTTGCGGCGGATGTGTCGGTTGGGCATACGATCCTTGCAGACAATATCGGCAACTATGACGGGGAAACCCATGATGTAGGCGGCGGGGCCATCAATAGCCTCGGTTATAACCTCTTCTCAAGCCGGGGCGGGCATGCGGTGGACGGGGCCGATGCCACGGATGTGTATGGCGAGGCCTTCCTGGGATCGCTCGCGGACAATGGCGGCGCAGTGGAGACCATGACGCTCTATATGCAGAGCGATGCGCGGAACGCGGGGGACGCAGGCTTTGCCAGCAGCGAGCCAGACCAGAATGGCAATGCGCGTGTGGCGGGTGGTGCTGTCGATATCGGCGCGGTTGAAATGCAGAATGCGGTCGTGACCTACCATGTATCGACCACCGGCGATGACGACACAGGCGATGGCTCGGAAGCCAACCCGTTCGCCACCATCCAGCATGCCATTGATCTCGCCAACAATGCGGACGACACCTATATCGAGGTTGCCAGCGGGCTCTATAACGAACATCTGGTGATCCGCGACAAGGCCAACATCTCAATCTCTGTCGAGGATGCGGCGGACGGGCCGGTACAACTGTGGAACTATCACGAGGAACTGGCGCAAACGAACAGCGGCGCCTGGACCTTCGCAGGTGTGTTCCCGGGTCACGCAGAGAACCCGGCCGTCTATAACGACCATAATTTTGCTGTCTGGTATGTGGATGTGCCGGTAGACAGTGTTGGCTCCAACTTCAACCGCCACGCACCTATCCTGAAACTCGACCCTGACGGCGAGGCCTCGCGCGAGATGACGGTGGACGGTGCCTATAACTTCATTCACGCGGTCTATAATTCGACAGACGCGGGTGTGCTTCTGGTCGATAATGGCATCAGCCCCGAGGACTTACTTGCCAATACAAAAGACGCCGCCGAATTCTATTCCGACTTCGACGGCGACGGCATGGCGCGGATCTATATCTATACCAACAACAAGGATGCGGCGGTCGAACTTGGCATGACGGAAGCAGACCTGTCATCAAGCACGCCGAACCCCAATGAAATCCCGGTCTATGTGGGCGGCGCCTACGAAGAGACGCTTTTTATTCGCGAAAGTAGTAATATCTTCATCGACGGCCGAGATGAGAATGGAAATGGTCAGCATATCGAGTTCGGCATCGGCACCCAGTCGGCGGTGCATCTGCGGTACGGCAATACTGGCGTTGGCCTTGTGGGGCTGGATATCAATGACGCCCGATATCTTGTATATGCCGAAACCAACAACCGGGAGCCTCTGAAGGACTTTTTCGTCTATGGCAACCAGCTTGACGGCAACCTGCCCGAAAATATGGCCTGGTATCATGTCAAAAGCAGCTACAGCTCCCACGGCACCCAGGTTGGGCGCGCCGGCGAAAATATCGACGATTATACCAACCCGCCCAAGGGTGACTATGACTACCGCGTCATGGAGACGTCAGGCATCCGCATCATCGGCTCCAGCACGTACGATGTCGACAATGTCCGCATCTATGACAATGACCTCGCGAACACGTTCGACGGCATCAATGTCAGTGCCGGGGCGGTGGGCGACAATGGTGTCCTGATCCATAATAACTTCGTCAGCGCCTCGCAGGATGACGGGATCGATATCATCGGCTTGTCCAACACACCGGTGTTTGTGTTCGCCAACCATATCTATGATGTGAAAACCGGAATTTCCTATTTCCCGGCAGAAGAGGGCGGCAGCGGCGGCGACACCGGCTGGTTCAGTTTCTACAACAACACCATGACCACCGACCGGATGAAGTCGGACTATCATAATTTTGAGACGGGCGAATTCGTCTTCGACGACGCATCCTGGACCATCAAAATTCCCAATGAAGCCGATGGTGTTCGGGTTTATGGCAACAGCTTCTACGATAGTACCGGCAATTTCATCTATGCCAGCAATCAGCTGACGCAAAGTACCAATGACCTGATGTTCGTGCGCAACTTGTTCCTTTCGGGCGACAATGGCGTAATCAACGAAAGCGGTCTCGCCGACTATGTCACCTACCAGAACAACCTGTTCTGGAGCCTGATCATGGATACGCCCGACGGGGAAGGGCGCGTCTACTATCATGATGTCGATGGCGACGGGAATAACTATGAGCGTTGGGCAGACTTGGTGGCCAGCGGCAACCTGCCCGCCACCTGGACCGGCAATGTGGAAGGAGACCCGTTCGTCACCTTCACGGGCAGTGAGGCATTCCCTGCCTATCTGGCGCTGGGCGCTGGCAGCGCGGCTTACGGCCTGATCAACGGCGCGACGCCATCGCCCTTCCTGCCGCTCACCTGGGCGGGCGCGACCGAGATCAACCGCCAGATCACGGTGGGGGCAGAGCCCTATAACCAGGCGCCGGTGATAGGCACGCAGGCCGACATGGACGCGACCGTCGGGGCGGCTTTCAGCCTGTCGGTGGCGCTTCTGGCGACAGATCTGGATGCCGGGTTCCTGGCTGATAATGATAGCGTGACCTATAAGGCGGCAATGGCGGACGGCTCCGCTCTCCCTGACTGGCTGCATTTCGATGCCCGTACCGCCAGCTTGTTCGGCACACCGGCCAGCGGCGATGTAGGCGCGGTTCATGTGCGCATCACCGCAACAGATGATGACGGCGCTCAGGCCTCGACTGATTTTTCCCTCACGGTATCCGTGGCGAATACATCGCCAGTATTGGACCTAGCCGATGATGCCTCTGTCTATCCTGAATATGGCGCGCCGATACCCCTGGATGCCGCCGCCATCATTGCCGATGCCGATGGCGATAGCGACTGGGTGGGCGGCAGCCTCAGCATTCAGATCACGGGCGGGGCTTATGCCAGCGACCGGCTGTTCCTTGACGATAGCAATGGTACAGGCCCGTTACTGACTGTCTCGGGGCAGGACCTGCTGGCGGACGGCGTCGATGTAGGGGACCTGAACAATGTCGGTGGTGCCGTGATGGGGGGCGACACGCTGGAGGTCATCTTCAGTGAGGGCATTACTGGTGACATCGTGCAGGAGTTTCTGCAGGCGATCTGGTTCGAGGCCCTGTTTGACGGGGATGATTCATCCTTCCTGACCCGCACTGTTTCCGCAACCGCGACAGATGCCCACGGGGAAACCGGATCGGACAGCCGTGACATCGTTGTCGAACCCATAAATGACGACCCCGTTATGGCAGGCCTGCCTGAAACCCTGACAGTGGCTGAAGATACACTCAGCTTCCTAGACCTTTCCTCCGCGACGCTCACGGACGATTCCGGCCCCTATCTGATCGACGTGACGTTGAGTGTTGGGACGGGCACACTAGTGGCGAACTCCTCCGCCGGTGTGTCCGTCTCAGGCTCGGGGACAGATGCTCTGCAATTGACGGGAACTGTGGCGGATATCGATGCCTATCTGGACGATACAGAGGCACTGCAGTATCTCGGGGAAGCCAACGATGATGGTGCAACCATACTGACAATCGTGGCCAATGATGGCGGAAACTTGGGTGTCGGTGGCGGCGGTGACGTGCTTCTGGGCGAGGTCGAGATCGATATTCTGGGCGAAAATGATGCGCCCCTCAATGATGGCCGAACACTGACGCTCAATGTCGGCGCGCATGTGACGATTTCCGAGGACGCTTTGGGCTTCTCGGATCCTGACGGCGACACCCTTGACGGCATCCGGATCAACAGCTTGCCGGAAAGTGGTCAGCTCGTTTTGCTTGGACTTGGTTCCGATGCCGATACAGCCGTGCCGCTGGCTGTTGGCGATTATGTCGATGCGACAATGCTTGAAACCGGGCGTCTGGTTTATCAGGCGCCAGATAGCCAGTATGGGCCTGGCGTAGCGTCATTTGGCTATACAGTCAGTGACGGCAGCTTGTTTGCCACGGCAGGCAGTATGGTCAGCTTTGATATTCGAGCAATTCAGCCGCCTGAGGACAATAGTGGATCAACGGATAGCGGAGGGACTTCGAACGGTCAGATATCAAGTCCTTTGGACATGGTCCTTGATGGCGATGGCGGGCGCGTTACAGGAACCGATCTTGATGACCGCATCTTCGGCGGCGCGGGGGACGACACGATCGATGCTGGCGCGGGCGACGATAAACTGCTGGGCGGGCAGGGGGCCGATCACATCAAGGCTGGCGGCGGCAACGACCGGGTGTTTGCCGGGAGAGGCGATCAAGGAGACGACACGCTTGAGGGCGGCTCTGGTGCTGACCTTGTCGGCGGTGGTGCGGGCGCCGACCATATTGACGCAGGCGGCGGCAATGATCAGGTCTTCGGCGCAACCGGAGATGACGTCATCATTGGCGGTGGCGGCAATGATCTGATTTTTGGTGGCAGCGGCAACGATCTGGTTGAGGGAGGTAGCGGAGACGATACGGTCTGGGCTGGTGACGGCAACGATACGCTGGGCGGCGGCAGCGGAGCTGACACGTTCATATTCGGCCGGGTGAGCGGCAATGACATCATCACCGACTTTGATCTCGCTGAGGACAGTTTGAACCTACGCTATGCTTTGGTGGATTTTGCCAATGTCGACGCCGTTGTGGCAGCGTCATCAGAAACCGTCTTGGCCGGTCAGCCAGGCCTGTTGATCAACCTCGGGGGTGGGAACAGCGTGTTCATCGAGAGCATGACTGTGACAGACCTCTCTGAAATGACACTAGTGATATAATATTTCGGCTGGAACTCAGGGCTTATTGAGGGCGCTCAGTTGAAAACGACAAAAAATGTGAGGAAGTAATGAAAAACAAGACAGAAAAAAACGGTCACAGCCTGTGGGGCTTTTGTATGGTCTGGCTACTGGTCGCGCTGAGCGGTTCAGTATTTGCGACTGATGCGCCTTACACCGTCGAGGAAATCCGGGAACGGGCTGGTTGGCAGGCAGTTGAGCTTGATCTTGAGGTTGATCTGACAACGGCAATGCCAAGCTATAGCGGGACCATTCGGCTAAGGCTTCAGAAAGATCAAAGTCTTGGCCCTGTCCTGCTTCTCAATAACCGTGAAGCCGGCATGGGCGACTTCCGCGTGTGGTTGAAGAGCGCCGGAGCAGACAAGCTTCCCGACCACCAAATCGAAAATGACATCGAGCATCCTGGGGGGCGGGCATCCTCCTTGTCCATGATCACATTTGAAAAGCCGTTGGAAAAAGGCGCCGAGATTGAGGTTCAGTTCACCTATCATCTTGCACGTGAATTGGGGCAAATTTTTCACCGGACTAAATCCAGCTATGCGAGTTGGGTAACGCTCTGGTATCCGCTGGCCGTAGAGGATAGTCCTGCATTGGTGTCGCGGCCTGCCTTGTCCGTTCCGGGGATGACACGCTTCCAAATGCCCGCGGGCTGGAATGTGCTTTCCAACGGCCGTCTTTATGCAGATGAGACAGACGGTGGAAAGACGCTACAGTCCTGGCGTATGGATGATCCGGTCGCCCGAAGCTATATGGCGGGTCCATTTACGGTCTCGCGTGTCACCGTAGGCGAGAAAGAAGTCGCCATGTATATGTTGGGCGCCAGCCAAGAGGTCGTGGATGCCAACAGCAAACAACTTGCTCAGACCATTGATGTTCTGCAGCGATATTTTGGGCCTTATCCTTTCGAAACCTTTGGTGTCGCCGAATTTCCAGACGAAACAACAGACTATTTTGGAGCGGCCTCTGAACAAGGCTTCATCGTTGCCAAAAGCTCATATTTCGAAAGCGAGGGGGGATGGGCGCTTTTTGCGCATGAGGCCGGGCATGCCTGGTGGGGGAACAAGTTTGGTTGTAGGGGGCAGGGCGCAAGTTTGTGTGACGAGGCTCTGGCCCAGCTTGGTCCTGTTCTGGTTGCGCAAGAGATTTATGGCGAGCAGGCCATGCGAGATCTGCTCGACGTTTCGGTGCCAGGGTTCACGGTGTATGCGTCCGCAAGAGGTTATTTTGCAATGTGGCGATCAGGGGAAGACATTGCCCTTGATAGCATTGGTCCTGAAGCGGGCTGGCGACTTACAAGGCTTGAGGATTCAAAGGGGATGTGGTTCTGGCATATGCTGCGACAGAAGCTGGGTGATGACGTATTTTTTCCCGTCTTGCAGGAACTCGCGAACAGTGGTCAGTTTCTGGAACTGGAACAGCTTGAGACTGTTTTTGAACAGCATTCCAACATGGACCTGACGGCGTTTTTTGCACAGTGGCTGACACGTAAGGGCGCTCCCATCATCGATATGACATGGGAGGTGGTGAACCCAATGGTGGCGCCGGACTATATGGATGGCGAATATGAGGCCATCATCGCATTAGCTGAAGATGGTGAAAAAGAGGTGAGGGTCGATTTGGTGCAGCGCCAAGACGAGCTCTATAAGCTAGATGTGGAAGTTGAAATTCAATATTACCACAAACCGGTGGAGCGAAGAGTGATTCAGCTCAATGAAAAGCACGCTCAATTGGTTTTCAAAACCGATGGCAATGTCAGGAACATTACCGTTGACCCTGATCGGAAAATACTTATGTGGCGTCCGGCATATGGACCCAGACCAATATTTGATGGGCAAATTGACAAATAGGGTCGTCCAGCCAACGTTCAAAGCCTGATGTCCTAATCATGGTGACATCGGGCCTGTTGCCGCTTTGGGTCACTACGGGCCTTTGCGAGGAGAAACTTGGAGGTCTCCTTACGGAGCAAGAGCAGTCACTTCCACTGTTTTCAAAATTTTCCATTTCAGCTGAGATAGCTTCAAAATATTCCTGAATTGCTGAGATTGCTTTCCACTAAGCGTGAGATTTCCGGTCTAATGTCCAGCATTTCTGACGCCTGTGTTCCTATAACTTCGAGGCCGCACACCGGGATTATCAGTCGTCTGCCTGCGTGGGTTTATCGCAACAAGTCCTGTGCGCTGAAGCGGGCGGAGACCTGGTGGCCGTTCCTGTCTGTTACGCTGACCCGGTAGAAACCCGGGCCTTCCAGCATCAGCGTGGCATTCCTTGACCAGCGGCTGGAAGGCAGCGGCTTGCCGTCCATGAACCACTGCAGCGGCAGTTCGCCGCCTTGGGCTGCAAAGGTTATGGGGGTGGTGCCGCCCGCCAGGGCGACAACGCTGTCCGCGAGTGGGAAGGCGAGGGTGAGGGGTGCCACCCGTTTGCCGGTCAGCACGGAAAGCTGCGGGCGATCAAAATACTTCAGGCCCGGCGGTAGGGCTTGGGCGGTCAAGAAGCTTTTGGACGGTGCCGTCACTGGCGCCTGTGGCAGGTATCCGAACGCATCGAACAACACAGGCGCCGCCGTGTTGCTGCCGAAATGACCGGGCATGGGCGTGCCGTCCGGCCTGCCGACCCACACGCCAACTGTATAGCCGCCGTCATAACCCACGGCCCAGGCATCGCGGAAGCCATAGCTGGTGCCCGTCTTGAAAGCAATATGGCGCGGGTTCTGCTGGTATTTGCGCGGCAGCCTGTCACCGGGTGCGCCAATGCCTGTCAGGATGTGCCTGAGCGCCGCGAGGGTATCTGCCCCCAGTAGCGTTGTGTTCGTCGCTGGAGCGGTCTGATTTGGTGCATCCAACAGCTTCAGCGGGCGCACCTGCCCGTCATCCGCCAGCGCCGCATACAGCATGACAAGGTCTTCAAGCGACATGCCGACACCGCCAAGAGCAACTGCCAAACCGGGCTTTTCTTCACCGGGCAGGGCAAGTCTGGCGCCCGCGTGGCGCAGGGTTTCGGTAAAATGCACCGGGCCAAGGCGGTCCAGCACGGCAACGGCGGGCACATTCAGGGACCGGCGCAGGGCTTCCGAAATGGTTACCTCGCCATAGAATGTATCCATGAAATTGTTGGGGGCGTAGGTTCCGAACCGGCGCGGTTCATCCATGATGCGGGTGCGCGGGTGCGCCATGCCCTGATCGAACGCCATACCGTAAATGAAGGGTTTCAGGGTAGAGCCGGGCGAGCGGATGGCCGTGACCATGTCGACAAAGCCGTCGCGGGCCGTGTTGGTGAAATCAGCCGAGCCTACGTAAGAGATCACCTTCCGGCTTTTGTTTTCCACCACCAGAATGGCAAGGCTGGCGTTTTCCTGAAGGCGTCGGGCGCTGGCCAGCGCGAGTGCCTCCATCTGTTTCTGCAAGATCGCGTCAATGTGTGTCCGCTTCAGGGGCGCGCCACCATCGGCCCGGAGCCTTGCTGCCAGATGGGGCGCGCTCAGTTCAGGTTGCTGTTTCATGGGGGGCACCGGGGCACGCGCTGCCAGTGCTGCCAGATGGGCGTCCAGCCCGATATCGCCTGCCACACGGGCGAGGACCTTGTTTCTCGCGGCACGGGCGCGGGCCGGGTAGCGGTCAGGCCGGAGGCCGGTGGGTGACTGCGGCAACACCACCAGAAGCGCCGCCTCATCCGGCGTCAGGCGATCAGCCTCATGGCCAAAATAAACCAGGCTGGCGGCGCGAATGCCTTCCACATTGCCGCCATAGGGCGCCAGCGTCAGATACATTTCAAGGATCTGCTGCTTGCTATAGCGGCGCTCCAGCTGCAGGGCACGGAACATCTCAATCAGCTTTGAGGACACGGTGCGCGGGCGGGGTTCCAGAAGGCGCGCCACCTGCATGGTCAAGGTTGACGCGCCGGAGACCACTTCCTGTGCCGCAAGGGCCTGCCAACCGGCCCGCAGCACGGCAAGCCCATCAACGCCTGCATGGTCGTGAAAGCGTTTGTCTTCATAGGCGATCAGCATATCGACAAACAGCGGATCAACCTGATCCAGCGTCACGGCCCGGCGCAGGCGGCCGTTTTCAACCGGGAACAACCTAAGCAGGCTGCCGTCCGCCCCAACCACCTCGCTTGAGACCGTGTTGAAACGGTCTAGGTTAGGCGGGAAGGTGGCATCAAGGATGAAAAAGCTGGGCACGGAAAGGCCAAGGAACGCCACCAAAGTCATGGCAGCGTACCGCAGCTTTCTGCGCCAGCCCTTCAGCCCCAATGCCCTAAGCCCCTTTGGCATCAATCGGTAACCTCCAGGCTGGAAGCTGCCCCCTGATAGCGGAATTCGGACTTGTACATGTCCTCGACAAACGGGCCTGGCATTACATAGGTCCCGGGCGTGATGGCGCGCACAATATAGGCCACCTGGAACGAACGGCCCTTGCCGCGCTGATAGCTGGGGACCTCAATCGCCGCCACGAACCGGTCATCGCGGGCGTCGGCGAAGGCTGTCCGTGTCAGGTTCTTCAGGAAGGACACACTGCTGGTGTCCGTGCTTTCGATCTCCAGCCCCGCGGGCAGCAGGTCAACCAGCAGCGGGTCCCGCACGGCTTCCGCTTTTACGGTGCCGGACAGCAGAACGACGAAGCGGCCGTTCCGGGGCAGGGTGTCGGGGCTGATCGGCGCGCCGTCCAGGTCATAGAAGGTCCGGCTGTAAGCGAAGCCGTTTGCGCTTTTCTCTGGCGCTTGTTTGCTGACGCCCCGAAGCGTGTGGACGACACGGATCGGCAGGTCGCCTGTGTTGCTGACATGCGCCGCACTCATGCCTGCGTCAGCAGCCAGCATCTTGCGCCAGAAGCCGTGGGTGACCTTGGTTTGCTCGCCATTGATCTCGAAGATCGTCGCACTGCTGCCGTCAGCGGCATAGGACGCCGCAGCGCGGGCAAGCCACGCCTTTTCCTGTGTGCTCAGCCACTGGTCTTTTGCCACGCTGGCTTCCAGCTCCTCCGCCAGTTTTGCCATATGGGTGGCATTGGTGCCGGTTTCCGCGAGGATGGTGGTCAGCGCTGCCACGTCCCGGAGGCGGGAGCCATAGTCGCCGTGCACCGAATGGTTGGGCCGATGACCGCGTATGGCCCGCACGAAAAATTCTTCCGCCTTCTCAGTCTCGCCGACGGTGCTCAAGGCGCCGGCAAGCTGGGCAGATGCCAATGGCGTCCGTAGTTTCTTTCCGAACTGGTCGGTAAAATAGCGCACTTCGCTGGCGGAAACTTCGCCGTGGCGGGCGAGGATGTAGTGGGCATAGGCTGTGGCCTCCAGTAGCCCGCGTCCGCGCCTTGCCACCATGCCTTTCAGCCGGCCAAAGGCCAGGGTGATGGCGCCGTCCGGCACATAATAGCCCCTGCCTTTGGCGCGCAGGAGGAAGTCGGTGACATAGGCGTCCAGCCAGTCATAGGTTGAACCGTGGCTGCCCCAAAGGCCGAAGCTGCCGTCTTGCCGCTGCCTGTCCAGAAGCACCATCACCGCATTTTCAATGGCATTCGCGGCCTCGCCTTCATTCAGCGACAGGCCATACAGCTTGTTCAGTTCACTGAAATAGAGGCTCGGCAGGGCGCGCGATACGGTCTGTTCACTGCAGCGGTAGGGGTAAGACCGCAATTCTTCGAACAGCCGCCCGGCCTCCAGGTTGGGGCGCGACGAGACCGTCATATATTGGCTCACGGTGCCTGAGTAGAAGCCGGCCAGATCTATGGCCTCAACCGGGCTGGTTTCTCCCGGTGCCAGGGCCATGCGCGCACGCTGGGTCACATAGGGCCATGCAGGGCGCACGGAAATGTCATAGTGGCGGGATACTTCCGGCAGGCCTGCGCCTGTGACCGAAAGCGCGATCCCGGCGTCGCCCACTGTCAGGCCTTTCAACGGCACCACAATATCCCGGCGCTCGCCGTCCTTGAGGGTGACATGCGTTTCAGGCGCTTGCAGGCTGATGACGGGCGAACTGGCCGCCAAGCTTACCGTAAACCCGCCGTCTTTGCCGGACAGGTTCTGGATGGTGAAGGTGGCCCGTGAGGCATCACCCGGCGCCAGGAAGCGCGGCGTGATCAGGTCCGCCACCACAGGGGTGCGCACGGTCAGGTTGGCACTGCCTGTGCCCACGGCGTCCTTTGCTGTGGCGACAGCCATCAGGCGCAGGCTGCCCATGAAGTCGGGCAGCTCAAACGTGACACTGGCTTCGCCCTTCTCGTCAAGTTCGATATCCCGCGCCATCAGCGACACGGCTTTGGTGGTATGGGTGATGGGGCTGAAGAGGTTACCGTCTTCGGTTTGCAGGCGCGAGCCGGTTACCATTACATCCTGGCGGCCGTCACCGCCGGTGCGGATGGTGCCGCGCTTGCCTTCTTCTGACCGGATCAGCCGGCCATAGATGTCACGAACATCGAAGCCGAAGGCCCGTTTGCCGAAATAGAAATCGTTCGGGTTGGGTGCCTTGTAGCGGGTGATGTTGAGGATGCCTTCATCCACGGCAGCCACCGTCACCTTGACGGGGCCTTCGGGGCGTGGGCCGTCCAGCTTGATTGGGATGGTCACTGGCCGGCTCGGCAGCGCTGTTTCCGGCACATCGATCACTATTCTCCTGGACCGCTTTTGCTTGTCGACAGAGAACCAGGCCAGGCCGGTGGCACGAACCGGCAGGCGGGAAATGGCGCCGGCATTTGGCCTGATGGCGGTGGCCAGCACATAGGCCGACGGGCCCCAATCGGCTTTCACCTTGAAATCGAATTTGGTACCGTCCTTGCCCAGTTCAATGGTTTTTGTTTCGCGCACCTGGTCGTTGGCGATGGTCAGGATTGCCACGCCTTCGAAGGGTGCTTTCACGAACCCGCGCAGCCGGTCACCGCTTTCAAGCGCGGTTTCTTCCACTGTCAGTTCAAGCCCGTCGGGCACGTCCGGGTTCTGAGAAGACATCCACCAGCCCACATAGAAGCGTCGGCTGGAGGCGGCATTGCCTGCCTCATCCATCACCTCCAGGCGGTAGCGGCCCCAGGGCAGCAAGCGCGAGACGTGTACTGTCCCGTCCTCACCGCTTGTCAGCTCCTCTTCGCCCAGGGTTTCGTCATAGTGCGTGGTGCGGTACTGCCAACGGCCACGGGACTGGTACCAGGTATAGTTATAATGTTCCTTCACCCACACGGCGGTCAGTTTCCGGCCCTTGAGCGGCTTGCCATCAGCATCGACCGCGACAACGGTCAGGCCTGCGTCTTCACTGGCTTCAAAGTGCCCTCGGCCGTCGGCCCGCACGCCCAACATGACAGGCGCACGGCTCACCGGCAGCCATTTGCCGTCCTGGACAGACCGGCCGCCCACATCCTGAACCTCGGCGGTCAGTTTTGCACGCAGGGGTAGGGTGGTCTGGGGCAGTCTTTCAGTTGTCAGTGCCACGCGCGCGAGGCCGTCCTCACCGGTTTTGAAGAACATCTGTGTCAGCTTTTCCTGGGTGAATTCATCCTGAGCCAGGCCGAACTGATATTCTTTCCAATCCGGGAACGGCGTGGGGTCGGGCTCCAGCGACGCATACAGCGTCCCTTCAAGGTTGGCGCCCGGCGCGCCATAGAGGAAATCAGCCTGTACATGGACTTCAAGCGGCGTGCCTTCGGTCAGTTGGTCGCCGGTTGTTTCCAGCTTGGCGGTCAGGCGCTCGGGGACGAAATCATCCACCTGAAAGTGAGTGCTGCCCACGCTTCTCTTCTCATCGTCTGCATAGAGGGTCACGCGCCACTGGCCCGTGCGGGCGGCGGGCGACAGGCTATAGTCAAGCGCATAGGTGCCAAGGCTGTCGCCGGTGACGCGCTCCCTCAATGCTTCAACGCCGTCCGGGCGGGTGATCACAAGGCTGAGCGGCAGGTCGGGGACCGCGCGCGCTGCCTGGTCCCGCAGCATGCCTGACAGCCGCGCGGTCCCGCCGGGGCGGTAGATGCCGCGCTCGGCATAAAGGAAGGCGTCCAGTGGGCCGGTGGCATAGCGCCCTTCAGTGCCCCGGTCGCTGAGGTCCAGCGCCGCACCCTGCAGCTTGATGAAATTATAGTCACCTTCGTCTGTGCTGACTGTGAGTGCCATCGGCGTGTTGCCGCCTGTGCCGCGCAACAGTTCGGTGGCGATGGTGGCCTGGCCCTGGCGGTCCGTTGTGGCAACGCCCAGCGTGTCATTGTTGCGGGCAATGACCCTGACCGTGGCGTTGCGGACCGGCTTTGCGCTTTCCAGCGAATTGACGAACACATGCATGCCGTCTGCGCCCTGCAGTGACAGCACGCCCAGGTCGGAGATCACCAGCCACTGGGTTTGCCAGCGCACCCAGCGCTGACGCTTTTCGTCTGATTTTGGTGCCGCGACCAGGGCGTAGATGCCAGGTTTGACGGTCTCAAGGATGTCGCGGATGGGCACAAGGGTTGTGACCTCCTGGTTTTTGACACTGTCGATGTCCACCGTGCCTTCCCAGACACGCTCGCCCAGGTCGTTGCCCAGATTGCGCTGTGCCCATTCGTTCAGGTTCTGGCCTTCAAGGCCGGACTTCATCCAGGGTACGATGCCGCCGTCGGGCACGCGCAGCAGGCCAAGCGAAGCGGTTTCCACATTGACGCTCTTGAGCGGTACGGTCTCATCGCCCACCCTGGGCAGGATATAGGTGCCGTTGCCGAACATCACGCGGGCCTCCCGGTCGGGCACAGTGAAGCTGCGCCTGGCGTCGTCATAAAGCTTGGCACCGTCATGGCCCGGCAGGCCAGCCAGGAGCGTGATGCCAAATGTATCGCCATACGTCATACCGGTCAGGCAGATGCGGTCCCCTTCGCCGCGCACGGCAATGTCGCGCGGGCTGTCGAAGCGGATATAGTCCTTTAGCTCTATGGGCAGTGGGTCCAGGATTGGGTGGGACAGCACAAGACAGGCGCGTGGGGTGCGGCCTTCCACATCAATCAGCTGGTCAACCACCCGCAGCGTGAAGCGCCCTTCAATTGTGTTCAGCCATGTCTGGCGCGGGTTGTCTCGGTGGATGGCCTGCGCTTCCCGAAGCGTTGTCAGGGCTTCTTCGGGTTTCCTTTCGGCCAGCAGAATCCTGACATAGACATCCAGGGCAGCGGCGCGCTCGCGCTCGCTTTTTGCCATATCCAGCAGCCGCCACGCCGCGCCGTAGGCATCTTCAGGGCGGCCAGCGTTCATCCAGGCCTCGGCGGCATCGCGCCACGCGTAGGGCCGGCTGTGGAACTTTGCAAGCCGAAGCTCGATCCGGTGGCGCTTCCTGAAGGCCTTGATGTCTGTTTCGGGGAGGATATCCGGCATATCTTCCTTGAAGGCGTCCGACAGGTTCAGCCCGTCAACATTTTGGGCTGCCTCATAAGCCTCCAGTTCTTTCGCGCGCGCTTGTGCGTCCTCAAGCAATCGCTCGGCGTCTGCGGAGCGGTCCTTGAGCACGGTTGGTGCAGTGATGCCTGTCAGGTCGGCCCCAAAGGTTGGCGCTGGCGCGGCGGTGAAACAGATGGCTGTGAAGAGTATGAGTGCGACAATGCTGCGCATGACTTCCCCCATGATTAGAAGTATGTATGTGTAACTTTCACTGCTAATTGTGGTCAAACCCGGACCGCAATATGCCGGAATGGCGAAAGATTGTGGTGCAGCCGCGGGGCCGCCACAATCACAGTGCAGCAGCGCTTACAAGCACTCAGATTGACAGGAGGCCTGACATGAAACCAACGGTGACCAAGTTTTTTGACGAACCCACATTCACCTTCAGTTATGTGGTGTCAGACCCGGTAACAGGGAAATGCGCGATCATCGATTCAGTTCTTGAGTACGCTACGAACTCCGGGCGCACGAATACAGCTGCTGCCGATGAAATCATCGCATTTGTGCAGGAGAATGGTCTTGAGGTGGAATGGATTCTTGAAACCCATGTCCATGCAGACCATCTGTCCGCTGCGCCGTATCTTCAGGAGAAGCTGGGCGGCAGGCTGGCAATTGGCGCCAATATCACTGTGGTTCAGGATGTGTTTGGCAAGCTGTTTAACGCGGGCCATGACTTTGGCCGCGACGGCAGCCAGTTTGATGTGTTGTTTGAAGATGGTGACGAGTTCGCTGTTGGTTCTATCCCGGCTAAAGCCATCCACACGCCGGGCCACACACCTGCCTGCATGACCTACGTGATCGGGGACGCGGGTTTTGTGGGCGATACGCTTTTCATGCCGGATTACGGAACCGCGCGCTGCGACTTTCCAGGCGGTGATGCGGCCACCCTGTTCGCATCGGTGCAGAAGATTTTCGCGCTGCCGGACGAGACGCGGCTGTTCATGTGCCACGACTATGGAACGCCGGACCGGGAGGATTTCCTTTGGGAAACCACGGTGGGCGACGAACGCGAGCGCAACATTCATGTCCATGAAGGCGTGACGGAAAAAGAGTTCGTGGATATGCGTACCAAGCGCGACGCCACGCTGGATATGCCGCGGCTGATCCTGCCGTCCGTGCAGGTGAACATGCGTGCCGGGCATATGCCGCCGGCAGAGGACAACGGTGTGCGGTACCTGAAAATCCCGTTGGATGCCATCTAGGGCCAACGCGTCAAAGGAGGCCTCAAGGAGCCGCGCTTTCTGGGAGTAATGTTGCCTGTGGCGGGCTTGATTGGCTGCAAGTGAGATTAATTCGTAATAATTGGCCGCCTGACGGCCCGCTTTTTACGGCCTGTATAAACATTTGAGTAACGGGCCTTGCTTGCGGCTTTTTTATCCCCAGAGCGCTGCGGATGGGATGCCGATGACGCTGCCTGAAAACTCGAGGCCCGGGGCCCGGTCGCGCGCCAGCAATAGCGGCCCATCCAGATCGACAAACGTCGCCCCGGCGGTCAGCAGCATGGCTGGCGCCATCGCAAGCGACGTGCCGACCATGCACCCCACCATGATCTGCAGCCCTGCATTCATCGCGGCTTCGCGTACTTTCAGGGCCTCGGTGAGGCCGCCGGATTTATCCAGCTTGATGTTCACCCCGTCATAAAGTGCGCTCAAGCGCGGGATGTCATCGGCCGTATGGCAGCTTTCGTCGGCGATCACCGGTATGGGGCGGTCTAGTGAGGCCAGCATGTCATCGTCGTCCACCGGAAAGGGCTGCTCGATTGCGGCTACGCCCAGACGCTGAAGTTCCGGCACCAGCGCGTGATAGTGCTCTCGGCGCCAGCCCTCGTTCGCGTCCACGATGATGGCGGCATCAGGCGCGCCTTCGCGGACAGCCCACACGCGGTCAAGGTCCCCGTCGCCCGCAAGCTTCAGCTTCAACAGCGGACGGTCGCTGTTGGCTTTGGCCTTGGCAAACATCTCGTCCGGCGGTGCAACGGACAGGGTGAAGGCGGTGGTGGCAGGTTCCGGCGCGGCCATGCCGATGAGGTCCCAAACGCGGGTGCCAGACAATTTGGCGCGCAGGTCCCACAGGGCGCAGTCCAGCGCGTTCCGTGCGGCGCCCGCAGGCAGCAGGGCGGGGAGTTTGTGGTGGTCGTGCGGCGACATGATATGTGCCGCCGCACTCCGAAGGGCACCCAGCACGCTTTCCACGGTTTCGCCGTAGCGTGCGTAGGGCACACATTCCCCCCGGCCGGTGTGGCCTTTGTGGCTGACAGCTGCTGTCACCACCAGCGCTTCGGTTTTGGCGCCGCGCGAGATGGTGAAGGTGCCTGCAATAGGCCAGGCTTCTGAGGTGAAGGAAAACTCCATGGACAGTCCGCTTGTGATGACAAACCGCTATTTAGGCAGATTTCATCACCGGGATAAAGCCTGCAGCGTATGAAGCGCTGCAGAAGTCGCTATTCGGGAAGGCCCGTGATTTCAGTGACGATACATTTCGGCAGGGCCGGGTCTTCGTTGCAGTCCAGAAGATCCTGCACGGCTTGCTTGTAGATCGTGTCCCACTGGGCTTCGGAATGGAAGTTGCCGGGCGGCATCCAGTGGGTTTGTGGATAGGTGTTCGCCCATTCGTCCGTGTTCGGGATGTGGACAAGTCCTGTTGCTTCCTTGGCGCCCTGGCCGCTGGTGAAGGTGATGCCGATCCGGTGGCAGCCAACACAGGTATTGTCGCGGGTGCTGAGCGATGTGGTGGGCCACCAGGCGAAATCTGGCCCGATATGCTTGTACCAGCCGAACGGGTCGGTAGGTACCATGTCCCACACCTGGGCCACATAGGGGCTATACATGAAGGGGTCGTTATCATGGCAGAAGCCGCAGTTGACAGGCTGTTCGTTCGCGACCGCAGCGGGGCTGTTCCAGAAATCAGCAGGGGCCGGGTACCCCGGCTCGGGCGTAGCTTCGGTGGGCGAGGGCACCTTGGTGCCGTCAAGGCCCGCGTCTCCGTCGCCGGTGGCCTGGAACCAGCAGGTGCTGCCGTCCGCCACGCTGTGGGTAATCACATCAATTTCGTCAAACTGGGTGCTGGCCTCGCTGCGGATGATCTTCTGCCTGCAGGCGGCCACCACCTGATTGATGCCGTCAGAGAAATTGAAGATACGGGAATAGGGCACGCACTGGCCGTCTGCACCTGTGTGGCCACCTTCACCAAGGGGCAACAGGGCCGGGCGGTCGCAGTCCATGTTCGGTGTGTAGCTTGCAGGCACGAGGCCGTTCACCGTGATCGGGATTAGTTCGCCATCCAGACAGTTGAAGGACGGCACGTCCTTGATAGCGGCCTTGCACATCTGGCCGTATTCAGCCAGCGTCTGTGTGGCGCTCACATTCTTCGGCGCAACCTTTGAGGGCGTCCGGGCCGCAGGCGCAAGCGCCAGGTAGGCCAGAAAGCCTATGATGCCAAGTCCGACGATGATCAACAGATGTTTCATGACACAAGCCCTCCTTCATTCAGAATGGCCTGCTTGATGGCCTCATAGTATCGCACATAACCGGTGCAGCGGCAGATATGGTCGCCGATGGCCTGGTCGATGGCTGCGTCAAGGGCACTTGCCGGAATGGGCGCGGCCTTCAGCCGGTCCCACAGCGTGATAGCTGCCATCAGGAAGCCGGGTGTGCAATAGCCGCATTGGAAGGCGAAACCCTTCAGAAGGGCTTCCTGTAGTGGGTGCAACATGCCGTCCGTGGCCACGCTTTCAACCGTATAGACCTCAAGCCCTGCCATCTGGCTGAGCGGTGTCGAACAGGCCAGCAAAACTTCGAGGGGCGCGCCGGGTGCGCGGCGCACAGACACGGTGCAGGCCCGGCATACGCCGATGCCGCAACAGAATTTGGTGCCGGTCAGACCCTGGTCTTCCTGAAGGAAATCAACCAGCGGCAGGTCGCTGAGATTGGCAGAGGCGGTGACGCCTGTGCCGTTCAGGATGAAGCTGATATCAGCCATTGAGCGCCTCCCGCATTTTCTGTGGTGTGATGGGCAGGTCCCGCATGCGCGCGCCCGTTGCGTCATAAATCGCGTTTGAGATAGCGGGGGCGACAGAGCACATCACCGCTTCGGCGATGCCACGACCTGTCTTCTCATCGCCTTCAGGCGTCAGGGTGATCAGGCGCTGGTCCAGTGGCACGTCCTTGGCTTTGGCAACGAAATAGCGGTTCAGGTTCCAGTCGCCAGACGCCGGGCCCTCGGGGCCGGGTGGCATGTCCTCCAGAAGCGTCCAACCCATGGCCATGGCGACCCCGCCCTGGCTTTGGCCTGACACCAGTCCTTCCACATGGATCTTGCCCGCGTTCAGGAAGCTGGCGGAGGCGCGCATCACCACATCGCCGGTGCGCGGGTCCACGGTGACACCGATCAGGTTGCCGCAGGGGGCAAAGACGGTGCGGACATAACTGGATGCCGCAGGGCAGGTTCGTACAACGCTGGTGCGATAGTTGGGGGTAAAGCTATTGTTTGCGCCGTAGGTCAGGGCAATGCCGTCAAGACCCCAGGTGTGGCTGGTGCCTTGAACACTGAAGGTGCCCTTGGCCCATGTTTCCTGGAAGTAGGCGTGCCCAAGCACGCTGGAGACGCCGCCGCTTTCCATGATCTGGCTGGCGAGCTGCCCGTGGGTAAGCCCCGGGAAGCCGCCGGCTTTCACCGTCAGCTGGCCGTCTACCCACGCGGTGTCGGATGGCTTCAGGTCATTTGCGCCGGCGCCCCACAGCGCCTGGGCGGCGGGGAAGATGCCACAGTCAAACAGTGCCTTGGCGCTTTCGACGGCGGCATGAACCTGATGGAACGCCGTGAGGCAGGCGCTGGAAGAGCCAACGCTTTTGGGTGTCCAGTTATTGTCGTCCCAACTGCCGTTTTTCGAGCCATACTGCATCTGAAGCGCGTCCCAGAGGTCCGCGTTTCCAAGCTCCACGCGCTCGGCGTTCGCACCGAGCGTTTCGCCAATGACGACCGCGAGCGTGGTGGCTGACCCGTTGCCCATATCAACGGCGTTGGTGCGAACCGTGAAGTTGCCTTCAGCGTCCATCGCGACAGCCGCAAGCACACCGTCACCGGATGTGCCATAAGCCTGGTTCGACACAGCAAAGCCCACACCATAACTTAGGCCTTCGCGAGCCCAGCGTGCGCGGTCTGCCGCGCGGTTTTGCCAGATGGGGTCCGCTTCGGCCATATCCAGGATATTGCCGAACTGCAGTGACTGGGTGATCGGCCCGCCCACAACTGTGCGGTCACCCGGGCCGGTGATGTTGGTGCGGCGGATGTCGAAGGGGCTGACGCCAAAATCGCGGGCGGCCTCGTCGAACAGGCTTTCAATGATGAAATAGGCTTGTGGGCCACCAAAGCCGCGCTGGGATCCGCCCGAGACGTTGGTGGAATAGAGCGCTTCCGAGAAGATGGCACTCAAGGGGATATTATAGCTGCCGCCTGCGCACACGCCCGCGAGCTGCGCGACATAGGGGCTGAGGTTCCGCCTGCCCCCACTGTCGAACTGCATGTTGCTTGTCAGCGCCTGCACCCTGCCTGTCGTGTCGAAGGCCACCTGTGTGGTGCCTGTGCAGGCGTGGCGCTTGAGGCCGCTCTGGAATTGTTCGAACCGGTCATAGGCCAGTCGAACGGGGCTGCCACCGCTCATGACCGCGGCAATCCCCAGGTTCAGGGTGAAAACCGAACTGTCGCGCCCGCCGAACCCGCCGCCGGGATAGCAAGAGAAGAGGTTCACTGTTGATACTGAGATTTCAGAATCCTCGAACATGCCAAGAAGGGTGCCGATGTCCCCGTCGGGAGACTGGGTACCGACGACCAGATTCAAGGTTTTGGTGCTTGCGTCATACCAGCCGAGGCCGCTTTCCGGCTCCATGAACATGGGGTCCATGGCTTGCATGGAAAAGTCTGAGCCATAGGCCTTCCAGGTGCTACTCGCCGTATTGTCGGCAATGGCTTGTTCGATCTGACGCCGGTAATTGTTGGCTTCCTCATTATAGTTGTCGTCGTAACCATTCTGGGAATATGAGAAGGTATCCTCAGGCCCGTCGCCGGCAACGCGCACATAGTTCGTCAGCGGCGACAGGGGTGGGATGAGCGGGTCTTTGACCGGGGCACCATACTGCTGGAAGCTGTCGACAAACTGGATCTGTTTCTTGGCCCCAAGATAGGTTGCGCGGTCTTTGAAGATCAGGAAGGCTACAGGCTGGCCATAAAAGGCCGCACCCGCACCGCGCGGTACGATAAAGGGCCACATGAAATCCCCGGGCAGGGTGATGCCTTCTGTCTCCGACGTACTGCTGTCGCTTTCCAGCCGCTTTTTCTGGGCCGCCCGCATCCTGTCCTCAACCTGGTCCAGGTGCTGGTCATGGATGATGGTGTTGGTCAGCTCAACCTTGCCTTCAACCTGTTCGCCGTAGATCACCCGTTCAGGCCTCAGATCTGGGGGGAGCATCGACATATCGAGGCCAATGAACGCGTCGTCTACATTGATGGCGCGGATGATCATCACCGGCGCTTCTGTGCCTGGCCACCCTTCCATATCTGAAACGTGATAGTCGCGGGCGTAGATTTTCTGGCCGGTGACCTTGGCGTAACCGTCGATCCGGGCGTTGGCCACACCGGGCGGTCCCATCCAGCCGTCGCGCCCCAAGGGCGGCTCCCAGGTGCCTTCGCTGGCGCGGGCGGCGATGCCGGACGCGAGTGAGAAGACATTCACGGTGACGAAGGCGCCCGCCACATTCTTGATGAAGCTGCGGCGCGACAGGCCTGACTGTGGGCCTATTGCGATGGAGGGTGAGGAAGTGGTGCCCTCTGTGTTCCTCTCCCCAAAACACTGAGACGGCGACTTTTTCATGAATTATGCCCCTTTAGGTATAACAATACAGCTATAGGAAAAGTTGGGGGTCGACAAGTAGATTTGCTTTTGGGCATGGAATTGGGTGATCAGGAAAGTTGCACTAACCTGCCTCATAATTAGGCGTTGTTTACGGCAGTGCCTAAAAAGTGTTCAACGATTGTTGAGGTATTGGCTAAAAATGCAACGGCTTCTGGGGTGTCTGTTAGGTTCCAAAAAATATAAATACAATTATTACAACGGTTTATGATTATTTTTATTTTTTGGGAGCGGTAAAGAAACAACTGGCACGCAGGTTGCTATTAATAGGGTGAGCCGCCACAGCGGGCGGTTCACATCTCCGATCCATCGACGGGTTGAATTTACATCGCATCGTGTTTGACCGCAGCAGGTTCGCATGATGCATTCCGTCTCAGCGTGGTCGTACCTCCCCAAGTATAATGCGATCGCAACGAGGCTTCAGATGAATCTAATGGAGATTGAAATGAAACCTGTAACAACAACTGACCGTCTGACAAAGACACTTTCACTGAGCGCATTCACGCTGTCCCTTGGCCTTGTTATGGCTGCCGCGGCTCCGGCCAGCGCTGTCAGCAACACGGGTCCGGTGGCTGGTCCGGATACGCTGCAGGTGGCCGGTATGGCCGGTGTGAAGCCTGATGCCCTTCCCAAAGTAATCAAGGCTGTATCCCCGGAATATCCAAGCCACGCACAAGCAATCGGCCGCGAAGGCTGGGTGATTGTTGAGCTGGATATCGACGAGCAAGGCAAGCCATATAATGCCGAGATCGTCGACAATGGCCCGAGCCCTCTTTTCAAGCGGTCAACACTTCGCGCCATCGAACAATTCCGTTTCGAGCCAGCCACGTATGCAGGTGAACCAGTCGCTGTGACTGGCAAGCGCTACAAAGTGGTTTACGCCTTCCAGGATAGTTAAGGGAGTTCGACCGCGGCAGTCCGCTCTCGCTGACTTTCCCTTCCCTTCCTTCCCAAATGTCACGCAAGTGACAGGTCCGGTGGGGGCGGATCCTTCCACTGCCGTTATCCCTGGGGCGAGGTCTTCATTAAAGACCTCGCCCCAAACTTATCCAGCATCCTCCGGGATGTGATTTGAAAATGATCAGTGGTTAATAATTGATCATGTTAGCGGCTTACCCTTTGGGTACCGCCTACGAACCTGACGGGGCTACTGCATGGAATTTCTATTGAAAATCATCATGTTAATGGCGCTGCATTAGTAATTCTATATGCACTTCAAGTGGTTAGGTTGGTTCCGGCCCATGAGGCTGGTTATTGCTGCAGGCGAGCAGGCGGGATGCCTGAATCTGGCATACGGCTTGCTGTTAGATGGTGTGTCCGGTCCAGCTGAAGCTTGCGACCGGGCCAGTTGAATAACGCGTAGAAAAAACAGCAGCCTGGCTGCAAACAAAGAGAACGGCATTTATGGCAGACAAAGACCTGAACATTCTGGTGATAGATGAAGATCCAGGCCGAGCAATGCTTCTGGAAGAGGCGTTGGTGGATGCGGGCTATACCCATGTGGTGACAATTCAGAGCACCACCAATCTGCACCAACGCATCGCGGCACTTGCACCCGACATGGTGATTGTCGACTTGCAGAACCCTGACAGGGATACGCTGGAAGGCATGTTTCAGGTGACCAAGTCGGTCAAGAAACCAATCGCCATGTTTGTGGATCAGTCTGATGGTGAAATGATCCGACGTGCCGTGGAAGCGGGCGTCAGCGCCTATGTGGTTGATGGGCTGAAGCGGGACCGCGTGCAGGCGGTGGTCGATGTGGCGGTAAACCGGTTCGAGACCTTCCAGCGGCTGACGGACGAGCGCGACGCGGCACGCAATGCGCTGGCTGACCGCAAGACCATCGATCGGGCCAAAGGCCTGCTGATGCAGCACCGGAGGATATCTGAGGATGACGCCTACAAGCTGATGCGCGGGGCGGCGATGAAGCAGAGCCGCAAGCTGGTGGATATCGCCCAAAGCATTATCACAGCAATGGAGCTGGATGCCCAATTGATGGATGGAGGCCGCGATGCCGTTTGACAAATATCCGGCTGTGCGGGCTGGCTATGTCGCGCTCACGGATTGCGCGCCACTGATCGTGGCCCAGGAACTGGGTTTTGACCGCCAGGCGGGGATCAAGCTTGAACCGGTGCTGCTGAAATCCTGGACAGCCGTGCGGGACGGCCTGGCCTTCGAACAGCTTGAATGCGCCCAAATGCCTGGCGCACTGGCACTTGCGATGCATCTTGGTATTTCGGGGCTGCGTGTGCCTGTGCGCGCACCCCTGATGCTGGGCCATGGCGGCAATGCCATTACGGTGTCGACAAAGCTTTTTGAAGAAGGTGTCGCGCTTTTGGGTGGCGAGCATGAAGGACCACGCGGTGAAAGCGGTGTGCTGGTCAGGCTTGTTGCCGAGCAACGCAAACTGCGCGGAGAGCGGCGAATCAGGATCGGTGCCGTACATGCGTTTTCAAGCCACAATTATGAGGTGCGCGCCTGGCTTGCGCACGCCGGCATTGACCCGGATACAGATGTGGAGCTGATCGTTGTGCCACGCTCCAAAATGGTGGAAGCACTGGCGACTGGTGAAATCGATGGTTTCTGCGTGGGTGACCCTTGGGGCCAGCTGGCGGTTGAGGCCGGCATTGGCCATATCGTGGCCACCAAGGCCGACCTATATCCCTACAGTCCGGAGAAGGTTCTGGCCTTCCGGGACACTTGGGTTCAGGGCCATCAAGACGTTGCAGAGGCTACCGTGAAAGCCATTGCACAAGGCTTGGAGTGGGCTGGACAGGAAGAAAATCATGAGGAGCTGGCGTTTATCCTGTCAAACAAGGACTATCTCAATGTGCCAGCGCCCATCCTGATGCGAACTCTTTCCTGCAAGCCTCAGTTGGCGCCAGGGGCAGGTGAAACCCTTGTGCCGCGGTATCTGGAATTTGGCGGTGATTGTCTGCCAACCAAGGCGGGTGCCCTGTGGCTTCTTGCCCAGATGCGGCGCTGGGGGCAGGCAGAGGCGGGTTTTGAGAAAGACCTGGGCACGATCTTCCAGCCGTTTACGCAGGTGATTGGAGCGGACCCGGAACAGGACAATTCCGTGAATGAAGACCCTGGACGGATGGCGTTTGACGGCGTGCCCTTTACCGCAAGTGATATAGAGGCCTATCGCCACAATTTTGCGGCCAGTGGTCAATCCTGATATCCGCTAAGGCCTTCCCGCGGGAAGGCCTTCCACTTTTCCTTGGGTGTGCCGCGATACAGTGGCATGATTTCCCTTCACTTGACGCTTATCAAGGCTGCCAAGCTGCTGCCGGGGTACGATCAAGCGTGTTGATGAGGGGATTTTATGCTGAAGCTCAGGCGTATTGCGATTGATACCTATGGGGCCAATGTGGCGTTCATAGCCCGGACGTGTAGCATCTATCGTCCGGAAGAATTTCAGGCATTCAACAAGATCAAAGTGGTGCATGACGGTCAGACGTTGCTGGCTAGCCTGATGGTGGTGGATGATCTTTCTATCGTGGGCGAAGATGAGCTTGGCCTTTCGGAACAGGCGTTTGGCCGTCTTGGCATGCCGGAAGGGGCCATGACCGCGATTGCACCAGCTGAACAGCCGCGCAGCCTTGACCATATCCGCAAGAAGATATTGGGCCATACGCTCGAAGCTCACCAGCTTGAGGAAGTGGTTTCCGACATTGCGGGCAGGCGCTGTTCCGAAATGGAAATCGCAGCCTTCCTTGTGGCCTGCGCGGGTTTCATGACAACTGCAGAGATGCTGGCGCTTACAAAAGCCATGGCCAAAGTGGGCAACAAGCTGACCTGGCGGGCGCCTGTGGTGGTGGACAAACACTGTATTGGCGGTATCCCCGGTAACCGTACGTCGATGATTGTGGTGCCCATTGTGGCCGCCCACGGCCTGCCAATCCCGAAATCCTCGTCGCGCGCGATCACGTCACCTGCTGGCACAGCCGATACCATGGAGGTGCTGGCGCGGGTGGACCTTTCGATGCATGAAATGCAGCAGGTGGTGGATGAATGCGGCGGCTGCCTGGTTTGGGGTGGTCATGTGAATCTGTCGCCCGCCGATGACGTGATGATCTCCGTCGAGCGCCCGCTTGCGATCGATACGCGCGAACAGATGGTGGCGTCCATCATGTCGAAGAAGATGGCTGCGGGGTCCACGCACCTTGTGATTGATATCCCGATCGGACCGACAGCCAAGGTAAAAAGTCACGGCGACGCCATGCGCTTGAGGAAACTGTTTGAATATGTGGGCCATGAAGTGGGGCTGCATGTTGAGGTGGTTACCACCGATGGCAGCCAGCCCATTGGACGCGGCATCGGCCCTGTTCTTGAAGCCCGCGATGTGATGGCCGTGCTGGAGAACACCCCCGATGCGCCAGCTGACTTGCGCGAAAAGTCACTGCAGCTCGCGGGCGCACTGCTGGAAAATGATCCTGCACTCAGGGGCGGGTCCGGCTATGCTCGGGCGCGTCAGCTTCTGGAAAACGGAGAGGCGCTGAAGTCGATGAACCGTATCATTGATGCGCAGGGCCGGAAAACGGATGTTCCTTGCACCGGCGAATTGACCCATGACATCCTGGCGTCCGGGCCGGGCAAGGTGACAGGGATCGACTGCTTCCGCATCGCCCGGTTGGCAAGGCTGGCGGGTGCGCCGATGGATTGCGGCGCCGGGATCGACCTGTTCAAGAAAGTGGGTGACCCTGTGGAGATGGGTGAACCGCTTTACCGCATCCACGCCTGCTTCGAATCCGACTTCGGCTTTGCCCTGAAATTTGCGGAGGAAGGCGATGGTTACACCATTGGGGACGACGCATGATGGCCGCATCCCTGCATGTCTACCCAGGCCAGGACCGGCCCGCAGGTTTGCTTGCCGTAAAGCTGGGGCTTGAGACGCACAATATAAACATCCACACCTTCCCAGATGGGGAGAGCCTGTTGCGAGTGACCCCGGTGCGGGGCACGGCCATCATCTACGCGAGCCTTGACCACCCGAATGACAAGCTGATCCATATTTTGCAGGCCGCCCAGGCGCTGCGCGAAGGTGGCGCGGCGCGGGTTGTGCTGGTGTGCCCCTACCTTTGCTATATGCGGCAGGACAAGGCTTTTCATGAAGGCGAAGCGGTTACACAGAAGCTTCTGGGGCCGCTTCTGGGGCCGTCTTTTGATCGCATCATAACCGTTGATCCCCATCTGCACCGTGTGTCCACGCTGGCGGAGGTTTTCCCAGGCCGGGAGGCGGATGCGCTTTCCGCCGCAGCGCTGATCGGGGAGGCCGTGACCGCAGATGACACGCTCAAGGATGCTGTGCTGGTTGGCCCTGACGGTGAATCACGCCAGTGGGTTGCGGCTGCGGCGCAGGCTTCCGGCCTGGAGTTTATCGTCGCCACCAAGGAACGCTTCGGGGACCGGGATGTGCAGGTCTGCCTGCCGGACGCCGACCAGGCCAAAGGGCGGCCTGCGGTTATCATTGATGACCTGATTTCAAGCGGCGCGACCATGCAGGCCTGTGCGCGTCTTCTAGTGGACGCGGGGGCTTCCCGTGTGGAAGCCATGGCCGTTCATGCTGTGTGCGGCGAAAAAGACCTCGGCCACCTGAAGGAAGCCGGTATCGCCCGGGTGCGGTCTTGCGACGGCATCCTGCACACCACAAATGCCATTTCCCTTGCGCCGCTTCTGGCCAAGGCTTTAACGCGGGAGGTCAGCGCATGACCCTGAAGGTAAAATTTTGCGGTGCCGCGGGCACCGTAACGGGTTCCTGCTATTGGGTTCGGTTCAGGGACACTCAGTTCCTGGTGGATTGCGGCATGTTCCAGGGGCCGAAGTCGGTGAAGGAACTGAACTATGGCGACTTCCCCTTCAATCCGGCGGAGATCGATTTTGTGCTGCTGACACATGCGCACACAGATCACGCGGGCATGCTGCCGAAGCTGACCAAATACGGTTTTACAGGCCCTATCTATACCACGTCGGGTTCCCGCGACCTGCTTACCTACATGCTGCCCGATAGCGCCCATATTCAGGAAATGGAAGTCTCCCGCCTTAATCGTCGCAACCGGCAGCGGGGCAGGGACGAAGTCGAGCCCATCTATACCGGCGAAGACGTCGAAGCCTGCCTTGGGCAAATACGTGCGGTTGATTATGAAGCATGGTGCGAACTGGATGGTGTGCGCGCGCGCTTCTGGAACGCGGGCCATATCCTTGGCGCGGCATCGGTTGAGCTCGAAGTAACGCACGAAGAGGGGCGCACCGAACGGATGCTGTTTTCCGGCGACATTGGGCCGGATCACAAGCTGTTCCACCCTGACCCCGAAGCGCCCAGCGGGCTGGATTACCTGTTTATGGAGTCCACCTACGGCGGACGTGAGCGCGCAGACCTGGCGCCCAAGGAACGCCGCGCCCTTCTGGCGCACGAAATCAACGAGGCGCTGAAAGGCGGTGGTGCACTGGTGATCCCGGCTTTTGCTGTGGAACGCACCCAGGAACTGCTGCTGGACATCGCCTTTCTGTTGAAAAGTGGCGACATACCGTGTGTGCCTGTGTTCCTTGATTCACCGCTTGCCATCCGGGTTACCTCTGTGTTTGCGGATCATGCATGCAGCCTTGAAGATGTTGACTGCAGCGGCTCGCTCTTCAACCACAGCAGTTTCCATTTCACCGAAACTGTGGAGGAGAGCAAATCCATAGCCCGCTTCAAAGGGAACATGATCATTCTTGCAGCATCCGGCATGTGTGATGCCGGTCGTATTCGGCACCATCTGAAAGACCATTTGTGGCGCCCGCAGTCTACGGTCCTGCTGGTTGGCTATCAGGCAGAGGGCACGCTCGGTCGCCTTCTGGAGCAGGGTAAGAAGCGTGTGAAAATACAGGGAGAGGAAATTGAGGTTCGGGCCAATATCCGCACTATCGATACCTATTCCGGGCACGCCGACCATAATGGGCTGATGGAATGGGTGAAGGAACGGTTGCCGGTCAGGCGGAATATTTTCCTTTGTCACGGTTCCGCCCAGTCGCTGGAGGCCATGAGGGCGGCGCTCGTTGAATCGGGCATCCCGGACGACCAGCTTATCGTCCCGCAACTGGATGATGACTATACCCTTGAGGACGGCAAGGAAGTGCCGAAGCTGAACCGAGTGATCAGGCGGCTTGATCCTGCAGCGGTGGAAAAGCCTGACTGGCACAACGACCTGGCAGCATTGACGCTGGACCTGAGGCGGCAGCTTGAAGCTGTGAAGTCAGACCAGCAGCGTAAAGAGTTGTTGGCAAGGCTCAAGGAACTGTTGCACGAATATCAGGGCGGATAGCCGCCGCAGGAAGGCTGCGACGGCTGGGTGACAGGTTAGTCTTCGCCAGTGAGCCAGCCTTTAGCCAGTTGCTTCTTGGCTTCTTCTTCGCCCATCTTGATCAGGGCCTGGATGTCGCCTGAGTCAAAATCGGTCACATCGATCGGCAGCCGGTCTTCGGGCCTGATCTCAACGAATTCGATGATGCGCTTGCCGGATGCGATTTCCTGGCCGCCAATTTTACAGGCGTGGTTGATCTTGCGCACTTCATTCAGGTCATTGTTCATCACCTCGCTTGTCAGCGTGCCGATGGTGCGCTTCAGAAGCTTCAGGATGTTTCTGAAGTTCTTTCTGGCATAGTCGGGCGTCATCTGCTCAGGCTTCATGGCGATGATAGCCATCTGGTCTGCGCCGCGCTTGATGGCTGGTTTGAGGGGTGCGATGTTCCTGATGCCGCCGTCCGCCATGGGCATGTCATTGATCCACATCAGTGGCATCGTGACCGGCTCACGGGTGGAAGCGATGACATAGTCAAGAATATCGTCGCCGAAGGTTTCAACGCTGGCCTCGAAGAAATCACCTGTCGCCATATTGGTGACACCACAGGCATAATAGGCCGGGCTGGCGCGCAGGTTGTCGGGCCGGATGTTGGCCCTGGCAAGGTCAGCTGCGCCGTCCATGGTGGTGAGGCCGTCAAACTTGCCAAACAGAACGTCGCCAACCAGTTCAAGGGTGCCGCGTTTCTTGCCGATGGAGCCGAAGCTGGTGATGTTGTCGCGCCAGAAGGCTTCAATTTCATTGCCGATTTCCGGCCAGTCAGGCTGTTTGCCCGCCAGGACGGCGGCGCCTGCGCGGTCGGCCAGGAACCCCCCGTTCATTGAGCCCACCGATACGCCATAAATGGCTTCGGGTGTGAACATCGACCCGTCCGCAAATGTGTGGTTCAGAACTGCCTTGATTGCGCCGGCCTGATAGGCGCCTTTTACATTGCCGCCGGACAGCACAAGCGCGCGTTTGAAGCTTGCCATCGATACCTCCCCCGTATGGTTGCAAGTTATAAGTGCTAAAAATGTAACTAAACGAGTAAAGCTTAGCGAGGTTTTTTATATCTTGTGAGTGTTAAATGGTTGTGTGGGCATTTCACGATTGGTCATTATGTGCGGGTATTTGCCCCCCTGCGCGCAGGGACATTCATAGCCTTCGGGGCGCATGATGATGAGGCCGTTCTTGTGCGAACGCGAGGGGCCTATAAAGACCTGCAGGTGGGAGGCGCGAAACCAGATTTCGGTGGGCGATGAAAAGTCTGAGCCTGCCGCCGGCGGGACAGCCGGGACAGGCTCAATCTGGAACAAAAGAGGATATCCTTGATACCCACCTTCAAAGGGTGACGATGTCCATTGGTGCGGTAGGTTTGAAGCGGGAAGCGATTAACCCGACACCAATATCGTCGTCGCCCCGTGATTGGTAAACCTGTCAGGCTGTGTCGGGGCGCGCTGCTACAAAGGGAAGCAATTCTGTAACCGCGAACCTGCCGAACAGTGTGATACAGCAGCGGGAGAGATGGTTTGGCTGTTGCATCACATGCCCTGACCTGTCTGGAGCTTTTCAACTCCGCCAATCATTGAAGGCACATTCTGTATACGCCTGCGCAGTGGCCTACTACTTGATGTAGGTCAAGACGATGCGTTTTTTTAAAAAAGATTTATTTTCCAAAAAAAGGCCCTTTCAGGGTCCCGAAGGGGTGGGGCTGAAAGGGCACAGAGGAGGTCACGCCTATTGGCGCTCAGGGAGGTCTAGAGGATACAGAGAGATGCTCTGTATTTCATTGTACGCGTGCGCGATGAATTTCCCTTCGCGACAAGAATGACTATTGACGCAGCTGGGGCGAAAATGGTGAATTAACCCAGTTTCAGGCCAGTTTGACGATAAGAGGACAGCGTGAGCACAGGTACGGTAAAATGGTTTAACAAAGCCAAAGGCTTTGGCTTTATCGCCCCCGACGAAGGCGGGGACGATGTGTTTGTGCATATTTCCGCGGTCAAGGAAGCCGGGCTTTATGAGCTTCAGGAAGAACAGCGCCTGTCTTTTGAGCTGCAGGACGGGCCCAAAGGCCGTGTGACCGCAGGTTCGCTGAAACTGGTTTCCTAAGCGCGCTCAAGCGCCGCCGCGTCGCCAGCCATGATGGCAGGGATGTGCTGGCTGATTTTCTCAATTGGCCAGTCCCACCAGGCAACCCTGAGAAGGCGATCAATCGTTGCCTCGTCAAAACGCTGCCGTATCACACGGGCCGGATTGCCGCCGACAATGGCGAACGGGGGTACATCCTCTGTCACCACCGACCGGGCGGCGATGATGGCGCCATGCCCAATGGTGACCCCGGGCATGACCAGGCTTTCAAACCCGAACCACACATCGTGGCCCACGACCGTGTCACCGCGCGTTGGCAGGTCTGCCAGCATCGGCATATGATCCGCCCAGTCAGCCCCGAAGATGGGGAAGGGGAAGGTGGACGGCCCGTCCATCCGGTGGTTGGCCCCATTCATGATGAATTTGGTGCCGGTGGCCAGCGCGCAGAAGCGCCCGATGGTCAGCCGGTCGCCGACAAAATCATAATGGTACAGAACATTGTTTTCCTGAAAGGCCTCCGGGGCCTTCGGGTCGTCATAATAGCTATAGTCGCCCACCTCGATATTCGCGCCGGAAACGACGTTTTTGAGGAAGACAACACGGTCGGTATGGGCAAGCGGATAGCGCTGGCCCGGATTAGGGTGATTGATTTTTGTATGCATAACAAAGCCTTGCTGCAAAATGGCAGATATAGGTGGCCCGTTCCGGCTGTATCGCAGGGCTTGGTGTTTTAGGCGGCTTTGTTCATCGGCAGGGTACTCACGTTCGTTTGCTGGCGCCTTTCATAGCGGGGAAAAGCGCCAGCGGCAAAGATTTTTTCACTGGCCAACCAGCATCATGTCAGACGGATAGGTAACCCTGTAGCTGTGGTTGATCTTCCACACCTCGCCCGGCGCCATGGTCTTGCGCCACATCATCAGGCCCTGCTTGTCGTCCATGTCTGTTTCAGTAGGCTTCGTCGCGTCCGACAGTGTCCTGACCTTGACGTCTTCATGGCCGGACACGGGCACCTGGTCAAAAATCTCCACCGTCATGGGGCTGGTGTGGTTGTTGGTCACGCTGATCACATAGCGCTTTTCTTCCACCTTCTTGCTGCCGAACAGGCCGCTGTCGCCGTCCTCGGGTGCTTGCTCGGTATACTCAATGCTGATGGCATTGTCGGCGCCGTAAGGCAGCTTCAGCTTTGTGTCGGCTTCCAGATTGGGCCAGTAGCCCATGCCCACATAATGGCCGTCCCGACGCAATTTGGGCGAGACGTTACGCAGGCTTTCAAAGTCTGTCAGTTCCGTATCTGCAAACAGATAAGCGGTTGTATTCACGGATGGATTGGCGCGCACAACGAGAGAGACCGGAGAGGTTACATCCGATAGATCGACATATTCAGCTTCGTCAGTGGATGGAATGCTGACAGTGCCAGATACTTCATAAAGACGATCGAAGGTGCTGGTGAAAGACTGGGCGCGAGGTTCGGTTGCGACCACGATTTCTTCCAGCCGGAAGTCACCTTCAGCGGACCCTCGCTGGTCGGGCGCTGGCGTACGGCGGGCCTCAAGGAATGGGCCGCCTGATTTTCGTTCTACTTCTTCCGGGTCCAACAGCGACAGGATGCGCGGATGTTGGCTAATCTCACCCAAGTCATCGCTTGGTTCGTTATTGGAAAGCGCCAGGGAGACATCTGTCCAGTCTTCACCGGTTTCCTGCGAGACGATGGCGCGAGACCATAACGACAGGGATTTGGCGTCGGTGTCCAGCGCGCCTTCTAGCCCAAGTTCCCACTCTGCGTCCTCGACGAAATAAGACAGCTCATAACTGACGTCCTGCGCTTTTGGGACCATCACCTCGAAGGTGGCTTTGTTATAGTCCGTGCGCTTGGGGCCGGCATTCGCAAGCTCGCGGCGCAGCTTCAGGCGCTGGTCGTTCAGCGCCTTGCGCTTGCTTTTGATCTCTTCAATTTCCCCCAGCACCTTCACCGAACTGTCGCCAATGAAGGACAGGGCATTCTGCCAGTCCGAGAAGGGCAGGGCTTGATCGGCCTTGCCGCCGTTTTGGTTGAGCGTGCGCAGGAACGCGAGCTGCATGTTCTTGGCTTGCTCTGCGGCAATCAGTTCGGCGTCCTTGGCGTCTATCTTGTCCAGTTCCGCTTCAAGGCTGGCTTGCCGGTCTGATCCGGGCGTCACCGAATAGGATGTATCAACATCCAACGAGTAGAGGCGCACAGCGCTGCTGTCGAAGCTGACCGTCAGCTGCTCCTCGTCAAATGTTCGCGTCAATTTGTCTGCTGTGATCGTGTGGCGTCCTGCGGGCAGGCGAAGGGTGCCTGTTCGGGTAACCGTCGCGCCACCATTTCGGTAGACAACAACTTTTGAAATGGCTGGCTCGACAGAGAAATCGTCGGCCGTGGCGCCGGTGGCGACGGTGGAAACGCCGGCCATCAGCGCGGCAAAGATGCGGTTGGTCATGAAGTCCCCCATAAGTCTCTCATTCCGGGCGAGGCCCTAAATTCTGACAGGATCATTTAAACAGCTAAAACAAGCCTCACGCAACTCTGTGGCGACATCGGGGCAGGGACAGGGCGATATTTCCTGCTTGCAATAGCATTATACTTCGGATACGAAATAAATACTTCGGATACGAACTATATGGATGTGCGGGATGAGCAGGCCCAAGATTTTTCACCTGATACATATGGCCCACCGGGCTTTGTTCCGCGCGGCCGACCGGCTATTGGCAGAGCGCCATGACATCACGGCCGCTCAGAATGCACTATTGCTGTATCTGGAAAAGAATGAGGGCGCTTCCATGAGTGCGGTGGCGGCAGCGATCGGGCTGAAGAATGCAGCGACATCCGGACTGGTGGACCGCATGGAACACAAAGAGCTGATCGCCCGGCGCCCCAGTGCCCAGGACCGCCGTAGCTTTGAGCTGGTGTTGCTGCCAAAGGGCCGTGCCATCGCGCGGGAAAGCCACACCCTGATCCATGCCACCAACGACCATCTATTGGACGGTTTCACAGAGGCGGAGCGGGCCACCATCGCCCGCTTCCTGGAAACTGTGATCACCAAATCCGACGCATTTGAAATCGGTACGATCAAACCGGATGAAAAACAGTCAGCCTGACGGGAATGAGACGAGGAAACCATGACAGATCATATCATCACAGAAATCAAAGACCGGGTGCTAAAGGTTACCTTCAACCGCCCGGATAAGAAGAACGCCCTGACGCACGCCATGTACGCCAAGGTGGTTGAGGCCATGCAGGCTGCGGAAGCTGACGACAGTGTGCGTGCCATGCTGTTCACCGGTGCCGGCGAGGCCTTCACGGCAGGCAATGACCTCGTGGATTTCCGCGATAACCCGAAAATGGGGCCAGACGCCCCGGTTGCCCAGTTCCTGCAGTGCCTGTTGACGGCGAAGAAGCCAATTGTCATGGCCGTGAACGGCATTGCGGTAGGTGTGGGCCTGACCATGCTGCTGCACGCTGACATTGTTTATGCCGCGGAAGAGGCCGTGATCACCGCGCCGTTCGTGGACTTGGCGTTGGTGCCGGAAGCCGGATCGTCATTGTTGCTGCCACGCCGGGTAGGACACGCCTGGGCCGCCGAGATTATGATGCTGGGCCGCAAGGTGACTGCGCGCGAAGGGCTTGAGATCGGTATGTATTCCCGCGTCCTCAAGGCGGATGAGCTGCTGCCTGCCGCAGAAAAGGCAGCGGTGGCACTTGCGAACAAGGCACCGCAATCTGTTCAGCGCACCAAGGCGTTGATGCGCGGTGACATCGCGGAGATTGGCGCGCGGATGGAGCAGGAAGGCAAGCTGTTCGGCGAGCAGCTTATGTCAGGCGAGTTTGCCGAGTCTGTCATGGCCTTCATGCAAAAGCGCCAGCCCAACTTCGGCTAACGCTAACGCGCCTGGATAAAGGGGAAGGGGGCGTCGGCCCCCTTTTTCATTCTGTTATGTCTTCCGGGTAATCGAAGATGTCATCGACCCGTTTGCCGAAAATGCGGGCGATTTTGAAGGCCACTTCAAGCGAGGGCGAATAGCGCCCGGCCTCAATCGCAAGGATGGTCTGGCGTGTTACGCCCACCCGCTTCGCCAGGTCCGCCTGTGTCATCTCATTTGCCATGAACCGTTCGGTGCGGATGGTGTTGGTCAGCTTCGTCTTGGCCATCAGGCGATCCTGTAGTGGTAGATTTCAGCGATATGCCGACCAATGTTTGACGTTACCATCATCAGGATCAGGCTGGCCGCCATGGTGGGGATTTCCACAGACGTAACGCCAGCCATCTGCCAGCCCGTCAATGAGAAGATGCTGCTGGTAACCAGGGCTGCGAAAATCCAGAGACCGAAGCGATCAGCCGTGGCGCGGATTTCCTCGTCGCGTTCGTCCATGTCCACTTCGTCGCTGGGGCGGCGGCGGATAAACTCGCCGATGGATTCGAACATGATGCCAGCAATGATCACCTTCAGGCACAGGCGCATCAGCCCATCATGGCTGGTGACAAGCCCGTCCTTAACATGCAACAGGCCTGAAAGCTCCATTGCCATGTGGCTGGCAATCAGCAAGCTGCCGATCCCCAGTATCCATGCGATTTTTTCCTGCTTCGGCATCTTCTGCTCCTTGTCCTCGCTTTTGCCTCGATGGGCACAGGTCTGGGCCTGCTTGATGTAAGGTATGTATGGTTGGTCATACATAATGTCTAGTATTTTTTACATATTGTTTGAAATTTAATACATGCACCGCGTGCAATTCAGCCATGCGAGATTTTCCATAGATAGAGGTTTCATAAATGGATATTGTGCTTTTTCTTGGCCAAAAGCCTGTTTGAAGGAAGCGCTGTCTATGTCTCAAGCCGTTGAAAAAACCACCTGGCGAACCCCTGAGGTGTGTCTGATTTTGATGGCGGCTGCGGCGCCTTTCGCCTTTTCCATCTGGATGACGCTGCTCAATAACTTCACGGTTGAAGTGGCGGGTTTCACAGGCACGGAAATCGGCATGCTGCAAAGCCTTCGGGAGATTCCGGGCTTCCTGGCTTTCACCGCAGTGTTTGTGTTGCTGGCGCTTCGGGAACAGGTTTTTGCTGTCCTGTCGCTGGCGGTCCTGGGCTTGGGTGTGGCGATTACCGGGCTGTTCCCAACCACCTATGGCCTCTATTTCACCACCATCATCATGTCGGTTGGCTTCCATTATTTTGAGACCATCCAGATGTCCCTGTCGCTACAGTGGCTGCCCAAGGCAGTTGCCCCAAGGGCCCTGGGGCGGCAGATGTCGGCTAAATCAGTCGGGTCCCTTCTGGCCTATGGTGTGATTTTCGCCACCATCTTTGTGCTCGCGCCCGAGATGATCGATGAAATGAGCCAACCGAAGTTGCAGGGCCACGGTCAGGAACTGATTGACGCATCAACAACGGTGCCTGCCACCACAGAGATTGCTCCCATGATCGATGAGGGGCGCCAGCACTTCTATGTCGTGCTTTATATGATTGGCGGCGGCATTACGGCGGCGCTTGCGCTTTTCATCTGGCTTGCGTATCCGCGCATCGATGGCCACGAGGTTCAGCATAAGCATATGGTGCTCAGGAAACGCTACTGGCTCTATTATGCGCTTACCTTCATGGGCGGAGCACGCCGCCAGATTTTTGTGGTGTTCGCGGGGTTCCTGCTGGTCACCAAGTTCGACTATTCCGTCATTGAGATCACGGGACTTTATCTGATCAACCATATCGTCACCAGTTGGTTCGCCCCCAAGCTTGGCGGGCTTATCAGCCGCTTTGGCGAGCGCAGGGCCCTGATCTTTGAATATATCGGCCTTATCCTGGTGTTTGGCGGCTATGCAATGGTTGAAACATCAGCCTGGGCGGCGGCCCTGTATGTGCTTGACCACCTGTTCTTCTCGTTCGCGATTGCGCAGAAAAGCTACCTGCAGAAAATTGCGGATGGTCGGGATATTGCGGCCACGTCCAGCGTGAGTTTCTCGATCAATCATATCGCTGCGGTCGTCATCCCGGCTGTCTTTGGTGCCGTGCTGTGGCCAATTTCACCTGCCTTGGTGTTTATCGCTGGCGCCATCATGGCGGCAATTTCCCTTGTCCTGTCGTTCAATGTGCCGTCTGCGCCTGAACCAGGTAACGAGGTTGTGTGGGGCAAAGTACCACCGGCCCTGCCTGCTGAGTGATGACGCGCCCAAAAAGCTGTGCTTAAATGGCTGCATCAGGTTTAGGGGAGCACATTCATGGACAAGCCTTCAGTTGGCGCACTTATCAAGGATTTCCGCAAGCAGGCGGGCATGAGCCAGCTTGACCTGGCGTGCGAGGCGGATATTTCGCAGCGCCACCTCAGCTTTGTTGAAACTGGCCGCACCGGCGCGAGCCGGGAGCTCATTGACCAGCTGGTGGCCACCATGGGCCTCGGTCAGATGGAGCATAACGCGCTGTTGATCGCCGCCGGTTTCGCCCCTGTCAAACATGACGCAGAGACAAACCCCGCCGCCCGGCGCATGATGGAAGCCGCGGAACGGATGCTTGAGTGGCAGATGCCAAACCCAAGTGTCATCCTGCGGGAAGACTGGACCATCGTGGCTTCCAACGATGCTGCACGCCGTATGGTCAATCATTTCTCGCCGGGGCCTGATCTGGTGACCCTCAAGGGCCTGTCGGTGGTGGAGATGATCATGGACCCGCGTTTCCTGAATAGTGCAATCGCGAATATCCAGGAAATCATGACCTATATGCAGACACAGCTGAAATTCGATGCCACCGGCGGTATCGCGCCCCACCGGGTGCTGGATCATGTGGATGAGGGCCCGACAGCCCACCTGCCATTGGTGCTGAAGCGCGGCGACGTGGAAGCCCGGTTCGAGACCACACTGGTGACAGTGGGCACGGCGCGCGATGCCCAGATTGGTGAGATCCGACTGGAGACCTTTTACCCTGCCGATGCTGTCAGCGCCGCGATAATGGAAAGCCTGGTGCGCGAGGCTGTAGCCTGAAAATTCAACTTTTTTCGATTTTATTACCTGCCGCGTAATTGAGACCATGCGGCGCGCACGGCACCCTATGGACATGACCAAAACCTTTGATGGAGGAAATCATGTCCATTCAGCTTGTTCTTGTTGCCCTTGTGTGGGCTGCGATTGGCATCTACGGGATTGTCGCACCCAAGAAGTTATATGCGCTCTTTGGCGTACCGGTTGAAACAGCCGATGGTCGCAATGAAATCCGTGCCGTCTACGGCGGCATGTGCCTGGCGGTTGCAGTGGTGATGTTTGAGGCCCCCTGGCTGGGCGCAGCTGCCCCCGGGGTGCTGTTGACCGTGATGGTAATGCTGGCGGGTATGGCGCTTGGGCGCATTGTCAGCATGGTGATTGAACGCCCCGGTATCATCCCGGTTGTGTTCCTGGGAACAGAAATCCTAGGTGTTGGCTTGCTCTATAGCATCATCGATATGTCAGCCCTGACAGCGGCATGACCATGAAGAAACGTGTCACGACAGCCCTGTATTTTCTGGTTGGCCTCGTCAATCTGGCTCCCATTCCCGGCGCGGCTGGCCAGAAATACCTGGAGACGCTTTACGGCGTCTCCATTTCTTCGCCCGATCTGCTGTTCCTGATGCAGCATCGGGCTTTGTTGTTTGGTGTTGTTGGTGGGTTACTGGTTGTGGCGGCTTTCCTGCCGATCTACAGGAAAGTGGCCATGGCGGCGGGGCTGTTCAGCATGATTAGCTTTATTTTGCTGTATGCCATCGCTGATTTTCAGTCTGACGCAATATTGAAGGCCTGCCTTGTTGACGCGATTGCGGTCGCATTTCTTGGGCTGGCCTGGATGCTTGGTGAACGACGGTCAGGCTTGCGTAAAGCACCGCCTTCTGTCACAAGATAAGCATCACTAACTTTAGAGACTTTTATGTCCCGTTGATTATGGGCGGTGATGTGTCACCGCCACCTGAACCGAAACGCTACGATATTGTGCGAAGTCATTTCGTGCAGGCCTTTCGGGTATCCATCTCATAATTAAACGTTAGGCCGGTGCCCGCAATGTCGGGTCGGCCAGGGATATAAAAGCAATGATCAAAAAATTTCGTACGCAAGATACCGATGCAGTTATCGATGTCTGGTACAAAGCCAATAAGTTGGCTCATCCTTTTCTAACAGAAGAGACGCTCAAAACCGTTCGGGCCATGGTGCGGGATGTTTATCTGCCCAACACAGAAACCTGGGTATATGAACATGAAGGCGCGCTCATCGGGTTTATCTCACTGATTTCAAGCGATCCAGCTGATGTGGAAGTTGGGGCCATTTTTCTGGATCCCGACCATATAGGGTTTGGCTACGGGCGTGCCCTGATGGACCACGCAGCTGGCTTATATGGCTCCCTCAAGCTTGACGTGTTCAAGGAAAATCATATCGGGCGCGGTTTCTACCGTCGGTATGGATTTAAAGAGGTCAGCGAATATCCGTTCGAGATGACTGGCGACATGGTTTTGAAGCTGGTCTATAGGCCAGCATAGTCACAGAAGTCCGGCGGCGGGATATCCTGCCGCCGGATATATCGATGAACAGACCGTTTGCGCAAATGATGTTCCCTGTTGTATGACCAAATCAAGCTTGGCCTTCGTCAGAAAGGGCAGGCATGTTTGGGAGCGAGTAGGGGGCCGAATGGCACATTCTATCACACCGGAACGTCAGGGGGCGCGGGATGTCTTCCTGAAAAATCAGGGCTGGCAGGACGCCGAAGTTGAGCCACTAACCCCCGATGCTTCGTTCCGGAGCTATGCGCGCCTGCGCCGCGAAACTGGCGGCTGTATGTTGATGGACGCGCCGCCTGCACATGAAAACCTCAAGGCGTATCTGGATATCACGGCCCACCTGCGCGACCTGGGCCTGCGGGTGGCAGATACGCTGGGGCATGACCTGGACGCAGGCTTTGCCCTGATCGAAGATATGGGCGACGCCACTTTCACCCGGCTTTTGAATGCCGGCCATGATGCCGAACCCCTTTACCTGCTGGCGACAAAGGTGCTTAAGGCCCTGCATGACCACCCGCGTGCAGTTGATATTGACCTGCCGCCTTATGATATGACAGCGCTCCTGCGGGAAGCAGAATTGTTTGTCGATTGGTTTGTCCCTGCTTTTCGCGGTAGTGCGCCAACGGATGCCGAGAAGCGGGGCTATATGGCCGCCTGGCAGGATGCATTGGCAGGGGTATCTGAAGCCCGACATGCTCTGGTGCTACGGGACTATCATGTGGATAACCTGATGATCACTGGCGGCCTTGAAGATATCAGCCACTGCGGGCTGCTGGATTACCAGGATGCGCTTCTGGGTGCGCCGGCCTATGACCTGGTGTCCCTGGTGGAGGACGCCCGACGCGATGTGTCGGATGAGCTGCGGTCTGCGGTGATGGTGCACTATACAAAAGACATGTCTGCGGCGCAGGTTAAGGCGCTTGAACTCGATATGGCACTTCTTGGCGCCCAGCGCCACGCCAAGGTTGCAGGGATTTTTGTCCGCCTCAGCAAACGGGATGGCAAACCCATTTATCTGGGGCATATCCCGCGGGTTCTCAGGCTGCTATCGAAGGCGCTGGAAGCGACGGAGCTTTCAGGCGTGCGGGAGAGTATTGAGGCGATGGTGCCAGGCTACCAGCAGGCTAGATTTTAAAGTCACGGACGGCTTCCCAGAACAGAGCTTCATACTGGTCCACCATGGCTTTTACCGAAAATTCCTGTTTGGCTTTCTGCTGGTTTGCAGCGCCGATCCGGAGGCCGGTATCGCGACGCTCGAGCATAGCCGATAGCGACTGCGCCAGGCCCCGGCTGTCGCGGCCCTGAATGAAACGCTGGTTTTCTTCGCAAACCATCTGCCTGATATCACCAACATCGGTACTCACGATGGGGAGGCCGCAAGCCATTGCTTCAATCACCGACAGGGGCATTTGCTCCGTGTCAGAGGACAGGGCGAAAATTTCAAATGTCGGGATGATGGCTTCAGGATTTTCCAGCGCCCCGGTGAAGACCACGCGGTTAGCCACGCCCAGTTTTTCCGCATGTGCCTTCAGGGCTGGGCCTTCGCTACCACTGCCAACAATGACCAGCTTAGCCCCCTGATACAGGCCAGCAATTTTACTGAAGGTATCGATCAGCCTTGTCAGGTTTTTCTCGGGCCTCAGTCCGGCGACGGTGCCGATGATGCGATCATCATGCGTGAGCCCGAACTTTTTCATCAGGACCGGATCGGGCGGGCAGATAAAGCGGTCAATATCAATGCCATTGGGCACATAATGAAGCCTGTCGTGCTTGATGTGCCAGTTCTCAAGGGCAACGGTTTCAAGGGCATGCGAGGGAACGATTACAGCGTCGCAGCCCCGATAGGCGAATGACCGGATCACGCGCCGGCGCGGCAATTCTTTGCTTTGTTCTTCTTTCCCGAAGCCGTCCTGAATGTGGATGCTGGGGCAAATTCTGACAAAGCGATTGGCCAAAGCCCATTCTACCGAGCCCCAGTTATAGGTCACGAGAAGGTCCGGGTCATAGTCTGCCAATAGGCGGCGGCAGGTTCTGACGGAACTGGCCATGTTTGCCTTCTTGACGGCAGGGGGCATCTCCGGGATGGGCCCGATATCCTTTATGAGCGACAGGGCGTCGTAACATCCGTCCATCGCGAACACGGAATGCGTGAAATTTCCTGTCTTCGCGTTGATCTGACTGACAACGCGGCGCTGCGCCCCGCCAACCTCGAAGGACGGGAAAACATGTAGGATTCGAAAAGGGTTAATCAATCCAAGGCTCCTGCGCGCGACCTCTTCAGGGGTACTGCTGCCGAGGGCGTGCGTCAAGGCAATACAACCCTTTTCTAATGGCTCATGAATACGGGCAGTTGGCTTTTCGCGGTTATATGTTTGGTTACACCGCCAAGCACCATTTCGCGCCACCTGGAATGGGAGTAAGCCCCCAACACAATTGTATCAGCACCGATTGTATCTGCAGTTTCCAGAAGGCATTCACCGACCGATGAACTGCCGGCGTCTGCATGTTTGGTTTCTGCTTTGACGGCATGTTCGGCCAGATAGTGGGCAATGGCACCTGCACAAGGGCGGTCTTCGCCGATGTCACCAACCTGAACGATTGTCACTTTCTGGGCATCTCTGAGCATGGGCAGGGCCCCGGCCACCGCGCGAGCCCCTTCGGCACGGCCGTTCCAGGCAATCATCAGGTGTTTGCCGACGGTGCCATCAAAAGACCCCGGCACCATAAGAACAGATCTGCCCGAGCGGAAGATCAGGTCGTGGAAGATGTCTTCGCTGTCGGGACTGTCGCTGTCCGGTTGCAGGCACACTGCGATATCGGCCGTACGGGCGCGGCGCCCCACATGGTCACTAACTTCACCGGTAAGAACTGTCCAGCTGGCCTTGGCGCTGTCGCTGGCGTCGCCTTCTGCCAACCACTTCAGCCCCTGCTTGTCAATTGTTGCGCGGAATTCGCTCTCGGCTTTGTCGGCCTCTTGTTTGCCTTGCTTTTCTGCATTGTCACATAGGGTCTGGATCATATCCGCAGTGAGGCCTTCACCCATGAAGGGGATAGCTGAGCGGGGGTCGGGCCGGATGAAGAGCCCGGTCAGGCTGGACCGAAACTGCAGGGCAAGGTTGCTGGCAACCTTGGTAAGGGGTGCAGCTTGAATGTGAGCAGTAAGGGGGAGCAGGATTGACTTCATCGGGGTTGCCTCCGTTCGCATTTTTCAAACTCTATGCTTGGCCTGAAGTTTCATTTCTGTCTTTGATGCTAGTCAAAGCTGGTTCATCATGCGTTCACCGCTGTGATTTTAAAAGTATACTCTATGAAACGTGTAATTTGTATTCTGCTCTTTTTTGGTGCCGTGTCAGCCGTGCAACTGACGCTTCCCTTCCCCTCTGGAACGGGTGTTTTCAGTGTATCAGCGGCCGACGAACATGATGATGTCCTGCAGGCCATCAAACGCGGCGAACTGATGACCTATGCTAAAATCAAGCGTATTGCCGAGGCCAAACTGCAGGGGGTTGTGGTTGGGCAGAAGCTCAGGCGCACGAATCGAGGCTGGCAATATGATCTTAGAATCCGGCGCAAGGACGGCAAGGTCATGGTGGCAATTGTCGATGCGCGAACCGGTGAAATAGTCGCAACACGATAAGCGGGGAGAAAAAAATGCGAATTCTTGTGGTGGAAGACGATCAGGCGCTTGCGGACCAGATGAAGTCCAGCCTGATCGATACCGGTTATTCGGTTGACCACGCTGCAGACGGTGAAGATGGCCATTTCCTGGGTGATACGGAACCCTACGATGCGGTGATTCTTGACCTGGGCCTGCCGATTATGGACGGCACCAGCATCTTGAAGAAGTGGCGTGCGGCGGGCAAGGCTATGCCAGTCCTGATTTTGACAGCCCGCGATGGCTGGACGGAAAAGGTGGAAGGCCTGGATGCCGGCGCTGATGACTATCTGACCAAGCCCTTCATCATGGAAGAATTGCTTGCACGCCTGCGGGCGTTGATTCGTCGTTCGGCAGGGCAAACCAGCCCGCAGCTGGAATGCGGGCCAGTAATTCTGGATACGCGTAACGGGCGGGTATCGGTCTCAGGCAGTGCGGTCAAGCTCACGGCACAGGAATTCAAGCTCCTGAGCTATCTGATGCACCATGAAGGCAAGGTGGTGTCTCGCACCGAGCTGACAGAGCATATCTACGACCAGGATTTCGACCGGGATTCGAACACCATTGAAGTGTTTGTGAACCGGGTCAGAAAAAAGCTGGACGTCCCCCTTATCCATACCGTGCGCGGTCTTGGCTATCGTCTGGAATGGGTTGAGGAATAGGTGTGAACGAACCGGGCGCAGCTCAGGAAAAGGATGAACGTGCCGCCCACGGGCGCGTGCGCCATTTCCTGCGTACGCTCACCGGGCGACTTCTCCTGTCGGCCCTCTTGTGGTCTGGTGCAGCGCTCGTGATTGGCGGCATGCTGCTTTCATATGCCTTCAGAAGTTATGTGCTGTCTGACGTTGACGAAAAGCTTGAACTGCTGATCGATACGATGGTGGGTATCAGCGAAATTTCGCCGGAAGGTGTGTTGCGTTTCAATCAGCCGCTTCTCGACCAACGATTTGCCGCACCCTATTCAGGCTGGTACTGGCAGATTTCTGAAGCGGGTGAGGCACCGTTCCGTTCCCGCTCGCTGTGGGATTATGAACTGCAGCCCGACCTGGATATGCGCACCTTTTCCCTGAAGCGTTATGAAGGCGAAGGACCAGACGGCCAGACGCTGAGGATTGCGGAACGCGACATCATTCTGCCCGAAGCAGACCGGATTTTCCGATATCAGGTGGCAACGGATACTGCCGAGGTGCGCGAGGCTATCCAACGCTTCAACTGGCTGCTGATGAGCGCGCTGGGGCTGATCATGCTGACAGTCTCTCTCGCGCTGGTGTTGCAGGTCGCCTATGGCCTGAGGCCGCTTCGCAACCTGAGGCGCAAGCTTGTTGATGTGCGCGGTGGCGCGGCCTCTCGGATCGAGGGCGACTGGCCGGAAGACCTCAAGCCTCTGGCGCAGGAAGTCAATGCGCTGATCGACCAGAATGAGAAACTGGTGTCGCGGGCGCGGACACATGTGGGCAACCTTGCTCATGCGCTGAAGACCCCGCTTAGTGTAATCAAAAATGAAGTTGATGACGACACGTCAGACAAGGCACAGGCCATCGCTGTGCAGGTACGCAGCATCCGTGAGCATATCGATCACCACTTGAAACGTGCGCGTATTGCCGGCGGCGGTAGCGGGCAGGGCCTGCCGGTTCAGGAGCGGGCCGAAAAAATTGCGCGTGCGATCGAACGATTGAACCAGGATAAAGGCCTGAAGGTGGATGTCGCCATCGAAGCGGACCTCAAGTTTGACGGCGAGAAAGAGGATTTCGACGAGGTTGTCGGCAATATTGTCGATAACGCTGGCAAGTGGGCAACCAGCCACATCACTGTGTCGGCCCACAAATTACCCACAGACCAACGGCGGCCCTATATGCTGTTTCGTGTCGAAGACGATGGCCCCGGCGTTGATGAAGCTGAAATGGAAGCGTTGTTCGAACGCGGCCAGCGGCTGGATGAGCACGTGCCGGGAACGGGTCTTGGTCTTGCCATTGTACGGGATATTGTCGAGCTTTATGGCGGCAGCGCGGCCCTTGAAAAGGCATCGCTTGGCGGCCTGGCGGTTATCCTGAAACTTCCAGCTAAGTAACCTGTGTCTTGTCGCTAGGCCTGAGGGCCAGAAGCGAAAGCCAGCCGGCAATCAGCGCAAGCCCGCCAAGTGGCGTGATCCAATGGAATACGCCAAGGCTGCCGGGGCCCAATAAAACGCGTACATAAAGGCTTCCTGAAAATGCCAGGATGCCGATTTGGAACAGCCAGACGGGAATATGAATGCGCGGTAGATTTCCCGAAGACGCGGAAAGTGCCGCGAGCCCAAGAAGGGCGAGGGCATGAAACAGATGAAACTGTGTCGCCATTGCGAACATGGCTTTTTCGGCCTCAGGTGTTGAGGCGGGCAGCGCATGCGCCCCCACTGCAGCAAGGCCTGAGGCAACGGCGCCATTGAGGCCGGCTGCAACTAAAGTTCTGCGAGTGCTGATCATTCCTGAATCCAGTGATTTTACGCTGTTTTTTGGTAACAGGCTGAATTTAAAGCACTAATTTTCTGCACGAGCAAGGGCGCGCCCAGTGGTGGAGTAAACTTAATTTTAATACTATTTATAATAGAATAATTTAAATACTAATGGTTGTCTTTCTGTCGGCTATTGCGTAAAATGTAATATTACGCTGGGCCAATAAATTGGTGAACAGTAGCTTCAGTGGAATCTGAAGTAATAAAGAAGAAACGGCGGCGACCTGGTCAATGGTTGCCCGAAAGTGGCAACAAAGGCCGCATATAATAATTTAAATGGGGAGGTGGAAAGAGTGTGGAAAGCCGCATGACTTGGTGTGGCGTCCGTTGATGTCGAGGAGAAATACGTGCTGCAGGAAATTGTGAATGTAGCGAATGTTGGTTTCGTGGTCATTGGTCCGAAGCTTGAAATTCGGCTGTGGAACAGATGGATGGTACAAGCCACGGGCATTGACAGTGAAACTGCCTGCTACCAGCAAGCCGATAAATTATTGCCTTCCATTTTCACGCCTACGTTGATTGAAAAAGTGCGCAATGCCATCAATATGGGTATCGCCACCAGCATTCCCCAGGCAGACGGCGATTTGACGCTTTCTTCTCAACCAGTAGACATCACAATTCAACCCCTTGAAGCACGGCATTATGTTCACTCTCTCAGGCCTGTCCGCGAGGAAGTTGTGGACCAGCTTTGCCTGTTGCAGATCAAGACAAATCTGCCTGCGCTGCGTGCTGGCTTTGCCGCGCAAGGCGGCACTGCGACCAGTGAAGAAGAAGAGCTGGTGAAAAGGGCCGAAGCTGAAAGGTTGAACTTTCTTGCTATGGTTGGACACCAGATACGCACGCCAGTGAATGGCGTGCTCGGGGTTGCCGAGCTTTTGCGCGACACCAAGCTGACAACCGAACAACGGAAATATATCGATCTTCTGGTTCGTGCAGGTCAGTCGCTACAGACGTTCGTAAACGAGTTGACCGACTTGTCCTACCTGGAGGCCGGTCGCGTGCAGCTAGAGGAAGAGGTCACGGACCTGCCGCTGCTGCTGCAGGATGTGATGGGCATGTTCGAGACCACAGGGTCGCAGAAAGGGCTTCAGGCCATACTCGAGGTTGCTTCAGATGTACCCAAGCATGTCATGGTGGACCACCAAAAGCTGCAGCAGGTTTTGGCTGTGCTTCTCAATAACGCCTTCAAGTTCACCCATAAAGGGGGCGTCAGCCTGAAAGTGGCGTTCCGGCAAGGCGAGCAACAGCCAGAATTGTTGCTGCAAGTATCAGACACCGGTGTCGGCATTCCGGATAACCGGATCGGCACGTTGTTTGAGCCCAGCAAGCCTACTGTAGATAATGGTCGTTTCTATAATCGTACAGGCCTTGGATTGTTCCTGTGTCGGGAACTTCTTGAATTGCTGGGTGGTAGTGTGAAGGTCGAAAGTGCCTTGGAAAAAGGCACAACATTCTCGCTGGTTGTTCCGGTCCATGAGGCTTTGGATGCGGTTGCTGTGAGAGGCCAGGGTGCCAAGGTTGGCGTCAGGCATGGATATCGGAAGTGGCGTATTCTTCTGGCTGAAGACAATCCGGTTAATCAGGAGTTGTTCCGGACCCTGCTTGAACACGATGGTCACGATGTGACTGTCGTTTCCAACGGGCAGGAGGCGGTAAATGCTGTGCAGGTCAAAGCGCCATTCGATATTATCCTGATGGATATTGCCATGCCGGTGATGGATGGGCTGGAGGCAACATCCCTGATAAGGTCGCTGCTTGGCCCTGTCGGAAAGACACCAATACTGGCGCTTACAGCACACGCGCTGAAAGGGGACCGTGAGGTGTTCCTGAATGCTGGAATGGACGGCTATCAAAGCAAGCCGGTTGAACCAGGTAAGCTTGAGGAAGCGATCGCCCGTGCAATCGCTTCGCGCAAAGCCAACCGGTCATGGGCAGAATTTAGGGCACCAAAACAATTGGCACGCCCAGCGAATGGGCCAATGAGTTGGCTACGCTTCCCAGGATTAAATCGGCCACGCGGGACCGACCGCGCCGACCAATAAATACCTGGCCGGCCTTTTCTTCCTTGGCCTGTTTGCGGATGACTTCCACAGGGTGGCCCCAGTGGAGTTCACTGCTGATTTCCACGCCAGAATCCTTGTGCCTGGCCAGGACGGGGTCGAGAATTTCCTCACGCGCCCGCTGCTCTTCATGTTCTTTCTCAATCGGACGATTGACGATCTCCTCCACTGTCAGCGGCTGATAGCCTGACCAGGGGACCACGGTAACCAACTGGACCTTGGCGCCGGTCAGCTTGGCCGTCTGTATTGCGTGGTCGGCCGCTCTGTTGCCCCACTCGCTGCCGTCAACCGCTACCAGGTAAAGCTTGTGTTTCTTCATTTTCGTTCCCTTTTCGAAATGATTTTTCCGAACTCGAAACAACTATAGGCCCTATTTTGACAGGAGCCTTGACGGATATCAAATGAAGTCGGTGATTTAAGCCGGTTCCATCGCGTGATTGCTTTTGATCATGTCAGCGCATTTTTCTGCGATCATGATGGTGGGTGCATTGGTGTTGCCGCCAATCAGGCGCGGCATCACGGATGCGTCCACAACACGCAGGCCTTCAAGGCCTATCACCTTCAACTCCGGGTCAACCACGCTCATGACGTTGTCGGCTGGGCCCATGGCGCAGGTGCCAACAGGGTGATAGATTGTCTCTGCCTTGCCGCGAATGACGCCATCCGTAGCTGCATCGTCATCCAGGTCAATCCCGTCCCACGGGCTTTTCTCGCGGTCGATCATGTCGGCGAGAGCAGGCTGGCGCATCAGGCGGCGCACGACCTTGATACCTTCCCGCATCACCCGCAGGTCCTCGGCTTCAGCCAGATAGTTGGGGTCAATTTTTGCAGGCTCGAGCGGGTTGCTGGATGCAAGCGATATGGTGCCGCGGCTGTGGGGGCGCAACTGGCAAATATGGATGCCGAAGCCGTGCTCGTGTGGGTCTGCAAAGCCATGCGGTTCGTCTGCCATGGCCAGCATGATGTGGAACTGGATGTCCGGCCGCTCAAGCGCTGGATCTGTCTTGAGGAAAGCACCAACAGGCGTGACGCAGTCAGATAGCACACCCGGTTTGCCCAAGAACCATTTCAGCATCTCTGCAATGCCCCGGTGAGGCGCTTTGTAGCGAAGGTAAGAGATCGGGGCCTTGAGGTGGGCATATACAGTGAGGTCCAGATGGTCCTGCATATTCTTGCCAACGCCCTTCAGTTCATGCATGACGGGCAAACCGACCGCCTGGATGTCTTCAGGGTCGCCGATGCCGGAAAGCTGCAGCAGCTGCGGGCTGTTGATAGCGCCGCCACAAAGAATGACTTCGCGTCCGGCGAGCCACTGTTCCACTTTGCCCTTGCGGCTGACTTCAATGCCCACAGCCTTCTTGCCCTTCAGCATCACGTGGCGCACCTGGGCTTCGGTGAGGATCGTCAGGTTAGGGCGGTCTTTCGCGGTGCTCAGATAAGCTTTGGCAGCACTCTGGCGACGGCCGTCGCGGATTGTCTGGTCGTACCAGCCCACACCTTCCTGGTTTGGGCCATTGAAATCATCGGTAAAGGGCAGGCCCATTTCACTGGCTGCATTCAGGAAACCGACGTTGAGCGGACTATCCGATGTATGCTGGGTGGTCAGCAGCGGACCCTCTGAAGAATGCAGGTCGTCATCTCCGCGGTCGCTGCCTTCAGCTTTCTTGAAGTAGGGCAATACATCATCCCACGCCCAGCCCTTGCAGCCGATCTGCGCCCATTCGTCATAGTCGCGGGCGTGTCCGCGTACATACAAAAGGCCATTGATGGATGACGAGCCACCAAGCACTTTGCCGCGAGGCCAAAAGAGGCGCCGGCCATTCAGGTGCGGCTGGGCTTCTGTCCAGTAATTCCAATTGTGCTTATTCGGCGCCACGACCTTGGCAATCATGCCTGGCATGTGAATGGCCATCGAACTGTCTTTTTTGCCGGCTTCAATCAACAACACTTTCACAGCGCTGTTTTCACTCAGGCGTGCAGCCATTACGCACCCGGCGGAACCCGCCCCAACAACAATATAATCAAATGTCTTTTGGCTCATTGTATCGCTTTCAGTGTAATTGGCAGGCCGTCTACCGGCTTGATCAGTGGCATGATCTGGAACCGGGTTTTGTAGCCTTCCGGCAGGATAAGCTCATAGTTCGGCAGCAGATGCGTCATGATTACTTTTGCCTGCATATAGGCAAAATGCAATCCCAGGCACATATGCGCGCCGCCGCCGAATGGCACCCAGGCATAGCGGTGCCGCTCCTTGACGCCGCCTTCAGCTGAAAACCGCATGGGGTCGAACTTTCCTGGGTTCGGCCAGGTTTCCGGGTCGCGGTGCGTGGTCACGGTGCTGAGGCCTACAATAGTGCCCTTGGGAATAACGTGGCCGTTAAATTCAACCTCGCGCACTGTCTCGCGTGGCATGGCGGGCACGGGTGGGTTCAGGCGCAGGGCTTCCTTGAAGGCATATTCCGTCAGCGTCAGATCATTCATTTTCTCATAGGGCAGGCGGCCATCATTCAGCCCAAGAGCCAGGATCTCCGCCCGCAGCTTGTCCTGCCACTCCGTGTGGCGCCCCAGCTCATAAACCAGTGTGGTCACAGAACTGGTAATGGTGTCGTGGGCTGCCATCCACAGGAAGATCATATGATCGATAATTTCCTGATCGGTGAAGGTATTGCCATCATCATCCCGGGCTTTGCAGAGCTGAGTGAAGATGTCGGTCTGATCACTCCCCCGGCGTTCCGGGATGAGGGACCCTAGGAAGTCGATCATGAACCGGCGACCCTGGATGCCGCGCGCCATTTTAGTGCCGGGGATGGGAACGCGCACCACCCCCATGCTGGCCGCGACCATATCGGTCAGTGCCTTGTTTACACGGTTACTGTCTTCTCCAGGCTCCAGGCCCAGGAACACGGTAGTCGCCATATCGAGCGACAGTTTCTTGATGGCCGGGTAAAACTCAAAATGGCCTTCCTCGCCCCAGGCCTTGATCCGTTGTGGCATGGCGTCATTCAGACGTTCCAGATAGCCCTTCATGGGTTCAGTTTTAAATGCTGCTGCCATGATGTGGCGGTGGGCACGATGTTCGGCGAAATCGAGCAGCATCAGGCCACGCGGGAACAGCTTGCCAATATACGGCCACCAGCCTTTTTCGCTGGAGAAATTCTTGCCTTTGTCCATTAGGACAAATTCGTTTGCCTCAGGACCAATCAAGGTCACGCTGTCGCGGAAAAAACTGTTGGTCCGGTAAACTGGCCCGTATTCCCTGCGCATGCGGGCGCCGAAGGCAACCGGATCACGAATAATATCGAATGTGTGGCCAATTATCGGTAGGCCGCGTTCGCCTGGAATATCTTCCAGACGCGCCGCTGGCCGCTCTGTCGCAGCTGCAGTCATATGCCTTTGTCCCTCCCCAGGGTGTTGTGTGCCAGTTTAAACCATATAAACGGAACTCAACAGTCTAGAAAATGACTATAGGGCACTATATGCGGCTGTCAATTCTTGCCGTGAGAGGGGCTGGGGCGACCTACCTTCACGCCTGGTTTTTGCTGCCGTTCTTCTTCGAATTCCATTGCGGTTATAACATTTGTTGCATCCCAGGGGGCATATCCACAGCGATTGTCAGAAGCACCGTCGGGCAGGGCGCCAAAGAAGAAGTCAACCTGCATATCGGGTCTTTCGATGGGCTCGCCCGCGATTTTGAATTCGTGGTATTTCCAGCGCGCAAGGGCTCTCTGGGCATTATCATCAAACACCCCTTCGGGTGTGGACTTGACCACCTGGATGTTTTCCACTTTGCCATCCTTGCTGATGTCGTAGCGCAAGGTAACCGAACCAGAAATTTCCTTGCGCGCCTCTTTCTGCTGCATCACCAGCATGGTGCATTGTTTCAGTTGGACATACGGATCGACCGGATCGCCGGCGGTGGACGGCAGTTCAGGCAGCGGTATATGGGTGCAGGTTGCGTCCCCGCCTTCGCCAAAAGTGAAGGTGATGGGTACATCCTTACGGGGTGCTGCATAGCCATCCTCAAAATACAGGAAGTAGGACCAACGCTTCAGTGCCCGCTTCACCGCGCCGTCCATCGCGCCTTTTGGCTCGCTGTCCGTGATCCTGATGTTTTTCACTTTGCCGTCGTCTGTGATGTCAAACAGAGCAGAGGTATGGCCCGTCAGACGTTTCTTGATCACCAGCCTTGGCATCATCGGGTTAACGCAAGCAGAATTTTGCCACATCGGGTCCAAAGGCCTTTGTGGTTCGTCGGCCATTGCGGAGGCCGACACAGACATGGCTACAATAGAAATAAGTGCGCGTGAAAATACTGACTTCAACATCCCCGAATACCCCATATTTATACTGATACAATATAACGTATACATTGATGCCATGCTGTCAACATTGTGTTTTTCAGGGCCAGAATGCAAGCAGCCCACCAAAAAGGTGGGCTGCTGGCGCGTCTGGTTAGGTGGCTTATTTCGCTTCTGCTGTCGTCTGCTCGGGCCAAGGTACGTGGGTGCAGGTCGCTTCCTTATCGGCGGGGCTGCCGCCAAATGTGAAGGTCAGCTCTACATCCTTACGGCCGGCTTCAACGCCGTCCTTGAAATAGGCGAAGTAGCGCCATCCCCTTACCGCGTTGGTAACAGACCGGTCCATCACGCCAGGCGGGTCGCTTTCGACCACCCGGATATTCGTGACCCGGCCATTTGGTTGAATGTCGTATTTGACTTTGACGAAGCCTTCCAGCTGCTTTTGCTTCACTGCAAAGGCAAGGCGTGCGCCCTTGCATCTGGAAGTCAGCCACTGCCCGTCATGTTCATCCCCATCTGCGAATGCAGCGGGTGTTGGTGCGCCCATAATTACCGCCAACATAAGCCCCAAGGCGGCTTGTTTCGTGGTTCGCATGGTTTTCCCCTTCATCTCCCAAGTAGATTCCGAATTCATGCTCCACTATCGTGACAAGTCTCTTTCCCCAAAAAGACTGAAGCGCCGCTTTGATGCGGCGTCTGCTGTGTTTATTGCTCCTGCTGTCTGTCACGCCCCCTGAGCGTGACCATATGTGCCCCAAGCCGGCACTTTGGTTTATGGATGCCAGCATAGGACGTATTGCCGGATGGTGCAAGGCGGGGGCTTTTGTGCCTATGGTGCGCCGTATCCGCCACCACCCGGTGTTTCAACTGTGACGCAGTCGCCGGGGCTAACCTCCGCCGCATCTGACGCCGCCAACGTCTGTTCGCTGCCATCCTTACGGGTGACAAATGTTGCCCCGGGCTTGCCTGGTGCGCCGCCGTTCAATCCGGGCGGTCCGTCTGACCGGTGGCCGGACAGGATCGACACTTCCATGTCTTCAAGAAACCGGATGGTCCGGACGGCACCATTGCCGCCCGTGTGAGCGCCAGCGCCGCCACTGCCGCCCCGGATGCCAAAGGTTTCGACCCGCACGGGATAGCGCCACTCCATCACTTCCGGGTCGGTCAGGCGGCTGTTGGTCATGTGTGACTGGATCGCATCCGTGCCGTCAAAGGTGGGTCCGGCGCCCGTACCACCTGCGATGGTTTCATAATATTGATGCCGGCTGTTGCCAAAGGTCAGGTTGTTCATGGTGCCCTGGGCCGCCGCCATGGTGCCTGCCGCTAAAAACAGGGCATTGGTAACCACCTGGCTGGTTTCCACATTGCCGGCCACCACAGCCGCGGGCGGCGTGGGGTTCAGCATAGAACCTTCAGGGACAATCATGTTGATTGGCTTCAGGCAACCGGCATTCAGCGGAATGTCTTCGCCTGTCAGCGTGCGGAACACATAGAGGACCGCCGCTTTGGTTACAGCCAGAGGCGCATTGAAATTGTTGTCCTGAACAGGGCTTGTGCCCGTGAAATCAACCGTTACCGTGCGGGCATTGCGGTTAGTGGACAGGCGCACACACACCTGTGCCCCGCAATCCATCGGGTAGGTGAAGCTGCCGTCTTTCAGCCGGTCAATCACCCGGCGAACGGCTTCCTCGGCGTTATCCTGGACGTGGCCCATATAGGCGTCCACCACATCTCGTCCGAAATCGATGGCCAGTTTGCGCACCAGGGCCACTCCGCGTTCGTTCGCGGCCACCTGCGCTTTCAGGTCCGCGACATTCTGATCCAGATTGCGCGACGGGTATGGGCCTTCACTGAGCCTGTCTCTCAGATCCGTCGTGTTGAAGCTGCCTTCTGATACCAGCTTGAAATTGCTGAAACGGATGCCTTCCTGGTCAATCGTTTTCGAATTTGGCGGCATGGATCCCGGCGAAATGCCACCGATATCTGCGTGGTGGCCGCGCGACGCAACATAGAAATGTGGCTCTGCGTCACCTTCAAAGAATACCGGGGTGATAACCGTGATGTCCGGCAAATGCGTACCGCCGGCGAAGGGGTCATTCAGCATGAACACATCGCCAGGCTTTATGGTGCCCTTGCGCGCCTCAATGATGCTGGTGACGCTTTCGCCCATGCTGCCCAGATGCACCGGCATGTGGGGGGCGTTGGCGATCAGGTTGCCTGCCTTGTCAAAGACAGCGCAGGAGAAATCCAGCCGTTCCTTCACATTCACCGAATGGGCTGTTTTCGCCAGCACACCGCCCATTTCTTCGGCCACCGACATAAAGAGATTATTGAAAATCTCCAACATGATCGGGTCGGGCTTCGATGTATCGATGTCGCGCCTTGAGCGCTCTGCCGCACGGTGCAGCAGCAGGGTGTCATCAGCCTTGAGGCTTGCGGCCCAGCCTGGCTCAAGAACCGTGGTGCCGCCGTTTTCCAGAATAACGGCCGGCCCCATGATTTCATGGTCAGGCTTCAGGCGCTCGCGGTGATAGACGGCGGCGTCACGCATCTCGCCTTCACTGAAGAAGCGGTAGCTGCCTTCCGGCTTGGTGTTGTCACTGTTTGCTGTGAGGTTCAAGGCGGTTGCCGCCCCGCCGCCCACGGCCTCCGCTTCAACAGCTTCTACAAAGATGGCTTGGTCGGGTTCCGTGAAGCCGAACTGGGTTTTGTGCGCCACTTCAAAGGCGGCTTTGGTTTCGTCGCGGCCTGACAGCGGAACCGATAGTGCGGTGTCGGTGCCCTGGTATTTCAAACGGACGCGGACTGCTACCTGCTGGTCGTTTTCCTTGATGCCCTGTTCTGCCAGGCGCGTTTGCGCCGAGGCGCGAACCTGGTCTGCCGCTGCGTTTATGGTGTCCAGGTCCTCAAGCGGGCTTTCAAGTGCCTGGTCGGTGATCACCCTTTGGTCAGCAAGTCCCATCCCAAGGGCTGAGAGAACGCCTGAGAAGGGTGGCACGATCACATGGTCGATCCCCAGCGCATCTGCCACAAGGCAGGCGTGCTGACCACCAGCACCGCCAAATGTTAGCAGGCTGTATTTCTTGATGTCGTGGCCGCGTTCGACTGAGACGCGTTTGATGGCGCGCGCCATATGTTCCACGCCGACGGCCAGAAAACCTTCTGCGATCTCTTGCACGCTGAAGCTATCGCCTGTTTCGGCCTTGATCTGCTTTTTGATGGACTTGAAACCTGCCTCAGTCGCGGCTCTATCCAGGGGTGATTTGCCGTCTTCGCCGAACACGGTTGGGAACAGGTCTGGCGACAGCTTGCCCAGCATGACGTTACAGTCGGTCATGGTGATAGGGCCGCCTCGGCCATAGGCAGCGGGGCCCGGGAAGGCACCCGCCGAAGCCGGGCCCACAAGGAAGCGTCCGTCTTCAAACCTGCAGATAGAGCCGCCACCGGCTGCGACGGTGTGGATATCCATCATCGGTACGGTCATGCGTACGCCAGCCACCACCGTATCGAACACGCGTTCATAGGCGCCGTCATAGTGGCTGACGTCCGTGGAGGTGCCGCCCATGTCGAACCCGATCAGTTTGGAGAAGCCTGCTCGTTCGGCTGTTTTGGCCGCGCCCACAATGCCGCCTGCGGGGCCTGAAAGCACTGCATCCTTGCCCTCAAAGGCGTGTGCTGCTGCGAGGCCGCCGTTCGACTGCATGAAATAAAGCGGGCAACCGGTTGTGGCTTGATCAACCTGATTCACATAGCGCTTCAGAATGGGGGACAGGTAGGCATCCGCCACCGTGGTGTCGCCGCGCGATACCAGTTTCATCAGTGGGCTGACCTTGTGGCTCAGCGATATCTGGGTGAAGCCGATGTCTTCCGCGATCTTGCTGGCTGCAATTTCGTGGGCCGGGAAGCGGTAGGCGTGAATGAAGGCAATGGCCACACTGCGCAGCCCCTTATCATATGCCTTCTGGAGCGCTGCTTTGCAGGATGTCTCGTCAAACGGTGTAATGACGCTTCCGTCGACGGCCATGCGCTCATCGGCTTCCACCACATCTGTGTAAAGGGGGGCCGGGCGCTCGGGCTTTAGGGCGAAGAGGTCCGCCCGGTGTTGTTGGCCGATCAGAAGCGCATCCCTGAACCCCTTTGTGATCAGAAGCAGGGTGGGCTCGCCGTCACGCTCAAGGAGTGCGTTGGTCGCAACCGTTGTACCCATCTTGATGGCGCGAACGTCAGAGGCAGGGAAGGGTGCATCTGTGTCCACGCCCATGATATCGCGCATGGCATGGACAGCGGCATCGTCATACTGACCGGGGTTTTCGGACAGGTACTTATGACTTGAAAGGCTGCCGTCCGGGTGGCTTGCCACCACGTCTGTAAAGGTCCCACCCCGGTCAATCCAGAATTCAAATTTGTTCATACATCAGTCCCTCGCTTTGCCTATGCATACTGGTCTTGAAAGACCAGTTCAATGCGAGAGCGATGTTGGCAGCTATATAAATAAAAATGGCACCACTCTGGGAGAGAGTGGTGCCGGGGCGGCCCCTCGAGCTGAAATGGTGCCAGGGAAGGTCGGGGCCTGGGTGTCGGGAACCCAGAAGGCTGCAACCGTCAGGACTGCATCTCCACTCCTTCACCTAATAAGGGTAAAATTAAAACCAATGATTGTCAATTGCGTTCGTTGCTACTTTTTTCCGGCTGCATTTCTTTGAAGTGTGTGGCCAGTCCTTGATAACGGGCACGCATGTTGCTGCCCATGCCTTTGCAGAAGCGGGCTGTGCCAAAATCGGTCAACAGTGCATCAAACAAGCCGCGCCGACGGCCGATCTTGAACATCAAGACATTTGATGACACATCGGCAATCAGTGTGATGCGGTCTTTCCCCTGCAACTCGCCCATCGCGTCCGTGATGGCCTCTTCAATCGGAGACCCTTCAACCTTCAGGGCAATTTGCAGCGTGCTTTCTGCGGCAATCTTGTTCAATGTTGCCGGGTCAAATGACGGATCCTGGCAAACCAGACTGAAGGCCATAACCTGTGCGGCGTCGTCCATCAGATGCAACTCGTCTTTGTCGCGGTTGTCGTCGATATAGATCAGGTGCTGCGCGGACAGCATGCGCACCAATTCTGCGCGCTTCAGCAAATATTGTATGGATCTAACCGTTTGGTCCTGCTGGGAAGGCTGGGAATTTTCCTCTTGTGCAGCGGCGGATAAGGTCAGCGCCATGCATGCGGCGAAGGCAGTGGTGATCAGCTTTTTCATGGAGAAACCTTTCCATATCTTATTGTTCATAGTGTCATAGCATTGTTTTGCTGGGGCGAAACATGCTAATTCGCACCGGTGGCTTTACCCAATGCAGAGAGTAAGAGTGCATGGAAATATTTGTGGATGCGGATGCCTGTCCCGTGAAGGAAGAGGTGCTCAAGGTTTCCTACCGGCATGACATGAGGGTTCATCTGGTCTCCAATGCCTGGCTGCGTCTTCCTGTGGGGGACAATGTCAAGAAAGTGGTCGTGGGGGATGCTTTTGATGCCGCGGATGACTGGATCGTGGAGCATGCGGCAGCGGGTGATATCTGCATCACAGGCGATATCCAGTTGGCCGCCCGGCTGATTGAAGCCGGTGCAGTGGTTCTGGGCCATAACGGCAAGCCGTTTACAACAGATAACATCGGCATGGCGCTGGCCATGCGCGAGCTCAAATCCCAGCTGCGGGACATGGGTGAGGATCGGGGCTTCAATGCAAGCTTTTCCCAAAAGGATCGTTCCCGCTTCCTGTCTGCGCTGGAACTGGCGGTACAAAAAGGCAAACGCAGCTGAGCACCCGCAGAGTTTGAATGGCAAAAGAAAACGGCGCAGGCCATGAGCCGCGCCGTTTCCCCGACATATGCCTAACCCCTTAGACTTTGATGTCGATCTTGAGGCCTTTACCATTGATGGTGTGCGGCGCTTCAAGTTTTACCTTGCTCTGAGGTACGTCATTGAGATCCAGCTTGGCGCCGCCACCATTCTTTTGTGGTGCGATGCCCGCTGTATTTAGCTGCAGGGCAGGGCCAGATGAAATGCTGCTGATCATAAAGTACTCCTGAACCGAATCCGATGATTTTTTGTGGTTACAGGGGCCTTATTGCCAGATGGCGTTTCCTTTGTGAAGAGATGGATAAAATTTTATCCAGATTGCTGATTTTATTGACCTTTTGGTAACCAATCGGACAGGAATCGAATACTGTTTTGGCCCATCACCATGCGGATCACATCTTCTGAAACACCACGTTTCATCAGGGCCTGTGTGATGGCCCCGGTATCGGCGGCAGTGATGGCCTTGACCGTGCCGTCCCAATCGGACCCCAGCACCACATGATCGGCGCCGATAAGGTCAATGCCGTAGGCGATGCTTGCAGCAATATCATCAGGTGTGTCACCGCAGGCCGCCTTGTCCCAGAAGCCGACAGCAATCAGGCCGCCTTTGCCGGCAATTGCCTGCATCAGGTTGTCCGGGAAATTGCGGGGGGTACTGCAGTGTCCGCGAAAGCCGGTGTGGGAAACCACCACTGGGCGCGTCGCAATCTTGAGCGTATCCCAGGCGACCTGCTCAGATGAATGGGCTAGGTCAATGATAATTTCGCGTTCTTCCAGGCGTTCAACCACCTGCTTGCCAAAGTCTGTAAGGCCGCCTTTCCCCGTGCCATGCAGGGAACCGCCGAGTTGGTTGTCGAAAAAGTGCACCAAGCCCACCATGCGGAAGCCGGCATCGTACATCCGGTCGATGTTTGCAATGTCCCCTTCCAGCGGATGGGCCCCTTCGGTGCCCAACAGGGCACCAAGCGGCGTGCCGGACGATTGTGTAGCGCGGGCGTCAAGATATTGCTGAAGCTCGGCTTGCGTTCGCACCCACATCATGCCGCCGCGGGAACGCTCGATGGCGCCATCAAGCTTTTCAGCCTGATAAAGCGCTCGCTCCAGCAGGCTGCCCCATGTCCTGATCGGCCAACCCTGGCCAATGGCAAGCAGGGTGATGTTGTCGCTTGAAGCGTCGTTTGTGCTCAGGTTCTGGCCGCGCGGCGTTTTTGTGACTGTGGTGAACATCTGCAGGCCAACATTGCCTGCCTGCAGGCGCCGCAGGTCTACATGACCCTGATCATTGTGGGCCAGCAGATCGCGTTCCCATAGAAGCGTATCCGCGTGCCAGTCCATTACCAGAAGCGACTGGTGGAGGACCGCGGCGTCAGCATTCAAGCTATAGGGCCGGTGTGCGACCTGTTTGTTCATGGTGCGGTCGGCCATGGGTGCTGCGATCAGGCGCAAGCCGACATAGCCAACCAGAAGCACCAATAGCGCGATGGTGGCAGTGATTTTGAGAACACGAGCCATAAAAAATCCTCCCCTAAATGAAATATAGGGGAGGAAACCTGTTTGGCGAGCCCTGATAGCCCGTGCTGGACTTTTCTGGCTAGATGCTAGCTTGCGATTCGGCCTGTACCGCCAATTGATCAGCAATAGCATCTGCCATGTAGGCCGCAAGCTTGCTGAGGCCACTGGTCCAATACTGGTCAGTGTTTAGGCCATAAGCGCGATAGTCAGAGCCGCTATTGATGGTGTCTACCTTAATCGCACGGTATTGGTCGCTGTTAGGGTCCTGAAACTCAACAATTGCTGTCATGACCCCCTTAGGAGCTCCAAGAGCACCTTTGCGTCCGGCTGACGAGATACGGCTGTTCAGGGCAGAGATAGAATGATCAAGCTGTATGGACGTTATGGTTACCCGGAAGTCTGGAGCTTCAACACCGCGGGCTTTCAGGCCACCATCAATCATGTGCTGCATCATGGCCAGCAGATCATATTCCTTGAGGCCACTAAAGGCAGGGTGGCGGATGATGCAGTTGCGTTTGCAATTCTTGCCTTCGATCAGGTTAATGCTGTCTTCATAGCGCGACAGGTGGTCACTGTATCTGATCTTCTCTGTGGCGCCCAAGGCAAGCGCAGCCTTCGGTGTGACTTCCCTGACCTTTGTCTTTTGGGATGCGGCAGGGGCGTCGTCGGAATCTGTGACCTTTGTCGCTATCTTGACGCCCCAAGTGCTGCGGCCAGTTGGCGAGACCTTGGTCTCGCTCCCTGACGGCAGGTCGCGCACGCGGATTTCGGCCACCACCTTTGTATCGTCAGTCGACAGAAGCTTGCGCTCATAGTCGGAATCGATGCCCGCGACAGCTTTGCTGAAGGCTTCCTGTATCTTCTTATCTTCAGGGAGCAGCGGTTTGATTTCGCTTAGCACCAGACGCTTGTCGTAATCGCTATCGATTGTGGTAGCGGTTTCAATTGCGGCCAGCCAGTTCTGGTTGTCAAACGCGCCGTGGGAAACAACGGAGCCAAGCGCCAGGCGTTTCTCATAGTCGCTGCTGATCTTGGCGATTGCCTTGATAACAACGGTTGTCGCCTTGCGTGACTGGCCCAGTTGCTCAACGAAAGAGCTCAGCAGCAGGCGGAGTTCATAGTCGCTTTCCATCTCGCTCGCAGCCACATTGGCAAGGCGCTCCAGATTGTTATCGCTCAGCGACTGACCGCTGACTGCCGAAGACAGCAGGAGGCGCATTTCATAGTCGCTTTCAATCGAACGAGCGACGTCGATCAGGTCTTCCATTGTCTTGTTGTCAGCGCCGAACCGTGCGATGTAAGGCGTCAGTAGCAGACGAAGCTCATAGTCGCTGTCGATCGCGCGAGCGGCCTTCATGATCTTAGGCATCACGCTTCTGTCCAACTCTGGTTCATCAAGCAACAGTGACAGGGCCAGGCGCATGTCATAGTCGCCGTCCATTTTGGCAAAGCGGTCGGCCAGGTCTTTAAGCTCGCGTCTGGAAAGGTCGGCCATATTCACCAGATGGGACGCATACACGCGGGCAACATAGTCGCTGTCGATCTGCTCGATCTCTTTCACGACGCCGCTGGTGCCTTTGGTGTTCATGATGCGGGTAATCCGGGCTTCGGCATTCAGGCCCACTTCCCGAACAAGTAGCAGCAGGGTTTCAGCCAGCCATTTTTCGCCTTCCTTGTCGAAGCCGGTTTTCTTGCCGTTTTTCCAGAAGGTGGTTTCCAGCTTGCCGTCCGGGTTTTCAATGCGTGCCCGGTATGTCTTGCCGCCGGATTTGGAGCGCAGGTCCAGCATAGCGCCTTCTGCCATGGACGCGACGGCCTCGTCGTTATCTGTCAGGGTGAAATCGCCATCCCAGCGGACCTTGATCTCGCGCTTGCCGTCGTTCCAGGTCATCATGCCATTGCCGTCTACGTCTGTGATGTGGCGACGCACGTGGCCATCATCGTCATGGGAAGACATCTCAAAGCCGAACGAGTCTGCACTTTCTGCAATCAGGCGTGCTTCTTCCGAGACTTGAGCCTCTGCCTGGGCAATGGCAACGCGCATTTCTTCGGCGATCTGTTCCTCAGTTGGCGCGTCCGGGTGGTCCGTTTCCTTGGCTTCTTTTGCCATCACACGAGCCCGCTCAGCCACCTTGGCCCTTGCTTCTTCAATAGCGCGCCGCATCTCGGCCTCGATTTCCGCCGGGCTTGGTGGTGTGTCAGGGTGGGCTGTGCTGCTTGCCATAAGGGATGTCGGCATCTCGGCAGAAAGCGCGCCCGCAAACTGGATGCTGGGCAATCCCAGCGTGATGGCCAGAAGGCCTGTGGCTACGGCACCTTTGGCCGCCATGCCGGATTTTCTGAAAGGTTGGCCGGTAGCGCCAATAAGGCGTTCGACCCTGAATTTTAACATTGATTTGTCACCAGCCATTGCAAGTCCCCACTGTATTTGTCGTGTTTGATGTATTTTTGTGGCGCAGGTGTAGAGGGCGGCTGCAACGGATTTAGCGTCAGCCAAATGGGTTGCTGCCCATTCATCAGCGGAAAGTTCCGCGATGTCAGACAACCGCTTGCGCGCCAGAAGGAATAGCGGTTGAAAGAAAAACAGTCGTGACAAGGCCTGCATGATCATCAGCATAAGCGGGTCGCGGCGCACCATGTGTGCAACCTCATGAGCCAGCAGGCTGTTGAGTTCGCTTTCCGGCAGGTCGTCAAAGGCCCAGTCAGGCAAACAGATTTCACGCCGCGGCAGGCATACCGGACTTTTGATGTCGCTTGACCGGCTAAGGTAAGGCACATGCTTGATGCCCGCTGCGGTACAGATTGCCCGCAGTGCTTTATTGGAATCGTGCTCTGGCGGGACCCGCAGGCGGCTGCCAAGGCCTTTGATAGCGAATGCATACCCGCCGAGGAGCAGCAGCAGGGCAACGCCCGCCAGCATGGCCCATGTCAGGGCCGCCAGCTCCTTGGTGCGCAGGGTGCCAAGGAAGTCCCAAAGGGTTGTTTGACGCGGCAGGGCGCGCTGGCTTGTCTGCAACGGTTGGTTGGTCGCAGGCAATTGCTGTTCCTGCGGCTGCTCAACTATAGGATCAAGCATTTCCTGTTGAGATGGGGGCAGCCTGCGGGCAGGAAGTGCCGTGCGTTCGCCTTGTATATCCTGTGGCAAGGGATCAATCATGGGTACCATGCCAGCGAGCGGTCGCCCTTCGTTGAATTCTTCAACCAGGGCGGATGTCTTTTCATGCTGAATGGTGATGGGTTTGGATATCCAGTCCCCGATGGGCAAAAGCGCGACGAATGATCCTGCAATGGCCAGCTTCCAGGCCATATCTGCAAGATCAGGCGTGTTCAGCAGTCGTGTTTTTTCCATCAGCCAGACCGCGCCAAGAAGGACGCTGCTGGCAACCATGAATTTCAACACCAGCGTCAGGGCCGGCATGTCAAAGAAAAGATCAAACATCAGCTGTTCTCCCCATCGATCAACTGCTTGATTTGGTCCAGTTCGGTTTTTTCGATTTCCCCTTCATTGACCAGATGCGCGAGGAGAGCCTTGCTGTCGCCCTTGAACAGGGTGGATACCAGCGATGAAACCATGGACCGCTTCACATCGCCTTCGCTGATCAGCGGTCTGTAGACACGTTCACGGCCCCGAGTTTCCGAAGCCAGAACGCCTTTTTTCTCCAGTCGGGACAAGATTGTCCCGACTGTTGTATGTGCGAGGCCCAGATTATCCAGCTTCGCCTGCACGTCCTTGGCTGAGCCTTCGCCCAGCTTCCAGAGTGCTTGGACGAGCTGATATTGTTGATCTGATAGTTTAATGTTCGCTGTCATGTCTCGGACCTTCTACTACATGTGTAGAAGTTTGATTACTACAGCTGTAGTAAGTCGTCAACCAAAAGAATCTGAAAAGCCTCACGCAGGCGGAAAAGTACCCACCCCCGAAAAGGCGGATTTGATTTTTTGTATTGATGGCATAAGGTGTTGCCCGAGCTGGTATCACATTGGGGGAATCATGTGGCCCTAGACCTATCGTCATTGACATTGGTGACAGTCCTGATTTTGGCTGTGTCGACCTTTGTGCTGGCGGCACATTGGGTGGCGAACTTCAGCTTTGCGGGTTTGGGACGGATTGCGGTCGGCATGGGCATGGCAACCGCGGGGGTCGTCATCTTCATGATGGCGGCGGGACCATCCAAGCCGCTTGGGATTCTCCTTGGGGATCTCCTGATATTGATGGGGCACCTGTGGTTCTGGTTGGGCATAGCGGATTATTGGAAAGAACGGTCCCGGCGTCTGACGTATCTCGCCGGCTTCATCATGGTCTTTGCCATCATCATACTGGTGAACAACGTGATGCAGGGTGGCACGCCGGAAAACCGGGCGGCACTGTATTCTTTCTTTGTGGCGGTCTTTTCGACCGGGGCTGCGCTTTCGGTCGTGCAGGCCCTTGGTGGGCGGGTCGGCCTTTATAAGGGCATCATCAAACGCAAGACCATCGGCACAAGCACCATTGCCGGCGTATTTTTCGCCCACGCTGCTTTCAATGTGTATCGCGGTATCGTTCTGCAGTCGATGACAGCTCCGGGGCCGGGGGGTGACCAATCGGCTCTTGCATCGATAACGCAAATCGAAGGGACGCTGTTCGCGCTTGCGCTGACGGTTTCGATGATTGTCTCAACGGCAGAACGGGTTCAGGCGGACCTTCGCATTCAGGCCATGATGGACCCGCTGACGCACGCGCTGAACAGGCGCGCCTTCATGACGGTGATCAAGACAGTGCTGGCGCGGTCCCGCCGTCTCAGTGAGCCTGTTTCGTTGATCATGATGGATATTGATAAATTCAAGCGGATCAACCTGAAGCACGGACACCTGGTGGGGGATGCTATCCTCAGGCAGTTTGCCGATGGCGTCATGGAAGGCCGTCGGGCGCAAGATGTATTCTGCCGCTTTGGCGGTGAGGAATTTGTGCTCTTGCTGCCTGGCACGTCGGAAGAGGGCGCAGAGCTGGTTGCCCACCGAGTTCGGGACGCCGTAACCGGCTACCCATTCCAATATGGCAAGAAGGATATCAGCCTGACAGTCAGCTTCGGTGTAACCACAGCGCGCGGCGATGATCTACTGCCGGACAGCATACTGGACGCGGCCTACAAGGCACTGCGCGAAGCCCAAAAAGAAGGCAGGAACCAGATTGAGGTGTCAGGCAGCGGGAGCGTGAAGCCTGGATAACGCAAGGGTGACGGCAAATAAAAACGGCCCGGATCATTGATCGCGGGCCGTTTCTTTATTCTAGAGCCATGTGGTGGCTAGAGCTTTTCCACCAGCAGGCTGCCGATTGAATAGCCCGCGCCGAAGGAGCAGATGATGCCCTTGTCGCCGACTTTCATGTCGCGGTGGTTTTCATGGAAGGCCACGATGGAGCCCGCGCCTGCCGTGTTGCCATACTGGTCCAGCACCGTTGGGGCTTCGTGCTCCTCCGGTTCGCGGCCAAGCAGCTTCTTGGCGGCATACATATTCATGTTGATGTTTGCCTGGTGCAGCCACATACGGCTGAGGTCTTCAACTTTCAGGCCGGCATCCTCAAGCTGGCTGGAGATAAACTCGGTCACCAGTGGCAGCAGTTCCTTGAACACCTTGCGGCCTTCCTGCATGAAGAACATGTCCTTGCGTAGCAGGCTGTCGTCGTCAAGGCGGGTCATTGGGCCATAATGTGTACGGATGTTCGAGGAGAACTGGGTCTCGGCCTTGGTGCCGGTCACTTTCCAGAGGTCATCGCCCTTGGCAACCGACGCGTCTTCAAGCACAACGGCTGAGGCGATATCGCCAAAGATAAAGTGGCTGTCGCGGTCGCGGAAGTTCACCATGGTGGAGAAGATTTCCGGGTTCACCATCAGCACGCGCTTTGCGGTGCCGGATTTGATGGCATTCACGCCTGCGATCAGGCCGTAAGTGGCGCTGGAGCAGCCCATCACCATATCAAGGGCACTGCCCTTTGTGCCCAGGTGCTTCTGTACTTCGATCCCGATGGCCGGGAAGAAGCGCTGCACTACTGCGGCCGAACAGATGATCTGGTCAATGTCTTCAGGTTCCAGGCCGGCGTTTTTTATAGCCTCCTTGGCTGCTTCAATCGCCATGTGGGCCTGGAAGCAGGGGCGCTCGTCGTCGCCGTGGCCGCCTTCCGGCATTTTGGACATCATGCGGTCGAGGTCCATCACGCCCTCAACATCCACCAGGTGGCGGGCTTTGATGCCGGAAGCCTTCTCGATGAACTCAGCACTGGAATGCTGCTTGGCTGGGATCAGGCCGGCGTCGATATCGGCCTTGTTGCGGGCGTTGAAATCGTCAACATATTCGTTGAACGTCTTGACGAGTTCCTCGTTGGTGATTTTGTGCGGCGGCACATACAGACCCGTTCCCGAAATTACTACATCAACCATACCAAACAGTTCCTTGTTTTTCCGCCTTGCCTTACGCCGATTTGTGACAGGCTTGTTACATTGGGCGCATAGATATACTGCCTTTTTCCCCAACATCCAACCAATCATTCCGGGAATATCTGCCATGCAAAAAATGGCTTAGTTTTCTGTAGGATAGCGCTTGGGGCTATGCTACCAAACGGATATGTCGATTTGGGGTAAAATTATTGGTGCTGCAGCTGGGCTGGCCTTGGGCGGGCCCATAGGGGCCCTTTTAGGCGTTGCGGCAGGCGCCGCGGTGGACGCCGGCGTCGCGAACCGAACGGCCGATCCTGACGCCACAAAACAGATCACCTTCACCATTGGCGTGATTGCGCTGGCTGCCAAAATGGCCAAGGCCGATGGGCGCGTGACCCGCGAGGAAGTGGACGCCTTCAAGCAGGTGTTCCGTGTGCCCCCCGAAGAAATGGCAAATGTTGGCCGGGTGTTCGATATGGCGCGCCGGTCCACCACCGGCTTCGATGCCTACGCCAAGCAGATCGCCAGTCTGATGCATGATAATCGCCCGGTGTTGGCCGACCTTCTGGAGGCGCTGTTTTTCATTGCGAAATCCGATGGTGAAGTACACCCCAATGAACTCAATTATATCCGCGCTGTAGCAAAGATCTTCGGCTACCGGCAGGCGGAAATTGAGGCGCTGGTGCACCGGCATGTCGGGGCGGACCCGGATTGTCCATACAGCGTGTTGGGGGTTGACCCCGGCATTGACGATGCGGCGCTGAAGTCCCACTACCGCAAGCTGGTGCGGGATAACCACCCTGACCGCCTTATTGCAGCGGGTGTGCCGAACGATTTCATTGCGGTCGCAACCCGTCGGGCTGCGGAAATCAACGTGGCTTACGACAAGATCAAGGCCATGCGAAACAGTGCCGGGACGCGCACGGAGCAACGCGCATGAGGACCCGGGATATCCTGTTGGTCATTCTGGTGACCCTGGTTTGGGGACTGAACTTCATCGCCGTGAAATGGGCAGTTGAGGACCTGCCACCCCTGGTGGCTAATGCCACCCGCTTCATTGTGGTCGTGGTCGTTCTGCTGCCATTCCTGAAGATTGTGCCGGGCCGTATGAAAGACCTGGCCATAGCTGCCGTCAGCCTGGGGGTCATCCACTTTGGTGCGGTGTTCATGGGCATGCAGCTCGCAGGCGGTGTTGGCGCGGTGGCGATTGCTTCGCAGCTGAATGTGCCCTTTTCTACCATCCTGGCAATCATCGTTTTGCATGAAACCGTTGGCTGGAAGCGGGTGGTTGGTATTGCGCTCAGCTTCGCGGGAGTTCTGGTGCTGGGGTTTGATCCAAATGTATTCGCCTATTGGGACGCGCTTCTGATCATCGTGTTTGCCGCCTTCATGTATTCTGTGTCGGCTGTATTGATGCGGCGGCTCAAGGAGGTGCGCGCCGTAACCACCCAGGCCTGGGTGGGTGTGGCTGGCATTCTGGGGTCTGCCGTCCTGTCATCAATCTTTGAAACCGGGCAGTTCGAGGCCCTTGCCAACACTGGCACAAAGGCCTGGATTGCCGTTGTTTACACGGGTATAGGGGCATCTGTTATTGGCCATGGTGGGGCGAACTATCTGCTTCGTAGATATGAAGTTTCCGTGGTGTCGCCATACTTCCTGATGATGCCGGTTTTTGCTGTAGGCGGCGGCATCCTGATCCTGGGCGAGGAGTTCACCTGGCGTATGGCCGTGGGCGCAGCGCTGACGCTATTGGGTGTGATGGTTGTTACGCTCCGCAATAGTGCGCGCGCCAAGTCGCTGGCGGTGGCGGAGATCAAGCCTGCAACAGAGGAAGCGAAGGGCTGAACAGATGATGAAGGTCATCGAACATCCTTCTCCAAACTGGAACGAGCGCCCCGGTGGGCAATCCCCGGATATGGTAGTGATACATTATACCGGGATGCGGACGGGGACCGAGGCGCTGGAGCGCTTGTGTGACCCAAAGGCCGAAGTGTCCGCCCATTATCTGATTGAAGAAGATGGCCGTATTTTCCGCATGGTGCCTGACGACAAGCGCGCGTGGCATGCTGGCGTGTCATCCTGGCAGGGACGCGAGAACCTGAATCATTATTCCATTGGCATCGAGCTTGTTAACCCGGGACACGAGTTTGGCTACCGCGAATTTCCGGGTCGGCAAATTTCTTCGCTGCTGGACCTTCTAACAGACTTAAAAAAGAGGCATACTATCCCCGTGGCGCATTTCATCGGGCATAGCGATATCGCGCCTGACAGAAAAACCGATCCAGGCGAGCTGTTTCCCTGGAAACTGCTGGCCAAAAATGGGTTTGGTTTATGGTCAGATGCCGATGGAAGCGACACCGAAGCTATCGCACGGCGTGGGGACACCGGCGATATAGTTGGTAACCTTAACAAACAATTAGGTATCGTCGGATATCCTTTGAATCACACCGGAAGTTTTGACGCTGCCACTGAATCTATCATCCGTGCCTTTCAGGCACATTGGCGACCCGAAACAGTATCTGGGTGCTTTGACAAGGGAACAGCCGCCAGGCTTGCCGACATTGTCAGTCAGATACGCATAAATGGGGAACGTTTATGAAGAAACTGCTCTTTTCCACCTTCCTGACAGCAATTGCGATGCCAGCTCTGGCACAGAATGACTCTGTTTCTACTGAGCACCGACCGAACGAGCACACCATGGCATGCCTTGAGGCGCCAACGCGGGACTGTGCCTTCACATCAGCGCTCCAGACAGTGATCGGTGAAGAGTTCGGGATCGAGCGCGCAAAGGTGTTGATCGGTGTGGCTCGCGCTATGATCGAAACCGGGCAAAAGGATCAGGCGATCCAAACCCTGATGCTGGCGCTGGATGAAGCAAGGTCGGTTCGCCTGACATTGGTAACCCAGGAAAAAATTACAGTCATCGCACCGCTCCTGGCACGCGCCGGGGACGGAGCAGGCGCGCTTGCGCTTGCTGAAGAATTACAAAATGACGGTATTCGTGACGCTGTGCTGGCAAAAATTTCGGAAGAAGCCATTTCAGCGGGAAAGCTGGCAGATGCTCGAGTTGCTCTGGGGCAGATGTCCAACCAGGTAAAAGCTTTTTGGCGTGAGCTGTCGCTGTTGCCGCGGGCACCGCGTGAGGCCCTGGCCACTGTTGATATTGCCGGTCTGGAAACCAAAGTGCGTGCAATTGAGGTTCCAGATCAAAGGTATCAGGGCATGGTGCAACTGGCTATCCTCGCTGACCGCATGGGGCGCCCAGGCGACCGAAACGCTTATCTTGCAGAAGCGGATGAGCTGTTCAGCTCAGTTGTCGGTATTTCATCCCGTGCCACCATCGCGGCCCAGCGCGCCCGCAGCATGTTCGAAGCGGGCATGAATGAAGCATTCGTTCAGGAAAGCTATGAACTGGCTCTCTTGCATGGCGGGCGTGTCAGGAACACCATGGGCTTGGTCGATTTTGCCAAGAAGGTTGGTGTGATTGAGGCTGCACGCGGCGACTTGGAAACTGCCCTGTCTCGGCTTGAATTCTTCATCGCGGTGGACGAAAAAGCGCAATATCTGGCGTCTCTAAGGGCTGGCTCTAACCAGAGCATTTTCGCTGCAGAGATGCGCGAGCTACTCAATGAAGTGGGAGAGCTTCAGGGCGCGTATGAGCGAGACCTGGTGCGATTGACGCTTCTTGAAGGGGCGCTTGGCAATTCTGATATGTATCTGGCCCGCCATGTGGTTGAAGCCATGGAAGATGATGATAACCAGGCGCTGGCCCTCGCGTTGATGGCGCCGCTTCTGGAATAGGTTTCGGGGCAATCTTGCCTGAGTATAGAAAAAGGCCGGTCCATTTGGGCCGGCCTTTTCCGTTTGGTGCGTCTTGTTTAACGTCAGGTCTCGGTCGACGCACTCACCGGAACCTGTGGTTCTCCACCTGGGGCTGTCACTGGCTTGTAGCGCGTGATCCACAGGAAGGCCGCGGGGGCGAAATAGAAGCTCACGATCATGGACAGGAATGCACCGCCTGCAATGGCCACAGCAAAGGGTGGCCAGAAGGCGCCGCCGGCCAGAATAAGCGGCGTGAAGCCGCCCACTGTCGTGATGGTGGTGGAAACAATATGTCGCCCGGTGCTCATCACACCTTCAACCACTGCGTCAGCGTCGCCGGCGCGGGCCGCTTCCCTGCCTCTCAGCTCAGACTGGATCACGATTGTAGCGTTGATCGCGAGGCCCACAAGGCCCATCAGGCCGAAGATCACCACGAAGCTGAGCGGGAAGTTGAAGAACCAAAGCGAAAACAAGCCAAGTCCGGCAGCCTGAACCGCCGCGGCAAAAGTTACGAATGCCATGCGGAAACTGTTGAAGGTCAGCACAATGGCCAGCAACATCAGCACCATCAACAAGCCCACAGTGCCGAACAGTTTGGTCATGGCCTCATCGCGTTTTTCCGACTCGCCACCGAATTCGATTTTGTATCCCGGTGGGATCTCAAGGTGCTCCTTCTCAAGCGTCTTCTTTAGCGCTTTGAACGCTGTATCAGGCAGCACGCCAAAATCCAGGTAGGCCTGAACTTTGTTCATGCGGACGCCATCATGGTGCTCGATCGTACCAACCTTGGTAGTCAGCTCCACGTCTGCAACGGCAGAAACGGGCAGGTCTGTGAGCCCCCGGGATGTTGTGCCCTGGACGGGCCGACCGATCAGGCTCATGTTGGCGATGGAGCTGATATTGGACCAATTGGCACGGTCTGCGATCAGGCGTACCGGTACCTGCTGGGTTTCCTCGATGACATGGGTTGCCACGATGCCGCCGGTGAGCGCCTGCAATTGGGCCTCCACCTGGCTGAGCGTCAGGCCGGTAACCGATACATCGTCCTCCCGTGCCTTCACGTTGATCATGGGGCGACCGGCCTTCAGCGTGGTTTTGGTGAAGGTCACGTTCGGCAGGCGGCTGATTATGGCGCGCATGTCTTCGCCCAGGCTTTCGAGAACGGCCAAATCCGGCCCCTGGATACGGACCTCAAGCGGGGCGGCAATCGGTGGGCCGGTGCCTAGTTCGCGCACCAGCACCGTGGCTTCCGGCAACAACAGCGTCAGTTCATCCTGAAGGCGCGGGATAAGGCCTGGGATCTGGTCGAAATCCTCAACCGTGACCACAGCTTCCGCGGCATTCACCAGGCCATCGTTCCGGGCCATCATGCTGTAATAGAATTTCGCGGCCCGCGTGCCGATAAACCAGTGGGTCGTCTGGATTTCAGGGTTGGTGCGCAGGTCCCGGTCAAGCTGCTCAACCACACGGCGGGTCTCTTCAATGGATGTCTGCGCCGGCATCTGAATCTCGACCCGGAACTGGTTCCGGTCGCTTGTCGGGAAAAACTGCTCTGTCAGTTGACCTGCCAGGAGGAAGCCAAGCATGGGGATCGCTGTTGCGAGGACCATTGAGCGAACAGGACGTTTTACCGACCATTCCAGGCTTTTGCGGAAGGGAACGGAAAGGGCTTTCCCTTCAATGCCGTCACGCCACCAGACACGCTTGATTGGCCCGGCATTTGGCGCCCGCCCTTCGACCACGCGCCCGGCGACAGCCGAGATGATGGTGAAGGCAATCACATAGGAGGCGATCAAGGACGCAATCACTGCGGCAGGCACACCGATCAGGAAATCGCCCGCATTGCCCGGCATCAGCACGAGCGGCATGAAGGCGATGATGGTTGTGAGTGTGGACCCCATCAGAGGTAGCCAAAGCTTGCGTACCGTTTTGGCCACCGCAACTGATCGGCGCTCGCCCATGAGGCGCAGGTGCTGGATCTCGTCCGTGATCACGATGGCGTTGTCCACCATGATCCCAAGCGCCACGATTAGGCCAGTAACCAGGACCTGTTCGATCCTCAGGCCCATGGCGTCCGTGATGGCGAGGGATGCCAGCAGGGTCAGAGGCAGGATAGACGCGGATACCAGCGAGGCGCGCCAACCAAGGGAGACCAGAAGTACGAGTAGCACCACCAGTGCGCCTTCCGCCAGATTACCCATCAGACCGTGCAGGCGCTCGTCAGCGTAAACGCGCTGGTCGAAAATGCGTTCCAGATGCACACTTGAGGGCAGGGTTTCCTCAAATGTGCCCAGAAGGGTACCCAGCTGTTCGGACCAGGCATCGATGCGGTAGTCTTCGAACATGCGCGCTGCAATCACCACGCCATAGTGGCCGTCCAGATAGGTCAGGCGGCTGGGCGGATTCTCGAATGCGCGTTCTACCATCGCCACGTCTCCGAGCCTGAGGCTCGCGCCCGATGCATCAAGCCCGAGCGGAATGCGGCGGATGCGGTCAAGGCTGTCGAGCGCGCCGGAGACCTGCACCACCATGCGGTTTTTGGCGTCGGACACCACGCCCGCGGCGCCGCGCGCATCGGACCCGCGAATGCGGGCAGCGACATCTTCCATGGTCAGGCCGTATGCCGCGAGTTCCGCATCATCGATGCTGACGCGGATTTCTTCCTGCGGCAGGCCCAGAACATCCACGAAATCGGTACCGGCCAGGTTCCTGATCTGGCTTTCAATCTCGCGCGCATGGCGGCCAAGAATGGCATAATTGATTGGTGCATCAGCATGCCATGTCAGCGCCATGATGGCGGAGTGGGCATAGATGCGGGTATCGGAAAAATCGGGTGCCAGGGCGCCTGCAGGCAGATCTGTGACCTCAGAGACCTTGTCGCGAAGGCGGGCGGTGATGGGTTTGGCGTCATCGACGCGGTCTTCCAGCTCTACCGTAATCAGCGAAACCCCTGGGTTTGATACGCTCCAGACCTCTTTCACTTCCGGAATTTCGCGCATCTTGCGCTCCAGTTTTTCCGAAATTTCGGCCTCAACCCGCTCGGCGTCCGCGCCGGGATAGAAGGTCGTCACCTGGATTACCCGGCTCTGCATGTGCGGGTCTTCGAGGCGCGGCATGGTATAAAAGCTGTTGAAGCCGGCGATCACGATCAAGAGGAGGATCAGCCAGACCACGCGCGGGTGGTTATAGAGGGAACCTTTCATCTGTCGCCTCCCTTAACCGCGCGGCGCAGGATTGGAAGGCAGGATGGTCACCCGTTGGCCTGGGGCCAGGCGCTCGATCCCGTCGGCAATAACGCGGTCACCATCTGAAATGGTGCCGGTGACAAAGACCCGATTGTCGTCTGTATAGAGAATTTGGACATTTTCAAACCGCACTTGCGGGCCATCAGGGCCGTCCACAATCTTGTAGACGCGCCAAAGCCCACGCACGTCAGACGATAGGGCGCGAAGCGGCAACCATGAGCCTTCAGCTTCCTGCCAATCCCTGACCACAGCCGTTACAAGTTCGCCGCGGGCGGCCGTGCCGGACGGTAAGTCGAAGGTGACCATCATGGTACGGGTCTGGCCTTCAATGGCGGGTACGACCGAGCGGAGTGCAGCACCACTGATGACATTGCGGCGACCATCGCGTAGTTCAATTGGTGCCCCCGTTTTGGCTGCTTCAGCATACTGCGGCGGCATGCCGATATGGGCTTCCATTCGGTTGTTCTCTGATATCTCAAGAATAGCGGTGCCAGCCCCCACAACGGTGCCTTCGTCCAGGAAGCGGGCAGTGATAATGCCGCTGAAAGGAGCTGTCATGTGGGATTTCGCCAGGTCCACATCGAGTGCGCTGATCGCCGCTTCCAGGCGTTTTTCATTGGCGCGCAGGGAAATGGCGTTTGCTTCGGCTTCATCCAGTCGCTGGGCCGAAGAATGGCCCTGGCTATAGGTTTCCTGGGCGCGCCCCAATGTCCGCTCTGCCAGATCAAGCCGGGCTTTCACTTCTTCGCGCTCCGCCAACAACTGCGCACGCTGGGCTTCGAGCCGGGCGGTATCCAGCGCGGCGAGCGTGTCGCCTTTTTTTACGGCTGTGCCCAGGTCAACATGAATGGCGCTGACGCTGCCGCCAAGCTCAAACGCCATCTGGCTGATGCGGCCAGGGACGGCGCGGCCGGTGAATGTCCGTTTGGCGTGATAGCCATGCTCCAGCGTGACTTCAGTGGTGCGGACGGGCAGGGACCGGCTTTTGCCGCTTTCCGGAACGCTCTGCGCTGTGATGCGGGCAGCGAGAATGCTGCTGAATACACCCACAGCAGCCAGGATTCCGACTGCCTTGAAAATTTTCCCACGCTGTACTGTCATGTTGTGTCCTGCTGTCGCCACTCGGGCGTTTTCTTCTGCGGGCCAGCTTGGCCTGACTTTTCTGCTTGTATATATAAACTGGACTGTATAGTCTAGTAAATTATCGAAACAATGGTTCCGTAACGTAAATTTGTTGCCGCTGCGTTTGTTGGCTTGCATATAAGGCATTGTGTTTGATATTTGTAGACTTGTGAGTCTAAAAAATATGCATAGCTGACTTGTCAGAAATTTGCATGTTGGTGAGGGACAGGCTATGGAAGGCCCCCTTGGATCGTGAATTCGGAACAGAAATAAAGGCTGAAAAACGTGTCGAATACTGCAGTTGCACATCAGGACGCTGAAGACGAGAACAAGCCCGCACGCGGTCGTCCGCGTGACGTGGAGAAGAACAGCGCGATCATTGATGCGGCAAGTCAGCTGTTTCTGGAAAACGGTTTTGACGGCACCAGCATGGATGAAGTGGCCAAAAGGGCCGGTGTTTCCAAGCAAACTGTTTACAGCCATTTCTCGTCGAAAGAGCAGCTTTTTGCGGACTCGATCCACATCACCATTGAGAAATATTTCCCGGACCAGGCCCTGCAGGGGCTTGAGACTCATACGCTGGAGGGTGATCTGACGGTTGTGGCAACCAAGTTTGCCCGCTTGCTCATGAGCCAGGATGCCATGGCGATGCACAGGGTGCTGGTGGCAGCCGCGGGGCGCGGGCCTGCGCTTGCAAAAATCTTCTGGGAAGCGGGTCCTGCAGAAATGATCGTCAAGCTTTCAGCCTTCCTGAAGGTCTGGGTCGACCGAGGCGAGCTGGATATCGATGATCTTGAAAAGGCTGCCGGGCGGCTGGTCTCCCTGCTGAAGGGCAAGCTGCATTTTGAAATGTCGATTGGCTTGTTCGATAGTGTCAGCGACGACGTGCTGAAGGCTCATGTTGACGATGTGGTGGACTGTTTCCTGCAGCTTTACCGCAAGAAATAGCACCGGCAATTTCAGTCGACCCAATAAAAAAGCCACTCGTTCGAGTGGCTTTTGTCATTTCCGACCTGGAGACAGGAGGATGCCGAGCTATTCAGTCCCGTCCGTTGACTCCATGCCGGCGCCTTTCAGGTTCTCGCTCGAGTAGCGGGCATTGTCGCTGTCGCCTTTCAGTGTGGAAGGCAGTGATTCTACCTGTGCTTCCGTCCGTGGGCCAAGCACTGTGTCGAACACGATTTCGTCGCCATCGCTGGAGCAGGCCGCCAAGGCAAACAGGGCTACAGCCGGGATCAGTTTTTTCATGTTTATATCCTCAATCATGATTTGAGGCGGACTTTGCCCTAAAATTATGGCGTCTTCAAGCCCGCGTGTATGCTTATTTTCTTGACCCCGGAGGGTGCGAGTGGTTCAGTGCCGCCCGGCAGATGGCTGGATGGCCGCCGCTACCTCAGGGTAGGGGAGGAAAGTCCGGGCTCCACAGAAACACGGTGCCGGTTAATGGCCGGCGAGGGCGACCTCAGGGAAAGTGCCACAGAAAGCAAACCGCCTATGCCCGAATGGGCAGGTAAGGATGAAAGGGTGCGGTAAGAGCGCACCGCGGTCCTGGTAACAGGACTGGCAGGGTAAACCCCACCGGGAGCAAGACCAATAGGGATGGTTGCCTTAAGTGGCAGGCGGGTTTCTGCGCCACCGTCCGGGTCGGTTGCTTGAGCGGCATGGCAACATGTCGCCTAGAGGAATGGTCATCACCAGTTTACTGGTACAGAACCCGGCTTACACGCCATCTGCCACTATTTTCCTTGTTATAGTGTTGCATAAAATTACTGTTTTACGATAATTTATCGCGCCCTGTGCACGGTTTGTCGCAAAGGATTGTGATTTGTCGCTGGCTTGCACTTTCGTTGCTGCGGGGCCACGCGCATGAACTTTCTATGTAAGATGTTCTGTCGGGCGTGGACTAAGAATAATAGCCAACACCAATAACGCGAGGATACCAAAATGAAATTCAAGTCTGTTGCCCGAAGGGCTCTCACGGGGGCCAGCATGCTGGCTCTGTCTCTCTCCCTTTCAACCGGTGCGTTTGCCGAAACGTGGGTCGAGAAAAGCAATGAATACTCTCAGCAACTGCTGAACCTTATGGGCAAATATCAGCCCGAGTTTGCCGCCCAGGTGGGCGTGACGGGTGTGGAAGCCAACGTCTTCGACCTCAAGGAAAATGTGGTGGACCGCTACCGTGCGGACTCGGTGGAAATCATCGCAACCCTGAAAGCCCAGATGGCGAACGAGACCGATCCTGCGCTTCTCCAGGATATGGCCATCATGGTGAAGGCGCTGGAGGACGGCGCACGGTCGCTTGAGCTGCAAAATAGCGCGCAGCTGCCGTATTATAATGTGCCGCAGATGATCTTTGGTGGCTTTCAGGCCCTCCTGGGGCCAGGCAGTGATGCCTCGCGCCACGCACAGGCTGTAACACGGTTGAAGCGCTACGCTGGGCTTGAGGAGGGGTATACCCCGATTGTTGAACTGGCTATGGCCCGCACGCGTGAGCGTATGGGCAATGAGGCACTGAAGGGCCCTTACATCAAGGAAGTTGAGCAGGACCTTGAGCGCATGCCGACCTTTGTCGCGGGCATCGACAGCCTGTTTGAAGGCGCGGGCCTTGAAGGCTGGCAGGATGCTGCTGCGACGCTTAAAGGCCAGTTGGCTGACTACCGCACCTTCATTGAAACAGAGATCAAACCGCGCGCCCGCCAGACGGCCCGACTGCCGCGCCCGCTTTATGAAGACGCGCTGAAGGCCACCTGGGGTGTGGATGCAAGCCCGGAGGAGCTGATCGAGCTGGCCACCCTCGGCTATGCCAACATCAAGAACGAAATGAAGGCCCTGGCGGTTCTGGTTGCCGCGGAGAAGGGTTACGATAGCCATGATTACCGCGACGTGATCAACCAGTTGAAGGAAGACACCATTCCGGGCGACCAGTTGAAGGCCTACTATGAGGACACCATCCAGAAGCTGGAAGAAATTGCCATCCGGGAAGGTCTGGTGACCATCCCTGAGCGCGACACGCAGGTGCGCATCATGACGGCGGCGGAAACGGCGCAGCAGCCTGCGCCGAACCTGCAGCCGCCACGCTTTGTGGGTGCAGGTGAAAAGGAATATCCAACCTTCCGCCTGCCGCAGCTGAAGAAGGACGAGAATGGCGAGTGGATCAAGACAGATGAAACCTTCCGTGCCAACGCCTGGACCCTTTCGGCCCACGAGGCGCGCCCGGGCCACGAACTTCAGTTCGCCTCCATGGTGGATAATGGCGTGTCGCTTGCGCGTCAGTTATACGCCTTCAACAGCACCAACGTTGAAGGCTGGGCGCTGTATGCCGAGGCCATCTCCAAGCCATACATGCCGCTGGATGCTCAGCTCGTGTCCCTGCAGCACCGCCTGCTAAGGGCCGCGCGGGCTTTCCTTGACCCCATGCTGAACCTGGGGCTGATTGATGCCGTTGAGGCCAAGCGGATCCTCACAGAAGATGTGATGCTGTCTGAAAGCTGGGCGCAGAATGAGATCGAGCGTTACACCTACCGCATCCCGGGGCAGGCGCCGGCCTATTTCTATGGCTATTCGAAGCTGCAGGCGCTGCGGACGGAAGTCGAACTCGCGCTGGCTGACAAGTTTGACGCCAAGGCGTTCCACGATTTCATTCTGGCGCAGGGCCTGTTGCCGCCAGCACTGATGCGCCAGGCGGTGATGGAGCGGTTCGTGCCGTCGCAGCTTTAATAGGGCGAAGCTATCAGGAATTCAGGAAGGGGTGGCCTCTGGCTGCCCCTTTTTGCTTTGGTTTGACACAATTGTATACAATCTGGCGGATTGGCCTTCCAATTTCGGTTTCGGGCGCTACAGTCACTTGCTGATAAAAATACCAATCCGCAGGGGGATGTATATGCGCCGATATTTGAAGCTGATGGTTGGACTTGTTTGGATGGTGACTTGTTCGCTGCCGTCGGCTGCAGCCGACTTTGCCGAAGAAGTCAAAGGGCTTGAACATAAGCCTGGCCTCGTGGACTTGTATGTGGATCATGCCAAAGCCCGGGCGCTGTTGGCGCTGGATGCGCCAGATGATGACGGCTTGATGGGGCGGTATATTTACGCCACCTATCTTACAGGCGGGCTGGGGTCGAATCCCTTGGGGCTGGACCGCAGCGTACCGAACGGCAATGACATCATCCAGTTCCGTCGGGCGGGTGCCAAGGTGATGGCCATCATCGAGAACAGCCGTTTTCGCGCGACTGCAGACAGTGCAGCTGAGAAGCGCGCGGTGGAAACAAGCTTTGCCAAGTCTATCATCTGGTCGGGCGATATCATCGCGACAGACGCTGAAACTGGCAAGGTGCTGGTGGATATTGGCGGCCTGCTGATGCGCGACGCAACGGGTGTGGCTGCAACGCTCGACAGCACAGGGCAGGGCAGTTTTTCAATCAATAAAGACAGGTCCTACATCGACACTGGCGCGGCCTTCATGTTCCCCATCAACGGCGAATTTGACGCTTATGTCACCTTTGTGGGCTCCAAGCCCGGTCCTGAAGTGCGGGCTACCACACCTGTGCCCGAGGCGGTAACCCTGATCGCGCACACCACGCTGCGTGCGCTGCCGGATGATGGTTTCAAGACGCGCCGCTATGACGCCCGGGCCGGCGTGCTGGGGCTTGATTATATTGATATGTCAGCGGGCCTGGATGAAGACGTTGTGACAGTACTGGCGCGGCGCTTCCGGCTGGAAAAAGATGCCAGCGGCAAGGTGATCAACCCGATTGTCTTTTATATCGACAACGGCGCGCCAGAGCCGATCCGCAGTGCACTCAAGGAAGGCGCCAGTTGGTGGGCGGACGCCTTCGCGGCTGCCGGTTTCCCAGGTGGGTACAGGGTTGAGATTTTGCCGGAAGGCGTTCACCCGCTGGATGCGCGCTACAATGTGGTGAACTGGGTGCACCGGGCCACGCGGGGCTGGTCCTATGGTGCGGCGCTTTCCGATCCGCGGACAGGCGAAATCCTGCGCGGTGTTGTGCTGCTGGGCTCCTTGCGTGTACGGCAGGATATCAAGATTTTCGAAGCACTCGCGGGGGCCGCGAAAACCGGCACGGGTGACGCGGATGATCCGGTTCAGATTGCCCTTGCGCGTATTCGCCAGCTGGCGGCGCATGAGGTCGGCCATGCCCTTGGCTTTGACCATAATATGGCGGCCAGTACCTATGGTGGCCGCGCCAGTGTGATGGACTATCCTGCCCCAGATGTGCAGGCGAACGCCGACGGCACGCTTGATTTCTCAAACGCCTATGGTGTTGGTGTGGGCGCTTGGGACAAATGGACGGTGAACTTCCTCTATGGTGACTATGGCGCACAGGATGACCGTGCGGCGCAGGCCGAATTAGTGGCGGCGGCTGACGAGGCAGGCCTGATCTATGTGTCGGACGCGGATTCGCGCTCCGTTGCCACAGGCAACATTCGGGGTGCCTTGTGGGACACAGGCGAAGACGCGCTTGAAAGCCTTGCGAACACCATGGCGGTACGCCGGATCGCGCTGGACCGCTTCGGTGATGGCAATCTGCGCGCCAGTGAGGACGCGTCGGCGCTCCAGACCAAATTTGTGCCGCTCTACCTCTATCATCGGTACCAATTGCAGGCAGCGGCCAAGCAGATTGGTGGGGCAGAGTTCGCCTACCGTGCGGAAGGGGATGGCCGCGCCCGGCCGGTTCGCGTGGCATGGGAGCGTCAGCAGCAGGCGATTGATGCCCTTCTTGGCACCATAACGCCAGAGGCACTTGATGTTGCGGAGCCGGTACTGCTGGCGCTGTCACCACTAGGCTACGGTGAAGGGGACCCGCAGTTCGACCGCGAGACATTCGCGCCATCTACACGCCCGATGTTTGATCTGATGGGTGCGGCATCTGTTGCTGCGAACCTCAGCTTTGATGCGCTTCTGGCGCCACCACGGCTCGCGCGTCTCCATCAGCAGGGGCTGACAGCCGAGTATCCGGCGCTTGAACAAGTGATGGCGGACCTGACGATGGATATTCTGGGCAAGCCGCGTAAGAGTGCGCGTTATGAAGCGCTCAGGCAGTTGGTCATTGGCCAATATGCTGAACGGCTGATTGCCCTGACCCTCGGCCCTGATGTGGCGGTAAGTGTGCGGCAGGCCAGCCGTGCGGCGCTGATGACGCTCCGCAAGCAGGTGGAACGGGCGCGTCGTACTGATGCGGCCTTCAGCGATGGTCTCGTGGCACGGATCGATGACGCCCTGGCACGGGCGCGCACGCCAGCCGTGGGGCAGCCCGAAGCACCGGCCATTCCGCCTGGTAGCCCGATCGGTGGGGCGGAGACCTGCTGGCACTGCGGGGTTCAGGAATAAAGGGTAGAAAGGGGAGCCGGTTGGCTCCCCTTTTTTGTGTGTATTCTAATTCTGGCAAAAATCCCAACCTTCTGGGCAGGCAAGTTCTTTGAATGGCCCGGTCGAGGCGTGGATGAGGTCTTCTCGGCTGAGTATCCGCCCGCTATGGGCTGCGGCAAAATGTTGGGTGTCCAAGCCATAGCCTTCTAGTGCAGTTCTGAACTGGGCATACATTTCAGCGGGATCGGGCGCGCCGGTTTCCTTGAATGTGAAGAAATGATCAGCGCTGAAAACGATCTTTGCACCTGGAATATAGGTGACCAGGTTGTGGTCAGCGTGCCAGCTTGCGATATCGACGACCTGCACCAACCCGTTTGCATACCAGTTATTTTCGCCCGCAATCAGGAAGCGTTCGTCGGGCAACTCAGTGTGTGCGGCTGCGCGAACCGCTTCCACATGGTCCTCCGCGACAATGAAGGTGACGCCAAGGTCAGCCACCTCCCGGAGGCCCCCGATATGGTCGTCATGATGGTGCGTCACGATCTGATACCGGAGTGGTTTGGTGGTCCCAAGGGACGCCTGCACTGCATCAAGGCGGTCTTTCAGGCCGTGATATCCCCCGGATGCGATCAGATAGTCCCCGGCGTCAATGAAGATCGAGAAGGCGCCGCCCTGGCCCACATGATAGACATTGTCGGCCAGTTTTTGGACTGACATTTCTGCAAAATCCAGCATCTTTGGAGGGGTGTCATATGTTGCAGGCACCGCGTAGGCTGCATCAATATCTATATTGAAATCAAGGGTGCGGGTTGCTGTCAGGCTGTCGGGCTTGCCGCGTCGCATCACATAGGTGTCTGCCGCAAAGGTAAAGCCATCCTGTTTTTGATAGTCGCTGAAAACATAGACATATTGGCCACCGTTTTCGGCATCAGGTCGGGTCATCTTGCTGACAAGACCGGTATCCTCATCAATATGAAGTGTGAACTCAGGATACCCTTCCGGATGAAAGCTGATGAGCTGTTGGGGCTTTCCGCAGTGAACGCCTGTGCCTTTGTAACTGGCATCTGCGCGGGCTTCCGACAGAAGTTTTACCAGCGCAATGTCCAGCCGCCAGGAAAGGCCTCGGTCAGCGCGAGAAAATCCCAGGCGTGGTCTTTCTGCGGCTGTCTTGGCGGAATGATGCAGTTGATAGCCTGTGGCGCCATCATAGAATGAGTGTTGGACATAGAGGCCTTGTACATAAACACCGCCAATCGATTGCGCACTTTTGCGGCGCTTCCCATAGTCGATAGTGGTGCTTGTTACATAAGTGACCTGATCGGTCTCTGATGGGCTCCTGCTTTGGCCCCGGCGGAAACTCTTGTAGGTGTCATTAACCCGCAGGGTTTGCAGGTTCAGGAGTGCTTCGCCGCCATAGGCCGCGATTGCTTTCTCAATCAGTGCCTCTTCTCTGTCTCCAGCAAAAGCCGGCATGCTGGATAAAGCGATCCACGTAGCGGTTACCGCCCATAAGTTTTTGGCTAGCATAACTGTCCCTTGGTCGATGATGTTGACTGACGCCTTCCGGCGCGGCCTTGATGCTCGCGCACCCTATGCAGCTGGGCCTTCGCTGCAATTTCTTTGAGGTGAACCGACAGGCAAGGGCGACCAATGGTGGCGCGCCACATGACCGGCCAACCGCTAATGTGTGGCGTCAGGCTCCATTATCTTCTGGCACCTTTCTGGCGGCCTTGAACGCGACCTCTCGCCAGGGCGTGGCCAAGCTGGTTCTTCATGGGCCGGTATGGGCCAGGCGGGGGCCTTCTGAAAAAAACCAGTTTTCCGCCGTACTCGGGTGGGTCTGTGTGCTGGCTGAGTGGACACTTGGCCAGTCTGCAGCTACGGCGTGCCAATTTCCCAAATTGTTTTGCATCCGGAACAAAAGATAAACAAACGTCATTAACGAATTGTTTTGATTTGATTTATTGGGTTGAGTCGGACGTTTCGGGTGCCCAAGAAACTTCACTTGCTCCCATGTAATCCCATTGACCAACCATGTTTACCCATGATATCCCAAATAGGTTCGGATGACGATCCGAATGCCTGTCTATCGTTTGGCGGCGTGCGGCGGGGGGAGAAGAACGGGGGCTGATGGGCAATGGCATTTTTCCTGTCCACATTCAAAAACAAGGTCGACAAGAAGGGACGTGTGTCCGTTCCTGCGCCTTTCCGTTCGGCTGTTTCTGGCGGCCATTTCCCTGGTGTTGTCGTGTATCGTCCGCTCAATCTTCCGTGCATCGAAGGCGCGGACATGTCCTTCCTTGAACAGCTGTCTGACCGGCTCTACGGCGACTTTGGGCCCTTCAACCCCGACCAAATGTCTGTCGCCACCGCCATCCTCGCCGGTGCCAGCCAGCTTCAGTTCGACCCCGAGGGCCGTGTCATGTTGCCGGTTGAGCTTCGCGAGTTTGCGGGGATCGACGGTAGCGCCACCTTTGTTGGTCTGGGGCGCAAGTTTCAGATCTGGGGCAGTGAAGCCTATGATGCGCACCGTGAAGAACAGTTGGCGCTGGCCTCCGAGACCGCGCCCAACTTGCCGCCCTTCGGCGGCGGGGGGCAGGCATGATTGCCGCCTCCAATAACGCTAATCATCACACCGGACATATCCCTGTTCTATTGAACGAAGTTGTTGAGGCGCTGGCGCCCCGGGACGGTGACGTATATGTGGACGGCACCTTCGGGGCCGGTGGCTATACGCGCGCCGTATTGGCTGCGGCCAACTGCAAGGTCATCGCGATTGACCGTGACCCGGATGCGATCAGGCGCGCCGAAGCCTTCCGGGCTGAGTTCGGTGACCGGTTCGATATCCTTGAAGGCTGCTTCGGTGACATGCGGTCGCTGCTTACAGATGCGGGTGTGGAAAGCGTTGATGGCGTGATGCTGGATATCGGCGTGTCCTCCTTCCAGCTTGACGAAGCCGAGCGCGGCTTTTCCTTCATGGGAGATGGCCCGTTGGATATGCGCATGGGCATGTCAGGCGAAAGCGCGGCCGATGTGGTCAACACCTATGAAGAAGAGCGCTTGGCCAACATCATTTATGAATTTGGGGAAGAGCGGAAGTCGCGCCGTATTGCAGCGGCGATCGCCAAAGATCGCGCCACGACCCCCTTTACTCGCACCAAGCAGCTGGCCGATATGATCGAGCGGGTCATTGGCCGTCCGCCCCAGCGCAAAGGGCAGAAGTCGGTTCATCCCGCTACGCGCACCTTCCAGGCGCTTCGCATTCATGTGAACGACGAGTTGGGTGAGCTTGAGCGAGGCCTTGAAGGCGCGGAACAGGTGCTCAAGCCGGGTGGCCGCCTGGTTGTTGTGTCCTTCCATTCGCTTGAAGACCGCATGGTCAAGAATTTCATGGCTGAACGCAGTGGTCGCGCGAGCGGTGGTAGCCGCCATATGCCGGGGCCGGTATCCGCAGGGCCTGCGCCCACATTCGAGCAAAAGAACAAGGGAGCGGTGAAGCCGGGAGGCGCAGAGCTGGAGGTTAATCCACGCGCGCGCTCTTCCCGGCTTCGCCACGCTATCCGTACCGAAGCCCCCGCGCGGGTGCCGGTCACGAAGGGGAGGGGCTGATGCGTCGGATGATCACCATTTGTGCGGCTGTAACGGCGTTGGCGTCTGGCGCGGCTGTCCTACAGTTGAAGCTGGCGGTGCAGGAAAAAGCCGAAGCGGTCGAGGCACTGGCCCAGAAAATCCACGAGGACCGGGAGGCGATCCGGGTTCTGGAGGCCGAATGGGCGTTCCTGACCACGCCGCGGTCGCTGCAGGAAAAATCCATCCGCTTCCTGGCCTTGATGCCGCCGAATGCAGAACAGGTGGTGACGGATATCACCCGTATTCCGTTCCGTCCTAAGGGCGTTGAGGCGGGCGAGGATCCGGGCGTGCTGCTGCCAACCCGGGCGAAGCCTGAAGAGAAACCGAAAAACGACAAAGCTGACGAAGACAAGAAAGGACAAAGTTTGTGAGTGCGACGACGGCATATCAGCGTCTGTCCCTGGAAGGGGAGCGCAAGAGCGCGCTTGATGTTGCCCGCAACCGGTTGATGGTTGCGGTTCTGCTGTTTTTTGCGGCCTTCGCTGTGATGGTGATCCGCACCGTCGAGCTTGGGTTGTCGACACCTGAAACCAAGCAGGTGGCGGAGCGCCAGATTGTGATTCCGCCTGTGAAGGTGGCTCGTGCCGACATTCTGGACCGCAACGGTGAAGTACTCGCGACAAACCTTGAAACCTCTTCACTGTATGCCAACCCATCTGAGATCAAGAATCCGGCAGATGTGGCGGCGCGCCTTGTTGCGGTGCTACCGGACCTCAGCCTGTCAGAGGTCGAGGAAAAGCTGTCGTCGGATCGTAAGTTCGTTTGGTTGAAACGGAAGCTCAGCCCGCGCGAAAAGTGGGAAGTGAACGCCCTTGGTGTTCCGGCCTTCCAGTTCCAGCGCGAGGAAGAACGAGTTTACCCGCACGGTCGCTTGGCGGCCCACGCACTCGGCTATGTGGATGTGGACGGAAACGGCCTTGGCGGCGTTGAATATTTCTTCAATGACCGGCTGAATGACGCTGGGCGGACTGATGAGCCGATCAAGCTGGCGCTCGATATCCGCGTGCAATATGCGCTGACGGATGAGTTGGAAGCGGCGATGAGCGCACACCGCGCCATCGGTGCCGCCGGCATTGTGATGGATGTGAACTCAGGCGAGGTAATTGCGCTGGCGTCACTGCCGGATTATGACCCCAACGATATCCGGGGCGTGGCCAGCCAGCAGCGCTTCAATCGCGCAACGCAGGGCGTATATGAGCTTGGCTCCACCTTCAAAACCTTTACTTTCGCGGCAGCGCTGGATCAGGGTATCGCAACCCTTGAAGACGGCTATGACGCGACCAAGCCACTGCGGATCGCACGCTTTACAATTCGCGACGACCATCCAAAGGCGCGCTATATGTCGCTGCCTGAGATCTTCGCTTATTCCAGCAACATCGGGACGGCGCAAATGGCGCTGGACATCGGGGCGGAGCGTCAGCAGAAATTCCTGCGTGATTTGGGCTTCCTGGACACAACAAATCTTGAGCTTGCGGAGGTAGGCAGCCCTATCTATCCGGCAACCTGGCGCAAGTCCTCGACCATGACAATTTCCTATGGCCACGGCATTGCCGTCAGCCCGGTTCAGTTGGTCAACGGTATTGCCGCAATGGTGAACGGCGGGCGGCTTATTCCTGCCACACTCACCCACAACGATGACAATTGGCGGCAGGGGCAGCAAGTGATCTCCCAGAACACAAGCCGGAAGATCCGGCAGTTGCTGCGCCTCGCCGTCACCAAGGGGACCGGCGGCCGTTCGGAGGCTGTTGGATACCGTGTTGGTGGCAAAACGGGGACGGCAGAGAAGGCCGTTGCTGGCGGGTATGACAGAAAAGCGCTGATTTCTTCCTTTGTCGGCGTTTTCCCAATGGACGATCCGCAATATGTGGTGTTCGCGCTCTTGGACGAGCCGCGCGGCACGAAGGAAACTTTTGGCTATCGCTCGGGCGGCTGGGTCGCGGCACCTGTGGTGAAAAATGTAATTTTGCGCTCCGCCCCTCTGCTTGGGGTGGCGCCGAAACGGGAAGATGAAGGCCTGTACCAACAGGTCGCCCTTATGATCGAAGAGGACTAGGGAAGGGGCAATGACAGTAACGCTTGCACAACTGTTGGGCGGACGCCGCGTGGCCGGGGATGTAACCATCACCGGTATGACCGTGGACAGTCGCCGTGTGCAACCGGGAGACCTGTTCGTTGCATTGCCGGGCTCAAAAGTTGATGGGCGCAAGTTCATCAACGACGCAATAAAGGCGGGTGCATCCGCCATACTGACGACCGAGGGAGCATCGGTAGAGGGGGGAGGCGTCCCCATTATAGACGACGCTAACCCCCGCCGCCGCTATGCTGAGTTGGCGGCGCGATTCTATGGGGCGCAGCCCGCAACGCAGGTGGCGGTTACTGGTACCAACGGCAAAACATCAGTCGCTGATTTCACGCGCCAGATCTGGCAGGCGATTGGATTCGAGGCGGCCAGCATTGGTACGCTGGGTGTGCGCTCAACTTCCGTGAAACGCCCAGGTGGCCTGACAACACCGGACCCGATGGCTCTTCATGAGGTGCTGACTGAGCTTGCAAATAAGGGCGTGGATCATGCGGCGATTGAAGCTTCAAGCCACGGTCTGGACCAGTACCGGCTGGACGGTGTGCGCTTGCAGGCGGCGGCTTTCACCAACCTGACGCGCGACCATATGGATTATCACCGTACGGAGCAGGGCTATTTTTATGCCAAGGCGCGCCTGTTTGGTGAACTTCTGGCGCCTGGGGCGGGCGCCGTGATCAATGTGGATGATCCCTGGGGGCTTATACTGGAAGACATCGCCTGGGCGCGCGGCCTGCGTATCCTGACGGTTGGCTTCCACGAAAAAGCGGTATTGCGCCTTCTCAGGCAGGACGTGACAGCAACAGGGCAAACCATCGACGCCTTGTTCGGCGGCAAGGAATACAGGGTTCACTTGCCACTTGTGGGGGCTTTCCAGGCCCAGAACGCGTTGGTGGCTGCAGGCCTCGTGATTGTATGCGGCGGCGACGCCGACCTGGTCATGAAGGCGCTTGAGAGCCTTGAAGGTGTACCGGGCCGGATGGAACTGATCGGCGAAAGTGCCACAGGCGGCGCTGTGTTTGTAGATTATGCCCATACACCAGACGGCCTGCGCACGGTCCTGAAGGCCGCGCGGTCACATAAACCAAATAAATTGAAGGTCGTATTCGGTTGCGGTGGGGACCGCGATGCCGGAAAACGGCCACAAATGGGGGCCATCGCCACTGAGCTTGCGGACGAGGTGTATATCACCGACGACAATCCGCGCAGCGAAGACGCGGCCGCCATCCGGTCCGAGATCAAGGTTGCCTGCACATCAGGCATTGAGATCGGCGACCGGGCAAAGGCAATTGAAACAGCAATCCTCTCGCTTGATGCGGGCGATATGCTGATTGTTGCCGGCAAGGGACATGAGGAAGGCCAAACGGTTGGGGAGATCGTGGTGCCTTTCTCCGATATCATGACGGTCAGGGAAATCCTGACCGCTCAGGGTGCAGGAAGCGGGGGCTGAGAGAGTGTTTATTAAAGAGCCATTATGGACATCGGCGGAACTGGGAGCCATGTGTGGCGGCCTGAATGCGCGACCATGGTACGCTGACGGCGTGCAGACAGATAGCCGTGAGGTGATGCCTGGTGACCTGTTTGTGGCACTGAAGGGCGAGTTTGAGGACGGTCACAGCTATCTGGCAGACGCATTTGCCCGCGGTGCCGTTGCAGCGCTGGTGAGCGAAAGCGTGGATGGTTTTGACTTGGGCGACACACGCCTTGTTCATGTGGCCGATACGCTGGAATCGCTGCGCCTGATGGCAGCTGAAGCTCGCCGCAGGGCTCCAGCAAAGATTATCGCGGTGACCGGCAGTGCCGGGAAAACCAGTGTGGTACATGCGCTCAGGAAATCGCTTGAACGGGTGGACAGCACGCACGCCAGTATCAAAAGCTACAACAACCATGTGGGTGTGCCCTTGTCGCTTGCCCGCATGACCCGCACCAGCCGCTTCGGCATTTTCGAGCTGGGTATGAGCGGGCCGGGCCAAATCCGCCACAATACAACTTTGGTGCGCCCGCATGTGGCGGTTGTCACCGGTGTTGGCGCCGCACACACAGAGGCCTTCTCGAACGTTGAAGCGATTGCCGGGGCCAAGGCCGAAATTTTTGAAGGTCTGGTGGATGGCGGCGTTGCTGTTATCAATATCGACCACCCCTATGCGCATACGCTTGTCGAGCTCGCCAAAAAAACAGGCCATGAGGTTGTTACTGTTTCGGTGACTGGGGATGCGGATGTCCGTCCGCTTCGTATGACGGAACACCACAATTGTACCTGCCTGACCGCAGAGATCGCCGGTACACCGATCACCTATAAAATCGGCCAGGCAGGACGCGAATGGGTGCAGAACAGCCTGCTGGTGCTTGCGGCTGTCAAGGCAGCCGGGGGTGACTTGGGCCATGCAGCGATGGCGCTGGCCGCTCTGGAGGCAGAACCTGGGCGCGGTCGCACGCACACCCTGAAACTGCCTTACGCGCAGGCAACCTTGCTGGACGACAGCTATAATGCCAACTCACTGAGCATGAAGGCCGCCTTGCGCCGCCTGTCCCTGGTGCCGCTCAGCCAGTTCGGGCGCCGAATTGCTGTGCTTGCTGATATGCGCGAGCTGGGCGATGAAGCCAAGGCGGTCTATCAGACACTGGCCAAGGACATCGAAAAGTTTGGTGTGTCCAAGATCTATTCTTTCGGACCAGAGATCACAAATGTTGCCAAGAGGGCCGGTGTTGACGTAGTCGCGTGCAATTCTGTTGCTGAGGGCGTCAATCAACTGGTGAACGACTTGCGGGATGGTGACGCTGTCATGGTTAAGGGTGCCAACAGCGCTGGCCTTACGAAGTTCGTTGAATTGCTGCTGGAGCAGAATAATCAGGAAATCCGGGAAGACGCCACGCGAGTGGCGGGAGTAGCCAATGCTTTATAATCTGCTTGCCCAATACGCCGACCAGGGCGGCATTTTCAACCTGTTCCGCTACCTCACGTTCCGGAGCGGCGGGGCCGTTGTGACCTCGCTGATCATCTGTTTCATCTTTGGCCCGATGATCATTCGCTGGTTGAAGACCAAGCAGAAAAAGGGGCAACCCATCCGCGAAGACGGCCCGCAGAGCCATATTGTTGCCAAAGCGGGTACGCCCACCATGGGCGGCTTCATGATCCTGTTGGCACTCGGGATTTCCACCTTCCTGTGGGCTGATCTTTCCAACAAATATGTTTGGGCCGTTATGATCGTAACCCTCGGTTTTGGGGCGATCGGCTTCGTCGATGACTACCTCAAGGTAACAAAACGCACCACCGGTGGCGTGTCAGGCAAGGTCCGCCTTCTGCTTGAATTCGCAATCGCGGGCGGTGTGGCCTGGTGGCTCTCTTCATCCGACGGGACGGAACTTGCGCTGCCATTTGCCAAAAACTTCCTGGTGAACCTGGGCATTTTCTATGTGCCTTTCGCCATGCTAGTGATGGTCTGGGCCGGGAATGCCGTGAACCTGACTGATGGCCTTGATGGTCTGGCGATCGTACCGGTGATCATTGCCTGTGCCGCCCTTGGTTTTATCGCCTATATGGTTGGCAGCACGGTTTATGCCGACTATCTCGGTATCACTTATGTGGGCGGGGCAGGGGAACTTACCGTTCTGTGCGCTGCCATGATTGGCGCGGGCCTCGGCTTCCTGTGGTTCAACGCGCCGCCCGCCATGGTGTTCATGGGTGACACAGGCTCGCTGGCGCTTGGCGGCATGCTGGGCAGCATTGCAGTGGTGATCAAGCATGAAATCGTGCTGGGCATCATCGGCGGCCTGTTCTGGCTGGAGACCATTTCGGTGATTGTCCAGGTGATCAGCTTCAAGCTGACAGGCAAGCGGGTTTTCCGCATGGCGCCTCTGCATCACCACTATGAAGAAAAAGGCTGGGCGGAACCAACCATTGTGATCCGCTTCTGGATTATTGCCATCGTGCTGGCTCTTGCGGGCCTGGCCACGCTGAAACTGAGGTAAGGGCGACTTGATTACGGCACCAACATATAAGGACAAGATAGTTGGCGTGTTCGGCCTGGCCCGAACCGGTATCGCAGCTGTTGACGCCCTTGCGGCCTCTGGCGCCCGCGTCCTTGCATGGGACGATACGGTGGAACGTCGCGATCAGGTTGGCAGCTTCGCAAAAGACCTGTACCGGGCGGACTTCACTGGCATGTCCGCGCTGATGCTGGCGCCAGGTGTGCCGCTGACGCATCCCAAGCCTCACGCGCTTGTGGAGAAGGCAAAGGCTGCAGGCGTGCCGTTGATCAGCGATTTCGATATTTTCCAGGCAGCGCGGGAAAGCCTGCCGGCTCACCGCACCGTGGCCATCACTGGCACCAACGGTAAGTCCACGACGACGGCGCTGATTGGCCATATGGTGGCCAGCTGCGGTCTGCCGGTCGCCATCGGCGGCAACATCGGTCGTGGCGTTCTTTCGCTTGATCCACTTGAAGAAGGCGGCGTGTATGTCCTCGAAATGTCGTCCTTTCAGTTGGGCCTGACGCAGAACTTCCAGGCTGACGTGGCAATCCTTCTGAACCTGACACCCGATCATCTGGATCGCCACGGTGATATGGCCGGCTATACGGCTGCTAAGAAACGCCTATTTGATATGCAAGCCAAAGGCGCCGTTGCGATTGTCGGGCAGGATGATGCTGCCACCATAAATATGGCAGAAGCGCTCGCAGCGCCTATCGTGCGCATTGCTAGCACAAATGAGATGCCGGGTGGTGTCTATGTAGCTGACGGCAAACTGGTGGATGACACAGGTGGTGACCAAAAGATTGTTGGTGACCTGACACGTCTGCCCACATTGAAGGGCGCCCATAACTGGCAGAATGCGGCGGCGGCATATGCAGCAGGTCGCGCACTTGGCCTGGCAGCCCGTGACATCTTTGAGGCCTTCAAAAGCTTCCCTGGCCTTGCCCACAGGCAGGAGCTGATCGGGGAAGTTGATGGCGTGCGGTATGTGAACGATTCCAAGGCTACCAATGTGGACGCTGCCAGTCGCGCTTTGGCGTCCTATCGTAGCATTCGCTGGATTGTGGGCGGCCGGCCGAAAGACAAGTCTTTTGCGGGGCTACTTCCTTTTGTCGGCAGTGTGAAAACAGCTTATCTTTTGGGCGAAGCTGCTGACGCGCTGGTGCATGACCTCGGCGAAACTATCCCATATGTGGATTGCCGCGATATGGCTGACGCTGTCCAGAAGGCCGCAGCAGACGCTGAGCCGGGTGACGTTGTGCTGCTGTCTCCCGCTTGCACGGCCTTTGACCAGTTCACGGATTTTGAAGCCCGGGGCGAGGCTTTCCGCCTTGCGGTGCATGCGCTAATGCAGGGAGATGCCAAATGATCGCTTTCTCTCGCACCGATAATTCCGTCCTGTCCCGCTGGTGGTGGACCGTTGACCGCTGGATGCTGGCCCTTGTGCTGGCACTTGCCGGTGTGGGTATCTGGCTTACACTGACGGCAAGCCCGGCAGTGGCAGAACGCCTTGGCCTGGATGCCATGCATTTCGTCAAACGCCAGGCTGTGTTCATGACGTTGGGGCTCGGGACCGTTTTTGTGGTGTCGCTGATGTCAGCTACCATGGTGCGCCGCATGGCGGTGATTGGCCTGCCGGTGATGCTGGTGCTGATGCTTGCAACGCTTGTGATCGGACCTGAAATCAAGGGTGCGACCCGGTGGCTGCAGATTGGCAGCTACACGCTGCAGCCCAGTGAATTCATGAAGCCGTTTTTCATCGTTTCCACAGCATGGGTGCTGTCCTCACATTTTTCGGACGAAAAGATTCCAGCTAAGCAGGTTGCTCTTGGTTTGTATCTGTTGGTTGTCAGCCTCTTGATCCTGCAACCTGACTTTGGACAGACAATTCTGATCAGCACGGTCTGGTTCGCCCAGATGGCACTCGCGGGCCTGCCCATGATGTGGATGGTTCTGACCGGGTGCGTTGGTGTGCTGGGCCTTGGCGTTGGCTATGCGCTGTTGCCACACGTGGCCAGCCGGATCGATCGTTTCATCAACCCTGCAAGCGGTGACACATACCAGACCGACAAGGCCATGGAGGCCTTCGAGGCTGGCGGCATGCTGGGCAAGGGGCCGGGCGAGGGCGCAGTGAAGCTGCACCTGCCTGATGCCCACACGGATTATATCTTTGCTGTGGTCGGCGAAGAGTTCGGGGCGATTGCCTGTGTGCTCTTGTTGGTGTTGTTTGCCGGTATTGTGGTGCGCGGCCTTGCACATCTCCTCGAAGAGGAAAACCCATTCCGCCTGCTGGCGGCGGCGGGACTGATCATGCAGTTTGGCCTGCAGACGCTGATCAATGTGGGTGTGAATTTGGCACTGTTGCCTTCAAAGGGCATGACACTGCCATTCATTTCCTATGGTGGGTCCTCGATGCTCGCGCTTGCCATCGGCATGGGCATGATGCTGGCGCTCACGAAACGCAACCGGTTTATCCGGCCGGGGTCTGACCCCATGGGGTGGAGGGCTGCCGAGTAATGTTGATGCGCGCTCCAAATATCGTTCTCGCAGCTGGTGGCACCGGCGGGCATATGATGCCTGCGGAAGCCGTTGCTGACGTTCTGGTGCGCGATGGCTATCAGGTGTCGCTGGTGACAGACACCCGCGGTAACAGTATTTCAAATGCACTCGTGGACGTGGACCGCCATGTGCTCAAGACCGCGAGCCATATGGGCGGCGGCATCTTTGGCAAGATCAGGTCGGTGCTGAGTATCCTCAAAAGCACGCTGCAGATGCGCCGCCGCTTTAAAAAGACCCAGCCAACTGTGGTGGTGGGATTTGGCGGCTATCCAAGCCTGCCTGCCGTTTTGGCGGCACGCAGCCTGAAAATCCCGTTTGTGCTGCATGAACAGAATGCAGTGCTGGGGCGAGTGAATCGTTTTGTTGCTGAAGATGCCCGTGTGCTGGCGCTTTCAGTTCAGGATACGGCCAAGGTGCCAGTAGGGGCCTATACGGAAGTCACAGGTAATCCAGTGCGCCAGCTGATCGCCAAGCTTTCAAACATTGCCTATGCCGTACCGCTTGGGTTCGGTGATGTACGACTTCTCGTGATCGGCGGAAGCCAGGGTGCACGCATCCTGTCTGACGTTGTGCCTGCCGCTCTCGCGCTGCTACCGGAAGATATTCGTCAGCGGATTGAGATGACACAGCAGGCCCGCCCGGAAGATGTGGGCCGTGTGATTGCGGCTTATGAAGATATCGGCGTGCGTGCCCGTGTGCAGGATTATTTCGAGGATGTCGGGTCGCTTCTGCTCAGGACGCAACTGGTAATCTGTCGGTCTGGCGCGTCCACGATTTCCGAACTGGCGGCCATGGGCCGCCCGGCCATCATGGTGCCGCTTAAAATCGCCGCAGACGATCATCAAAGCGCAAACGCAGCTGCGATTGCAGAAGCAGGTGGTGGCTGGGTGATGCAGGAAGATGATTTCACGCCGGAAGCGCTGGCAAAAAAGCTTGAGCATCTGTTGACAGACATGAGTGACCTGAGGAATGCGTCCGAAGGTATGCGCATGGTTGCCCGCCTGGATGCTGCCGAACGCCTGGCTTCCATTGTTGTCAGTATCAGTGAAGAAAGTGAGGCGCCAAAATGAAGGGCATTCCGTTCGACATTGGCATGGTTCATTTCGTAGGCATTGGCGGGATCGGCATGTCTGGCATCGCAGAAGTGATGCATAACCTGGGCTATAGCGTGCAGGGGTCAGACATCAGCGAAAACGCCAACGTCCAGCGCCTCCAGAAAATGGGTATCACCGTCAAGATTGGCCAGTGTGCCGAAAACGTTGAAAACGCTCAGGTTCTCGTTGTCTCAACCGCCATCAAGGCCGACAACCCGGAAGTCATGGCCGCGCGTGAGCGAACGATACCTGTTGTGCGTCGGGCCGAAATGCTGGCGGAACTGATGCGCCTCAAGTGGTGTGTGTCTGTTGCGGGCACGCACGGCAAGACCACCACAACTTCGATGGTGGCAGCTGTCTTGGAAGCGGCGAAGGTTGACCCAACAGTGATCAACGGCGGCATCATCAACAGCTACGGTACCAACGCGGTACTGGGTGAAGGTGACTGGATGGTCGTTGAGGCGGACGAAAGTGACGGAACGTTTGTCAAGCTGCCGGCTACAATCGCGGTTGTCACCAACATGGATGCTGAACACCTGGATTTCTACGGCACGTTCGAGGCTGAAAAGGAAGCGTTCAAGCAATTCCTTGACCGTGTGCCTTTCTATGGCGCGGCCATCCTGTGTGTCGACCACCCGGAAGTGCAGGGGCTGATCAGCCACCTTCAGGGCCGCAGGTTTGTAACCTACGGCATGTCGGCACAGGCAGACGTGCGGGCAGTGAATATTTCTGCTTCAAAGGGCGTGGCGGCGTTTGATGTGGCGGTACGCGACAGGGCAACGGGCGACGTGCATACCATAACGGGCTTCAGCCTGCCGATGCCGGGCAACCACAATATCCAGAACGCGCTGGCGGCTATTGCCGTGGGGCTTGAGATGCAGGTGGACGAAGAGACGCTTCGCCTTGCCTTCAAAACATTTGGTGGCGTCAAGCGGCGTTTCACCAAAACAGGCGAAGTGGGCGGTGTGACCATCATCGATGATTATGGCCACCACCCGGTTGAGATCGCAGCCGTTCTGAAGGCTGCACGCGAAAGCTTCGATAACCGTGTTGTGGCTGTGGTGCAGCCGCACCGCTATACCCGCCTAAAAAGCCTGTTCGAAGAATTCTGTACCTGCTTCAACGACGCCGACACGGTGATCGTAACCCCGGTTTATGAAGCGGGTGAACAGCCCATCGAAGGGGCTGACCGTGACAGTTTGGTGGAAGGCCTGCGCGTGCACGGCCATCGCCAAGTGGATTTCATTGATGGAGAAGGCGACCTTGCCGCAGCCGTCAAGCGCCACGTTTCGGCGGGTGACGTTGTCGTGTGCCTTGGGGCTGGCTCCATCAGCAAGTGGGCCAACGATTTGCCAACCGCACTAAAAGCGCTGGAGACGTAAGATGATTGCTCAGGAAAAACATATGCCGTTCATCGATAACCTGCCTCATGTGAAGGGCAGGCTGGTTGAAAATGCGCCATTGTCCCGCCTGAGCTGGTTCCGAACCGGTGGTCCAGCGGATGTCTTGTTCGAGCCCGCTGATGAAGCTGACCTAGTGTCTTTCCTTCGTCATGTTCCGGGGTTCGTGCCGATCACCGTTATCGGTGTTGGCTCTAACCTTCTGGTGCGTGACGGTGGTGTTGAGGGGATTGTTATACGGCTTGGCCGTGCCTTCGCGCAGATTGACGTTCGCGCTGACGTGGTGAGAGCCGGCGCGGGTGCCATGGATGTGCATGTTGCACGTGCGGCCCAGAAAGCTGGCCTGACAGGCCTTGAATTCATGGTCGGTGTACCGGGTACTGTAGGCGGTGCGCTGCCGATGAACGCAGGTGCGTACGGTTTTGAGATCAAAGACGTGCTGATCCACGCCCACGGCGTGGACCGCTACGGCCACCAACACGAGTTGCGCGCTGACCAATTCCATTTCGGATACCGGTCGTCAAACCCGGAGACCAAAGACCTGATTTTTACCCGCGCATCCTTCCAAGCGCGCACAGGGGATCCTGCGAGCATTTTGGTGCGAATGGAGGAAATCTCGGCAGAACGCCAGGAAAGCCAGCCGATTGGTACGCGCACGGGTGGCAGTACCTTCAAGAACCCGGAAGGCATGAAAGCGTGGGAGCTGATCGACCAGGCAGGCTGCCGGGGCATGCGCATCGGCGATGCCCAGGTGTCGGAAAAGCATTGTAATTTCCTGCTGAACCACGGCACGGCAACAGCGGCCGAGATTGAAGAATTGGGCGAAGCTGTACGCGCCAAGGTGCTGGAAGAAACCGGCGTCCAGCTGGAATGGGAAATCCGGCGCATAGGCCGTAAAGAAGGGGAGCAACGAACCGCATGATGACCGTCCTTGTCCAGCGCAGAAAACTGTTGTTAACGCTCGGCTTCCTTGCGTCCGCAGTGGCCTATGGCACCTGGCTGGCCCCTATGGTTGAAACCTGGGTGGTAGAGCGCTCACGCGATGCGGGCTTTGTCCTCAGTGACTTGCAGATTTCGGGGATCGAACGCAGCAAGCGCGCTGATGTTTTGGCCGCCCTTGATGTGGATGACGGCGTGCCGCTGCTGACCATGAACCTCGAGACCATGCGCCAACAACTGGAGCTGCTGCCCTGGGTCAAGGAAGCTAAAGTTACGCGGGTCCTGCCTGAAGGCCTCAAGGTGATGTTGACAGAACGCCAGCCATACGCGCTTTGGCAAAAGGGTGGCAAGGTTAGCCTGATTGATGAAACAGGTACCATCATCACCCAACGTGGCCTGGTGGAATATTCTGACCTGATGATGATCGTAGGCAGCGGTGCGGCAGACTATATTGCTGAGCTGCAGACCCTCCTTGATACTGCAGGGGCACTCTCGTCCCGGGTTCGCACAGCGGTACGCGTTGGTGATCGCCGCTGGGACATGATTTTTGACAATGGTATCCGGGTAAAACTCCCGGAGATGACAGCCAAATACAGTGCTTCTGAGGCATGGCAGAAATTTGCGTCACTGGAGGCTGAGTATCACTTGCTTGGACGTGAAGTCGATGTCATTGATATGCGCCTGTCTGACCGCATGGTGCTGAGGGTATCACCGGAAGGCCGCCGCCGTATGAGCGGCACCGGTTGGGCAACATAGTGATGTTGAGAGTATAAAAAACATGAAAGCAGTGAACGGCACACAGGAAGGAATGATCGCAGCGCTCGATGTCGGGTCCGCGAAGATTTCCTGCCTTATTGCTGAAGTGGATGCTGATGGAAACATGCGGGTTCGCGGTGTTGGCAATCGGGCCTGCCTGGGCGGCGTGTCTGCGGGCGCTGTGGTTGATATGGACGCGACGGAAAAAGCCATCCGCGCGTCGGTTGACCAGGCCGAAAAGATGGCCGGTGCCACCATCAGCGATGTATTCCTGTCCTTTTCGGGCGGTGAGCCCACAAGCAATGTGATCGAAGTCCAGGTGGATGTTGACGGTCATGCTGTCAGCCAGTCTGACATTGACCGTGCGGTTGCCAAGGCGCGTGAACAGGTTGATGTCGATGAAGACGAAATCCTGCATGCATTCCCAGCAGCTTTCGCAGTGGACGGTAATTTTGGCGTCAAGGCGCCTACGGGTATGTACGGCAAGAAGCTGAGTGTGGCACTGCATGTGATCACGGCTTCGAACGGCCCACTGCAGAACCTGCAGGCATGTGTACGCCGGGCGCACTTGAATGTGGCAGGCGTGGTGTTGACCCCATTTGCCTCAGGCCTGGCTACCCTTGTGGCGGACGAAGCCAAAATGGGGGCCGCAGCCATTGATATTGGCGCGGGCACCACCAGCATTTCCATTTTCGCCCAGGGTGCGCTTGTGCATGCTGAAGTGCTGCCCATCGGCGGCGCCCAGATCACCGAGCAGGTTGCCCGGTCTCTGCTGACACCGTTCGAGCATGCCGAGCGCCTGAAGACTTTCAATGGTGCGGCCGCAGTTGATCCTGCAGACGAACGGCTCGAAATTGAGGTGCCTCAAGTGGGCGAAGGCGGCGATGACGCCATTGCCCGCCAGCCCAGAAGCGCACTGACTGGCGTTATCCAGAAAGAACTGGAGCTTTTGTTTTCCACCATCGGCAAACGCCTGGATGCATCCGGCTTTTCTGGTGTGGCCGGGCGCCGTGTGGTGCTGACAGGCGGTGTGGCACAAACGGAAGGTATCCGGGACCTGGCCAGCCGGGTATTGGGGCGCCAGGTTCGGGTCGGACGGCCTGAACTGATTGACGGGCTGCCAGCAGCGGCGCAGGCCCCAACATTCGCGGGGGCCGTTGGATTGCTGCTTTACGGTGCGCGGCGCCCGGTTTTGGAAACCATGAAAAAGAAACAAGAGAAATCATCAGTACCCACGCGGGGGGCGTTTGGCCGCTTTTCGCGCTGGGTTCGGGACAATTTTTAACGGGCAGAAACGCTTGCAGGCTGGCCAACACAGCCGTCGCAGGATACAAAGATATCAAACGGAGGTATTGGGCAATGTCTATCGATTTTGAACACACAGAACTTACAGAGCTGACACCGAAAATCGCGGTTGTTGGCGTTGGCGGCGCGGGCTGTAATGCCGTCAACAACATGATCAGGGCGCAGCTGCAGGGCGTTGACTTTGTCGTTGCCAACACAGACGCACAGGCGCTTGCAAACGCTGAAGCCGACAACCGTATTCAATTGGGTGTGCAGATCACCCAGGGCCTTGGCGCCGGCGCACAGCCGAAAATCGGCCAGGCCGCAGCAGAAGAAGCGCACGACACCATCGACGAGATGTTGAATGGCTGTCACATGGCCTTCATCACTGCCGGTATGGGCGGCGGCACGGGTACAGGTGCAGCGCCAGTGATTGCCAAGCGGGCGCGTGAACGCGGTATCCTGACTGTGGGCGTTGTTACCAAGCCGTTCCAGTTCGAAGGTGGTCGCCGCATGAAAATTGCGGACGCCGGCATCAGTGAACTGGCGCAGCATGTTGATACGCTCATTATCATCCCGAACCAGAACCTGTTCCGGGTAGCGAACGAGCGCACGACCTTCGCTGACGCCTTCAAGATGGCGGATGATGTGCTGCACTCTGGTGTGCGCGGGATTACCGACCTGATGGTTATGCCTGGCTTGATCAACCTCGACTTTGCTGACGTCCGCACCGTGATGTCCGAGATGGGCAAAGCCATGATGGGGACGGGTGAAGCCGAAGGCGAGAACCGGGCGCAGGAAGCTGCTGCAGCGGCTATCTCGAACCCGCTCCTTGAAGAGGCAAGCTTGCAGGGAGCCAAGGGCGTCATCATCAACGTTACGGGCGGCATGGACATGACGCTGTATGAGGTTGATGAAGCCGTGAATATGGTACGCGACCTTGTGGATCCGGAAGCGCTGATCGTATTTGGTTCCGCATTCAATCATGACCTTGAAGGCAAACTGCGCGTTTCTGTGGTAGCCACCGGCATCGAAGGCGGCGAAGGCGAATATTCGGTACCCGTGCCGCGCCGGACGGAAGAGCCGGTTTCTGCAGCACCAGTGGTGCCCGAGGCCGCAGTTGAGGCTGGCCAGGAAGAAGCAGTGACACAGGAAGCCGCTGAGACTGAGGCAGAGCCGGTCGAAGCGGAAGCGACCGAAGATGAAGACAATATCATCACGGCTATGTCGTCGTTGAAGCAATCGATGGAAGCTGCCGAGGACCCGGAGGTTGATGATGAAGATGACCTGGTGCATTCCATGTCTGAACCATATGAAGAAGTGGAAGAAGACATCGAAGCCAAGGCGGTTGCGGCGCAAGGTGAGGATACCTTCATTGCTGACGCGCCAATGACGCCGAAGGCCAGCCCTCAGCAAATGCGCCAACCGAGCGCATACCAGGAAGCGGCTTATACAAATGCGCAAGAAGCGAAGCCTGAGCCAGCGCCAGAAGCAGCCAGGCCCACCACGGCTGAAGATGCCGCGCCCCAGAAGCGCAGCCTATTCCAGTTGATGACGTCTGGCCTGCGGTCTACTGACGAACCGGTAGCACCGGAAGTACCATCAAATGATGCAGGTCGTCAGACGGCAGAGGCTGCACCGGCGGCGGAAGAAGCTGCTCCTGCTGTTGGCGGCGTTGACCCGGACGAGCGGCCTGCACCGAAAGTGGCCACAGACCAGCTTGAAATCCCAAGCTTCCTGCGGCGTCAGAACAACCAATAAAGACTGGTATCAGCCAGAACAGGAAAGGCCGGGACATCCCGGCCTTTTTCTTTGACGCCTGAACTCGCGAATTGGGGGGAGCGTCGGGAAGCCTACTTCACTCGCCGGTAGGCAAACAGCACATCCCTTTCAACCTCGCCTTCCTTGATCCGGACATACATGTTCATGGTATCGTTGCTCACGCGCTCAATGGTGAAGCCATCGAAATACAGCGCAGTTTCAGTCACTTTCACCAGCGGGAAGTCGACGGTTTCATCCTTCTCTTCCCAGCCCCTGAGGTCGCCGTGGAAATGCTTGAGTTGCAATATCAGCGTGTTGCCGACTTCCCGGATGACTTCAAGTTCATAAAAATCCACTTTGCCGTCCGACACCAGTTTGAAGGCGCCGGCCATACTGTCGCCAAGCGGTGGGGACCAATTTTCTTCCACCTGGCCACCGAACGCTTCGCCGCGCCACAAGCCTGCGAGCCAAGCTGCATCTTCGAGGGTGGCGGGCGGTGACGTCATGCCGTCGGTGAAGGTAAGGGTTTGACCTTCCGCCTTGGCAGAGGGACTGGGGTAGGCAAGCAATAACACGAGAGCAGTTATTATAAATTTCATTCCAGCCTCCACCTGTTCCGAATTTCTAATCCCAGCGCTTGAGAGCGTCTGTATCACTTTCCTTCGCATCGACCCATTGGCCGCCATTGTCGGTTTCTTCCATCTTCCAGAAAGGCGCCCGGGATTTCAGGAAATCCATCAGGAAATCAGCGGCCTCAAAGGCAGCGTGCCGGTGGGCACTCATGGTGATGACCAAGACAATATTGTCGCCAGGTTCCAGCCGACCATAGCGGTGGATGACACGGCAGCCCACAAGCGGCCAGCGTTTTTCCGCTTCATCGGCTACACGGCCGAGTTCGGCTTCGGTCATGCCAGGGTAATGCTCCAGCGTCATGGCCTTCAGCTCACCCGTTATATCGCGAACGGTGCCTGTGAAAGTGACGATGGCGCCCATGTCGGTACGGTCACCCCTCAGAGCCGCGATTTCGTCAGCGATCTGGAAGTCTTCTCTTTGAACCGAAATGCGGGCCATGGTCAGCCCCCGGTTACAGGCGGGAAAAAAGCCACTTCATCAGCATCCGTGACCGGATGGTCCAGGTTTACGTGGGTCTGGTTGACCGCCACCCGAACGACAGACTTATTGCCAAGCGCGGCCTGGTAGACCTCATTGATGCTGCATAGGTGATCGATCAGGTCATCCACCGTTTTCACATCACCCGGCAGTTGCATGCTCTCTTCCGATTTGCCGACCCGTTCGCGGATCCATGAAAAATAAACAAGCTGCATGGTTACACCATATGCTTAAGACCAGCCCGCAGATAGTCGTAGCCGGTATATAGGGTTAGGATAGCGGCCATCCACAGGAGGCCAATGCCGAGTTCATGGGCCGGAAGGCCAAATTCTGGCGCCCCTTCGGACCACACGAGCGCGCCGAGCGCAAACATCTGAACAGTGGTTTTCCATTTGGCCAGCATGGTCACCGGTACGCTGACCTGGGCACCCGCCAGGAATTCCCGCAGGCCGGAAACCAGAAGTTCGCGGCACATGATGATGACGGCGGCAATAACATGAAGGCCTGATACCCAGCCGGCAAAGACCACCATCACAATTACAGCTGCAACCATTAGCTTGTCAGCGATCGGGTCCAGAAAGACACCGATCTTGGAGACGCTGCCGGTTGCGCGCGCCAGATAGCCGTCAAAGAAATCCGTTATGCCCGCAAGGGTAAAGGTGGCAAAAGCCACATGGCTGCCCAGCGGCTGGTCCATAAAGAAGGATGCCACGAGAACCGGTATCACGAAAATCCGCGACATTGTAAGAATGTTAGGCAAAGTCCACATGGGCTGTCCTGTGCTTGCGGTGATGCCGCCACAATAGCGCAAACCGCGGTGGCGTCAATGATTGCGCGTGTAGTTTAATCAATCCCTGAAATGGTCGTAAATCTGTTGGGCCATGGCACGGGAAATACCGTCTACGCCCTCAAGGTCACGTACGTCTGCGCCCGCCACGGCCTTGGCCGAGCCGAAATGGTGCAACAAGGCTTTCTTTCGTTTGGGGCCAATGCCCGGCACGCCATCCAGCGGGGATTTCTTGATGTCACCTGACCGGCGCGCCCGGTGGCTGCCGATGGCGAACCGGTGGGCTTCGTCCCTTAGCCGCTGCAGGTAATAGAGCACAGCATCATTTTCCGGCAGCATGAAGGCGTCACGGCCGGGCATGTGGAACTGCTCCCGTCCCGCGTTTCGGTCAGGCCCTTTCGAGATGGCGACCACACACACATCCTCCGACACGCCGAGGTCTTCCAGTACTTCCATCACGCTTGAAAGTTGCCCTTTGCCGCCGTCAATCAGCAGCACGTCAGGCCAATGGCCACGGCCTTTGTCTGCATCTTCCTTGAGAAGGCGGCTGAAACGCCGGCGCATGACCTCGCGCATCATGGCAAAATCATCGCCCGGAGCTGTCTCGTCGGACTTGATGTTGAATTTGCGGTAGCTGTTTTTCATGAAGCCGTCAGGCCCGGCAACAATCATACCGCCGAGGGCGTTGGTTCCCTGGATGTGGCTGTTGTCGTAAACTTCGATCCGCTCAGGCGGGGCATCCAGCCCAAACAGGTCCGCCACACCGTGTAGCAGCTTGGTCTGGCTGGCGGTTTCCGCCAGGCGGCGCTCAAGTGCCTCGCGGGCGTTACGGCGGGCCTCACCAATAACCTCTGCTTTCTTGCCTCTGGCGGGTACAGAAATGGCAACCTTGCGCTCCATGCGGGCTGTCAGGGCGTCTGAGAGCAGTTCCTGGTCCGGAACCTCATGTGACAGCAGGATCAGGCGGGGTGCAGGCTTGTTGTCGTAAAACTGGGCAAGGAAAGCAGCCAGCACATCTTCAACAGTTTCGCTTTTGTCATGCTTGGGGAAATAGGCGCGGTGGCCCCAGTTCTGCCCCGCACGGAAAAAGAATACTTGAATGCCCACGGTTCCGGCGACTTCCTCTGCCGCGATCACGTCGGCTTCATCCACCATCGCGTTCACCATGGCCTGGTGGCTCTGGATGTGGGTGAGGGCGTTCAGCCGGTCACGGAACACCGCGGCTACTTCAAAGTCCAGCACGTCGCTGGCTTCCTGCATGGCGTTAGCAAATTTCTTCTGGATGCCGGACGTGCGGCCTTCGAGGAAAGCCCGGGTTTCCCCGACCATATCGTCATATTCCTCGCGGCCAACCTTGCCGACACAAGGCCCGGAACAGCGCTTGATCTGATAAAGCAGGCAAACACGCGTGCGGCTTTCAAGTGTGACGTCAGAGCAGGAGCGAAGCTGGAACACCTTCTGTAGCGTGTTCAGGGTGCGGTTCACTGCCGAGACGCTGGCGAAGGGCCCGAAATAGAGGCCTTTGTGCTTGCGGGCGCCGCGGTGCTTGGTGATCTGCGGCCATTCATGGTCCTGACGCAGCAGAATATAGGGGAAGGATTTGTCATCCTTCAGGAGCACGTTGAACGGGGGCTTGAACCGCTTGATCAGCGATGCCTCAAGCAGGAGCGCTTCGGCCTCCGTGCGCGTAGTGACGAAAACCATGGCCGTAGTGGCAGAAACCATGCGCATCAGGCGAACCGTCAGGCGGTTTTCCTGCGTGTAGCTGGTAACACGCTTTTTGATGTTTTTCGCTTTGCCGACATAAAGGACATCACCATGCGAATTTAGCATGCGGTAAACGCCCGGAGCGGTGGGTGCCGTCTTCAGGTGTTCCTTGATGGTGTCGATGCCAATTTGCAGCGTTGTTTCAACCACGAAAACTATATTCCCTAATGTTCACCTTATGGACTTGTGCCGGAATGAGACAGGAGAATCAATGACATGATTTTGTCATTTTGATTCGTCTAAAAGATTTCCACCGAACCTGTGGATAAGTTTGTGGGAAAAACCGTAGATGCAAGTGCAACATCGCTGTAACACTAGGGTTTCTCCTTTTTGCCTAATTTTTGGGCAAAAACGCTAAGTCATTGATTTATAATGAATGTGGACCAGTCAACCACTTAATTTTCACCATAACAATTTTGTCTTGTTGTTTGGTGGCAGCCATTATGGCAGCTGTTGATTCGATGTGCAAAACTCACCCGTGCGATGGGCACGCATGAGGCGAAAAAGTCCAATTGTTACTAATTGGTTAAGGATGTTTGTGGCGTTCGATTTCAACGCCGACGCTCGCCGCACCTTCGACCGCTTCAAGCTTTTCAACCTTCACTCGGGCAGCGATAACCTGGTCGTCGCCAAGCGCCATTTCGGCAATTTTCTCAGCCAGAGTTTCAACAAGGTTGATATGGCCAGTTTTGATGATGGCCTGGATCTTGTTCACGATGTCGTTATAGCAAACAACATTCGCCAGTTGGTCGTCGTGATGCTCGGCTGTTTCGGCAACCGAAAGGTCCACATTGATGCGGACTGCCTGGCGGGTATCCTTTTCATGTTCCCAGACGCCGATCTCGGCCTGGGTGACATAGTCGCGGACAAAGACATGACGAACAGAGCGGGCTGCATCCGCAAAGGGCAGGTGCAGTATGTTGGATCGTACCAGCGCGTCATCGTGCGACATTACTCAGTCCTCCAGGATATCCGGCGTACGCCAAGCCAGGTGCTGGCCACCGTCCAAAGCCAGCATTTGCCCTGTAATCGACGGACTCTCAAGCAGAAAACGCACGGCGGCGCAAATTTCTTCCAGGTCCGGACCACGTCCCAGAGGGGTGCTTGTCGCTTCTTTTTCAAAGATTTCAGCGGTTTGGCGCGTATTCTTGAGTGTCGGGCCAGGGCCTATGGCGTTGACCCGGATGTTTGGCGCAAAGGCCTGCGCCATGGTTCGTGTCAGGCTCCAGAGGCCAGATTTGGATGCCGTGTATGAAAAATACTGAGGGTTCAGCTTCAACACGCGCTGGTCAATCATGTTGATAATCGTGCCCTTGGCTCCTTCAGGAAGCCGCTCTGCGAAGGCCTGCGCCAGCATGGCGGGTGCGCGCAAGTTAACGGCCTGATGGGCATCCCATGCTTCAGCGCTGAAGGTTTGGGCCTCGTCTTTCTCAAAAAGGGACGCGTTATTGACCAGGAGCGTCAGTGGTTTCCCAAGTGCCTCTTCAGCCGCAGCCACCAGCCCCGCTGTTTCGGACGCATCCGATAGGTCAGCCTTCACGGCGACAGCTGTTCCGTCATAGGCCTCGATATTGGCGACAACGTCTTCGGCTTCCTCCTCTGATCCGTGGTAGTGCACGGCCACATCAAAACCATAAGCGGCCAAGTCCATGGCTATGGCACGCCCAATGCGGCGGCTGGCACCGGTAACAAGGGCTGTCCTTGGCGCGCGCATCAGAGGGTCATGCCCATTGCGCTGGCACTCTCAGCCGATTGCGCAAGATAAACCACGTAGGAAACATATAGCAGCACCATCACGGCGCCGGCCTTTTTGCCCACATGGGACCGGGCGCGGGTAAATGGCACCAGCAACAGCGATGCGCCAAGCATCACCCAAAGGTCTACCTGCAGGAAGCTGTCGGGGACCGGAATGGGGCCCACCAATGAGGCGACACCAATGATGGACAAGAGGTTGAAGATGTTGGAGCCGATCACGTTCCCCACAGCAACATCGCAGTGGCCGCGCACGGCGGCGACAAGGGCCGTGATGAGCTCCGGCAGGCTGGTGCCCAAGGCAACCAGTGTCAGGCCGATGACGGCTTCTGATACGCCGAAGTCGCGTGCGACTTCAACCGCACCTGCCACCAGCAAGTCTGCGCCAAAAATCAAGCCGACAAGGCCAAGGACAACGAAGGTGGTCGCCAGGCGGTAGCTGTCAGGCTTTTGCTGAAGCTCTTCCATTTCCTCAAGCTCTTTGGCGGCTTCAATGGGGCAGGCTTTCCGCCGGGCAATCGAATAACCGATAAAAAGGGCGAGGAAGGCTAGAAGGATAAGCCCTTGGGTCCAATCAAATACACCGCCAAAGGCCATGGCCATGAAAATCACGGTGGAGAAAAGCATGAAGACAAGGTTGCGGCCAAGGCGCGGCGCAGAACAGACCATTGGCGCGATCAGGGCAGGCAGGCCAACCACCAACAGCACGTTGGCGATATTGGAGCCGACGACGTTACCGAGCGCGAGGGTTGGCGCGTCATTCAGTACCGCATCCACGCCAACCACCAGCTCAGGCGCAGAGGTGCCGAAGGCGACGATCGTCAATCCGATAATCAGCTTGGAAACGCCGGCACGGCGGGCAAGCGATACGGAGCCACGCACGAGATAGTCGCCGGCAACTACCAACAATACCAGTCCGGCAACAACTTGAATGTAAGCCATACGGTGATCGAATCCTTTATTACCCGGCCCCAAACACGCCGTTTCGGCTTATATAGGGATTCATTTCCCCAAAAGAAAGTCAGTAACCGAGATTTGTATCCAGCAAATTCTCCGGCTCTTCCCCATTCTCTATCCGTTTGATGTTCCTGAGAACATAATCCGCTGCCGTATCGGGGCGGGTGATGGCTGCGCTGTGAGGCGTGATGATCACTGTGTCATAGCCCCACAAGGGGTGATCGGCCGGCAAGGGCTCTTCAGGGAATACATCCAGCGACGCGCCCGAAATATAGCCACTGTCCAGCAGCGCCATCAGGTCATCCAGCACGATCAGGCTACCGCGCCCCGCGTTGATGACGCTTGCACCTTCAGGCAGGCGTGACAGGCGGTCAAAGTCCAGGAGGCCCTCGGTTTCCTTGGTTGACGGCAGCAGGCCTACAAGGATATCCGTCCTTGCCAGAAAGTCATTGAGCTGGTCCATGCCAGTGAAGTGGGTGACCAGCTCATCGTCTTTCGGGCTGCGGGACCAGGCGGCGATATTATAGCCGAGCGGCTTAAGGGCTTGGGCCGCCCGTTGGCCAAGTGCACCGTAGCCCAGGATGCCCACGCGCACGTCTTTTGCCGCAAGCGAAAAGACCCGCTTCCAGTGACGCTGCCGCTGGGCCGCCAACAGCTGCGGCGTTTGCCGGTGATGCATCAGCACATTCATCAGCACATATTCGGCCATGCCTTCCTTGAGGCCTTCATCGCCCATGCGGATGATGGGCATGCCCTTCGGTAGGTCGGGGTCCCGCGTCAGATGGTCAACCCCAGCCCCCAGGGAAAAGACAGCTTTGATGTTGGGGTAGCGGGCGATCAGGCCGGGTTCGGGCTCCCACACGAAAGCATAGGCATCGCCATCATCGGGGCTGCCCCAATCCGGGTTGCCCATAAATTCGACCGTGGGATCAATGGCATGGATGCACTGGCGCCAGATATCGTGGGGATAGTCGTCCAGATAAAACAAAATGCGTGTCATTGGTCTTGCTTGCTCCTAGTTCGCTTTGGTCGCCAGCGTGTCGTGGTGGCCCACAATCAGCTCCCTCAGGTGGAAGCTGATATCCGCCCTGTTCTTGAAGCCTGCTTCCACGGCTGCCTTTTCAAATGCTTCCACAGGCAGATCGGGGGTTTCGGCGAATGTCTTCAGGCTTTCATGAAAGCCGATGGTGAAGGCGTCCACATCTGACCCCATTGTTACAGTGAAGATGACATTGGTCACTTGTCCGGTTTTGGCAAGATACTCATTTTCCATCCGACGTTGGCGCAGGAGGGCTTCGTGTTTGCCTGCTGCGGCGTTGAACATCTCAATGTGGTATAGGCCAGCGCCCTTGTTCTGCTCCAGGATCATTTCCCAGTTGGTGCCTGAACGCGCAGTGAAGCGGTGTTCGAAGTCCACCAGCGCTGCGGCCGTATGATTCAGGCTTTCCTGCATGGTTTGGCAGGGCGCTTGCTTTTCGCACGCCGGGTTCAACTTGGTCAGCACCATCAGGTCCCAATGATTGCCCTGACTGTGACGCATCAGGATTGGCCGGCTGCCGTTATAGAATGTCAGGTCGGTCGTGGTGAACAGGTCCAAAAGGGCAGGGAAGTTGCCCGGTGCTGCGCGGTATTGTGTGACCAGATAGTCTTCAGCCACCACTGGTTGGGCCAGCCCTGAAGCCATAATTATTGCTGCCAGAAGTATGCGCATGGTCAGTCCCCTTAATTCCCTAACCCTCAATTAGGTCATAATATTGAAAAGTCCGCTTGAAAAGCATTGGGGAATCAACTATTTGTGCGCCCAAGCAAGGCCGCTTTCGAAAAGTTGCGTGTTTTCCTTGCATTTTGTAGGCGCTCACCTTATGTTGCGCGCCTCGAATCAAGGTGTTCACGGATTTCGTGGGCCCGAACGAACAGCCCGGCAGTGCCATCCGTTGGCCCCGGCGAGTGAAAAGGTTAGAAAAATGGCAGTTCCAAAGAGAAAAGTTACCCCGTCTCGCCGTGGTATGCGTCGTTCGCATGATGCCCTTAAGGCGGTTAACTACCAGGAAGACTCGCACACTGGCGAGTACAAGCTGCGTCACCACATCGACCTGAAAACAGGTATGTACCGTGGTAAGCAGATTCTGGAGCCTAAAGGCGACTTCTAAGCCTTAGCTTCCTCCTGAAGAAAATAACCGGCCCCTCAGCATCTGAGCGGCCGGTTTTTCTTTGCCTGAAATCCTGATGTGAGAAGCATGTCCTATCGGGTTCTGCCGCGATTCAGGACGACTGTGAATGACAACAGGTCATGCGGGTAACGACCGCCTGCGATCCAGCTGCAGATGATAAACGGCCAAATCACCGCGGCAAAATCCGAGACCGGATTGCCCCACTGGTCGTTGAGCCATTGGAGCCCCCATATGCAGCCCGCCAGCACAAGCGACCGCCAACAGGCATCAAAGAAGCTCATCTGCATCAACTTGCTGGTCAGTGTTTGAAGGCCCATGATGCGTTTGCCGATGGTCGCGCGCCATCGGGACGCCTCAAAGGCGGGGGCCAGCGCAAGATAGACAATAAATGCGACCTCTGTGTGTTCGGCTTCAGTTTTGAGCCCGGACAGCTTGGCAATGACAATCATTGGTACGGCTATGATGGCTAAATCGATGGCCATGGCAGCCAGGCGCATAAAGGGGTAGGTGGGACCCGACTGTGGACGGTGCGGGTCACGCGGTTTGCGCTTGTGCAGCTTATTGCCCCCTTTGATGCCGAATGCCTCAGTCTTGGGCTGTGGCGGGGCAGCGGGCAGGTCACGCAGAAAGTCTATCTCGTCATAATCGAACTTATTCAGAAGATCATAATAGCGGTAGGACCAGCCAAACTGCCGATTGAGGTAGGCGAGGATCGGTTCGCCTACCTTGAGGTGCCATTGGTCACCCCGCAACTTCATCTGGGCCGCCTGATGTTTGATGATGTGAGCCAACAGCCTGTCGCCAACCTCAGCCCTGAAGCTCTCATCCAGCATCTGGGGCTCTTCTTCAATGAAGCGCCACTTTGCAAGTTGGTGGAGGTCCGGGTTGGTAGACAGCAACGCCTTCGTCTCCTCCATCAGTTTGGTGGCAGCAGCCTCGTCGATGGCAGGTTTCTCTTTCTGGGCCGTAACGGCAGCGGGCTGGCCGTTCCCGCTGTCATGAGCATCAACCGTTCTTACAGGACCTTCGGCTCCTTCAGTATCAAGTTCAAGTGTTTGTCGGTCGGCCTCTTGCCCCAGCTGCGGGACCTCATCGCCGCCATCGAGCGTATCCCAGTCCCAGTCGTCTTCCGGTGCATCGCCGAGCTCAGCCAACTGCAGAGCTCGTTTGTAGGCGTCATGAAGGGTTTTGAACGCCTCTGGATGCTCATCCGGTCGGGTGCTCTTCAGCCGCTGCGCATAGGCTTTCTTGATGTCACGGGTGTTTTCAGTGGGTTCAATGCCCAGGTTGGACCAGGGGAATGTCATAAAATGCTACCCGGGTCCAGCTGGTCTAGGACCTCGCTGAACCGGTCCCGCGCCTTGGCAATCTCCGTTTCTTTCTGGGTGTCGAGCACACTCTCGAATTCAGACAGGTAGCGCCCAACCAAGGTCCGCATTTCGCCAAGGGATGTAAGGTAAAGCTTTTCCGCACGGGAAATCAGGACCAGATTTTCCTCTTTCTCGCGAGGGTGAAACTTGAGGCCTGCCAGCCGTGCCCGCGATTTCTCAACTTCTTCCTGCGACAGAGCGCCGGGCGACTGCTCAATCACATGGTTGATAACCTGACCCGTGCTGTTAACCTTGACGTCTACCTCCAAGAGTCCATTCATGTCGTAGCTGTAGCGCACATCAATGGTCTGCTCACCCGCAGCGCCTTTTGGTACGGCTACGGAGACGGAGCCAAGAAAGACATTCTGTTCCACCAGCCGGTGTTCGCCCTGAAAGACGTTTACCTCCATACGCTGCTGGTTTTTCGAGACAGTCATAAGGGTCTCGACATGGCTGGTTGGGACGACGCTGTTGCGCTCGATCAGTGGCAGGAAAAAGCCGGGTTTACCGGACCCGGATGGGTCAACCACCTCAGTCCCCAGCGTATAGGGGCAGACATCAGTCAGAACCACATCATCCAGCGTCTTGTCACGCGCTTTCAATCCGGCCTGCACAGCCGCGCCCATGGCGACCACAAGGTCAGGGTCAAGGTGACCTGCTGGTATCCGCTTAAACAAAGTACCAACCATGTTTCTGAACACAGGCATGCGGGTGGCGCCGCCAACCAACAGCACTTCAGTGACGTCGGCAACGCGCAGGTTCGCATCACGCAGTGCCTGCTCGATGGGATGGCGCACGCGCATCAGTTGCGGCAGGGTGCATTCCTTGAACCATTCCGGTGTGGCCTCGAATTGCACCTGCTTGCCGCGCAGCTCCATTTCCAGCAGCATGCTGTCCTGCGTGTGGATTTTCCTTTTTATCTGCTCAAGGCGATCATAAAGCTGCTGCAGCTCAGACTTTCCAAGCTTGTCTTTATCGACATCCACGGCTTTACAGAAGCTGACAACCATGGCCTCCAAAAAGTCTTCTCCGCCCAGGAAGTTGTCGCCTGCGCTGGCATGCACTTCCATGATGCCGTCAAAATATTCCAGAATGGAGACGTCAAAAGTACCTCCGCCCATATCCAGCACGACAAACATGCCTTCCGCCCGCTCATGCAGTCCATACGCCAAAGCAGCTGCTGTCGGTTCATTGATCAGGCGGCGCACGGTCAGGCCCGCGATTTCACCAGCCTGTTTCGTGGCATGGCGTTGGTTGTCGTTGAAATAGGCCGGGACACTGATGATGGCCTCGGTCACTTCCTCGCCCAGATGGGCTTCTGCATCTTCCTTCAAGGCCTTCAGGACAAAGGCTGAAAGCTCTGTTGCAGTGAAGCGTCGTTTGCCAAGGCTCACCTGATGATTGGTGCCCATAAGGCGCTTGAAGACACCCACTGTATTGTCCGGGTGTGTTATCAACCGGTTTCTGGCAACCTTGCCCACAATGACGTTATTGTTGCCGTCCAATCCCACCACCGACGGTGTCAGATAATCCCCACTTCGATTGGGAATCAGCCTGATTTCACCATCCTGCCAATAGCCGCAAGCGCTATTGGTGGTTCCCAAATCAATTCCGATAATTGTCATACGAGCTTCACAACCTGTTGTTTCAGGGATTAGAGTGGGCCAAAGCCATGGGCATAATGTCTGGCATAGTGTTTTCACGACATCTGCGTGTCAATGATCGTGTGTGATAATGCTTCAAACAACCAAGGCGGAGGACAGCGAAATGAAAATGATCAAGGGAATGCTATTGGCGACTGGCCTGTTAACAGCGTCAGCCTGTATGACCACCAACGAAGTAACCGGCAGGTCCCAATTTATCATCATTCCGCCCAGCCAGGACGCAGCCCTGGGGCTTGAGGCGATGAAGGAGGTCAAGAAGTCGGCCTCGGTCCAAACCAGTGGCGCGTTGGCTGAACGCGTGCAGCGGATCGGCCACCGTATCGCTGCCATCTCCGACAAGCCCGACCTCGACTGGGAATTCGTCGTGATTGACGAACCGGTTTTGAACGCCTGGGCGTTGCCAGGGGGCAAGATCGCCATCTACAAGAAAATGGTGGACAGCTTCACGTCAGACGAAGAACTCGCGGCCGTTATCGGGCATGAGATTGCGCATGCGGTATTGCGCCATGGCGCGGAACAAATGAGCAGGGCGCAGATGCAGAATCTGTTGATTGTAGGCGCGGGTGTGGCTGTTGGTGCCTCCACAGAGGACCAGGAAACGGCCCAGATGGCTGTTGGGCTGGCGTCACTTGCCACGGCTGGCTTCGTCCAGTTGCCCCACAGTCGCAAGATGGAGCTGGAGGCGGATCACATTGGCGCCATCTATATGGCAAAGGCGGGCTATGACCCACGTGCTTCTGTTCGCTTGTGGCAGCGCATGAAAACCCTGAAGGAAGGCGGTGGCCAACAGCCAACCTTCCTGTCCACGCACCCATCGGACGACAAGCGTATCGCCCGCCTCGAAGAACGCATGCCAGAGTATCTTTCACACTATCGAAAATGATAAAAGTTTAATAAAAACAATTCGTTAACTTGTCTGTTTGGTAATCTTTTGTCACATTTTGGGACAGGGAGTGCAGAACGCGCGTAGTGGCGCCCAACAGGCAGGGCATTATGACGGAAGAAGACATCCACCAGCTGGCTCAGGACTACATGGGCTATTTCACCCGTGGTGCAGATGCCCAACAGGCGCAGTTCCGGGCGGTGGAAACCTTGTGGCGACTATGCCGTGACGATGCCGCGCTCGGTTTCAAGGTGATCTGGGAAGCGGTAAATCTGGTTGAAGCAGACAATATGAAGGCGCTGGCTTTTCTGGGCACAGGGCCCCTTGAAGACCTGATCAATTTCCATGGTGGCGAAATGCTTGGCAGGTTGATTGAAGCGGCGCGCGAAAATGCCAACTTCTGTGTGGCCCTCTCATGCGTTTGGCGCAATGCGGTCAGCGAACAGGCCTGGGGTACACTCGACGGCGCCTTGCCAGAGATCCGGGCATCGCACGGCAGGGTGCAGGCGCTCTAAAGGTCTATGTTGGTTACTTCTTGCCCAACCGGGCGCAGGCCCACCAAGGCATCATACAGTTTTTCATTGTCGATCGGCTTGCCGACGACTGCCTGAAACCCGGCTGCATGATAGCCTGCTATCTGTTCGGGCAATGTGTTAGCCGTTACGGCTACCATTCGCGGTGGTGTGTGGTCGCCAGCTTGCTCAAGGATCGCCCGGCATGCCTCATCGCCCCGCATCTCCGGCATGTTGATATCCAGAAGGATCACATCAAACCGCATACGTGCTGCTTCGGAAACAGCTGACTTGCCGTTATCGACGCTCACCACGTGGTGACCTTCGCGCTCAAGTAGCCTGCTCAGGATTATCTGATTCACTGGATTGTCTTCAGCCACCAAGCATTTCAGCCCTGCCGATTTATCTTGAGCAGTTTCATCAAGGTTTACTGGGGTTGTGTCAGGCTTTTCGGCTTTTTCTACGGGAATCGTTACGGAGAAGGTGCTGCCCAGACCCCGTGTGCTGACAGCGGTAAGTGTTCCACCCAGCTGTTTGGTTGCCGCTCTCGCATACGAAAGGCCTAATCCCAGACCGCGCGCCGTCTGGCCGGTTCTGGCCGCGGCCTCAAACGCGTCAAAGATGGTATCAAGCTCGCCTTGGGGAATGCCTTGGCCTGTATCGGCAACATCGATCTTCAAACTGAGCCAGTCGGCATCTTCCTCTGTCAGTTGCGATCTGACAATCACACGTCCCTCGGTGGTATATTGAATAGCGTTATGCAGGAGTTTGGTCACAATGGCGGACAGGATGCCTTTATCGACCTTGATAAACCAATCGTTGGGTGCGGCTGCATCGTCGCTTTGGTGATAAAGCACCAGATTTTTCGCTCGAGCCTGTGGCGCCAGCCGCTCAACCAGACCATCCAGAAATACGTATAGATTGATGGGTTCAGGGCGCGGGGCATTCATGCTGGTTTCAAGCGATACATAGTTCAGGACCGCGGTAACAGAATTAGCAATATCATCACAGCCACGATTGATCCTGCTTAATTGTTCCATGACTTCCGGGCCGACCTTTTCAGGGGGGATGGACGCGACGGCATGCATGATTTCGCCCAGCGGGGTTCGCAGTTCGTGGCTAACCGCATCAAGCACCAACTGTCGGTCGCGTGCGGATTTATGCGAGGCTTCTTCTGCCTTAAGTACACGGTACATAGCCAACTGGACCCGTTTCACGGCGGGCCGAAAGATAACAAAGGCCTCGGCCAACAGCAGTAGCAGCGTAAATATAAAAACAGTGGCTTCAATGGTTTCGAGGTTCTGGATGGCGCTGCGGCTTTCTCTCGCGAAACTGGCGACCGCACTATCCAGTGCATTCAAAAGCGGACCAGCGGCATCCGTATTGATATCCTCGAGCACATCAGCGTCGATGATGCCGGAAGCAATTGCTTGTGACAAAGCTGTCCGGGCCAGGCTGATAAAGGTTCGGGTGCGTTCGTCCAGTGCAATGTCGCCAAAGTAGATGTCTCGTGTAGGTACGTGCGTGAGGCTTGGCAAGTCGAGATCCGCGTCCCCCAAAATAAGACCCCGGTGAGAGGTCTCGAACAAATCGATTGTTTTGCTGGTCTTTTGCTGCAAGGTGGCATCGTTTGGCTGTGCTTGCAGTTGATTGATGAATAGCGCAATTCTTTGGGACAGCATCCGTTGCCGGCCGGCTACATTAATGACGGTGGCCGCAGTTTCTTCCCGCTTGATAGAAAAATAGAGGGTCAGGAAGCCAGTGGTGGCCGCAGTTGCGACAAGCAGTAGTGCCACAATATAACGTCGCGTCAGCTGTCGGCTGGAATCCAGTGGTGTTTCAGTGTGTCGTGTCCGGGCTTTTAGCATGTATCTCGCGCGCATATCGCCCCCCAAAGCGTGTAGACACACGCTAATGGGAAAACCTTACTCGCGCCTTAACGCTATGCGAAATCCAGACCGATATCGACGGCGGGCGCGCTTTGGGTCAGGCGCCCGACAGAAATATAGTCCACACCGGTTTCCGCGATTGAGCGGATGGTATGCAGGTTGACGCCGCCTGAGGCTTCGCACGGAATGGCACCATCCACGATGGCACGCGCCTGCCGCAGCATGGCTGGCGGCATGTTATCCAGCAGCAGGCTGTTGGCGCCTGCCGATACCGCCTCGCGCACTTGCTCAAGGGTGTCGCATTCAACCTGGATGTCATTCCGGCCTGCGGCTTTTGCGCCCGCGACCGCTTTCTCAACCGAACCCGCAACTGCAATGTGATTGTCTTTGATCATCACGGCGTCAAACAGGCCCATGCGGTGGTTTTTCGCCCCGCCCATGGCGGTAGCATATTTACCAAGTTTCCTGAGGCCAGGAATGGTTTTTCGGGTGTCCAGAAGGGTGGCCCCGGTGCCCTTGATCTGGTCGACATATTGACGCGTCAGTGTGGCGATGCCTGACAGGTGCTGAACGATATTCAGTGCCGTGCGCTCGGCCGACAGCATGGCGCGGGCCTTGCCTTCCACCTTCATGATAGCAGTGCCGGGGTCAATTTTGTCGCCGTCCTGGGCGAAGAATTCGATGGTGCAGTCAGGATCAAGGCGCCGGAAGATGGGCGCGGCGAGCGGCAAGCCAGCCAGCACCATAACCTCACGGGCATTCATGGTGGCCGTCAGGCGCGCGTCCTCAGGGATTACCGTCTCGCAGGTGACATCGCCCGTGGCGATGTCTTCCGCGAAGGCGACATCGATGAAGGCATCGATTTCCGCCTGTGAAAGTGGAAAATCGGTCATGTGCCTTGCTCCCTGGCGTAGTGGCTTATGCGCCGATGGCGGACAGGTCTTTGCCGGTGTTGATGGCTGCGCTGAGGTCCAGCATCTTGCGCAGTGGCTTTTCGGCCTCAACCCGGGTGTGTTCATCCAATTCGATCTCAGGGCCTTCGTCACGCAGGCAAAGATACAGCTTTTCCATGGTGTTGAGCGCCATGAACGGGCAGGTGTTGCAGCTGCAGTTGCCGTCGGCCCCCGGTGCACCGATAAAGGTCTTGTTCGGCGCGGCCTTTTCCATCTGGTGGATAATGCCGGGCTCTGTCGCCACGATGATCGTGTCGGCTGGATGCTCGGTCGCGAACTTGAGGATAGAGCTGGTGGAGCCCACGTGATCCGCATGCTGCACGATATTGTCCGGGCACTCAGGGTGCGCGGCCACGGGCGCGTCCGGGTGCTTGGCCTTCAGCTTGATCAGCTCTTTTTCGCTGAACATTTCGTGCACAATGCAGGTGCCTTGCCACAAAAGCATGTCACGGCCCAGCTTGCGCGACAGGAAACCGCCCAGGTGGCGGTCCGGCGCAAAGATAATTTTCTGGTCCTGGGGGATCGAGCTGACGATATGCTCAGCGTTCGAACTGGTCACGATGATATCGGTATGGGCTTTCACGGCAGCTGAGCAGTTGATGTAGCTCAGGACCATATGATCCGGGTGCGCCTTGACGAACTCTTCGAATTCGTCTGGCGGGCAGCTGTCTTCCAGGCTGCAGCCTGCCGCCATATCCGGCAAAACCACCTTTTTCTGTGGGCTCAGGATCTTGGCCACTTCAGCCATGAAACGCACACCGCAGAAGACGATCATCTCGGCGTCAGTTTCCGCGGCCTTGCGCGAAAGATCGAGGCTGTCGCCCACGAAATCGGCAATGTCCTGAATTTCACCGGCTTGGTAATAGTGTGCGAGGATAACCGCATTCTTTTCCTTGCGCAGACGCTGGATCTCGGCCACGAGGTCGAGGGTCGGATCAACAGCGGTGCTTGTTTGCATGTTCATGTCAGTCTCCTGCACGTATACTCAAAAACCTATTGGTGCGGCATAGATAGCCGCCAAAAGCCCTATTGGCAAGGCTTTGGGGGTAGGCGATATTCGCTTACGAGCGTCGCTGGCCCATCTGCCTCAACGCGGCCCTCTTCGACAAGGGCGATCAGGTGCCCCAGCACAGACCTCGCGGCCGCAGGATGCAACGCCTTGTTCACATCCTTATACATGCGGCTGACCATTATATCGATACTGAGCGGGCCATCTTCAAGATGCTTCAAAATCTGGCCTTCGCGCATGCGACGGTGGGTGATGATGCCGCGGACGAAAGGTTCAGGGTCCTCAACTGCCGGGCCGTGGGTCGGCAGCAGGCGTGCGGGCTTTTCATCGATCGTGCGCCTCAGGCTTTTAAGGTAGGCACGCATATCGCCGTCAGGCGGGGAAATCACCGTAGTGGCCCAGCCCATGATATGGTCACCGCAGAACAGGGCCTGTTCCTCTTCCAGCATAAAGCACAGGTGGTTGGCTGTGTGGCCAGGGGTGTGGATGGCGCGCAGGGTCCAACCGTCGCCCGTCACCCGGTCGCCGTCTTTCAGCTGATGATGGGGCTGGAATGCATGATCCGCACCCGCTTCCACCTCTTCGCCTTCCAGGCCGCCTTTCCGGCCCGCCCCGTGGGGGCCAAAAGCATATATAGGGGCACCCGTTCTTTCACTGAGCCACGCGCTCAGGGGCGAATGGTCGATATGGCTGTGGGTCACCAATATATGGCTGATGGTTTTGCCTTTGGTGGACTCAAGGATGGCTTTGCCGTGCGCTTCCATCATTGGGCCGGGGTCGATAACGGCCACATTTGGGCCCGTGCCCACAACATAAGTGCCAGTGCCTGTATATGTGAAAGGACTGGGGTTTTCGCACAGGACACGGGTGATCAATGGCGAAACGGGTTCGGCTTCACCGTAAGGGGCGTGCAGGTCATGGATGAATTCAGCGCTCATAAGCTCTCCAAAGGGTGTCCCAATGGGTAACCTGTGTCGCTATCGCTGAAAAGCAAAATGACGGAAGTCAGATTAAATGGGGGAGAGTGGTTCGGAGCCGACCGCACCAAAGCGGATTGAGGTGGGGCAAGAGGCGCGGCCGACTCCAATGGCTGGGTCTTCAACAAATTGGCAGCTGCGAAGACCCGAAACTCAGGAACCCGGTATCTGGTGGCAGCCGGAGCACCAGGTTCGCCTCCATATTCGCAATCTATGTGCCAGAAATGAGTGCCAGGGATTTCAAGGGCTTGGCCGAACACGGGCTGCAGGATAGATCGTTTTGTACCGCCTTGGGACAATGCTGTTTCAATTTGAGACATGTCGGTATGTGCCAATTTGAACCAGAATCGTGCGGGGGCAGGCTTTGGTGCTCCCCAGTCAGACGACGTAGAAAAGCACTAGGTGCAAACGCTTCTTTCCTTTAGGCTTTTTTCGGGGATCAGGGAGGAAGATCTTATGGGGGACTACCAAACCCGTCGTGTGATGGGGTTCTGGCGCACTTGGGGGCTTTCTGTCGGTATGATGGTGGGCTCGGGCGTTTTCATGCTGCCAACTGTCCTGGCACCTTTCGGGGCATACGCGCTTGCAGGTTGGCTGGTGACGGGGCTGGGCACGATCGCGCTTGCCTATTCGCTTTGCTATATGGCCAAACGGATAACCGCAACCGGCGGGCCTTATGCCTACAGTCGGGCGGGGTTTGGTGACTTCGTCGGCTTTCAGATGGCGTGGGGCTACTGGATTTCGCTTTGGATTGCTGTTGCGGCTGTCACCGTGGCTTTTGTCGGGTACCTGTCGGAATTTTTTCCGGTACTTAAAACATCGCCCACCCTGTCGCTTGTCGCCGGCCTGTCGCTGATCTGGATACTGGTGTTTGTCAATTGTCGCAGCGTGCGCGGCTCAAGCGCGCTTCAGCTCATTACAACGCTGGCCAAATTCCTGCCGCTTCTGTTTCTCGCCCTTGTAGGGCTGGTGAGTGTCGAAAGCACAAACTTCTCCGCCATGAAGGAACCTGCGGATGGGCTTGATGCGACCATCGCCGCCAGTGCGCTGGCGATGTGGGCCTTCATTGGCTTTGAGGTTGCGACGGTGCCGGCCGGCGAAGTGCAGGACCCGGCCCGCACCATCCCTCGCGCCACCATGATGGGGGTGCTTGCTGTTACTGTTCTTTATTTCGCTGTCACCGTGGCAGCGTTCGGTCTGTTGCCAGCTGATGAACTGATGAATTCTACGGCACCGCTTGCGGATGCTGCCTCTGCGCTTGTGGGGCCAGGGGGCGCCACGGTCATCGCGATCATTGCACTGGTCGCGACCAGCAGCGGCGTGAACGCCAACCTGTTCGCCGCGGGGCAGATGCCCATGGCTGCGGCTCTTGACGGCCTGTTCCCGAGCCTTTTTGGCATGAAAACCAAGTTCGGCACGCCGGCTTGGTCGTTCATTATCGGAGGTATCCTGTCTTCGGTGGCGCTGGCGCTGAATTTCGTCAACGGCCTGGTGGTGGCTTTTGAATTTCTGATTTTGCTGTCCACGGTGACGGCGATCCTGCCTGTGGCCATGTCTGCCGCGTCGGCTTGGCTGTATGCAGTCCGTGATCCGCATGCGTCACGCGGCGTGCATCTGCGGGACACCCTTGTGGCGGCCATCGGGTTTGGCTATGCGGTATGGATCATCGCCGGATCGGGGCGTGACAGCGTTTATTGGGCCTTCCTGCTTCTGCTTGCAGGCCTGCCGATTTATGTTTGGGTTACAAGACAAAGACGAGAAGGGGCAGAATGAAGACACTATCCGGTTTGAACGAATATGGGGCGCTCAAGGTTGTGGCAGTAAGGCCGCCCGAGCATGCCTATGTCAGTGACGAAAAGGTTGCGGATGAATGGGAGCGCCTGCGCTTCTATTCCGCGCCCAAGCTTGGGTCTGCGATCGATGAACACAAGATTTTCACCGACAAGCTGCGCGCCTCTGGCGCCGAAGTGATCATGCTTGGCGGCGATGACGCGCTGACCCTTGATTCCATTTATGCCCGCGATGCGGTGCTGGTGAGCCCAAAAGGCCTCATCCTGTGCCATATGGGCCGTGCTGGGCGCCGGGGCGAACCAGCGGTGAATGCGAGCGCCTTTGAAGCCGCAGGCTATCCGGTATTGGGCACTATTGAAGCACCGGGCACTATTGAGGGCGGCGATATCATCTGGCTGGATGATCACGCGTTGGCTGTGGGTGAAGGCCCGCGCACCAACGCGGAAGGCATCCGTCAGCTCCAAGGCCTATTAGGGCCCGATGTGGAAGTGCATACAGTGCCGCTACCGCCCCCGAGCCATCCCGAAGACGTGTTTCACCTGATGTCCATGATCAGCCCGCTCGACCACGACCTGGCGCTGATCTACCGTCCGCTGATGCCGGATAGTTTTATCAACTGGTTGGAAGCGCGCGGTATTGGGTTTGTTGAGGTGCCTGAGGAAGAATTCATCCCCATGGGCTGCAATGTGCTGGCACTTGGCCCCCGCAACATCCTGATGCTGGACCGTCTGCCTGAGACCAAGGCGCGGCTGGAGGCTGCAGGCTGCACGGTCGATACCTACAAAGGCGACGAAATCAGCCGCAAGGGCGAAGGCGGGCCAACCTGCCTGACGCGCCCGCTGGTGCGGGGCACCTGACATGACAGCGGCGTATGAAAGCCTGCCGTCCTGGGCCTATTATGACGAAGCCTATTTCGCGCGCGAGATGGAGGCGGTGGTCCGCCCGGCATGGCAGCTGGTGTGCCACCAGAATGATGTGCCGAATGCGGGTGACTATGTCACGCTGGATATCCTCAATGAACGCCTTGTGGCCGTGCGCGGTAAGGACGGCAAGGCCCGCGTGTTCCATAATGTTTGCCGCCATCGGGGCTCGCGCCTTTTGGAAGGCAATGATGGATCATGCCCCGGGCGTATCCGCTGCCCCTACCACGCCTGGACGTGGGACCTTGAGGGCACGCTGGTGAACGTGCCCTACGAGCGCGATTTCGAAGGTTTTGACCGCGCAGACCATTTCCTGCCGGAGGCGGAAAGCTGTGAGTTTCTCGGGTTTATCTGGGCACGCCTTGTGCCTGGTGGGCCCAGCATTGAGGACCAGTTCGCGCCCTACGTTGATGAGCTGAGCCGCTACAGGATTGAAGAAATGCAGCCGCTTGGGCGATTGACGCTCAGGCCCCGTGCGGTGAACTGGAAGCAGATCGCGGATAATTACGCCGATGCGCTGCATATCCCCGTCGCGCACTCCGGCCTTTCGGGTCTTGTGGGCAACACTTACGGCATGGAAGTGAAGGGTGACATCCACAAGATGTGGGGTGACGTAATGGAAACCCGCAAGGACAGCTGGTCGACACGGCACTATAAATCGCTGCTGCCCAAAGTGGATCACCTGCCAGAGCACCTGCAGCGCCACTGGTGCTATTATCGGCTGTGGCCCAATGTGGCCTTCGACGTGTACCCCGACCAGATCGATTTCATGCAATTCATTCCGGTCTCGGCCACAGAAACGCTAATCCGCGAGGTGGCCTATGTGCTGCCGGATGAGAGGCGAGAGATGCAGGCCGCGCGGTACCTGAACTGGCGCATCAACCGGGAAGTGAATGCCGAAGACACGGTGATCATCAACCGGGTGCAGGACGGTATGGCATCGTCAAGCTTCAGCACGGGGCCGCTTGCCAAAACAGAAGTGTGCCTGCTGGATAGCGTGCGCCGCATCCGCGAGGCTTTGCCCGAGGATTTCGGGGCGAAAATCTAGTCCTTCTGGGCCAGCAGCCAGGCTTCAACCCCAAAGCTGTTCCATGTCAGGATTGTGCGGCTGCCGAAGCTGAAATCGTCATAGGCCGCATAGTCCTGCATCAGTTCGCTAACCATGGTGCCTCTGGCCTCACGGGTCAGACGGCCATTGGCATCGAGCGCACCTTTCGCGGCCCGTGCAGCCTTCACAGCATCGATGAAACCATTGATATAAGCAATCTGCTTGTCTGCGCTTCTGACCCGGCTCGCATCATTGTGGCCCGGCAGAACGTAGGTGTCGGCATCAAAGCTGGCTTTCAGGAATTCAAGATGTTTCAGGGCCCCATCGATATGGCCTTCGCCAACATAATAATGGGTGAAAGGATAGAAAGTGTCGCCCGCAAACACCACATTCAGGTCCTTCTGGTAGGCGATGATATTGTTGGCGGCTTCACCGGCGCCCAGGTCGTGGATTTGGAAATCGATCCCGGCAATAGTGATTGTCTCACCATCTTTGATGATGTCGGTTGGCATCACAAGTCGTTCGTCCAAGGCTTCGCCGAAGGCATTCGGCATCTTGTATGACGCCAGCATCTGCTGGAGCGTGGGCGCAAAGCCGTCAGCCGTGCCCTGAGTGGCGTAAATCGGAAAGTCACCGAAGGCATCTTTCAGAACCGGCAGGCCGCCGAAATGGTCTGAATGCGGGTGGGTGATGATAACGCCTGCAAGCGGTTTACCGCTGGCCTTGATCTGGTCCGCAAGGCGCCTCGCGTCCGACGGCAGCAGTTGGGCGTCGATAAGTGCGACGCCGTCGTCGCCTTCAATCCAATAGCTGTTGGTGTTCCAGCTGATATGGTTGGATACGTATCTGTGTAGAGCCGTCGGTCCAAGGTCTGCGGCCATAGCCGCCATGTTGGTCGTGGCCGCAAGTAGCGCAGCGATGGCTAATCTGATCATCTGTTCCTCCCCAAGAGATGAAAGGATCAGATCATCAGTTGATAAGCGCGTCAATTGGCTGAAGGCTTAGAACATTGGATAGAAATTGGTCGGGGAGACAGGATTTGAACCTGCGACCCCCGCCTCCCGAAGACGGTGCTCTACCAGGCTGAGCTACTCCCCGATACGCCGAACCGAAAATTACGGCAGTTCAGGCGCAGGAACAAGGCCTTGCAGGCCATACAGTTACGCGATATCTGTTACATAGGTTCGTGTGCACTATACAAGGCGCGATATTGGGGGATAATATGAAAAACGTGACCCGGTTTTTGTTCTTGGCCGTTCTTCTTTCAGGCTGTATGGGCGGCGATAAGAAAGACATTAGCTACTTGGCCCAAAGGGACCTTGGCCTAGTTGTCATGAAGATAGACTTCAAGGGTATGGTCCGTCCCGAACTCAAATTTCGCAAATATGACCCTTCGACCGGGAAAGCTTTCAAGGAGACTGTGTCTGTGAGCGCTCCAAAGGGGTCTGTCAAATCGGGCCCATACGGGAAGATGCCGACAGGTGAGTATTTTGTTGAAGCCACGTTCGAGCCAGGTCATTGGTTTCTTGAGGAAATTGTCGCCTATTCCTTGCGCGGCTATAATGCCCGTACAATTTCTTATGACAGCTATTCTGAAGGAGCGTTTGGATTTGAGGTGGTGCCAGCAGCGGTGCATTATGTTGGAGCATTTGACCTCGGCCGTGTGATGACCGTTGCCGAATGGGCAGACCTGCCAGCAGGTTATGTGTCAGCAAACTTTAGCTACCAGGCATCCATGGTTCAGGCACAGCCAGCCTATTTTGTGACGTTTGAATGTCCCCGGGAAATGGCCATCATTGGACGCCCAGGCTGCGACCTTGGGCGCATTACGCGCCGTGCGGGAGAGCCCATTGAGCTTGCTGTGGTGAGTTGGACACAGAGTGGCTGGGTGCGACCTGTCATGAACCACAACGGACAGCTACCAATAGAGTAGGCGCCCTAGTAGGCCCGCATCACACAGAAATCGACGATATCGATCAGCGCCTTCTTGGCTGGGCTGTCGCGGAAAATTGCCAGCGAGTCCTTGGCCATGTTGCCATAATGGCGGGCACGTTCGATGGTGTCATTCAGTGTGCCGTGCTGGTTCAGAAGGTCGATGGCTTTTTCCAGATCACCCTCGGCCTGTTTGCGGCGCTCCATGGTGGATTTCCAGAATTTCTGCTCTTCTTCACTGCCGCGGCGGTAGGCCAGAATGGTGGGCAGGGTCACCTTGCCTTCGCGGAAGTCATCGCCGATTTCTTTGCCTAATGTCGCTTGCTTGGCGGAATAATCCAGCGCGTCATCCACCAGTTGGAAGGCGATGCCCAGATAGCGGCCGTAGGCTTCGAGTCCACTTTCAACCTCTGCGCCCTGTTCGGACACCACACCCACTACTTCACAGGCGGCGGCGAACAGCACGGCCGTCTTGGCGGTGATCACCTCCAGGTATTTTTCCTCTGACGTGGTCAGGTCATTGGCAGTAGTCAGCTGCAGAACTTCACCTTCAGTGATAACGGCAGCGGCATTTGCCAGAATCTTGAGGACGCGCAGCGAATCGCTTTCCACCATCAGCTCGAATGACCGGCTGAAAAGGAAGTCACCCACCAAAACAGTCGGCTGGTTGCCCCAGATAAGATTGGCGGTTTTCTTGCCGCGCCGCATGTTGCTTTCGTCCACCACATCGTCATGCAGAAGCGTGGCGGTGTGGATAAATTCAACGGCGGCAGCGAGGCCGATGTGGCGCTTGCCTTCATAGCCAACAAGCTTGGCGGAAGCCAAGGTCAGCATGGGACGCAGGCGTTTTCCGCCTGAGGAGATCAGGTGTCCGGCCAGCTCAGGAATGAGGGCCACGGGGCTGTCCATGCGCTTCAGGATGGTTTCGTTTACCAACTGCATGTCATCAGCGGTCATGGCCTGAAGGCGGTCGATTGCCTCCTTATCGGCGGCTGGTTGCTTGTGATCGCGCATATTTACAACGTTGCTGGACATTCGATCCCCGCTTTCATTTTTATATTTAGCGCGCGGACATTACTGCCTGACATCAGGGCTGGCAAGGATTTGCACGCATTTTAGGTCAATTGACCCCAGATAATTTCCACGTACAATTAAGCGTATCAAATAAACAAGTGGTGAACGAAACCCCGTGGACGATCAAGCCCGAGACAATAGCGCGCATCTCTTTCCCGCGATCCCACGCCTGGGTGAAGGGGAAACGGTCGATGATTTCCTTGGTGGCGCCGTAAAGCTGATCCAGCCCAAGTGCGGCTATCGTGTGTCGATGGACACAGTGATGCTGGCCGCCTGCGTGCCTGCCAAGGCTGGCGAGCGGGTGATTGAAGGCGGTGTTGGGTCTGCAGGCGCGGCCCTTTGCCTGGCGCGGCGGGTTCCCGGCGTGTCTGTTCATGGCATCGATATTCAGTCGGACATGCTTGATTTTGCGCGCCGCAACATCGCTTATAACGGCCTTGAGGGCAGGGTGACCGTTGATGAGGGCAGTATTACGGACCTCAAACAGGAAGACGAAGCCACCTATGATCATGTGATGGTCAATCCGCCCTATTTGGCCGACGGCAAGGGCATCCGACCCCCAGCGGAAACCAAAGGCCTCGCGCACATGGACCTCAGCGCCGGCGTGCGCGACTGGGTGAAATTCTGCATTCATCTGGTGCGCAACAAGGGCACAGTATCCATTATTTACCGGGCCGACCGGGTGGATGAAGTGATTGCCCACCTGCACCGGCGTGTGGGGGAGTTAAAGATCATGCCACTCTGGCCGCGCTACGGCTCTCCCGCCAAGCGGGTGATCATCCAGGGGCGCAAGGGTATGCACGGCACAGCCAGTATTCTGCCGGGGCTTGCCTTGCACGGAGAGGTGGAACGCTATACCCGTGAAGCCGAAGAAATTTTGCGTGATGGCGCGGCTCTTGACCTGAAAGCCTTTGCGCATCCGCGTCAAAGCCGCTAATCAGGGGCAGAATGATTATCCAAAGTAGCAACCATGGCTAACCGACTGTCCAAATTCTTCTATGAACTGCGTCGCCGCTTGTTCGGTGATCCGCCACCTGTTGTGGCGGTGGTACGGCTCTACGGCGTGATTGCTCCGGGCCAGCGCTTCAAGCAGAATCTGAACATGGCGTCCCTGGCTGAAACGCTTGAGCATGCTTTCACCATCCCAGGCTTGTCTGCTGTGGCGCTGCAGATTAACTCGCCCGGCGGATCACCTGTGCAGAGTGCACTGATTACCAAGCGCATCCGCGACTTTGCGCGCGAAAAAGATGTGCCAGTGCTTGCATTTGCTGAAGATGTTGCAGCATCAGGCGGCTATATGCTGGCGCTGGCGGGCGACGAGATCTACGCGAACGAGTCGTCGATCATCGGCAGTATTGGCGTGATCGCGAGCGGATTTGGCTTCGATAAGGCGATCGAGAAATTGGGCATTGATCGACGCCTTTACACAGCAGGCGAGCGGAAAGCCATGCTGGACAGCTTCTCGCCAGAGAAGGAAGAAGATGTGGAACGCCTGAAGGAAATTCAGGAAGAGGTCCACGAACATTTCAAATCCCTGGTGCGCGAGCGCCGGGGCAAGCGCCTCAAGGGGCTACGTGGGCGCTTGTTTTCCGGGGATGTCTTTACGGGTGCCGACGCCGTCAAAATGGGTCTTGTGGACGGTTTGGGCGACGCACGTGAAGTTCTTCGGGACCGGTTCGGCAAAAAGGTGCGGCTGCGCCTGATTGGCGAACGCAAACCCCGCCTGGGGTCGATCCTTGGCCTTGGCCGCGGCAGCGACACCCAGCATACAAGCGGGATCGGCCAGATCGAAGATATGCCGCATGGGCTTTTGGCGGCGATCGAGGAACGGCTGTTTTGGAACCGTTTCGGGCTATAGGGCCCTAAAGTATACTTTACGGAGGAAGCGCTTTGACAAGCGAACAACACGAGACCCAGCTGAATGCCTACCGGGAGAGCATCGACAATATTGACGCGGCGTTGATTTTCATGCTGGCCGAACGCTTCAAGATCACCAAGGCGGTTGGTTTCTACAAGCGCGAGCATGACCTGCCGGCGGCTGACCCAGGGCGCGAGCAGAAGCAGATCGAACGGCTGCGCACGCTGGCGAATTCCGCCAACCTGGACCCGGAATTCAGCGAAAAATTCCTCCATTTCATCATACGGGAAGTGATCCAGCACCATGAGCGGATCAAAGAGAAAGGCGAGCTTTAGGGCATGACTGTTGACGGGCCGGACCAGCTTGAAAAGCTGAAGGAAATTGGCGCTATCTGCCGCGATGTGCTGGCTGCCATGGGCACAAGGGTAGTGCCCGGTGTGACCCCGCTTGAGCTGGACACCATGGCGGGCGAAATGCTGGCAGAGCGCGGCGCGACATCGGCGCCCAAGCTGGCCTATGATTTCCCCGGCTTCACCTGTATTTCCGTGGGTGACGCGGTCGCGCACGGCATTCCGAACGACATTCCGCTTCGGGAAGGCGATCTGGTCAATATCGATGTGTCGGCTGAGAAGGACGGCTTTTTTGCGGATACCGGCTCCAGCTTCGCGGTGGGCACCATTTCGCCTGACCTGCAGACCCTTCTGGATGCCACCAAGGCAGCGCAGCGGAAAGCCATGTTCGCGGCGCGTGCCGGTCAGCCGCTGAATGCCATCGCCAAGGTGGTGGAGCGCGAAGCGGCCAAATATGGTTTCAAGATTATCGAGGGCCTGAACGGCCACGGTGTTGGTGGCTGGATTCATGAAGAGCCGACGGTGTCGAACATCTATTATCCGCGTGAGCGCGAGCGCTTGCACGAAGGGCAGGTGCTGACCATCGAGCCGTTCCTGGCAACCCACAGCGACCAATATTATGAGGACGAAGACGGCTGGACCCTCCGCCTGGCTGATGGCGGCTTCGGAGCCCAGTTCGAGCATACCTTTATCGTCACAAAAGGCGCGCCAATTATCCTGACAGCGTGAGCCTTGAAAATCTTTGCTACGCCAAGGGATTCTCTTGCTTGACCCCATGGGGTCCGCCCGTTAGTTTGCAGCGCAGCAATTCCGAGTAACAGATTCGATTTTTTAAAGCGGTCATTCATGACAGACTCTTCAAGCACTGCAAAACGCAATCCGGACGCCATGCCGTTCCAGAAAATGCTGCTGACGCTCCAGAATTACTGGGCCGATCAGGGCTGTGTCATCCTTCAGCCATATGACATGGAAATGGGCGCGGGTACATTTCACCCGGCGACCACCTTGAAGGCGCTTGGCCCAGAGCCGTGGAAAGCTGCTTATGTGCAGCCCTGCCGCCGCCCGACCGATGGCCGGTACGGTGAAAACCCCATGCGGCTGCAGCATTATTACCAGTTTCAGGTGATCCTGAAGCCAAGCCCTGCGAACATGCAGGAACTGTATCTTGGCAGCCTGAAAGCGATCGGCATCGATGCCGAGTTGCATGACATCCGTTTTGTCGAGGACGACTGGGAAAGCCCAACCCTGGGCGCCTGGGGCCTTGGCTGGGAAGTCTGGTGCGACGGCATGGAAGTCAGCCAATATACCTACTTCCAGCAAGTGGGCGGCTTTGACTGCAAACCGGTTTCGGGTGAGCTGACCTACGGGCTGGAGCGCCTGGCCATGTTCGTGCAGGGCGTCGACAATGTGTATGACCTTGATTTCAACGGCGCCGGCGCAACATACGGCGACGTGTTCCTGGAGAACGAGCGCCAGCAGTCTGCCTACAATTTCGAGCACGCCGACACCGACAAGCTGTTCGCGGACTTCAAGAAGGCGCAGGAAGAATGCGCCAAGCTTCTGGAAGCCGAGTTGCCGCTTCCGGCCTACGAGCAGTGCATCAAGTCTTCCCACACCTTCAACCTGCTGGATGCGCGCGGTGTCATTTCGGTAACGGAACGACAGGCCTATATCGGCCGTGTGCGGGACCTGGCGAAGGGCTGCTGTGAAGCCTGGATCAAGAAAAACGGCTGGGAGGTATAAGTCATGAGTGACCTTCTGATTGAACTCCTGTCCGAAGAAATTCCGGCACGGATGCAGAAAAAAGCGTCTGAAGACTTCAAGGAAATGATGACGGCTGCGCTGAAGGAAGCGGGCCTTGCGTATGAGATGGCTGATGCGTTCGCGACACCGCGCCGCCTTGCGCTGACCATCAGCGGCATCCCTGACAAAACACCTGATATTTCCGAGGAGCGCCGTGGCCCCCGCGTTGACGCGCCGGAAAAAGCGCTTGAAGGCTTCATGCGCGGCGCGGGCGTAACCCGGGACCAGCTTGAAGAGCGCGAAGAAAAGAAGGGCACTTTCTTCTTCGCCAAGATCGAAAAGCCGGGGCGCGCGACGACAGAAGTGATCGCCGAAGCGCTTGAAGCCACCGTACGCAATTTCCCATGGCCCAAGTCCCAGCGCTGGGGCGATGGCAGCCTCCGGTGGGTGCGCCCGCTGCAATCCATCCTGTGCCTGTTCGGCAGCAATGTGGTTGAACTGGACATCGACGGTATCAAGGCGGGTAACACCACGCGCGGTCACCGCTTCATGGCGCCGGACGCCTTTGAGGTGACAGATTTCGCTGACTACCGTACCAAGCTGCAGGACGCCAAAGTGGTGCTGGACCCAGCGATGCGCAAAGCCAAGATCGCTGAAGCCGCGAAGGCCCTTGCTGACAAGCAGGGCGTTGAATGGGTGGAAGACAAGGGGCTTCTGCAGGAAGTGGCGGGCCTCGTTGAATGGCCTGTGCCGCTTCTGGGCAGCTTTGACCCAAGCTTCATGGAAGTGCCGGAAGAAGTGCTGATCCTGACCATGAAGAAGGACCAGAAATATTTCGTTACCCGCGACAAGGAAACCGGCAAGCTGGCACCGCACTTTATCACGGTGTCGAACCTGGAAGCCAAGGATGGCGGCGCGGCTGTCGCAACCGGCAATGGCCGGGTGATCGCCGCACGCCTCGCAGACGCAAAATTCTTCTGGGAACAGGACCTCAAGGGCAAGCTCGAAGACAATCTGCCGCAGCTCAAGGACATCGTGTTCCATATTGAACTGGGCCGCATGTCTGACCGTGTGGCGCGGATGAAAGCGCTGGCGGGCTTCCTGGCTGAATATATCGAAGGCTGTGATCCGGCAGAGGCAGAGCGCGCTGCAGAGCTTGCGAAAGCTGACCTGGTTTCCGGCATGGTTTACGAATTCCCTGAAGTGCAGGGCATCATGGGCCGCTACTATGCCAAGGCACAGGGCGAAAGCGACGCGGTGGCCGATGCCATTCGTGACCATTATGCGCCTGCCGGTCCGTCGGATGATTGCCCTAGTGCACCGGTATCTGTTGCTGTGGCTCTGGCAGAAAAAATCGACACGCTTGTTGGTTTCTTTGCGATCGACAAACGTCCGACAGGCTCCAAGGACCCTTATGCGCTGCGCCGCGCAGCCTTGGGTGTCATTCGCCTGATCACAGAAAACGGTATCCGCTTGCCGCTTGAGCATGTGCTGGGCCTGGCTGCCAAGCCGCTCAAGCCGTATCTGGAACTGCACGCCGAAGGCGGTGAGGACGCAATCCTCAAGCATCTGGAAAGCATGTTCGAAGAGCATCTTCTGCCGTTCTTCGCTGACCGCTTGAAAGTGCAGCAGCGTGACCTTGGTGTGCGGCACGACCTGATCGACGCCGTGTTTGCCAAAGGCGATGATGACCTGGTGCGCATCCTGAACCGGGTTGCAGCCCTGTCGGCTTTCCTTGAAAGCGATGACGGGTCCAACCTGCTGGCGGGCTACAAGCGGGCCGCTAACATTCTGAAGATCGAAGAGAAGAAAGACGGCAAGTCCTATGACCAGGACGTTCACGAAGCCGCCCTCATTGATCCGGAAGAGGAAGCGCTGGCGGTTGCGCTCACCCGCGCGGGCGCCGACGCGGAGCATGCGTTGGCCGCGGAAGATTTTGAAAAGGCGATGGCCGCTCTATCTACACTGAGAGCGCCAATCGATGCCTTCTTTGACAAGGTAACGGTGAACGCCGATGATGAAGCGCTGCGGGCCAACCGCCTTGCGCTTCTGAGCCAAATTCGAGCCGCGGTGAATACCGTGGCCGATTTCAGCCTGATCGAGGGCTGATCATAAAATGGCCGGGCAACCAGATATAAAAACTGCCCGGCGCCCTTCTGAAATCTGCGTGCCTTTAAAGGGGACCCGGGCACGCGACAAAGGACTGTAGAGCATGACCAAATGGGTATACAGCTTTGGTGATGGCGCGGCTGAAGGCCGTGCAGATATGAAGAACCTCCTGGGCGGCAAGGGTGCAAACCTGGCCGAGATGGCCTCGCTGGGCCTGCCGGTGCCTCCGGGGCTGACGATTACCACAGAAGTCTGCACCTATTATTACGCCAACGGCCAGGAATATCCCGACACGCTTGAAAGCGAAGTCAACCAGGCCATCGCAGCAATTGAAAAAAGTGTTGGCGCCAAATTTGGCGACAAGGAAAACCCGCTTCTGGTGTCCGTGCGGTCTGGTGCACGGGTTTCCATGCCAGGGATGATGGACACGGTCCTGAATCTGGGCCTGAATGACGAAACGGTTGAAGGTCTGGCACGAAACAGCGGCAACCCCGGCTTTGCCTGGGACAGCTACCGCCGGTTTGTCCAGATGTATTCTGACGTGGTGCTCGGGGTTGATCACTATCACTTCGAAGAACTGATCGAGATCCACAAGGAAGAAAAGGGTGTCGATCTGGACACCGACCTTGACGCGGATGACTGGAAAGATCTGGCGCAGCAGTTCAAGGCCAAGACGGAAGAAGAGCTTGGCAAGCCGTTCCCACAGGATGTGCGTGAGCAGCTTTGGGGCGCTATTGGTGCCGTTTTCTCAAGCTGGCAGATTGAGCGTGCGAAGGTATACCGCAAGCTGAACAATATCCCGGAAGACTGGGGCACGGCCGTAAATGTGCAGGCCATGGTGTTCGGTAACATGGGCGACACGTCAGCGACGGGTGTGGCCTTCACGCGGGACCCATCCACCGGCGAAAACGAATATTACGGCGAGTATCTCATCAACGCGCAGGGCGAAGATGTGGTGGCGGGCATCCGCACGCCGCAGAATTTGACGAAAGCAGCCCGTGAAGCTGCAGGCGCAACGCTGCCGTCGATGGAAGAAAGCATGCCTGAAGTGTTCGCAGAGCTTGCGGCTGTGTTCGAGAAGCTCGAGAAACACTATAAGGACATGCAGGATATCGAGTTTACCGTTCAGCGCGGCAAACTGTGGATGCTGCAGACCCGCGCCGGCAAGCGGACCGCGAAAGCGGCCCTGAAGATCGCCGTTGAAATGGCGGCTGATGGCCTGATCGACGAGAAAACAGCCGTGCTGCGGGTTGAGCCTGCAGCCCTTGACCAACTGCTGCACCCAACGCTGGACCCGGATGCCCCGCGTGATGTGTTGACACGTGGCCTTCCGGCGTCGCCTGGCGCGGCCTCTGGCGAGGTGGTGTTTGACGCAGACCACGCCGAAGCAGCCGCCAAGGAAGGCAAAGCTGTGATCCTGTGCCGGGTTGAAACCAGCCCCGAGGACATTCACGGCATGCACGCTGCCAAAGGCATTCTGACCGCCCGCGGCGGTATGACCAGCCACGCGGCTGTTGTGGCCCGCGGCATGGGGCGGCCCTGTGTGTCTGGCGCTGGTCAGTTGCGCATCGACGGCAAGGCAGGTGTGATGTCCTGCGCGGGCCGTGAAGTCAAGGAAGGCGACATCATCACCATCGACGGCGCGTCGGGTGAGGTGATGATCGGCGAAGTGAAAACCCTGCAGCCTGAGCTCGCGGGCGATTTCGCCAAGCTGATGGAATGGGCCGACAGCTACCGCAAGCTGAAGGTTCGCACCAACGCCGATACACCGCATGACACCTCGACCGCTCGTGAGTTTGGCGCGGAAGGCATTGGCCTGTGCCGCACGGAGCATATGTTCTTTGAAGGCGAGCGCATCATTGCCGTGCGTGAGATGATCCTGGCGGATGATCTTGCGGGCCGGAAAGCCGCCCTTGAGAAACTGTTGCCGATGCAGCGCAGCGACTTTGAAGAAATCTTCAAGATCATGCGCGGCCTGCCGGTGACAATCCGACTTCTGGACCCACCGCTGCATGAATTCCTGCCGCGTGAGGAAGACGAATTCGAAGACGTGGCCAAGGCCATTGGCGCGGATGTGGACCACCTGAAACGCCGGGCGTCTGAACTGCATGAGTTTAACCCGATGCTGGGTCACAGGGGTTGCCGCCTCGGCATTACTTACCCGGAAATCTATGAAATGCAGGCGCGCGCCATCTTTGAAGCGGCGATCGCGGTTGAAAAGGAAACCGGCGAAACGGTTGTGCCTGAGATCATGATCCCGCTGGTGGCCACCCGCAAGGAACTGGGTATGCTGCGCCAGGTGGTGGATGCCGCTGCGAGCCTGGTGTTCAGCGAGCAAGACCATAGCGTCGAGTATCTGGTCGGCACCATGATCGAACTGCCGCGCGCTGCATTGCAGGCTGGCAAGATTGCAGTTGAAGCTGATTTCTTCTCGTTTGGCACCAACGACCTGACGCAAACCACCATCGGCATCAGCCGGGATGATGCAGCACGGTTCCTGGACGAGTATGTGAAGAAAGACATCTTCGCGCAGGACCCATTCGTTTCCATCGACCAGGAAGGCGTGGGCGAACTTGTGGAAATCGGCGCCGAGCGCGGCCGCTCCACCAAGCCTGACCTGAAGCTGGGCATCTGTGGTGAGCACGGCGGCGATCCGGCGTCGGTGGAATTCTGCCACCGCACGGGGCTGGATTACGTGTCCTGCTCGCCGTACAGGGTGCCGATCGCCAGACTCGCGGCTGCACAGGCCGCCCTGAAAGACTAAATTTCTGAGGGCCTTCGGGCCCTCTTTGCATTTGGGGGAAGTATGAAAAAGGTTGGTATATTTATTGGGCTGTTTTTCTTGTCCGTGCTCGTTGGCGAGATGTTGAGCAGCTTCGTCCTCCGCCACGGCATTGTACTGGGATGGGTTGCGTTTGATCCAGAGTCTGTGGATGAGGTTGCTGTGATGATGGCTGCAACCATCATGGATTTGGGTGGTGCGCTGCTGCTCGCGGCAATCGCAACGCCGCTTGTTTTGATGATGCGGCGCAAAAGGACTGTGAAAATTGCTGCAATCCAGGTTGCAGCTATGATTATCACGCCCCTTTTCATTGCAGCGGCCTTGTCGGGCGATGCCTTTGTTCCCAGAAAAGTGGTCGGCTTGTTGCTGGTGTTCCTTCAAGGCTTTGTCGTTGCCTATGTGGCTGCGAGTGTTTGGCCAAAGCGCGATGTGAATGTTCGACAGGTATTCGAATAGCCACAGGGCTTTTCTTTTCTCGGAGTGGGGCTATCTTTTTCCCTGTAGGGGGATAGGCCATGAACCACGCTGACATTATCGAGATCATCAAGGACCGCGGCTATTTCATCATTGAAAACCTGATGCCGCATGAAAAACTGGATGCCTGCCGCGCGGTGTTGGACCCGGTCTTCGAGGGCCAGCGTACGGGCCGCAACCAGTTTGAAGGCTTCAAGACCCAGCGCATCTACAGCCTGCCCAAATATGGCCCGGCGCTGTGGCCCTTTTTTGATAACGAAGATGTGTTGAAGATCATCAAGCCGCTATTGTGGGGTGACTGTTTGATCACGGCGGCGCTGGCGGCCAATGTGCTGCCGGGCGAACAGCCGCAGGCCTTCCATACAGATGACAGCTTCTATCCCATCCCGCGCCCCCGACCCGCCTTCTCAGTGGGTGCAATTTGGGCGATGGATGACTTCACGGCGGAAAACGGCGCCACACAGCTGATCCCCTACAGCCATACCTGGGGCGACGATGAAAAGCCCGAGGGTGTGTTGGAAACCTATGACGCGTTCCAGATTCATGAGGCCGGACAGGCGGACGGCTGGGCTGCACCAAAAAACGCAGAGATCGTAACGGCGGAAATGCCGCGGGGGTCGGTGCTGATTTTCCTGGGGAACCTGTGGCACAGGGCAGGGGGCAATGTGACCGACCACGGCAGGCTTGGGCTGTTCCCGCAGTATTGCGCCACCTGGGCGCGCCAGCAGGAAAACTTCTTCCTGTCCATCCCGCGTGAGGATGTGGCGAAAATGCCTGAAACGATGCAGTCGTTACTTGGCTATCAGATTCACCCACCCTTCATGGGCCATGCGGGTGGCCGTCATCCAGCAAAGCTATTGGCTGACTAGTTGGCCAGTGCCAGCACGATGATCAGGATGGAGGCGACAGCGGCGCCCAACACAAACAGATTGTGCCGCTCATGCGCCTTGTTCTTTTCCTGAGTGCGTTGTTTTTTGCTCTTGGTCATAGCCCTTCCCCGTTTGTCCAATGGCACCACAAGCGGGGAAAAAAGACAAGACTATTAGTGTGAGTGCGTCAATCTGTGCGGGTTAGCAGTTCCTGATGCCAGAGGCGCCAGTATTTGGCTTCCTGGCCGGGTGGCATCAGCCAGAAGGCGTTGGCATTGGTGAACTCATCTGTTTGCCGAAGACTGGAGAGAATTTCATTGATGCGCGCAATCACCATGCGTCCTTGGGGCGTGTCATTGCAGACAATGCCGCCCATGCCAAACTCATTCTCATGTTCCAGGATCGGATAATAGCTGTAGTGGCCGCTGTTGCCTTCGGTCAGCTGATGAAATCGCAGCATGGCATAATAGTCGACAAAATAATCGAAGCGCCCGGCATCCATCATTTTGAACATGCTTTGGGTCAGGCTGGTGCGCCCGGACCAGCGAAACATATTCCCCGTGTTTGGATCATTCGCGAAAATGTCATTGAGCCAGCGGCTGTAGACACGGCCCGGCTGGAAGGCACCTCTGGCAGCTTTGTCTTCAATCAGTCTTTTGAAGTCGACTCGTCCCTGATCGGCGTGGGCCTGAATAACGGGCAACGCCTTCTCCTGGGCAATGATGCCATGATAGAAGAACAGGAACGTTGGGGCGCTGAAAACCAGGCCGTCTCTCTGGTCTGGACTCAGGTCAATGCCGCGGTAGGGCGCGGTTGCAAAGCAGGCCTCCATTGTCTTGATGACTGTGTAGATGCGGACATTCACAACGGATTGGTCGGCATGATCGAATTCTTGCAAGCGGGCCTGCAGCATGCGTTCACCAGCCTGCGCATAGCCTTTACCTGCCCAGGGGCCCGAATTGATCCAGGCGGGCTGCCAATCAAGCTTTAGCCAAGTGATGGTGGGTTTGTTTTCAGCATGCGCGGGGACGGCGCTGACAATAAATGCCAGTAAAAGCCCAGTCACACCCCGGATCAGTCCAGTGCGCACGCAAAGTCCCCGTCTTGATTGTTACACGCAAAGACCAAGACTAGATTGCGGAGGTTAAAGAACTGCAAATGCAATAATTATAACAGGATCACCGGTTTGCCGTCGCATGTGAGCGTTGCGGCTTCGTGCTCCAGCCGGAAGTAGACGAGCGCAAACTCGCCGTTTGAGGTGCGAACGGTGCCCGCTGCCTTGCCCTCTACTGTCTCAATGACAGCACCTTCTTCAGGCGCGCCGCCTTCAACGCGTACGGGGCGCAGCATTTTCTTCAGGTTGGTGCGGTGTTTCATGCGGGCGGTCAATTCCTGCCCGACATAACACCCCTTGGTGAAGGATACGCCGTTCAGCCGTTCGGCCGCCGTTTCCAGCCAGAAATATTTTTCAATTTCCATGTCGCGGCTGCCGTCCGGCACACCCAGCCGCAGCCGGGCCTGTTCATAGGTGTCGCGCTCCAGGGCGGGGGCATCCGGCTTTTCTGCGGTTACAAGCCGCCAACCCAACATTGCGTCGCGAGGGTCAGGCACTGACACGCCGTTTGCGCTTGGCTGTTCCAGCGATACCCAGACACCGAGGTCGGTCTCGTCCGTGATCGCCACATCCGCCCGAAGCTTATACATCATCAGGCGCCGCATCAGGTCTGTCTTTCGTTCTGCCTCAATATCCAGCAGCAGGTCATCACCATCGGCCATGATGATCATGTCGTACATATATTTCCCTTGCGGGGTCAGCATGGCAGCGTACACGGCTTTGCCGGCCGTTACAGGCATCACGTCGTTGGTCACCAGCCCCTGCAGGAAACTGCGGGCATCCGGGCCCTTCAGACGAAGGATGGCGCGGTGATCGAGGTTCAACAGGGCGGCTGACATAAAATTCCTATCTGGTGCTGATATTCACGCTACACATAGCCACTTTATTGCGGCTTTCAAGTTGTAAGGCGCAGCGAAGCCCGTTACAACAGCCCTCACGTAGGTATGAAGTAAAAACAGGGATACACCAATGAACGCGCCCGCTTCCCAAACCCATGACGCAACCAAGGATCGCCTTGTTATTCGCCAGCCTGATGACTGGCATGTCCACCTGCGGGACGGTGCCATGCTGGAAACGGTGGCGGCCTACACGGCACGCCAGTTTGCCCGGGCGATCATCATGCCGAACCTGACGCCGCCTGTGACAACCGTGGCGGCCGCGGAAGCCTACCGGGACCGTATCCATAAGGCGGTGCCTTCTGATCTCCAGTTCACGCCGTTGATGACATGCTACCTGACAGACAGCATCGATGCGGCTGAGGTCTCCAGCGGTTTCACGTCAGGTGTGTTTACCGCCTGCAAGCTCTATCCCGCGAACGCCACGACCAACTCAAGCTTTGGTGTCAGCGATGTAAAAAACATTTATCCGGTGCTGGAAGAAATGCAGCGCATCGGCATGCCGCTTCTGGTGCACGGCGAGGTCACAGACAGCCATGTGGATATTTTTGATAGGGAAGCCGTGTTCATTGACCGGGTGATGAAGCAGGTCGTTGCCGATTTTCCGGGCCTGAAGGTGGTGTTTGAGCATATCACCACTGCTGATGCGGCAGCTTTTGTCATGGAAAGCGGCGATAATATCGGCGCAACCATTACGCCGCAGCATCTGGCGTACAACAGGAACGCCATGCTGGTGGGGGGGATCAAGCCGCATTTCTATTGCCTGCCGGTGATCAAGCGGGAGGAACACCGTCTGGCGCTCAGGAAGGCAGCGACATCCGGCTCAACAAAGTTCTTCCTGGGCACAGATAGTGCGCCTCACACCAAGGAGGCCAAGGAAACGGCCTGCGGCTGTGCCGGCGTATTCAACGCACCGTTTGCGATGGAAAGCTATGCCAAGACCTTCGCAGAAGAAGGCGCGCTGGATAAGCTTGAAGCCTTCGCGTCCGAAAATGGCCCGAAGTTTTATGGCTTGCCACTCAATGAGCGCCGTATCGTGCTTGAACGCGCACCAGTCACCGTACCGGAAAAGGTTGAAGGCGGGGGCAACGAGCTGGTGCCGTTCCTGGCCGGCGAAACGCTGGAATGGCGGTTCGCGGGATTTGAAGACGCCTGAATAAGTGCAGGTGGGGGGTAAATACTGGTGATTGGTGGGCTGGAATATGCTTTGTGGGGCGTGGGATTTGGCTTCGCGCTGTCCGCCCCCATCGGCCCTGTCAACATTATCTGTCTGCGCCGCAGTCTGTTCGGACGTGCGCGCGACGGGTTTGCAATCGGTACCGGTGCAGCCTTTGGCGATGCCTTTTATGCCGGGCTGGCAGCGCTCGGGCTCAACGCATTTCTTGCGATCATTGACAGTTATGACACACTGCTGCGTCTGGTTGGCGCCGCTATCATGCTTGTTTTTGCGGTGCGTATCTGGCGGGCCCATCCGCACCTGGACCGCGAACCCATGGAAGGCGGGGTCAAGCGCGGCATGTTGGGTGCTTTGGTTCTGACGCTTACTAACCCTGGTGTTTTCTTCGGTTTTCTGGGCATGTATGCCCTTGCCGGGATTGGGGACTTGGGGGCTGCCTCTGGGCATGCGTCGAGCGATGCCATCATGCTGATTATGGGCGTGTTTCTGGGCAGTTGTTCCTGGTGGGGGCTGTTGGTGGGGATTGGCCGGTACCTTCGGGACAAGGTAAACGACAATCTGCTCACCATGATTAACCATGTGTCCGCGGCAATTATTGGGCTTTTTGCGCTTGGGGCCCTCGTCAGCCTCCTGCCGATTTGATCAATCATGACATTTTTGTGAAAATTCGGCGGAAATTTCACGTCGAAACAAGTATTTGAGCTATTTTGATTGCTTGATTGCGAAAGATTCGCGTTCTATAGTTGCCACGAACTTCAGGTGTCGCTTACCAGCTTTCTAATAGGGGGAGGCCGGGCGAGCGATGACACATGTATAAAACGCGGGGAACCCCCGCTCCGTTGGAGGGAGCAATAATGAAGTCCGAGCGCCTGGGCAAAAATATCGCCATCATTTCCGCGGCTGCACTGATTCTGGCAGCCTGTTCATCCACCCCTGAGCCAGAGACGGATACATCCTCCACGGATACGTCGACTGACCAATCGCAGACAGATACAGGCCAGCCGAGCCAGCCTGATATGGGCCAGGTTACGCAAGATACGTTGGACCCAATCGAGGTGCAAGGTCAGGAAGGCCTGACAGCTTACGCTGGCGACCGTGTTTTCTTCGAGTATGACAGCTCTGAGATTACGGCAGAAGCGCGCGCAACTCTGTCGAAGCAAGCGGCATGGTTGGGCCGTCACCCACGTGTACGCATCACGATTGAAGGTCACTGTGATGAGCGCGGGACCCGCGAATATAACCTCGCGCTGGGCGAGCGTCGTGCAAGCGCTGTCAAAAATTATCTGATCGCCCTTGGCGTTCCGGCTTCCCGCATGAACACCATCAGCTACGGCAAAGAACGCCCTGCTGTTGTTGGTAACGGTGAAAGCACCTGGAGCCAGAACCGTCGCGGTGTGCTCCGCGTCCAGTAAGCCTTAGGCGCACTCAGGACAAGTGGCCCCGTGCCCGGATTGCCGGTGCGGGGCTGTTTTTTTATCGGACGCCCCTTTGGTGGGGTGCGGCGCAGCCATTATCGGGCCGCATTTAACAACTATACCTGTACTCGTTCCAGTTCTGAGCGGGCCTGTCAGTTAAGGAGAACCAGGATATGATCTGGCGTGTTGTTGCCATCTGTATTCTCACTTTGTCTGTAACCATTGAGGTCGAAGCCCAAAGTCGTGCGGAGCTGGCGCTCAAGGTTGAGCGGCTGGAACGCGAAATGATCGCCCTTGAAAATCGGCTGCGTGGCGGGGCTGCGACCAGCTCTGCTACCGGCGCATCAGCTGGTGCGCAGGGTAGTCTTGATGACAGGACGCTGTTGGCGGATCTAGCAGCCAAGATCGGAACGGTAGAGCGCCAGATGCGCGCCATGACCGGCCGTATGGAAGAGCTTGAGCATAAGCAGCGGCAGTTGGACGAGGCGCTGGACCTGCTGCGTCGCGAATTGCAGCTGCAGCAACAGGAAGCCGCCGACTATCGCGCCAGCCAGGCGGCACAGCCAAATTCCCAGCCGGTGACGACGCCCGCCGACACAGCACCTGCCGCCAAGGTCGATGAAGCACCCAAGGAGCCGGAAATTTCATTGCCTGAAGGAGAGCCTTCGGATCAATATCAATATGCATTTGGCTTCATCCAGAAAAATGACCTCGATAGCGGGTTCAAGGCCATGGATATGTTCCTCAAGGCGCATCCCGATGATTCCCTTGCGGGCAATGCTAAATTTTGGTTGGGGCGTATTCACCTGCTGAAAGGGCGCCTGCCGCAGGCAGCACAGCAGTTGCTGGCGCTGATTGAGGAACATCCCAATCACGGCAAGCGCGCAGACGCGCTTCTGGATCTGGCGGATGTACTGATTGGCCTTGGCAGCAAGCCGGACGCCTGCAACGCCTTGGCGGAATTTCGCCGTAGCGCAGATAACGCATCAGACCGCCTGAAAGCTCGGGCCGAGCGGACGGCTGCCGAAGCCGGCTGCGCGACCTAGCGACAACCAGACAGGCGGATGCTTTGGCACAGCGGCTAACATCAACAGACCTGAAAGAGGCGCTTAGCGCCTGTGGGGTGCCCGATGGCGCCCCACTTGCTGTTGCAGTATCCGGTGGGCCTGACAGCCTGTGTCTTGTTCTGCTGGCATCTGAAATTGCCAATGTCGTCTGCCTGACAGTTGATCATGGACTGCGGCCAGAATCCGCAGCAGAGTCGGCAACCTTGGAAAAGCTGATGGCTGATAAAGGCATTCCCTGCCACAGGTTGGTCTGGCAAGGCAAGAAACCTGAAGCCAACATCCAGGCCGAGGCACGGATTGCTCGTTACCACTTGATGAACGATTGGTGCGTAGCAAACGGGGTTGGGTACCTGCTGACGGCCCACCACCAGGATGACCAGGCCGAGACACTGCTGCTTCGCTTGGCGCGGGGCAGCGGCGTATACGGCCTGGCTGCGATGCCGCCGACATCAAACATGCCGGGCACAGACGGGCGGATCACATTGGTGAGGCCGCTCCTCGGGGTTCCGAAGAAACAGCTTATGGCTACGCTTGAAGCCATGAAGGTTGGCTGGCTTGAAGATCCCAGCAACAAGGCCATGCAGTTTGACCGGGTAAAAGTGCGCTCGTTTCTGGAGAACCCGCCCCTTGAAGGGCTGCGGGCTGACCGCCTGGCTGCAACGGCGGGGCGCCTCAGGCGTACCCGGGATGCACTCGAATATTATGAAAACCGTTGGCTTACGGAGAACGTAGAATATCGGCATGACGGTACGCTGATGTTCGACCCTGCCGCGTTCGATTCGGTGCCTGAAGAAATTATGCTGCGGGCGATTGCCAGCATGTGTCGGACAGTCAGCGGTGAACGCTATGTGCCCAGAATGGAGAAGTTGGAGCGCGCCGCTGATGCGATGCGCGCACCAGGCTTTTCAGGGCTAACACTTTATGGTGTCCAGTTTATTCCTGTGTCGGGCACGCAAGTTCTGGCAACGCGGGAGCTGCGCGCAGCGCAGGGGCGAGTGCCCGTGGCAGAGGGCGGCAGCTGGGATAACCGTTTTGATATTTCAGCCAAGGGTGATATTGCAGGGCTGGAAATTGGGCCCCTTGGGCAAGAGGGGTGGAACAGGGCGCTGAAAGCGTGGCCGGATATCAGGCAGACAACCCTGCCGCTTGCGGCTCGGATCGTGTTGCCGGCGGTGTTCGACGGAGAAGATCCGTTGGCAGTTCCACACCTGGAAGTAGCCTTGGGCCGTGGAAATGCGGTAAGCTTGTCGCTTAAATCCCACGGTTGGCCGAAAAAGTAGCTTTATTGGCCGGTTCCCCCTTGCATGGAGGGTGGCCACGCTTATCTCTTGGGTAAGCATTTTTAAAGGAAGAATGCAGGATAAATGCATCTGACGCAGTCGCCGCCATAGGGGCGACATATGAAAGGCAGTTATAGTGAATGGTTTTATGAGAAACGCGCTGGTCTGGGGATTGATCATCCTTCTGCTGGTGACGCTTTACAATCTGTTTCAAGGCAATGCCCCGAAGGCGCCTGAGCTTGCCTATAGTGAGTTCGTGCAAGCGATAGAACAGGGCCGTGTGGACCGCGTTGAAAAGCAGGAACAGGATATCGTCGGCACCTATAAGGGGTCAGGCGAGAAATTTACCGTCACTGCACCTTTCATGATTGACGATAGCCTCTTGAGGCTCGCGATCGACAACGGCGTGACCTACAGGGAAATCAAACGTGAGGAAAATGGCCTCCTGAACGCGATGATCGGTTGGTTGCCGTTCATCCTGCTGATCGGGGTATGGATTTTCTTCATGCGACAGATGCAGGGCCGGTCCGGCGGTGGCGGGGCCATGGGCTTCGGCAAAAGCCGTGCACGCCTGCTGACGGAAAAACAAGGCCGGGTGACGTTTGAAGACGTGGCGGGTATTGAAGAAGCCAAGGAAGAGCTCGAGGAAATCGTGGACTTCCTGAAAGACCCGCAAAAGTTCCAGCGTCTGGGCGGCAAAATCCCGAAAGGTGCACTGCTCGTAGGCCCTCCTGGTACGGGTAAGACGCTTCTGGCGCGTGCCATTGCAGGCGAGGCAAATGTACCCTTCTTCACGATTTCGGGTTCTGACTTCGTTGAGATGTTCGTGGGCGTGGGCGCAAGCCGCGTGCGCGACATGTTCGAACAGGCCAAGAAAAACGCGCCTTGCATCATCTTCATTGACGAGATCGACGCTGTCGGTCGTCATCGGGGCGCGGGCCTTGGCGGCGGTAACGACGAGCGCGAGCAGACCCTGAACCAGCTCCTTGTTGAGATGGACGGCTTTGAAGCCAACGAGGGCATCATCATCCTGGCAGCGACCAACCGTCCAGACGTGCTGGACCCTGCGCTGCTGCGTCCGGGCCGCTTTGACCGTCAGGTTGTGGTACCAAATCCGGATATCGATGGCCGCGAGAAAATCCTTGGCGTGCACATCAAGAAGGTGCCACTGGCACCTGACGTGGATATCAATGTGATTGCGCGCGGCACCCCCGGTTTCTCAGGCGCTGACCTGATGAACCTGGTGAACGAAGCTGCACTTCTGGCAGCCCGCCGCGGTAAGAAAATTGTCGCGATGCAGGAATTCGAGGACGCCAAAGACAAGGTGATGATGGGTTCAGAGCGTCGCTCCATGGTCATGACTGATGACGAGAAAAAGCTGACAGCCTTCCACGAAGGCGGCCACGCTCTCGTCACGTTGCACTGTAAAGCGTCTGACCCGATCCATAAGGCAACCATCATCCCGCGCGGTCGTGCTTTGGGTATGGTGATGCGCCTGCCGGAGCGGGACGAATATTCCCAGAGCCGTGAGAAGATGCACGACAATCTGGCGATTGCCATGGGTGGTCGTGTGGCTGAGGAAATCGTCTTCGGTCACGACAAAGTCACCAGCGGCGCGTCAAGCGACATCCAGTATGCGACCAAACTGGCCCGGGCCATGGTGACCCAGTGGGGAATGTCAGACAAGCTTGGTCCGCTGCAGTATGCTGCCAACGAACAGGAAGTGTTCCTTGGGCACTCTGTGGCGCAGCAGCAGAATGTATCAGAAGCAACAGCTCAGATGATTGATGAAGAGATCAAGCGGTTCGTTGGTGAAGCCAATGATCGGGCCAAGAAGATCCTGACCGAACATCGTGATCATTTGGATATCATCGCCAACGCGCTTCTTGAATATGAGACGCTGTCTGGTGACGAGATCAAGAAGCTGATTGCTGGCGAAAAGATACGGACCGAACCAAAGAAGCCTAGCGGCAGGTCTGACGTGCCACCAGCGTCGCCTTCGGCTGTGCCAAGCGCCGGTATTGATCACGGCGAACCGCAGCCTGAAGGCTAACGGCCGGTGACGGTTGAAGCTTTAGAAAAATTGACCGACGGGGCGAGAGCATATCTCGTGCCCGTCGGTGCCGTTTGGGGGACCCTCCATGGGTTCAGTTCCGGTATTCCCGGGCTGTCTTTCCCGTCCTTCAGGCTGATCGTACGGGAAGGCGCCAAAATACAATTGGACCATACGGTACCAGCCGATAGCCTGGCGTCAGCGCTTGCGCCACTTCCTGAGGCCGTGCGCTCGCTGGCGGAAGCCCAGCTTGAACGCTATGCCGCACCGCGCCCACCCATGGCGCTGCCCGGCCGGGATGCACCGCTTGGATTCAGCCGTCCCCTGGTGATGGGAGTTCTCAATGTCACACCGGACAGCTTTTCTGACGGCGGCAAATTCCTGGACACGGACGCGGCCATAAGGCGCGCGCGCCAGATGCGGGCTGAAGGCGCCGACATCATCGATATTGGCGGCGAAAGCACGCGTCCTGGCGCAACCCCGGTATGGGAAGGCGAGGAGGCTGAGCGGATCGTGCCTGTGATCGAAGCGCTGGCAGCTGACGGCATCCCGTTGTCTGTCGATACGCGGCACTCCACCGTGATGACAAAGGCAGTGGATGCGGGCGCCCACATCATCAATGATGTATCGGCCCTGACGTATGACGGCGACAGCATGTCAGCAGCCGTGGCGACGGACGCACCGATCATCCTGATGCATTCCCAGGGCACCCCGAAGACCATGCAGGACGCGCCGGACTATGACAATGTGGTGCTGGACGTATACGACTATCTTGAAGACAGGATTGAGGCGTGTACCGCTGCTGGAATTGACCGCAGCCGATTGATCGTTGATCCGGGTATCGGATTTGGTAAGCGTGTGGTGCAGGATAACTTGGCCCTGATGAACGGCCTGGCCTTCTTTCACTCGCTGGGATGCCCGGTTCTGTTGGGGGCTTCACGCAAACGCTTCATTGGGGCGATCACGGGCGTCGAGGAGGCGGCTGAACGCATGCCGGGCTCGCTTGCCGCTGTGCTGAAAGGTGTTGAACAGGGCGTCCAGATTGTCCGGGTTCATGATGTGACCGAAACAGTTCAGGCGGTCAGGCTCTCGCAGGCCATGCATGATGCGGCCATGATGGGGGCAGGGGGATAACGCCTGACTAAATCGCCTTCCGAGTGGACGCTTGGGGCCGAACTGGTTACAATTGCCTTCAATTTTAAAATTCCATTCATTTGACTATTAGGGACTTGGGTATGAGCCGGAAATATTTTGGCACAGATGGCATGCGGGGTGAGGTCAACCAAGGCTTCATGACGCCCGATGTTGCGATGAAGGTGGGCCTGGCTGCAGGCCGGGTGTTTCGCCGTGGGGACCATGTGCACCGGGTGGTGATCGGCAAGGATACCAGGCGATCCGGCTATATGTATGAGCCAGCGCTGGCGGCTGGTTTCACCGCCGCCGGGATGGATGTGATCATGGTTGGTCCCATGCCAACCCCCGCGATTGCCATGCTGGTGAAAAGCTTGCGCGCGGACCTGGGTGTCATGATTTCCGCCAGCCATAACCCACACCAGGATAACGGCATTAAATTCTTCGGCCCTGATGGTTTCAAACTGTCGGATGAAACCGAGTTGGAAATTGAAGCACTGGTAGACAATGGTTTCCACAAGTCTTTGGTGCCTTCCGAAAAGCTGGGCCGGGCAACCCGCCTTGAGGACGCCCGCGGGCGCTATGTGGAATTTGCCAAAGCAACGGTTCCCAACGGCGTAACCTTCGACGGGCTGAAGGTGGTGGTGGATTGCGCCCACGGCGCGGCCTACCGAGTGGCCCCGATGGTGCTGTGGGAGTTGGGTGCAGATGTGATTTCAATTGGCGTTGACCCGAATGGCTTCAACATCAACAAGGAATGTGGTTCGACCCACCCTGATGCAATGTGCCAACGGGTGGTAGCTGAAGGCGCAGATCTTGGCATCGCATTGGACGGTGACGCAGACCGCCTGATCCTGTGCGACGAGACCGGTGCCATAGTGGACGGTGACCAGATCATGGCGCTCATCACACGCAATTGGCACAAGCGGGGCGTTTTGAAGGGCGGTGGGCTTGTGAGTACCGTTATGTCCAACTTGGGGCTCGAGCGCTTGCTGGAGGGCGAAGGCCTGACGCTGGAACGCACCAAGGTGGGTGACCGCTATGTGGTGGAGCGTATGCGCGAAAAAGGCTTTAACGTGGGCGGCGAACAAAGCGGCCATATTGTGTTAAGTGACTTTGCCACTACAGGAGACGGCCTGATTGCTGCCCTGCAGGTGATGACGGAAATTAAGCAATCTGACCATAAAGCCTCTGAAGCTTGCCGCCAGTTCCAACCTGTGCCGCAACTGTTGAAGAATGTCCGCTTCAAGGGCGGCGATCCGCTTGCAACTGGCCCGGTCAAGGCCTCTATAGCTGCCGCAGAAGCCGACCTGAACGGTACCGGGCGGTTGGTGATCCGTAAGTCGGGCACCGAACCGGTAATTCGCGTAATGGCGGAAGGTGATGACGAAGCCGTTGTGAACCGGGTGGTGGACCAGATTTGTGCCGAGATCGAAGCAAGCGCTTAACAGGAAGGCCAGACATCATGGAGCAGAGACCAAAGCAGATGGGCCGGGTACTGATTGTTGCCGGATCAGACAGCTCCGGTGGTGCAGGCCTGCAGGCTGACATCAAAACGGTGACCATGCTGGGGCAGTATGCCGCAACAGCCGTGACGGCTGTGACCACGCAAAGCACTAAGGGCGTGACAGACGTAGAGGCCATGGCGCCGGGTATTGTGGCCTCGCAGATGCGGGCTGTGCTGTCCGACATCGGCGCGGATGTAATCAAGACCGGTATGTTGCACGACAAAGCAGTGATTGAGACCGTGCTGGCTGTGATTGATGACGTGGCCTTTGATGGCGACCTGGTTGTTGACCCCGTGATGGTGGCGACAAGTGGTAGTATGCTGTTGCAGAAGGACGCTGTTGCATCGTTCAAGACACTGATTGCCCATGCTAGCCTTGTCACACCCAACGCCAATGAGGCGGAAGTGCTGACCGGCCGACTGATCAATACGGTGGACGACATGATCGCGGCTGCGAATGATATTCTGGATACAGGTGCAGAGGCTGTCCTGATCAAGGGCGGGCATCTTGAAGGCGCAACTTCGACGGATGTACTGGTGAGTGCGAAAGGCGAATGCCGTATTACAAGTGATCGCATCGACACCACAAATACCCACGGTACTGGCTGCACGCTCGCAAGCGCTGTTGCCGCGCTTTTGTCCGCAGGGCTGACCCTGGAAGCCGCTTTTGAAAAAGCTCACACCTTCGTCCATATGGCTATCAAGGCCGCGCCTGGCTTTGGCGGTGGTCATGGCCCGCTTGGGCACGCACGCGTACGTCTGGATATTGACTGATGGACCTGTTCTACCGGACGCGCGGCGACGGACCACCTCTTGTGATGTTGCATGGCCTTTTCGGGTCAGGGGACAACTTGGGCGGCTTGGCCCGCGCGATGGAAAATGAGTTCCGCATGGTGATGGTGGACCACCGTAACCATGGCCGCAGCCCCCATGTGCCCACCAACAGCTATGGCGAAATGGCCGAAGATATTCTTGACGTGATGGACCGTGAAGGCATCGATAAGGCGCACGTTTTTGGCCATTCCATGGGCGGCAAGGTGGCCATGCAAATGGCGCTGCTTGCGCCGGACCGGGTGGACCGCATGGTGGTAGGGGATATCTCGCCTGTTGCCTATAGCCACCACCATGACACCATTCTTGAAGGTATGGGGAAAGTGGCAGATGCTGCCCCGCAAGACAGGGCCGGGGCCGAGGCCATTTTGACCTCTTATGTTCAGGAACCTGACGTGCTCAGTTTCCTGCTGACCAACTGGCGACGTGGGAATGATGGCACCTGGCGCTGGCGCTTGAATATTGATGCCATTCGCGATGACTACGGTTCAATCAGCGCAGCTGTTGAAGGGGACCCGGTGGATACGCCAGTTCTGTTCCTGCGAGGCGGCGACTCCGATTATGTGACGGCCGAGCATCGGGACGCGATCCTGAAACTTTTCCCTAAAGCCACTGTGCGCTCAGTGGAAGGCACGGGACACTGGCTTCATGCAGAAAAACCTGATCTGGTGGCGCGTGTGATAACACGTTTTTTGAAAGATGAACTTTAAACAGGAACTGGGTGTGAAACGTCTGAAGGCAGTAATTCTCGGCGGTATTTTGGGGGCAGCTCTTTTGGGTGGCATGGCTGGCGCACAGGCTGCCGGCCTGATCCCGGACTTTGAAAAAGAGTTCCTGAACGAGGTGGAAACCAACAAGGTGCCCGGTGCGGCTTACGCGATTATCAAGGGTGGTCGCGTGGTGGCCGTGAAGGTGTATGGCACGCGTGCGGTGGACGCTGATTTGCCGGTCACCAGCCAGACAGTATTCCGCCTTGCGTCTGTCTCGAAGACGTTCGCGGCAGACCTTGCGGCAATTCTGGCGAAAGAGGGCAAGCTTGACCTTGAGGCACCCGTGACAAAGTTCGTGCCCGCACTTGAATTCAAATCAAATGGGTTTGCCAACAAGGTAAAGCTGAAGCATCTTTTGAGCCACAGCGCCGGTATCACCCCAAATGCCTATGACAATATGCTCGAGGATGGCTGGGCACTTGATAAGATTGTTCCCCGGTTTGACCGGATCGAGCCCATGTGCCAGCCGGGGGATTGTTACGGCTATCAGAACATCCTGTTTAGCTTGATTGAGCCGGCCATTGAGCAGGCGACAGGTAAAAGCTATCCGTCGCTGGTGGAAAGCAGACTTCTGAAGCCGCTCGGCATGCAGCATGCCTCGCTAGGGCTGGAGGCTTACCTTTCCACAGCGAACCGGGCTGAACCCCATATTTTCACGCGCCGGAACGGTTGGATCAGGGTGATGGTGGACCGGAATTATTACCGGGTGGCGCCAGCCGCCGGCGTGAATGCCAGCATCGAAGATCTGGCTAAATGGGTTGTGGCCCAGATGGGGTATAACGACGCGGTGTTGCCGACACCTGTCCTTGAAATGGTGACAGAGAAACGCGTGGATACATCGCGTGAACTCAGGCGCCGCGGTTGGCGTGGCAAACTGACAGACGCACATTATGGTTTCGGCTGGCGCATCTATGCCGTTGATGGCCATGATGTTGTGCTGCATGCAGGAGGTGTGAAGGGGTTCAGGACATTCGTATCCTACTCAAAAGACCTGGACCTTGGCTTTGCTATCATGGCGAATGCGCAGACCAGTGCAGTTGAGCGTCTATCTTCCCGCTTCTGGGTGGCAGCGCTTGATGAATTTGAGACTTCTACGAGTCGTTAGTCATGACAAAGTCGGTTCACCTTGTTCCCCACCGCACCAGCTGGAAGGCTGCTTTTGATGAACAGGTGCCGGTAATTCGGCATGCGCTGGGGAACAATGCCGTGTGCATTGCCCACATAGGTAGCACGGCAATTCCAGGGATCTTGGCCAAGCCCATTATCGATATTCTTGTTGAAGTGGCTGATGTTGATGCTGTTGACGAAGCAACGCCTGCAATGCTTGAGGCCGGGTTTGAAGCCAAAGGCGAATACGGCATACCGGGACGTCGCTATTTCCGCCTAACGGACGGAGAAGGGCGCCGTACCCACCATGTTCACGTGTTTGAAAAAGGAAGTCATCATGCTGTGCGGCATGTCGCCTTCCGTGATTTCATGCGGGCACATCCGGAAATGGCTCAGGCCTATTCAGACCTGAAGGCCAACCTGGCTGAAATGCCGGGCCCGGCCTATCAGGACGCCAAAAGCGCATTCGTTGAAGAAATACAGGCGATCGCGCTTAAATGGGTGGAAGTCCTGGAAAGCTAAATTGGAGTTGATTCAGGACAGAGCTTTTTAGTATTCTGAGGTGCTAGCCAGGAGAATGTTATGACTAGCACTTTACCCAGCCAGCACGTTACTTTCATTGAGAAAGCACGTGAATTCTTTTCCAATGATCATAGATTTGAGGCCTTGTTAGGCGGTGGCTCCCTTGTGCATGGAGGCTTTGACGAGCATTCTGACCTCGACTTGGTCATTATTGTCAAAGAAGAGTTTTATCCGGAAGTGATGGAGAGTCGAAGGGCTCTCGCAGAATCTGTTGATGTCCTTGTGTCCGCGTTTACGGGCGAGCATGTGGGCGAACCCCGGCTTTTGATATGTCTCTATCAAAACGCTCTTCTCCATGTGGATATGAAGTTTGTGACCGTGTCCGACCTGGATGCCAGGATTGAAATACCAGCCGTTCTGTGGGCGCGTAACATGGACCTTATTCAGCAAAAACTGGATGCAGCCATTATTGAATGGCCTAACCAGTCGCCGCAATGGTTCGAAGACCGGGCTTGGATTTGGTTGCACTACGCAATAACGAAGGCGATGCGATGCGAGTTTTATGAAGCGATCGGCATGCTTTCATTCTTTCGAGATCAAGTGTTGGGGCCAATGATTCACCGTCGCCATGGGCAAAACCAACGTGGCGTTCGGCGTATCGAAGAAATTGGAGGCGCTATGCTTGCCGCCACAGTCCCCGCTTGTTGCGCGAAGTCTGTGAGGAGTGCCATTCATGCCTCAATGGAGCTGTATCTGGAGCTGAGAGAGGACCAGGTGCCGGAAAAAATAACTAACGGCATGCCGGAAGGCCTGTGTGACCTGTACCCCTTACATGCGGTATAATAACTGGGTGTGACGTCGGGGCGGCCAGTTTCCTTGGCTGCCCCACTATTTGCTTAATGCTTCAGACTAATCCCCGGTAACCATAGGGCCACCACCTCGGGGTGCGCGACCGCCTTTACCGCCTCGGCCGCCTGGGCCACGGCCTTCAGCGCCGCCTGCGCCCATCTGCATGTCACGCATCATAGCCATGGCTTCCGGCGGGCTGATATAGCAGTCACCGTCATTATCCGCATTCAGGAACTGGCTGTGGGGCACGGCCACCAGTTCTTCCAGTTCCACGGCAGCGGTGCCGTTTGTATCCACGCGCAGGAAATCGAAGAACATGAAACTTTTGTCTTCGAATTTCGCGTGGCGATACTCACCTGAGACCAGCTTGCCGTCTTTGTTTTCGTCCAGCACGCGGAACAGGCGGCTGCGCTGGACATTGATGTCTTCGCAGGTGGCTTCGCCGTCCCCGTTATAGTCCCAGCGTTCAACATACTGGCGGTAAACTTGTTGCACCCGTTCTGCATGTGCTGCTGGGTTCATGTCCATCTGCGGCGGGCCGCTGCGACCACGGTCCGGCCCGCTTGCACAGGCACCGAGGCCAAAGGCAGCTCCAAAGATGATGAAGTGAATGGGGCGTACGCGCATTGTTTTCCTCCAACTGATTGTGACCGGGCAGGGCCGGCGGTTGAAGGTGATACGGGGCTTGGACGCGAACCCTTCGAAAGGCGGAAGAAAACAAGGGGCCGATGAAGGCCCCTTGTCAGTCTGATTAACGTCCTGTAAATATGTAGACGATATATTTGACTATATCTTGAATGAAAGAGAGTGGTTTCCTTGGCTGGGGGCTGCTCTCTTTTTCGTTGACTATCACAGTTACGTTAATCGTCCTCTCTGGTTCACTCATTACAGTTTCCTTTCGTCTCGGAACCGAGAACAAAGATACCATAAGCGTAAACCAGTCTGATTAAATTCTCATGAACAGATTCGCACCTCCAAGAAGTGCTAGAGCTTGCAGCTAGGCTCACTGGCCTTGATCGTTTAACCCTTCGGAATCCTGACTATTTTTCAGGCGTGAAATATCGTTACAAAAACTTCTGTGTCCTGACACAAATCTTTCGTTGACTTTGGCGCCTATATCGCTAGTTTCCGGCCTTGGTAGTTCCCCCAACTGGGAACCAGCTGTCTGTGAGGTCGGCATAAACCCTTGGGACACGCCTCCCCAACGAGGCGCTTACTATCTGGAAGGATAGCGATATGACAAAGCCTATCACGGCACCTGCACGGCCTGAGTTCAGCTCTGGCCCATGTGCAAAGCGTCCAGGTTGGAGCGTGGACGCGCTTAATGACGCCCTCACAGGGCGGTCTCACCGGTCTAAGCCTGGCAAGGCCAAGCTGAAATACGCCATCGATAAAACTCGTGAAGTTCTGGGTGTACCTGCGGACTACCGCATCGGTATTGTGCCCGGTTCCGACACCGGCGCCGTTGAAATGGCGCTCTGGTCGCTTCTGGGTGCGCGCGGCGTTGATATGCTTGCCTGGGAAAGCTTTGGCTCTGGCTGGGTAACAGATGTTGCCAAACAGCTGAAACTTGAAAAAGTACGCCTGTTTGATGCGGATTACGGCAACTTGCCGGATCTGGACGCGGTCGATTTCGACAATGACGTTGTCTTCACCTGGAACGGCACCACCAGTGGTGTGAAAGTGCCAAACGGTGACTGGATCGACGACGACCGCAAGGGCCTTACCATCTGCGACGCCACCTCGGCCGCTTTCGCGATGGACCTGCCTTTCGACAAACTCGATGTTGTAACCTACAGCTGGCAGAAAGTGCTGGGCGGCGAAGCAGCCCACGGCGTGATCATCCTCAGCCCGCGTGCTGTTGAGCGCCTTGAAAGCTACACGCCTGCATGGCCGCTGCCGAAAATCTTCCGCCTGACCAAAGGTGGCAAGCTGATCGAAGGCATCTTCGTGGGCGAAACCATCAACACCCCATCCATGATCTGTGTTGAAGACTATATCGACGCGCTTGAGTGGGCCGATGGCCTTGGTGGCCTGAAGGGCCTGATCGCCAAGTCCGAAGCCAACCTGAAGGTTCTGGAGGACTGGGCAGAGCAAACCGAATGGGTTGATTTCCTGGCGGCTGACAAAGCCACCCGGTCCAACACCAGTGTGTGTCTGAAGGTTGTGGACCCATGGTTCCGGGGCCTGGATGCAGAAGCGCAGGCGGCTGTGCCGAAGAAGCTGGCCTCCATTCTGGACGCTGAAGGCGTGGCCTATGACATCGGTGCCTACCGCGATGCCCCTCCGGGCCTTCGCATCTGGACCGGTGCTACAGTTGAAGCCGCAGACCTTAAGGCCCTGACCGCGTGGCTCGATTGGGCCTACGCGGAAGCCAAAGCAGCGCATTCGTAGAAGATTTGTATCCGGGGCCCGGCAAGCGCCGTGCGGCCCCGGCTGTTTCCCAACAGAGAAAAGACATCAGAGAAGGACCAATCATGCCTAAGGTGCTGATTTCCGATAAAATGAGCCCACTTGCCGAACAGACTTTCAAAGATCGCGGCGTGGAAGTTGACTATAAGCCCGGCCTGGATAAGGACGAGCTTCTGAAAATTATTGGTGACTATGATGGCCTGGCCATCCGGTCTTCGACCAAAGTTACCCCGAAAATCCTTGAAGCCGCCAAGAACCTGAAGGTTGTTGGCCGTGCCGGTATCGGTGTGGATAATGTGGACGTGCCAGCCGCCACCAACGCCGGTGTGGTGGTGATGAACACGCCTTTCGGTAACTCCATCACGACAGCTGAGCATGCGATCGCCATGATGATGGCGCTGGTGCGCCAGATCCCGCAGGCCAATGCATCCACGCATGCCGGCAAGTGGGAAAAGTCCAAATTCATGGGCATGGAAATCACCGGCAAGACGCTTGGCCTGATCGGTTGCGGCAACATCGGTTCCGTGGTGGCAGAGCGTGCACTGGGCCTGAAGATGAAGGTTGTTGCCTATGATCCGTTCCTGGCGCCAGAGCGTGCGGCGGACCTGGGCATCGCCAAGGTTGAGCTGGATGACGTGTTCGCCAAAGCGGACGTGATCACGCTTCACACCCCGCTGACTGACCAGACGCGCGGTGTTGTGGGCGCTGAAGCCTTCAAGAAAATGAAGGACGGTGTTCGCATCGTGAACTGTGCCCGTGGTGGCCTGATCGACGAAGCAGCGCTTCTCGATGCGCTCAACAGCGGCAAGGTGGCTGGTGCCGCCCTCGACGTGTTCGAGGTTGAGCCTGCAACCGACAACCCGCTGTTCGGCCATGACAATGTCATCTGTACGCCGCACCTTGGCGCAAGCACGACCGAAGCACAGGTCAATGTGGCCCTTCAGGTTGCTGAACAGATGTCCGATTACCTGCTGACCGGCGGTGTCACCAACGCCCTCAATATGCCGTCGCTTTCCGCTGAGGAAGCACCGAAGCTGAAGCCCTATATGGCGCTTGCTGAACAGATCGGTGGTTTCGCTGGCCAGCTGACAGAACATGGCCTGAAGCGTATCATGGTAGAATATGAGGGCGCAGTTGCCGAGCTGAATACCAAGCCACTGACGGCTGTTGTGCTTGAAGGCCTTCTGTCGCCGCTGATGTCCAGCGTTAACATGGTCAACGCGCCTGTGATCGCGAAAGAACGCAACATCCAGGTAACGGAAGTGAAGCATGACCGTGAAGGCGACTATCACACGCTGATCAAGCTGACGGTTGAAACCGAAAAGCAGACCCGGACCGTAACCGGCACGCTGTTCGCCAACCACGCACCGCGGATTGTGGAAGTCAACGGCGTGCGCCTTGAAGCTGAGGTCGAGCCAAACATGCTCTATGTCATCAACGATGACAAACCTGGCTTCATCGGTGCGCTGGGGTCGCTTCTGGGTTACAACGGTGTGAACATCGCAACCTTTGCGCTGGGCCGTAAGATCGAGGGCGAAGAGGCCGTGTGTCTGGTGTCGGTTGACCAGCCGGTTCAGGATATTGTTCTTGACCAGGTGACCGCGCTCGCGCATGTACGGCAGGCAAAACGTCTGACGTTCTAAAATTAACGAGAGGGGCCACGTTTAGTGGTCAATTGACACGTGAATGGTCCAATGAAACAGATGGCGGGTGGTGCATACGCCCGTCAGGCACTTTTGCCGGAAGGCTTTCGTGATCAACTGGCACCCAAGGCTGAACAAGAAGCAGCTTTGGTGCGCGGTCTGGTGGATACATTCCTGTCGCATGGATACGACCGTGTGGCCCCGCCTCTTGTCGAATATGAAGACAGCCTGCTGGTTGGTGCAGGGAAAACCCGCGCCAAGCAGATGTTCCGTCTGATGGACCCGGATACCCAGCGCATGATGGCAGTGCGGGCCGACATGACCATGCAGATGGCACGGCTTGCCAGCACGCGACTTGCGGATGCACCGCGCCCGCTCAGGCTTGCCTACACAGGGAATGTGCTCCGGACCAAGGGCAGCCAGCTTCGCCCCACCCGCCAGTTTGTGCAGGCGGGCGTTGAGCTGGTGGGCAGTCCCAGCCTTGAGGCTGAACTTGAAGTGATCGCAGTTGCCGTTGAAGCGCTTGCAGCTGTCGGCATTGGTGAGCTGTCGCTGGACCTGACGGTTGCGCCCCTTGTTGCCATGATGTGTGACCAGCATAGGCTTGCGGGTGACGTGCGGGAAGGCGTGATGGCAGCCCTTGAAGCCAAGGATATCGGTGGCCTCGCGGTACTGCCTGATGCAAGCCGGGCTGCGTTTGAGAAACTGCTGCAGGCCGCGGGCCCAGCCAAGCAGGCGAATGAAATGCTTTCTGGACTGGAGCTCAAGGGCGACGCCGGCAAGCTTGTTGCCCGCCTCAGCCGCCTGACTGAAATGGTCGCTGACCGGTTGCCAGACCTGTCGCTGACAATCGACCCGTGCGAAAGCCATGGGTTCGAATATAAAAGCGGAATCGGATTCGCGCTCTTTGCCAAGGGTGGCGAGGGCGAGCTGGGCCGCGGTGGGCGCTACATGGTGCCCCATCCTGACGGCCATGAAGAGGAAGCAACAGGATTTTCTGTCTATCTGGATAGCCTGATGAAGGCGCTGCCAGCAGCTGAAAAGACCGATCATGTTTTCCTGCCTTTTGGCACAAAATCCAGTGATGGCAATAAGTTGCGCGTCGAGGGCTGGCGTACGGTACAGGGCCTTGATGCGGGCGCTGACCCGCTTGTGGAAGCAAAGCGCCTTGGCTGCAGCCATATCTTGCTTGATGAACGGGTTCGACCCGTATAAAAGCTCTGTTTTTAAGAGACCAGTAAAGGGGATTTCGCATGGGCAACGTTGTTGTCGTCGGTAGCCAATGGGGCGATGAAGGCAAAGGCAAGATTGTCGATTGGCTTTCAGAACGCGCTGATGTGGTGGTGCGCTTCCAGGGCGGGCATAATGCCGGCCATACGCTCGTAATCGACGGAAACGTCTACAAGCTGTCCCTGCTGCCATCCGGCATTGTCCGCGGCGGCAAAACAAGCGTTATCGGTAACGGTGTGGTTGTTGATCCTTGGGCGCTCCTCAAGGAAATGGAAACACTGCGCGGGCAGGGCGTTGATATCACGCCTGAATCGCTGCAGATTGCAGCCAATGCTACCATGATCATGCCGTACCACCGCGAGTTGGATGCCATCCGTGAAGACGCCACCAAAGGTGTCAAGATCGGCACTACGCGCCGCGGCATCGGCCCAGCCTATGAGGACAAGGTTGGTCGCCGTGCGATCCGTGTGTGCGACCTTCAGTCCCGTGCGATGGTTGAAGCCCGCCTTGAAGTCGCTCTCACGCACCATAATGCTGTTCGTCGCGGTCTTGGCCACGAAGAAATCGACAGCAAGGAAATGGCTGACGAGCTGATGGCAATGGCGTCTGAAATTCTGCCATACGTAACCAATGTCTGGCGCACGCTTGATGACGCCGACAAGGCGGGCAAGAAGGTGTTGTTTGAGGGCGCGCAGGGCACGCTTCTGGACGTTGACCACGGTACTTACCCATTTGTGACGTCATCCAACACGATTGCAGGCCAGGCAGCTGGTGGCTCCGGCATGGGCCCATCGTCACTTGGCTACGTGCTGGGGATTACCAAAGCCTATACGACACGTGTTGGCTCCGGCCCGTTCCCAACAGAACAGGAAAACGAGATTGGCCAGTATCTGGGCGAAAAGGGCCATGAGTTTGGTACTGTAACTGGTCGGTCCCGTCGTTGTGGCTGGTTTGATGCAGTATTGGTGCGCCAGAGCCTGACGATTGGCGGTGTCACGGGTATTGCCCTGACCAAGTTGGACGTTCTGGACGGTATGGACGAACTGAAGGTCTGTGTCGGCTACAAGCACAAAGGCGAAGTGATCGACTATCTGCCATACGGTATGGAAGATCAGGCCGACGTTGAGCCGGTTTACGAGACGCTTGAAGGCTGGAAAGACAGCACGTTCGGCGCGCGCAGCTGGGCCGACCTCCCTGCGACAGCAGTGAAATATATCCGTCGTATTGAAGAATTGATCGGTGTGCCAGTGGCACTCCTGTCTACCAGCCCTGAGCGCGACGATACAATTCTGGTGCGGGATCCTTTCCTGGACTAATGCGATTGCAATAATCAGCGCTTAAGCAAAAAAGACACAAAACGCCGCTAACTCCCCGGAGCAGCGGCGTTTTTTTTGTGAATATGTTGCATCTTTGAGCAATATGATTTTAATTTGTTAACTGTATTCCTGCATAAGGGGTACAGGAATTGATTGTGGCGCTGCCAAGGGGCACGGGAGCGCCGCTGTTTGCGTGCTAAGGGGAATTTGGCTTGAGCGGTGATAGTGCACCAGTTCCGAGCGGTCAGAGCGCTTTCGGTGACCGGTACGACGTCAAGACGTCGGCACCGTTGCCGGAGTTCACCACCTGTGGCGGCGATGCCTTCATGGCTGTCGACAAGGAACGCCCTGGCAAAGACATATATGCATTGGTACAGCACCCCACCATTCCGGTCCGGAATGAAGTTTACAAAAGCCTGAAAAGCCGCCCCGTTGCGAATGTGGTAAACCCCATCGACCGGGGCTTGATGAATCTGGACCTGAAAGGCCAGAAACAGCGGCTGGTCACCATTTTTGAACGACCGACAGGCGGCGCCCTGTTTGGGCCGGACGGCAAAGTACATCCGCGGGTTAACACAAATAAGCTCAGGCAAAGTATTGTTTTGTCTGCCTTGAAGGCAATCGCGGCAGTTCACAAACGCGGTTTCACGCACCGCAGTATCATGCCGACAAATCTTTTTTTCGCGGCCCCAGATGGCGATGAGGTCTGCATCGGCGAATGCTACAGCGCGCCGCCGGGCTACAAGCATCCCTTTGCCCTTGAGCCGCTAAAGCTGGCGCTTGCGGATGAAACAGCCCGCGGTGAAGGGGACATCGAAAGCGATTTCTATCAGCTGGGTGCCTGCCTCCAGAGCCTTTATTTCGGTGAAGCCCTGTGGCGCGGCAAGGACCGCGACAGTTTGCTGATGGCACGGGTGAACCAGAGCTCATTCTGGGCCCTGAGTGGAGGGCGTGAAATTCCCGGGGCGCTCGGCAACCTCATCCGGGGTCTGATGGCAGATGACGAGGACGAGCGCTGGGGCGCCGAAGATATCCTTGATTGGTTCGAGGGGGTGGGCAAACCAAAGCGCACCAGTATGAAGGCCTGGTCCATGAACCGGCCGACCAGTTTCAAGGGTGTTGCTTATGTGGACCGTCGCCTGCTGGCCGATGCCTTCGCCCGCGATCCGCGGGAAGCCGCGAATTTCCTTAAGGGAATCGACTTTCCTGCCTGGGTTCAGCTCTCGTTCCGCGATGAAATTCTGACCGAGCGGCTTGAAGCCACACTGAATGTCGTGCCTGGTGGTGGTCTTGGTGGCACGCGGCCCGACGACTATAAAATGGTGTCCCGCGTCTGCATGTTCCTGCACCCAACGGGACCGGTTCATTTCAAAGGCCACTCCTTCTTCCTGGATGGCTTGCCGTCGGCACTGGCCGATGCATTCTCGCGCGATGACCGTGACCTGATCGGTGTCATTCTGGATCTGTTTGATGAACGCTTCCTCAATGCCCTTGCTGAGGTCTGCGCCGAACGAAACGATAGGTTCATGACCCAGGTTCGTGGCCTGCGTCCCATCATGATCCACGGCAGCAGCAAATCGCTTGGGCGTGGCATGGAACGGGTGCTCTATGCCATGAACCCGATCCTGCCCTGCGTCAGTCAACGTTTCAGCAATGTCTGGATCGGGTCCATCAAACAGATGATGCGCGCGCTTGATCGAATGGCGGCGGTCGGGCCACTGAAGAATGTGCTGCTGGATCGCCATATCGCTGCCTTTTGTACCGCCCATGGCAGTGATCTTGAGCGCGATTTCAACAAGATTGCCGCCGCACAGAATGACCCGGTGCGCCTGAACAGCCTGAGCGCCGAGTTTTTCGGTATGCTGCAGCGCCGGTTTAAGCTTGAGCCGCTCCATAACCTGACCGAGAAGCTGGTCGATGGATTGTCAAACACCGTGAAGGCGCTGAAGAACAAGAAGCGCCGGGAGCGCGTGACAGCCTTGCTTGAAAAAGTGAAGAAAGGCGGTGATGTTCATAAGCTGACAACAGAACTGAACATGTCGCGTATCCAGGTCGAGGATTCAAGGGAGTTTGCCCAAGCCCGTAACGCGTTGATGAAACTGGACCGGGAAAAGGCCAAGCTGGGGCGTAAAATACTGCCAACTGACTCTGACGCGCGTACCAAGGGGTTGCGAGGCAGTAGGCTGGTCGCATTTGTCGTCATGTTACTTGTTGGGTTCATGGCATTTTTCCCTGCATAAGGGTTGAGTGCACAGGGATCTTTGGAAAGAAGAATGGCAAAAAAGAAGAAGCAAGCTACACCGATGCGGATGCGCCGCAAGATCAACAAACGCCAGGAAATGAGTGCGTTTGGGCCGCTTCTTGTCGCCGGCTTGATTGGCCTTGGCATCGCCAGCCTCAACGCGGTCGGTGTTGCCATCGTGGGGTTGGCGCCGACGATTGTTCTCAGCCTCACTGCCAAAGGTATTAATAAGGCTGAGCGCGTTCAGTGCGTCGGGTTCATGAATATCGCTGGCGTTCTACCGTTTATCGCAATGGTCATGGATCAACCACGGGAACTGATGTTTATCCTGTTCAACCCAATTAACCTGGCTACCATGTATGGTGCGGCGGCAGTCGGTTATGCCCTTGTCCACGTGGGCCCCATGCTTGCGGCCATCGTGCTGCAAAGCCTGGCGCAAGAGCGCATTAAAACGCTGAACCAGCAGCGACAGGCCCTGATCGAACAGTGGGGGGCAGATGTGATCGGAGACAAGGACGGTCCCGAAGAAGAGCCTGGCTGGGCACAAGGTCGGCGTCCAAGCGCCTGACCCTTAATGCTGTTGTTTACCGGGATTGCCCAGGCCAGCTTCTGATGCCGCAAGCCGCATCGCCTTCTGGACTTTTTCAAAAGCACGCACTTCAATCTGGCGTACCCGTTCACGGCTGACGCCGTATTCCTGGCTGAGTTCTTCCAGGGTTTTCGGCGGCTCCGCCAAACGGCGTTCCTGGAAAATATGGCGCTCACGGTCGTTAAGGTCACCCATCGCATCCGACAGAAGCTCCAGGCGCTGGTCCCGTTCTTCCTTGTCTGCCACCAGAGTTTCCTGGTCCGGGTTTTCGTCAACCAGCCAATCCTGCCATTCGCCTTCCGCGTCAGCGCGCAGGGGCGCATTCAGCGAGTGGTCCATGGCGGCCAGGCGACGGTTCATATTGACCACATCGTCTTCCGGCACATCCAGCTTTTTGGCGATCTTGGCGACATGTTCGGGTGTCAGGTCACCTTCCTCGACAGCAGCAATCTGACCTTTCATGCGGCGCAGGTTGAAGAACAGCTTTTTCTGCGCAGCGGTGGTGCCGATTTTCACCAGCGACCAGCTTCTGAGGATATATTCCTGGATTGCGGCCCTGATCCACCACATGGCGTAGGTGGCAAGGCGGAAACCTTTTTCCGGGTCGAAGCGTTTGACCGCCTGCATCATGCCCACATTGCCCTCAGAGATCAGATCAGCCACGGGCAGACCATAGCCGCGGTAGCCCATAGCAATCTTGGCAACCAGGCGCAGGTGGCTGGTGACAAGCTTATGGGCTGCGTCCCGGTCCTCGTGTTCGGTCCAGGCCTTGGCCAGCATGTATTCCTCTTCCTGCGCGAGCATCGGGAATTTCCGGATGTCCTGCAGGTATTGGCTGAGGCTGCCTTCAGGCGACAACGTTGGTAAGTTGCTTGGAGTCGACATATTCCTATCCCTAACCGCTTTATTGTTTGCCGCTTAGTTTACTGCGGCTTTCTATTCTTCGTCAAACACGCAAAAAGAGGCACTTACACCCGGTAGGGTGCCAGTGTCTCCAAAAGCTCTTTCATATCATATGGTAAGTCGCTCTCGAATTTAAAGGTTTCGCCGCTGACGGGGTGGCGAAAACCCAGAACCCGGGCATGAAGTGCCTGGCGTTTGAAGGATTGGAGCGCTGCGCGGGCCGCACCTTTTATGCTGCCGGGCACTGCAGATCGGGCATAAACCGGGTCGCCGACCAGTGGGTGGCCGATGTGGGCCATGTGAACGCGCACCTGATGGGTGCGGCCTGTCTCCAACTGGCATTCGATGAGGCTGGCGATAGCAACGCCATTTTGCGCGAAGTGAGTTTGCGAGCGGTAGTGCGTTGCCGCCCATTTGCCGCCATGGTCTGTAACGGCCATGCGCTTCCTGTCCACCGGATGGCGCGCGATATTGCCTTCAATCCGGCCACTGGGCGGCACGGGGTGGCCCTTGCACACGGCAGAATACAGGCGTTCAATGGAATGGTCCGCGAACTGCTCGGCAAGGCCATTGTGGGCCTTGTCATGCTTGGCCACAATCAGAAGCCCGCTGGTGTCCTTGTCAATGCGGTGCACGATGCCCGGGCGCTTGACGCCGCCGATGCCGCTCAAAGATCCGTGGCAGTGATGCAGCAACGCATTCACAAGCGTGCCGGACGGGCTGCCTGCCGCCGGGTGCACCACCATGCCAGGCGCCTTGTTGACCACAATCAGGTGCTCGTCCTCAAACACGATATCAAGCGGGATATCCTCGGCCTTTGGTTCTGGGTCCTCTGGCTCGGGCACATTGATATGGTATGTTTCACCGGCTTTGACTTTGCGCGACGCGCTGATTTTACCGCCCGCTTGCTGCTCAAGAACCTGGCCATCATCGATCAGTGCCTTGAGGCGCGAGCGCGAAAAGTCTGGCATTGCGTCGGCAAGCACTTTATCAAGGCGGCTGCCGGCAAGCTCTGGCTCGATATGAATTTTGAATGTGTCGCTCATGGAGACATCTTATGATGCCACAAGACGAAAAAGTCACGCCCCAGAATGAAGGCGCTGCCGTTTCTGGTGGTGACGACGAGGCAGTGCCCAGCCATACTGGCATGAAGGTGCTGGTGATCGGGCTGGGGATCGCCATCCTCGCGATGGTGGGGTTGATGGTCTATAAGATCTCCGAACGTGCGGCACAAAGCCTGATGGGTGAGGGTGACACCGAGGCCGTGGCCACGGCGCCTGTTATGGCACCGGCTCAATCTTATGGTGACTATCAGATCGAACGGCCAGCGGGCGCCACGCTGGTGTCCGTGACCGGCCAGGGTGCCGAATTGGTGTTCCATTTCCGGTCGAATGCCGGCGATACCATCATCACACTCAACCGTGTGACGGGTGAACAGGCCAAAGTGGACGTTCCGCTGGTATGGCAGGACAAGTAAACGTCCGGCTGAGCGCCACCCTCCTTGAAATGCTGGAGCGCACGGCCTGGCAGGCGGAGCCGCATGAGGCTTGCGCCTTGTTGCTGGGCGAGGTCGGGGGTAGTGAAGTCAAACTGACGCAGGCCGTTGTCACCGACAATGTTACCGAAGGTAACCCCGAAACCAGCTTCGAGATTGACCCTGGCATGCATATCCTGATGCAGAAAGCAGCACGGGCTGGTGGGCCCCAGATTGTGGGTGTCTGGCACAGCCATCCGAATGGGGTGGCGTGGCCGTCGGACACGGACAGGGCACAGTCTGTCGAACCCGGTTGGGTTTGGCTTATTTCCGGTGTCAGGGACGGTATGTGTGAGCACGGCGCCTTCCGGGCAGGAACAGGCGATCCGCACCAGCTTGATGAGTGCATGCTCAAAGTCTCGTCAGACTAGCGAAAAAGCGCCACAAAGCGTTTGAAAAGCCCCGTCGCAGACCTATAGTCAATCAGACGCCTGAATGTACCGCTGTTTGGGAAGGCAGCGGCGTTTTGTTTTCGATTATGGGGAGAAGTGCCTGTGCTGGGACAGATGCAAGACTGGCCTTTGCTGGTATCCAAGTTTCTTGAGCATGCCGAAGTAAACCATCCACGCCGCGAAATTGTCGGCCTTCTGCCGGAAGGCGGGAAGTTTGAATATACATACGCCGACTGTGCTGTGCGCGCCAAAAAGTGTGCGCAGGCGCTTGGACGCCTGGGAGTGGAAATGGGCGACCGGGTGGCGACACTTGCCTGGAACAGCCACCGACATATGGAAATCTGGTATGGTGCGTCCGGCATGGGCGCTGTGACGCACACGGTGAACCCGCGCCTGTTCCCCGAACAGCTGATCTACATCATGAATCACGCGGAAGACAAAGTGCTGATGCTGGACATCACCTTCGTGCCGCTGATCGAAGCCATTCAGGATCATCTGAAAACGATTGAGCATTATGTGATCATGGTCGGGCGTGAGCATATGCCCGAGACCAAGCTCCCGAACGTGCTGTCGTACGAAGAGCTATTGGATGCTGAAGACGGTAATTACAGCTGGCCGACATTTGATGAGAACACAGCCTGCGGCCTTTGTTACACGTCCGGAACAACCGGCAATCCGAAAGGGGTTCTCTACAGCCACCGGTCGAACTTCCTGCACACGCTGCTGGCAATCTCCGGTGACACGCTGGGCATCACGTCGCTGTCGACCATCCTGCCGGTCGTGCCGATGTTCCATGCTAACAGCTGGGGTATTCCGTATGCTGCGGCGGCCACGGGCGCCAAGATTGCCTTCAATGGCCCGCACCATGAACCGGATGTGCTTCATAAACTGATCATCGACGAGGATGTCACGGTGACAGCGGCTGTGCCGACTGTCTGGTCCGGCATGCTGAAGTATCTTGAGGCAACCGGCAAGGACATGGGTAAGCTGACGATCGTGACCATTGGTGGATCGGCAGTGCCCAGGAGCATGATCCAGACCTTCCAGGAAAAATACGGTGTCCGGGTGAACCATGCCTGGGGCATGACGGAAACCAGCCCTCTTGGCAGCCTTGGCAGCGAAAACGCAGCTGTGGCAACGCTGCCCGCCGAAGAAAAACTGGATGTGCAGACCAAACAGGGCCGCTCGGTCTTGGGTGTTGAGATGTGCATCAAGGACGACGACGGCAACATCCTGCCGCGCGACGGTGAGACCTCTGGCCGGGTGATGGTACGTGGCCCGTGGGTGATCGACACCTATTATAAGGGCGACAGCGGCAAGATCCTCGATGACGACAACTGGTTCGACACCGGCGATATCGCCTGTATCGACGAATATGGTTATATGCAGATCACAGACCGCGCCAAAGACGTGATCAAGTCTGGTGGCGAATGGATCAGCTCGATTGACCTTGAAAATGAGGCTGTCGCACACCCGGATGTGGTGGAAGCCGCAGTGATTGGCGTGCATCACCCTAAATGGGATGAACGCCCATTGATGATTGTCGTGCCGGAAGCGGGCAAGACGGTCTCGACCGAACAGATGAATGCCTTCCTTGAGACCCGGGTGGTCAAATGGTGGCTACCGGATGACGTGGTGATGGTGAGCGAGATTCCGCACACCGCCACAGGAAAGATTTCGAAGAAAGACCTCAGAGACCAGTTCAAGGACTATAAATTCCCAGGCACCTGATGGATTTGGGAAAGACCAAAAAGGAAGCCGCGGTGTTTTGCACTGCGGCTTTTCTTTTGGCGTGGTGCCTATTCGGGCTTTTTGCCGCCCATCCAGTAGATCAGCTTCTTGGCGGGCCAGATCCACAGCAGGCCGGCGATCAGGTAATAGACTGTCTGGATCGCGACCGACCATTCCGCCATCATGCCGCCAATGGCAGCCGCCAGGAAGGCATAAGCCATCAGGCCGAAAATCAGGGCAAGCATCCCGATCGCGCTGCGGGAGGATGGTTTTTCGTCGGTCATGTCTGTCTACTTTCTTGCGCTGTGGTTGGCCCAGTTGCGGCCCTATAAAAGCACGGCCAGGAAGGTGTGGGACGCTGCCTGACTGCTGCCGCGACCTCTTCTCTACATGGAATAGACTGCAATTAGCAATCAGTAGATGCCTGATCTATGGCCCACATGTGAAGCTTTCATGCCTGAACATTCCCGGTTTCAAAGCTGAGACAGGTCGGCATAGACGAGATAATCGCTAATTTCTCCATCCTTCAGCGTCAAGACTGTCGCGAATGTGGCTGAGTGCGCACTGCCATCCAGCCTGACGTAGTCAACCGTGCCATTGCATATGATGTCGTTACCATGAGGCCAGATATTGTCGATGGTATGGGCCATGCTACTAATGCTGCAGAAAAAAGCGTGATTAGCGTCCAGAACTGCCTTTTTCCCCTTCACGGGATCATGGTTGCCGATACGGAAGCGCACATCTTCCGCCAGGAAGGGGGCAAGCTGGGCTGTATCCATACCGTCAACCGCATTCTTGTAGAGGTCTGTTATAAAGTTTGTGCTGTTCATTGCGGTTATCCTTAAATTGCTGTGCTGACGCGGGTGATCCCTGATGTTTCCCCGCCATACATGTTTTTTTCTTCCGGCTTTTGGCTCAGATATTCGATAAACTCGAACTCAAAGCCGGCCGGATCGATGAAATAGATGGTTTTCCTGAAGGGGTGATCGGCGCCAATGGTCGCTATTTCGTATCCCTTGGCTTGGAGCCGGTTTGCGACGGCTTCCATATCATCAACGATAAACCCGATATGGGCGAGACCTGGCAGATGCCCTTTGAGGTCGCGGTTGCTGCCGGTGCCCCCATTGTTCAACGTGATGTAATGGTCATCGGTACCAACGTGCAGCCACTTTCGTTTTGTGCCGTACCAGTCGCCTTCGCCTGTTCCGCGCACCCGCCAGTCTGGAAACGCAGTCAGGATAAAATCCAATGTCGCGTCGAGGTCTTTGACAACCAGATTCACATGTTCCAATCGAGCCATTGTCTGCTCTCCTTCTGTAATGACTGTACCCAGACAATCTATTGCGTTTCTGAATGGGTGATAATATTGTTGTTTTGAAAAATATTGTTAACTTATAGGAAACAGTTGGGCGTCATGCAGGATATTTCCGCAATTCCAGTTTTCACCTGTGTGGTTGAAGAGGGCAGCTTCTCGAAGGCGGCCGGAAAGCTTGGCATTACCAAGTCGGCGGTGAGCAAGAGGATAAGTGGGCTGGAAGGTCAGCTGGGCGTTAAATTGCTGCAGCGGTCGACGCGCAAATTAAGCCTGACCGAAGCGGGTGCACGCTATTTTGAACATGCGGTGCAGGCATTGAATGCCGCGCAGGATGCCCAGAATGCGGCGATGGAATTGCAGGCGACGCCGCAAGGGACGCTGCGCCTCAGCGTACCAATGTCATTTGGGCGCCTTCACATTGCGCCGATCATCCCACAATTCTTAAAGCAGTATCCGAATGTTAAAATTCATATGGATATGAGCGACCAGACCCGTGATGTCATTGCGGAGGGCTTCGATGTTGCGTTAAGCGCAGGCGACCTGCCGGATTCGTCGCTTATCGCCCGGAAGCTGGCGCCGCTCCATAGCGTTCTTTGTGCATCTAAGGATTATATCGCAAGGCACGGTATGCCAAAATCGCCACAGGACCTGATACAGCATAATTGCATCCTGTTTACGTATCACACAGGGGTACCTGAGTGGGTGTTTATCAGGAACGGTGAGGAAAGCCGCGTTCGGATAGAAGGCAATTACCAGGTGAACAACAGCGAAGCTTTGCATGAGGCATTGCTGCAGGGCCTGGGGATTGGACGCTTGCCGACTTTTGTTGCCGGGCCGGATATTCAATCAGGGAAACTGGTGCCCATATTGTCTGATTATGAAATGCCGCATAAGGCGATATATGCGGTTTTCCCGGAGAAGCGCTATCTGCCTGAAAAGGTACGTGTCTTTATCGATTTCATGGTCACTAACCTGGGCGGCAATATACCGCATTGGGACCGCTGGAGGCATGGAGATGAGACATGAGCGGCTGTTCTATGCAACAGTTAAAGCGTCGCCAATTTCTCCGCCGCCAAGGCAATGATACGCCGGGTTTCCGCCCATAGCGGCAGCGCAAGGGCTTCCTCAAGAGGGAAAAAGCGTGCATCGACCGCATCAGTGCCAGCAACCGGATGACGATCGGTGGTCAGGGCAAGATAATCGATCAAGGTATAGTGAAATTCGAGCGATCCATCAGGCGCCCGGTCAATATAGTCGACAACGTCTAACAGGCAGGTTGGCTGGATCGTAAGGCCTGTTTCCTCGAACACTTCGCGCGCAGCGGCCTCAAACGCTGTCTCCCCCAATAGCTGAGCACCACCAGGCAGGCTCCACTCATTCTCCTTGGGGGGCTTGCCGCGCTTGATCAGAAGAACATTGTTGCCGTTCATCACCACGGCACCAACGCCCACGACCGGACGCGTCGGATTTTGCCGGTGATCCGGCTTTTCACTTGCCTCTGTCATAAGCATGCTATTTCTTTGCACATAAGCCCCACAATGGGAGTGGACGACAAAAGAGGCAAGGGTTTATGTGTGGACGTTATTTGATGACATCGCCAAAGGATGCAATGAAGGCATTGTTTGGCGTGCGCGCAGATGCTCACATACCGCCGCGATACAATATTTCCCCCGGTCAACCGGTGCTGATTGTCCGCAATAACGAGAGCGGTTTGGCTGAGCTTGCCGCAGTCGAGTGGGGGTTGGTGCCAGAGTGGAAAAAGGAACTGGGTGCCAAGCCGCTGATCAACGCACGCATGGAAACCGTGGCTGAGAAGCCTTCTTTCCGGTCTCCGATGAAGCGGACGCGCTGCCTGGTGCCTTTTGATGGCTGGTATGAATGGAAAACAGTGAATGGACGCAAGCAGCCTTTCCTGATCACCCCCGTCGGCGGTGGCCTGCAGGCCTTTGCGGGCATCTGGACCACCTGGCATGGCCCGGCAGGCGAACATTGGCTGGAAACCATGGCGATCCTGACGGGGCCGACCAACGGGCCGATGCGCAGCCTGCATAGCCGGATGCCGCTTGTTGTAAAGCGGGAGCAGTATGGGGCTTGGCTCACACCCCACGACCCGCTACCCCGCGGCTTCCTGGAAAGTTTCGATTTTATGCCAGAGACTGCATTCGAGTGGCGCGCAGTTAACAGCCGTCTCAATGATGTGCGGTTTGACGCGCCGGAATGCCTGGAGCCGCCAGAGCAAGAACGCCAACACACTTTGTTTTAAGGAAAGCAGACACGAATGACTGACCTGAATGATCGCCAAAGCCCTGTTTTCCTTGAAAAAGTTGGTCCCATCGGTCGCTTGGTGCTGAACAGGCCGGAGAAGCGCAATGCCATGTCGGAAGCCATGTGGGCATCAATCCCAGGCGCTGTAGCGCGGCTTGATGCGGACCCGGACGTGCGCGTCATCATTGTCTGCTCGTCTACGGAAAAAGCATTCTCCGCTGGGGCAGACATTGCAGAGCTGGAACAGATTGCGACGTCGCCGGAGCGGCAGGAAAGTAACAGGCTGGCTATTCGGGAAGCCCAGCGGACGCTGGCACGGGCGAAGAAGCCAACCATCGCCCAGGTGGCAGGGGCCTGCATGGGCGGCGGCTGTGGCCTTGCCATTCACTGCGACATGCGCTTTGCCGCCAACACAGCACGGTTTGCAATCACGCCGGCCAAGCTGGGGCTGATCTATCCCCTCAATGACACCAAGCAGTTGATGGACCTTGTGGGGCCAGCGAAGGCCAAAAGCATGCTGTTTACCGGCCGGGTGGTGGACGCCGATGAGGCACTGCGCATTGGCCTGGTGGATGAGCTGTTTTCCCTAGATGAATTGACGGAAAGGACCCAGGCATTTGCGCAGCAAATTGCCCAGGTCTCGCAATATTCGGTGCGCGGCATTAAACAGACCATTCGCCTTATCCTTGACGGCCAGCATGACGATGACGACCAGACCGCACAAATGTTCAAGGATGCCCACACAGCCGAGGACGCGACTGAGGGTGTCAGGGCGTTTCTTGAGAAGCGTAGCCCTGCCTTCCGCTGGAACGGGGGCAGTGAGGCCTAGTTGGGGCGAAGGTCGCGAAAATCCGGTACCTGATAGAGTGCCGCCACATGCAGTGCTGATGTCAGATACACCACAAACCCTGACACGATCAGGCCCATGCGGGGTTCAAACGATTCCGGCACCAGGCTTAAGGCCAGGTTGCCGATGACCAGATAGAATATCGCAGCAATCAGAAATAGCAGCCCCAAGGAAGCGGCAATGGGTACCATGAAAAGACGGGCTCGCATAAAAGCTGACGGTAGTGTTTCGCGCCGGTCGCGGGCTTCTGCGGCGATCGCCAGATGGGCCGTGCTAGTCAGGACAATCGACATCCAGATCACCACGCCGCCGCCGACCATGGCAAGTGCGTTGGCCAGTGGCCCCAAAGCTAACGCGAGCCCTGCTGTAAGCGACAGGACAAAGAGGCCGACAAGAATGGTGATACCGTTCACCGCGACCATATGGAGGAACGACCGAAGGCCCCGTATCAAAAAGGCCTTCAATCCACCTGCTGACGGCACTAATTGCCCCGGGGCCGAGGCCCTGGCAAATGGCACTAGAAGGAAGGTGGATACGGCTGTGGCTGCCAGATGGCCAAGGAGTAAGATGGATGCTCCATCGTTGAAGGCGGCGGCAAATTCGGCGCTCTTTTCGTCTGGTGTGCCGGTTTCCTGCTGAATTTCGATCAGCCCTTCAAGCACTGCAACGGCTGGGGCATAGACAATGCTGCTGCCAATGCCGGCCAACAGGCCTAAAAGCACCAGCAACTCAAAGCGGGCTTTTGCGGCTTGAATGGCGGCCTTTATAAGGCCCGCAATTGTCGGTGTGTGGAACTGCATTGGGTTTGCTCCGATCACGCTCAACCTAAGGGAAGGGGATTGTTTTGAAAAGGAAATTCACCGTTCTTTGATAGCACGGCCAGTTGAAGCCAAAAGCTTTCGGTTTATTATCACCGTCAAGATCATATCGGGAGAATATCATGTTTGAGGGTCAAACCATTTGGATTACTGGCGGATCGTCAGGAATTGGCGAAGCCTTGGCACACCAGTTTGCCAAAGAAGGCGCGAAGCTCATCCTGTCTGCCCGCCGCGCAGAGGAACTGGAGCGCGTCCGGGAGGCCTGTGTCAGCGAGGGGGCAGACAAGGGTAACATTCTCGTCCTTCCCCTGGACGTCACGGATGAAGCAGCGCTTGAAGGAAAGGTTGCCGAGGCCAAGGCCTTCACCGGCCGGATCGACATGTTGATCAACAATGCTGGCATTTCGCAGCGGTCCCTGTGTGTGGACACGGAAATGGCAACCTACCGTAGGCTTTTCGAAGTCGACGTGTTCGGCCAGATCGCCCTCACCAAACTTGTTTTGCCGATCATGCTGGCTCAAAAAAGTGGCCATCTGGCGGTCACAGCGTCGGTGGCTGGCAAGATCGGTGTATCCCAGCGGACGGGCTATTGCGCTGCCAAACACGCGATGATGGGCTTTTTTGACGCCCTTCGGGCTGAAGTGGCGAAAGACGGCATTCATGTCACCACCATCACGCCTGGCTTCATACGCACCAATATCGCCAAGAATGCCCTCAAAGGCGATGGCTCCGAATTTGCCAAGGTAGACAAGAATATCGCCGGCGGCATGGATGTGGACGCCTGCGCGCGGGTCATCATGCAAGGGTTCAAGAAGGGCAAAAAAGAGATTCCGGTGGGCGAGGGCAGCGAAATGAAAGCCCTGTGGGTGAAGCGCTTTTTCCCCAATATGCTGTTCAGGATGGTTGAAAGAATGAGCTGAAGATTGGCCTGAAGATTGGCCTGAAGATTGGCCTGAAGATTGGCCTGAAGATGGTCAGGGAGCATCAGTGCACGGATTTACATCTGCGGCACCTGTCTCCCGACCATCCTCCAGGAGGATTCTCAGGCGTCAAGATACTCATCGCTGCCTGGCCGTGGCCTTGACGGCATGAAGCGGTCCCACCAGCGCGTTTCAGGTTCGGGTCGTGGCCTTGGCGCTGGCTTTTCAAACGTCACCTGTGGCTTACCGCGTCCCAAGTCCAGGAATTCCAGATTGGAAACTTTCTGGTGATCCAGCATCAGGCGGTCATTGATCCGGCCATACCGTGGTTGCTTCAGATAGACCGAGCAGCCGATAATAAAGGTTGGCGTACCGTCATCGTCGGCCAGTGGCAGATAAAGTGATTCCACTTCAGCACTGTCGCCGGTCCTGCGCCTGACGGTTTCCTGCATCTGTACGCCGCTGGGCTGGTCCAGAATGGCTTCATACAGGCGGGCTGTATTTTCCCGCATGTTCGGTGTTGTCAGGTCAAACGCGTTTATGCCTGCCATTGGTGCCTGCCAGAGGGCATCCTGTGACGTGCCAATCATGGACACCTGCACGTCATAGCGGTCTATGCGTTTCATCAGCGAGATGCGTGGCAGCAGCTCGTGTAAATCTGTTGGATGCAGCACACATTTTCTGGGCATGGCCGCGCCTGCTTCGCGCGGTAAAGTGTGCCAATACTCAAGTAAACGCCCCAAAACACCGGAAACGGGCATACACGCCTCCTCTTCCCTCAATTGGAACCCCTTTGGTCGGGAAATCATGAGGCGCGTTTGCTACTGTTTCAAGACAAGGCTACTGACCTATTGTTGGCCTGCTTTTTGCCCCGCTTCAAATGCCTGAATCTGCTCGGTGATTCCCTTCGCCAGGTCATTCGGCAGTGGGAAGGTCAGGTGGTACTGTGAAATCTTCCAGCCGTCATTTGTGCGAATCAGCACGCCGGTGCCCCGGCTGGTGCCATACTTGGTGTTATCCAGAAGCTCATCGAACCAGGCGGTGTTGCCGTCCGGTGTGAAATTGACGTGTCGCTCGCGCACCGTGTAGGTCCAGCCCTTGGTTGGCAGGGCATAAGCCTGAAAAGTGGGCTTGTCCCAACGCTCTGACGCATCGGTGCCCAGGAAGATGGAATCCTCGGTCAGCAGCGCGAAATAGGTATCCCAATCTGCATCAGATGCAGCGCCATGAAAGGTGTCAAGCGTGCGGTTCACCCCTGCCAGGTCCTCATCATCGGCTAGGACGGGCATCATAAACCCGAAGATCAGGATAAAATATACAATTAGTGTGCGCATGGTCTCTCTCCGAAAATAGATGCGGCGCCGACAGCCGTCAGCGCCGCCAAAAAGTTAGCTGTTGGCTTTGATCGCGCCAGACTTCAGGCGCGCCAGATAGTCTTTCAGGTCTGTTCTTAACTCGGTCGCCATAAACGCTATGCCGATCAGGTTTGGTACGGCCATCAAAAAGAACAGGCTGTCCATGAGCTTGTATACTTGGTCTGCAGTGAAGGCGGCCCCTGGCACCAACGCGACACAAAAGATGATCTTGAAGATGTTCATTGATTTATCGCCGCCGCCGAAAACAAACTCCCACACTTTTCCAGAGTAATAGCCCCAGCTGATAATTGTTGAGAAGGCAAACATAAATGCGGCTGCAGCAAGTACCAACGGGAACCAGCTGATGACGCTGCCAAATGCTGCAGATGTCATTGAGATACCTTGGACTTCCTGGCCAATGGTGTAGTTGCCGGTAATAACGATTACGAGCGCTGTCATGGTGGAGACGACAATCGTATCAACAAATGGTTCCATCAGGGCAACCATCCCCTCAGATACAGGCTCTTTTGTTTTGGCAGCTGCGTGCGCCATTGTCGCTGATCCGAGACCTGCTTCGGTGGAATAAACTGCACGCCGCATACCGATGATGATAACGCCGATGACGCCGCCTGTTGCAGCATCCGGGTTGAAGGCACTTTCGAAAATGGTGACAAAGGCAGCTGGTACTTCTGAGGCATGCCCCAGAATAATGACCAGGGCACCTGTGATATATACAGCAGCCATTAGGGGTACAAGTTTTGATGTAACACCAGCAATTGACTTGATGCCCCCTATGATAACGATGGCGGTAAGGATGGCGATGACTACGCCAAAGCCCCATTGAGTCGTGTTTGTATCAATTCCCGTAACAGCTGTGATTGCTTCATAGGATTGATTGACTTGTGCGACTTGGAGCAATGTTGGCACCGCTAGGATCGCGTAGCTCCAAGCCAGAATCTTCCCAATTTTTGCCCACCCTTGACCGCGTTTCTTTAAACCGCGTTCCAGATAATACATGGGGCCACCTGCCACGGTGCCGTCCTCGCGCACGTCGCGGTATTTTACCCCCAGCGTACATTCAGCAAACTTTAGGGACATGGCGCAGAAGCCAATGATGATCATCCAAAAGGTTGCGCCAGGGCCGCCCATGGAAATGGCGACAGCAACGCCTGCAATGTTGCCAAGACCTACGGTGCCGGAAAGGGCGGTAGAAAGCGCCTGGAACTGGGTGACTTCGCCTTCCGCCTTTTCGTCGTGATAGTCGCCTTTCACAATTCGCCAAGCCCGCCTGAAGCTTGTAACATTTACAAAGCCAAAAAGAATGGTCAGCGAGACCATTGCGACCCCCATCAGGATAACAATCCATTCGACATTGTTGCCCGCAATGGGAATAGTCTGGAAGACAAAGCTATCTAACTGGTTGATGAGATAGACAAGAAAACCGACAAATCCGGTTTGTTCACCATCTTGTGCCAATGTCGGTGCGGTGATTGCGAGGGCAGCCATGAAAGCTGCCAGAATACGCTTGAACTGAAACACGTCCTCTCCCCAGAGTTATCTTGTGTTATTTGCCGGGCAGAGTAGGCGAGGGGGCACCCGGATGGAAGCCAAAAATTGGTTGAGCGACTTCAAACGGCGGAATCCCGCATGAAATTCTGATTCCAGTCTTCTGTGCGGGATTTTCTTTTTCAGGTCCGTACCGCTGCTAGCTGGCGTGTTTACGGCTGTGTTGTCACCGGACCGGCGAATATAGCGGGATTTCATTGCCGCCCTCAGGGCTGCTTCAGCGGAGTGAGTAAACGAAACGGTATTTTACCCCCGCTGTGTCTACCGGCTGGCCGTTTTCGTGGCGTGCGGAGTACCGAAATTTTCTGGCAGCCTCGATAGAAGCCTTGACGAAGTCATCGGGGCCATATCGTTCCATCACACGAAAATCACTGGTGCGCCCATCCTTGGTGACGGTCAGTTCAAGCACCACTGTGCCCTCAAGGCCTCGACGTTGTGCGGATACAGGGTATTTGGGCTGGGCAAGAAACAAGGGTTCGTAGCTTTCACCCGTCTCCACGGGGTCGCGGTTGGCTTCCTTGATGCGGCCAACGGCTTGACAATGCTTGGTCGCCAAGTCGCTTTCGCCCATTTTTTCATAGGTTTCTACCAATAGGGTATGCATGCGTTGCGTCAGTCGCTCGTTCGGTGCGCCGCTATCGTAGACCCGCACTGCGGCTTCCAGAAATTCCGCTGCAGCATCATACCGCTTATCCAGCTTTTTCAGCTCGCCAAGGCGATAGCTTGCCAAGGCGGTGCGTCCATGATTTTCGCCCAGTGTCGCCTGAAAAATTTTGTAGGCTTTTTTGAGATTGCCGACTGCCAGATTACGTTTTCCTGCGCCCATAACCAGTTGCTGTTCGGCCATCTCATAATAGAGCTGGCCGACGAGGGCGGAGTCTTCCCCTTCTAGTTTTTCAGCTATTTCAATTGCGCGCCGATAATATTTGCCGCCGGTTGTCCCGCTCAGGAACTTTGTCTCTGCATGGCCGAGATCCATCAGTGGATCAATAACCTCTGGGGCATCATTGCCATACTGGTTCTGAAAAAGTACCAAGGCTTCCTCAAGGATTTCTTCCGCTTGATCGCGCTTATTTACAGACAAGAGCAGGCGACCATAATTCAAGCTCGCCTGTGCCAGATTTTTGGCATGCCTTTCGTCTTGTGCCGCCGCCTCTTTGAGTAGGGAATAGACGCGGTGCGCGTAAGGTTCGGCATAATAACGCGACTCTTTCTTCACCCATTCCTCATAGGCTGCATAGGCTTCGCGCACCGTCATGGTTTGCGCCCGTGCCTCATGTTCCTCAAGGCTGAGACCTGCAAAAGCTGGAGTGGTAATGCCCAAGGACGCGGAAAGAAGCAGTGCCGCAGCAAGATGACGTTTCATGACAACAATCCCCCAAACGAAAGTCTCAAGGATTTGTATCAAATACAATTACTGATGGCAATTGTGCAAGGCGCTATTTCTCGCCGTAGCGGGGCATCATTTCCACGAAATTGCAGGGGCGGTAGCGATTATCGAGCTGCGTGACGAGAATTTTGTCCCAGGCATCTTTCACCGCGCCGGTTGAACCGGGCAGGGCGAACATCAGGGTTGTTCCCGCAAGGCCGCCGGTGGCGCGGCTTTGGATCGTGCTGGTGCCGATCAGGTCGTATGACAGCATGCGGAACAGCTCGCCAAAGCCGGGGATGGGCTTTGTATAAAGCGCTTCAAATGCTTCCGGGGTGACATCCCGCCCGGTCAGGCCCGTGCCGCCAGTGGCGATGATCACGTCAATACCCGCATCAGCAATCCAGGCTTTGGCCTGACTGGTGATCGATGGGATATCATCCTTGATGATCTTCCGGTCCGCCACTTTATGTCCGGCTTCCTCAACGCGGCTCGCCAGCGTATCGCCTGAGCGGTCGTCTTCAAAAGTACGAGTATCGGAAATGGTCAAAACGGCAATGTTTACCGGAATGAACGGGCGGCTTTCATCAATCTTCGGCAAGGGTTCTTGTCCTTGTAACGGTTCGGGTTTGAGCACGCTTCATGGCAACAGCGGTCGCTTCTGTATCCAGGCGTTCCAGCACTGGCCAGGCGCCTGAGGCTGCAGCGTCCAGGCTTGGCGTCTCCTGGCCCAGGCGCATACGGTAGAGCCACAAGTTGGCCATCACCCGTTCGATATAGCTGCGTGTTTCATAAAAGCCAATGGATTCGATAAACAGCAACGGGTCCTGCTCGTAAATCACTTCCTTCTGCCATTCCATCAGGCTACCGGGCCCGCCGTTATAGGCGGCAAGCGCCATGAACAGGTTGCCTTCGGCATAATCGGAATCGATCAGATATTCGATATATTGCTGCCCCAGCGCCATGTTGAATTCTGGCTCATACAGCTTTTTGCGGTCCCGGCGCAGGCGACGGTTCTTGGAGATGTAGCTGGCCGTTGCCGGCATAACCTGCATCAGGCCGCCAGCGCCGGCGTGGCTTCTGGCGCGGATACGGAAATCGCTTTCCTTGCGTACCATGGCAAAGATCAACGCCCTGTCGACGGTGAAGCCGCCCGCAGGTTCCCAGTCCGGCAGCGGATAGCGCACAGCCGTTGAGGCCGGGTGCCCTGTGCCGCCAACGCGGCCCAGTCTGATCTGGATGTTTGGCAGGTTCAGCTTGGCCGCCAGCGGCAGCAGGTCGTCCTGCACGGCGGTGCCTTCACGGCCCCAAAGAAGGCGCAGCTCTTCGTCTGCAATATGGTGCCAGCCCACTTCGGCCAGGGCGATGGCTCTCCGTGTTGCAGGGTACTGCATCAGATTATCAAGGGCGTCGCGCTCCAGGTCCGGTACTGCCCAATCGATTTTGGGGCGAATGCCCAATTGGCGTGCGGCAATCATGCCGTAGAAGGTTTCCTGAAAGCTGGCCGCCGTGCGCAGGTGCTCTGTTGCGGTGATCGGATCACCCATCTGATAGGCTGCGCGCGCGGCCCAGAACTGCCCGCCAGAGGCCAGCCAGTCACCGGCGCGTTCTGCTTCACCGACATATTTGAAATGCCGGTAAGCCGTCGCATAATCGCCATCCCGCCAATAGGCAAGGGCTGCGATCCAATCGGCATGGGGCTCGATTTCCCGGGCAAACTCTGCGGCCATTGTCGACAGGATGCGCGCCTTGCTGTTGTTGGATTTATAATAGTAGCTCGACGCAATGCGCTCCAGCGCTTCGGCCTTTTCATAGGGTACCAGAAGCCCACGCGCTTCCATTGCCCAATAGCGCTTCTCGGCGCGCTCCGGCAGGCCGTTGCGAACATACCGGCGTACGTTGGCGAAGAAGCGGGTGATGGCAGTGCGCTCGAGCCGGGTGCGCTGGGGCAGGGGCGGCTTTGGTGCTGCGGCCTGGCCGGTCACGCCAGGATAGCGGGTGTCAATCGGGCGCCTTGGGGCCCGTGCATTGCCCTGCCGCTTGCGCGCCAGGCGGTAAACCTGCCATGCATTGGGATGATCCGCGTAGGACTTGAGCCACCCTGCCAGCTCCGAATAGCTGCTGCGGTATCCGGTGGGGTGCATATAGCGCTGGAACCACACATGCCCCATCAAAATGGGGTCCTCGACATATTTGATCATGCGGTCCGCTTTTTCCCAGCGGGCCTGTTCCTGAAGCTCAAAAATTCTCTGGTAACGATTGATATCTTCCTTGCTGAGCACATCCGGCACATCGACGTCGGCCCGTGCAGTTGCGCTGAGCGCAGCAGTGGATAGCAGCGAGAAGGCGAACATCAGACGGAACACAGCACGGATACTCATGACAGGGACAGTTTCCTCTTCACAGACAGGATATCGCGCCAGGCATGGCCCTTGAGCGCGGGCTGGCGCAGCAGATAAGCTGGGTGATAAACAGGCAATGCGGCGATTTTCTGGCCGCCGATGTCAAGCTCTTTCCAGCGGCCGCGAAGGCGCGTGATGCCTTCCTCCGTGCCCAGAAGGGCCTTGGCGGAAACGCCACCAACCATCAGAATTACCTTCGGCTTTGCAAGCTCGATATGGCGCTTCACGAACGGCATGCACATGGCGATTGTCGCCCCGTCCGGTGTGGCGTTGCCCAGCGGACGCCAAGGCACCATGTTGGTGATATAGACGTTTTCAGTGCGCGAGAAGCCAGCAGCCCCCAGAATTTTGTCCAGCAACTGACCAGATACGCCAACGAAGGGCTTGCCTTCGCGGTCCTCGTCTGCGCCGGGAGCTTCGCCGATCACCATGATGGGGGCTCCAGGGGTGCCGTCCGCAAATACGGTGTTTTTGGCTGATCGTTTCAGAAGGCCGCCATCGAAGGCTTCCATGGCAGCTTTGAGTTCCTCAAGAGTGCTCGCTTCCGCCGCAACGCTGCCAGCGGCCTCGGGGCCGGCGCCAACAACGGCCTGCACAGGCTTCGCAGCCACAGGTCTTGGACCGGAAGGCGGCGCGGGCTTCTGTGCCTGCGGGTGCTGCCGGGCAATAACCGGGGCTTGTACTTCTGTCGTGAAACGGTCGATCGGATCAATGTCGATCGCCTCGTCCGCGCCCATGGCGATGTGCCATGCCAGAAGGCTTGCCGGGTCCATATGTTGGGGCTCAGGTGAACTCATTTTTAACCAATGTTGTTAGTTGTCAGCCTCTCGTGTGCACCACTATAGTCAGACAGAGGTAAAAAATGCATTGAAATTTTGCTCAAACTTTCCGCTTTCAGGTCACATAAAAAAATCCTGCCTGACGTCGCGTCATCAATGACTTATGTTGCAGTGCGAAAAGAATCTGCTTTCAAGCGTTTGACGTTTGCTACTGCGCACGGCATAAACACTTGAAAATGATTGTTTTCGGTCCAGTTTGGGATTGAGGCCGCATGCAAGATGTGGCGAAGTTAGGCACCGGACGTTAGGGAAGTTTGAAGGAGCGCAACATGGAACGTGAATCCATGGAATTTGATGTCGTGATCGTGGGTGGCGGGCCAGCAGGTCTGTCTGCGGCGATCCGGTTGATGCAACTGGCCCAGGAAAAAGACCAGGAGCTGATGGTCTGTGTGATCGAAAAGGGCTCGGAAATCGGGGCGCATATCCTGTCTGGCGCCGTTGTCGACCCCATCGCGCTCAATGAGCTGATCCCTGACTGGAAAGAAAAGGGTGCACCGCTCAATACGCCGGTGACAGACAACCAGCACTGGGTGTTGTCTGAAACCGGGAAGTCTTCTCTGCCACACTTCATGATGCCGCCGCTTCTGTCGAACAACGGTATGTATACGCTGTCGCTCGGTAACCTGACCCGCTGGCTGGCAGAACAGGCCGAAGCACTGGGCGTTGAGATTTACCCGGGCTTTGCAGGTTCTGAGGTGCTCTATCATGAAGACGGGCGCGTCAAGGGCGTTGCCACCGGCGACATGGGCGTTGGCCGTGACGGTGAACAAAAGGCTGGTTACACGCCGGGTATGGAGCTGCACGCAAAATACACGCTGTTCGCGGAAGGCTGCCGTGGCTCGCTCTCGAAGGAGCTTGAGGCCAAATTTGCCCTTCGGGAAAACTGCCAGTTCCAGACATACGGCATTGGCATCAAGGAATTGTGGGACATCGACCCATCGAAGCATGTGCCGGGCCGGGTGATTCACACCCAGGGCTGGCCGCTTGGCAACACAGCGGGCGGTGGCTTTATCTATCACCAGGAAAACAATCAGATCGCCATCGGATTTGTTGTCACGCTGGATTACGAAAACCCGTATCTGTCACCGTTTGATGAGATGCAGCGTTTTAAGACGCACCCTGAAGTACGCAAGATTCTCGAGGGCGGTCGCCGCGTGGCCTATGGCGCTCGGGCGATCAACGAAGGCGGGCTGCAGTCCGTGCCGAAGCTTTACTTCCCTGGTGGTGCGCTGATCGGCTGTGCGGCGGGCTTCGTGAACGTACCACGCATCAAGGGCACCCATAACGCCATGAAGTCAGCCATGTTGGCGGCGGAAAGCGCATTTGACGCCATCGCTGCGGGCTCGAACGGTGAAACTGAGCTAAGCGGCTACGAAGACGCCTTCAAATCCAGCTGGATTCACAAAGATCTTTATAAGGTCAGGAATGCCCGGCCGGCACTTGCCAAGTTCGGTGCCAAATGGGGCACCATGTATGCCGGTTTCGACATGTGGATGAATACCATTGGCCTTGGTTTCCTGATGCCGACGCTGAAACATGTCCACAAGGATAACGAAGCCACCAAAAAGGCGGCCGACTGCCAGCCAATCGATTATCCGAAGCCGGACGGGGTGATCAGCTTCGATAAGCTCTCAAGCGTGTTCCTGTCGAACACCAACCACGAGGAAGACCAGCCGATTCACCTGACGCTCAAGGATGAAAGCATTCCGGTGACAGTCAATCTGGCTGACTATAACGGCCCGGAACAGCGCTATTGCCCCGCGGGGGTGTATGAATTCGTGGGTGAAAACGGCGAAGAAAAGCGCTTGCAAATCAATGCTCAGAACTGTGTTCATTGCAAAACCTGTGATATTAAGGATATTACACAGAATATTAATTGGGTGGTGCCTGAGGGCGGTGGAGGCCCCAACTACCCCAATATGTAACGTTTTGAGCACAAAGGGCAGGCATGCAGCCTATCAAATCACTGGCTTTCGCCTTGGCGCTTGTGGGATGCGCGGGTCAGGGTTCCGACCCTGCCACGCTGGCCCCGGCGCCATCGACGCTTCATAGCGAATTTCGGGCGGTGGACGCGGACAATACCATGTATGGTCCGTTTGTCGCCGCCACGCTTGCCCAGCAGAATGAGCAACACGCCTCTTCAGCCCACTATTTCCTTGAAGCCCTGAATGCTGACCCGGAAAGCGGCTTTGTCGCTGATCGTGCTTTCTTCCAGCTTGTGTATGCCGGCCGAATGGATGAGGCGGCCTCGCTCGCCGTCAGGATGCAAGGTTCGGAGGAGCCGGTCGATGATGATCTGGTGCACCTGATGTATGTGCTTGAGGCCTACAAGCATGAAGATTGGGCAGCTGTACGTGAACGGTTGAGCGAGCAGGAGGGGGCTGGCTACGGTTTCCTGATTACGCCGATCCTCGGGGCCTGGAGCTATGCAGCGGAAAATGACCTGGTGGCCGCCAGCAAGGCGCTTGCGCCGCTTATCAATGACCCGCGACTGGGTGTGATCGGGCAGGAGCATTACGCCTATATCCTTGATCACCTCGGCCGGTATGACGCGGCATCCAGTGCCTATCAGACCCTGGCGTCCGATGAGCGCCCGGCATCTCTGCAGCCGCTTGTGGCCTACGCTGACATGTTGACGCGCACAGGCAAGGAACAGCAAGCGCGGGAATTCCTGGGCGAGCAGACCAAGCGCTTTGGCGACAACCGCTTCCTGCTGCGCGAAGGCATGCGCATCACGGGCGGGTTCGGCCCCAGCCAGGACGCCACCAACCCGCGCGGTGCGGCGGGGCTTGTGTTCTACCGTTTGGCCACAGAGTTTGCCCAAAGCCGGTCGCAGCAAGCTGCAATCATTTATTTGCGTGTGGCTTCTTACCTGACACCTGAGGTGTCCGAGATTTATTTCCTGCTGGGAAACCTGCTGGAGCAGATTGATACCCCTGAATCTGCCGTGTCAGCATACGCTGCTGTGCCGCAAACCAGCCCGCTCAAGCCGTTGGCGGAGCTGCGTCGCATTGGGGCGCTCAGGTCCGCTGGCCGGGACGGCGAGGCGGAGGCTCTGTTGCGCGCTGCCCTGAGGGACGCACCAAATTCGAGCGCTCATCTGTCTGCGCTGGCGGATCTCCTGCGGGATGAAGAGAAATTTGAAGAAGCCGTACATTATTATACGCAGGCGATTGGCCAGATTCGCTCTGCGCAGCAATCTGACTGGTTCATCTTCTTCGCCCGTGGTGTCTGTTATGAGCGCATGGGTAACTGGCAGCAGGCCGAGGCCGACTTGAAGACCGCGCTCCAGCTCAACCCGGGAGAAGCCAGTGTGCTCAATTACCTGGGCTATAGCTGGATTGACCGGGGCGAGAACATTGATGAAGCCAAGGCGATGATTGAACAGGCTGTGGCCGAACAGCCAGATGATGGCTTCATTGTCGACAGCCTGGGCTGGGTTCATTACCTGACAGGCGATTACCTGGCCGCAGTCCAATATCTGGAAAAAGCCGTGCGGCTCGAGCCCACAGACCCCACAATCAACAATCACCTTGGCGACGCCTATTGGCGCGTTGGCCGTAAGATCGAAGCCCGCTTCCAGTGGCGGCACGCCATGGACAACAGCCCCTCGGACGATGAGAGAGAATCCCTCAAGGAAAAGCTCGAGCTGGGGCTTGAAGAGCCGTCATGAGCATGCCCTTGTGGGCAGCCCTGCCGCCTGTCAGCGTGACGGCGCCGGCCAAAGTGAACTTGTTCCTGCATATCACAGGCCGCCGCGCTGACGGCTATCATGAGCTCGAGAGCCTGTTCGTATTCACTAAAGGTGGCGACAGGGTCACTGTGGCCGCAGCACCAGAGTTTACCTTTACACTGGAAGGCCCGTTTGCGTCGGCTCTCGAGGCATTGGGTGGGGCAGGCGAGGGCAACCTGGTCTCCAAGGCTGTCATGCTGCTGGCGTCTCATGCGGGGCTTGAGCCAAACGTAGCTGTAACGCTTGAAAAGAACCTCCCAGTGGCAGCGGGCATTGGTGGTGGGTCATCTGACGCGGCCGCGGCGCTTCTGGCGCTGAACCAGTTCTGGAAGCTGAAGCTGCCCATGAGTGTGCTTGAGGGAATCGCGCTTCAGCTGGGCGCTGACGTCCCGGCATGCCTGCATCAGGTGCCTCTGTTGGTGCGCGGAATCGGTGAAGAGCTGAAGCCTGTATCGCTTGGTTCGCACGCCGGTATTGTTCTGGTGAATCCGATGGAGCCGCTCTCGACCCCGGCGGTGTTCAAGGCTTATCACGTTGCGGCAGCGGCCTTTGATGCACCGCTTCAGAATGCTGAAGTGTTATGCGCCAATGTGCATGACCTTGCAGCCAGCAGCCGGAACGCGCTTGAAGGCGCGGCGCGGTCGATCTGTCCGGCGGTTGCGGATGTGCTTGATGAATTCATGTGCCAGGACGGTGTTACACTGGCGCGTATGTCCGGCAGCGGGGCCACCTGTTTCGCCCTTTTTGAGACGGCGGAGGAAGCTGAAGCCGCCGCCCGAAAAATTGGTGAAAGCCGCAGGAATTGGTGGGTTATGGCGGACTATCTGGGGGCTGGAGGCGGCTGAAAAAGATGCTTGAAATTTTGTGAAGTTGATCCGTCATCGAAATCCAAAAAAAAGTACAAAAAAAAGTCTTTACAGTCTCGGACGGTTCTACTAAAACCGCGCCACGAACCAGTTGGGGCGTCGCCAAGCGGTAAGGCACCGGTTTTTGGTATCGGCATGCGCAGGTTCGAATCCTGCCGCCCCAGCCAGTTCTCCCTTCTTCAGAATTTTCATGAAATTTATCCTGACATGCAGCGCTAATGCGTTGTGTCCGCTTGTTTTTTCTGCAACTGTGCGGTCCATGGACAGTGACAAGACATTGCATATCCGCTGCGGCAGCGACATTCAGGCGGCGCTTGAGGCTGCAGGCATCAGTGGCGCGTTCCTCGATTTCTCCGACCCCTTCTGTCAGGGGCCGGTGCTGGACCTGCCGCAGGAGAAGTTCCTTGAAAGCCGGCTGGATTTCATTACCGGCGCCTATGGGCTGGACCCTGCGCAGGCCTTGAAGAAACAACGGCTTAGGTATGCCCGGCTGGCGAATGCTGCCGCCTATGAGCGGGTTGTTTTGTGGTTTGAGCACGACAGCTACGACCAACTGATCCTGATGTATCTGCTGAAGCATTTCGGTGCGCTCGAAGAGCGCCCGGCGCTTGAGCTGGTGTGTGTCGGTGACTATCCAGTTGAACCCCGCTTTATTGGCCTTGGCCAACTGGCTGGGGATGACCTGGCGAAGCTTTTTGAAGCGCGCGTTCAGGTGACGGACGGCATGCTGAAACTGGGCGCGGAGGTGTGGACGGCACTGACGGAGGGCACACCGCATAGTCTTGTTCGCATCGCACAAAAGGGCACACCCGATGTGCCCCTGTGTGCCCCGGCCATCATGCGGCACCTCAAGGAGTTGCCGGCTAAATCAACAGGCCTCAGCCTGACAGAGGAATTGACCCTCAAAATCCTCGCTACAGGCAACGAGATGCGTGCAGGTGACCTGTTCAAGGCGCTGACCCATGAACACGAACCGCTGCCGTATCTGGGTGACCAGATGTATTGGTATGACCTGAAGCGGCTGACGGACGGCGGTGCGGTTACAGCTGTTGGTGATGCATGGCCGGAAATGAACTTCACCATCACCGACCTTGGCCGGGCCTGCCTTGAGGGGCGAGAAGACTGGATGACACATGTTGGCGCCGAACGTTACGTGGGTGGCATCCAGGTGGCGCCAGACGGGAAAATCTGGCGCCGGCAGGGCTAAGGCTAGGTCACGGCGCCTTTTTCATTGAAGCGGGCTTCCTTCCAGAAGCCAGTTTCGAAGATATCAGCCATGATCTCAACGGCGCGGTAGACATCCTCGAAGCCCAGATAGAGCGGGGTGAAGCCGAAGCGCATGAAGTCTGGCGCGCGGAAATCACCGATCACGCCGCGCTCGATCAGCGCCTGCATCACCGCATAGCCGTTCTCGCACTTGAGTGACACATGGCTGCCGCGTTTGCCCGGGTTTTCGCTGGTGGCCAGGCCAACGCCGTGGTCTTTCAGCTTCTCGCGGCAGAGCGCGATAAACAGGTCCGTCAGCGCCTGGGATTTCTTCCTGACCACCATCATGTCCACGCCTTCAAACGCATTCATGGCCTCATCCAGTGCACTGGCGGCCATCACACTTGTGGTGCCCACCAGCATCCGGCGGATATCGCCTGCGGGTTCATAGTCATCGAGGAACTCAAACGGTGTTTTGTGGCCGAACCAGCCGGTGAGCGGCTGTTTGACGGCCGCCTGATGGCGCTCTGCCACATAAAGGAAGGCTGGCGCGCCCGGGCCGCCGTTCAGGTATTTGTAGCCGCAGCCGACGGCGAAATCGGCGCCTGCTGCGTTCAGGTCCACCGGTACAGCGCCGGTTGAATGGCTGAGGTCCCAGACCATCAGTGCGCCTTTTGCGTGCGCGGCCTCGGTGACAGCTTTCATATCGAACATATCGGCGGTGACATAATGCACGTGCGTGAGCACCACGACAGCCGTGTCGTCATCAATGGCTTCAATAATCTGGTCGCGGTCGACCACCTGGAGTGCCACATCGGGGCCAAGGAAGTCCGAGAGGCCCTGCAGCATGTAAAGGTCGGTCGGGAAATTGCCGGGTTCCGTTATGATTTTGGTGCGGCCCTTGTTCATCCGGCAGGCGGCGGCGGCTACCTTGAACAGGTTGATCGACGTGCTGTCGGCCATCACGACCTCATTCGGCTTGGCGCCAACAAGGGGGGCGATTTTCCTGCCGACCCGGGCAGGCAGGTTAATCCAGTCCGCCGTGTTCCAGCTTTTGATCAGGTCCTGGCCCCATTCTTTTTTGACAACGTCAGCGATGCGGGCGTCCACGCCCTTTGGCAGCACGCCAAGGCTGTTGCCGTCCATATAGATGACGCCTTCCGGCAGATCGAAACGATCTTTCATCGGAGCCAGCGGGTCGTTGCGGTCTTGCTCCTGGCACCAATCAAGTGACGTTGGGATCATGGGATACTCCTCAATACAGCACGTACGGGGCTGCCGTCGGCGCCCTCAATCTTCAGTGGCAGGGCGATCAGCTCATAGTCGCCCGTTGGAACATTATCGAGCACAAGCCCTTCAAGGATGGCCATGCCTGTGGCATCCACCTTGAAATGGGCGTCCAGCGTTTTGCTGTCCTGTGGGTCCAGGGACGGCACATCAAGGCCGATCAGCTTGCAGCCCCGGTCCGCCAGCAGCTGGATACTGTCCGGGTGCATGGCGGGGAACTTCGGGTCCCAGCCTTCGTGCGGGAAACGATCAAACAGCTTGATCAGCACACGCTCGACCCGCGCGGGCAGCTTGCCTTCCAGATGCCGGGGCTCCACAAGGCCGCCAGACGGCACCTCAGCCGACAGGTCAATCAGCGTGGCGGGGCCGATATAGGCATCAAGCGGCGTTTCGGCACAGTCCACGCCCTTGTCATCGAAATGGAGGCGGCTGTCTGCGTGGCTGCCTGTGTGGGTGGACATGACAAGTTCGCTCACATTCACCGGGCAGCCGGGCTCAATGTTCCAGGTGCGGTTAAGCGCAAAGTCCCTGTCACCGGGCCACACCGGGATGCCCGGGCGAATGGTCTGGCTGATGTCATAAATCCTGGTCACAGGCTTGTCCTGAGCGTCCAGAGTTCAGGGAAGAAGCGGAGGTCCAGCGCCTTCACCAGATAAGACACACCGCCGGTGCCGCCGGTGCCTTTCTTGTAGCCGATGATGCGTTCAACGGTTTTCATGTGGGCGAAGCGCCAGGCGTGGAAGTGATGCTCCAGATCCACCAGTTTTTCGGCGAGCTCATAGAGATCCCAATATTTGGTGGTGTCCTGGTAAATCTTGAGCCAGGCGTCTTCAACACCTTTCGAGGCTTCATAGGGCTCACGCCACTTGCGCTCCAGCTTGTCGGCAGGGATGTCAAAGCCGCGCCTCGCCAGAAGCTGCAGGCACAGGTCATAAAAGCTGGGGCTGTCCAGCACCTCCTGCAGGTGGTTATAGCGCGCGGGCGAGGCCTTGTGCGCTTCGGCCATGCGGGCGTTCTTGTTGCCCAGGCGATACTCAATCTCGCGGTACTGGAAGCTTTGGAAGCCGGAGCTCTGGCCCAGGTCGTCCCGGAAGGCGGCATAGTCGGCCGGTGTCATGGTCGAGAGGATCTCCCACGACTGCTGCAGGTTGGCCTGAATTTTGGCAACGCGCGACAGCATCTTCTGCACCGGGCCAAGATCATCGGCCGCCAGATGGTTCATCGCCGCGCCCAGTTCATGGATGCAGGCCTTCATCCACAGCTCTGATGCCTGGTGGATGACGACAAACAGCATTTCATCATGTTTGGTCGACAGCGGGTTCTGGCATTCCAGAAGCCGATCCAGCTGCAGGTAGGAGCCATAGCTGATGTCCTGGTTCCAGTGGATATCCTCGCCGGTTACATCAACGGACGTTGCGGGGCCCTGGTCTTCTTTGCGGTCGGTTGCCATTCTCTCACCTGCATTTATTTTAGGTCTAAACTAAATGCATCATATCGCATAAATTTGGGGAGTTCAATAAGGCTGGCTGCTGTTAATTTCGGGCCACGTCATCGGCCTTTTTCACCACATCTTTGGTATCAGCCGCCAGATCGACCACTTTACCAGTCACCCTGACAACTGTTGTGGCTGTATCCACAGTGGTTTCCACAGCGGTTGCGGCTACCTTGATGGGCGTGGTGACGACGGTGCATGCGCAAAGCCCAGTCACCATTATGAGCGCCAGCAGTATCTTCACCCAAATGTCCTCCCCGATTTGTGTTCTTAGATTGGCTCAGCTTGAATCGCAAAGGCAAGGACATAAATTGTCAAAGTGGGGTGGCCTGCTTGCAGCCGGCCGCCTGTCAGGGTAGGGTGCCGCCCGAATTGCTGTCCCAAGAGGTATGGGGCCCCAAGGAGTATAGGATGTTAAAAGCGCAAATTGTTCCGGTAACGGCTTTCCAGCAGAACTGCAGCATCATCTGGTGCGATGAAACCATGGAAGGCGCGTTTGTTGACCCGGGCGGGGAAGCTGAAAAGCTTCTGCAGGCGGCCAAGCAGCTGGGCGTGGACGTGAAGCAGATACTGCTTACCCACGGCCACCTTGACCATGCTGGCGGCGCCAAAGACATCAAGGAACAGCTGGGCCTGCCGATCATCGGCCCGCACAAGGACGACAAATTCTGGCTCGACGGCATCGAAGAACACGCAGCCAACTATAATATGCCGGGCCTCAGGTGCTGTACCCCTGACCAGTGGCTGGATGACGGCGACGAAGTCACGGTAGGCAATGTGACGCTGCAGGTGATTCATGCCCCCGGCCACACGCCGGGCCATGTGGTTTTCTTTGAACCCACCCACAAGGTGGCATTTGTGGGCGACGTTCTGTTCAAGGGCTCCATTGGTCGCACCGATTTCCCGCGCGGCAATATGGATGATCTCGTGAATGCCATCACCAAGAAGCTCTGGCCATTGGGGAACGAGGTGACCTTCGTGCCGGGGCATGGCCCGCTGTCCACCTTCGGCGCAGAGCGGCAGTCCAACCCATTTGTCGGGGACCAGGCGCTAAGGAGCGCCTGATACCACAGCCCCATTTGGGCTGGCGCCTGAAAAAGTCTTTCTGTATAAGGGCTTTAAGGGGCTGGCATTATGAAAAATCTAATTCGCAAATGGATATTGCATCTTAAGCGCAAGCGCTATCACCGGCATTTGCGCGAGGGTGGCAACTATAAAACGCTGGAAAACTCCATCAAGGAGACCGGGTCGCTTTGCAGTAATTGCAATGCTCCGCTTACCGGTCCCTTCTGTCACATTTGCGGCCAGAAAGATGACGACCTGAAGCGACCGATCTGGACCCTGATCAGGGAAATTCTGGATGATGTGATCTCAACCGACAGCCGCCTTTTCAAAACATTGATCCTGCTTGTGCTGGTACCTGGTGGTCTGACGCGGGCGTTCAGGGACGGCAGGCGGGCGCGCTTTGTGCCGCCGCTTCGGCTGTATCTGGTGATATCGATCCTGTTTTTCGTGATCTTGAAGGTGGCCGACATCCTCATCCTGGATATCCATGTCACACCGATTGACCGGCCAGACGTTGTCGAAGCACCTGCTGACGTGGCACCACCAGAGGGGCAGACGCCGGAGGTTGCGTCTTCGGGGCTCGCGGAATCTGATCCGGCCAGCACGACCGAGGGCGGCACTGCCGCGCAGGATACCAAGCCAATTGCCAAGGAAGGCCTGTCCAAAGAGGACCTTGAAGCGATTAAAAGCCCGGACCTGACACCGGAAGAAAAGGTGCGCCTTGTTCTGGGGGACGAAGGCTTTGAACGCCTGCCGGAGGAAACCAAGCAGGCCATCCGGGAAGCCAAGGACGGTAAAAACGTCAAGATTGACGGTGATGACCTGATCCGGTCGCTGATGGGAGGTGGCGACCCGGGCGGCGCGGGTGGCGATGTCAGGATTGACACCGATTGGCCTTATGATGTGGAAATCGCCATGTTTGTCAAAAACTCCAACGACCCACGGGAAGGGTTGAAACAGGAGGATATTGACGAAATTCTCAATGATCCGGAAAACCCGGCCTTTCTCAAACGCGCGACCAGAGGCTTTTCTGAAGCCCTTCAGGACCCGGAGGCGTTTAACGAGCTGTTCAACGACTGGCTGCCGCCGGCGCTATTTGTGCTGATGCCGATTTTTGCGTTCATTCTGCGCGTGTTCCATTGGGGCAAGGACCGCGTGTACCTGCAGCAATTTGTCTTTTCACTGCATTTCCATACCTTCCTGTTCCTGCTGATGACGGCCATGACGGTGATCGTGCCAACCTATGGTGGCGACTTGAGCATCACCATCTTCTGGTGGGTTACGTCGATCTATCTGATTATTGCGTTGAAGATCGGCCAGGGGCAGGGTTGGCTGAAGGCCTTTTTCAAGGCCGGGCCCATCTGGGTGTCCTATTTTGCTGTGATGATGTTGGTGATGCTTTTCATCGTATTTGCTGGCCTCGGGGAGATCGACGTTATCGACCTCCTGATGGGGGACACCTCGGCCTTTACAACTGACGCATGATGGCGCGCACCATGTGATGGGCGCCGTCTGTCATGCTTTACGCCGCAAGCTTTAGTGTGTTTGCCGCGGCTGTCAGTTCACCATCTGCCTTTGCAAGGCTGGCTTCGGCATCCACAGCCATCCTGTCAGCGGCAATGATTGTCACATCCGTAATGCCAACGAACGCCAGCGCGTGCTTCATATAAGTGGTGGCGAAGTCGATATCACTGCCAACGCCTGTGCCGCCAGACGCCACAAGCAGATAGGCTTTCTTGCCGGTCAAAAGCCCTTCGGGGCCGTTCTCGGTGTAGCGGAAGGTGACGCGGGCGCGGGCAATCAGGTCAACCCACGCTTTGAGCCCGGCTGGCACGCCGAAATTATAGATGGGCAGGCCGATTGCAAGAACGTCCGCAGCCTTCAGGTCCGCAATCAGGTCGTCGGACAGTTTCAGCGTTTGCTTCTGTTCGGCTGAGCGGTCTTCTTCAGGCGTGAAGTTGGCGCCGACCCAGTCTTCACCAATCAACGGCAGCCCCTTAGCCAGGTCATGGCGCAGAATGGCGACATCATTGCTTTCAGTGATGGTCTCGATGAAGCGGGTTGTCAGGTCACGGGTTACGGAACCATTGGTGCGGACGCTTCCGTCAACGCGCAGGATGGTGCGGGGTGCTTGCGTGGTGCTGGTCATTTATCTTTCCTTCAATAACGGGCATAGGATGCTGCGTTTGAAGGAAAGATAGGGTTGTGCCAGGTGGTTAGATAGATCGATAAATCCCAAGCCTGCGTTGCATATTTGCGAACGTTACTTGTCGTGAGGTTCCAGTTTCAGGGACGCACTGTTGGTGCAGTAGCGGAGGCCCGTGGGCTGCGGCCCGTCCGGGAACACATGGCCCAGATGGCTGTCGCATTTGGCGCACAGGATTTCGGTGCGCACCATGCCGTGGCTGGTGTCTGTTTTTTCCGCGACTGCGTTTTCATCGATTGCGTCCCAGAAGCTGGGCCAGCCCGAACCGCTTTCATATTTGGTGTCGCTTGAAAACAGTGGGGCACCACACCCGGCGCAGTGATATGTGCCGGGTGTTTTGGTATCCCAATATTCACCCGTGAAGGGCGCCTCGGTGCCGCCACAGCGGCACACGGCATATTGTTCAGGCGTCAGTTCCTCGCGCCACTCGGCGTCCGTTTTCTTGACGTCAGTCATGGCTATTCCACCTTGCACAAGAGGCACAGCGCATAGCTGGCCATCGGATCATTGAAGTTCAGCAGCATGTCGGCTTCGCCTTTCAGCTTCATGGTCGTCTGCATCACCGGCGACAGGCTTTGGGATGCTTGCGACTTGAAGTCGATGCCCAGGCTGGAATTCAGGATGTCTGCGATCATCTGGTCCCATTTGCTTGGGAAATCGCGGTAGAAGACAACGTCATAGTCTTCAATGCCGGCTGCGGTTGCCGCGGCAGCAACAGCGTCACCAAAGCCGCCCAGATGGTCGACAAGGCCCAGCTCTTTGGCTGTGGAGCCAACCCAGACACGTCCCTGGGCAATCTTATCCACGTCTTCAACTGTCATGTTGCGGCCTTCTGCGACCAGCGACAGGAACTGGCTGTAGCCATTCTCGATAGACTGCTGGATCACATCCTTGGTCATGTCAGACAGCGGCCGTGCGGTAGAGAAGGCGCCTGCCATCTCGGTGGTGCCCACGCCGTCCGTATAGACGCCGGCTTTCGCCAGTGTATTCTCGAACGTCGGGATCACGCCGAAGATGCCGATGGAACCGGTGATGGTGGAAGGGGCAGCCCAAATTTCGTCAGCGGTCGCGGAAATCCAGTAACCGCCTGAGGCTGCAACGGGCCCCATGGAGGCGATAACCTTCAGGCCTTGTTCCTGTGCCGCGACCAGCTCCTGCCGGATCAGTTCGGATGCGAAGGCTGACCCGCCAGGGCTGTTGACCCTGAGTACAATCGCGGCAGTGTTCGGGTTGTTGCGCGCGTTGCGGATATAGCCCACAAGCGTTTCAGCCGCGCTTACGGTGATCGGGCCATCGCCCATCACAATCTGGCCCTGGGCCGTGATCACTGCGATCTCATTACCGCCACGGCGGCTTTCCTGCTTGGCCGCGAGATAGCTCTGATAATGGATTTGCTTGAAGGTGTTGCCGCCGCCTGGATTTTCGCCGAATTCCTCTTTCAGGGCATTCCGCCAAACTGTGCGCGGCGCCAGCTCATCCACCAGGCCGCCGTTTTGCGCCAGCTTGGCAAAATTGCCTTCCGCTTCCCGCAACCGGTCGGGCAGGTTGTTGATGCTGTTTGTCAGTGCACCAGCCTCAAGGCCGCGCGCTTCCACAACGGCACCCTCATATTGTTCCCACAGGCTGCCGAGGAACGCCAGGTTGGCTTCCTTTGCCGCCGGTGACATATCGTCCCGGATGAAAGGCTCAACGGCGGACTTGTAGGTGCCCACACGGAACACATTCACATTGGCCTCAAGCTTTTCAAGCAGGCTTTTGAAATAGGTCGGATAGAAGCCATAGCCGGTCAGGAACACGTTACCCGCCGGGTTCATATAGACCTTGTCGGCTTCAGCGGCCAGCAGGTAGCTGGCCTGGCTGTAGGCGGTTGAGAGTGCATAGACCTTCTTGCCGCTTTCCTTGAAATCGCGAATGGACTGGGCGATCGTATGCAGGTGGCTTGGGCCGATGGGGCCGAGCGAGTCGGTGATCAGTGCCACAGCCGCGATGCGGTTATCGGTTTTTGCCAGCTTGAGCGCACCTGTGATGTCATGGATGCTGGTTTGGGGCGGCTCGCGGTTGAATTCGGACGCAAAGACCGCATCGAGCGGGTCTGGATATTCAACCTGCTCAACAATCGCGCCGGCTGGATCAAGCACCATCACGGCGCCGTTCGGCACGCTGACGCGGGGTTCGCCCCTGCTTGACAAGGCCAGGACGATCCCGAACATGGCGAAAAGGGTCAACATCCCGAGGGTAAGGGTACCCAGTCCCTGGATGAATTTGAAAATAGTCTTAATGATTTCCCACACGCCCTTCATACGGAGCTTCTCCAAACCTTGAAATATGCCAGCAAAAATGCCTTCTTAAGTATGAAAGTGCGACCTCAGACCGCTAGCGTCAAGGGTGGCTCGCGAGAATGTGCCCGCTTTTGAAGAATTAATGAGAAAAAACTAAGGAAGACAGCAAATGACCAGTCATGTTCCAGAGGTTCCTGTAAGCCATCATGCCCGGTCGGCCAGCGTTGCCGACGATGTGGATTTCGAGATCAAGGGCCACGAAATGCAATTTGTGGAGGTCGAGCTGGACCCGGGTGAATCCGCCATTGCCGAAGCCGGCGCCATGATGTTCAAGGACCAGTATATTGGCATGAGCGCTGTGTTTGGCGACGGGTCCGGCCAGGACGGCGGCTTCATGGGCAAGCTCCTGGGGGCAGGTAAGCGCCTGCTGACCGGGGAAAGCCTGTTTACCACGGTGTTTACTCATGAAGGCGGCGGCAAGGCGCGTGTGGCGTTCGCGGCCCCATACCCAGGGAATATCCTGCCCATCAAGTTGACGGACTATGGCGGGCGGCTGATTTGCCAGAAGGATGCGTTTCTGGCGGCGGCGCGCGGTGTGCAGGTGGGCATCCATTTCCAGAAGAAAATCCTGACCGGCCTCTTTGGTGGTGAAGGCTTCATCATGCAACGGCTGGACGGTGACGGCTGGGCCTTCATTCATATTGGCGGCACGCTGGTTGAAAAAGAGCTCAAGCCCGGCGAAGTGCTGCATGTGGACACTGGCTGTCTGGCGGCCATGACTGATACAGTCGACATGGATGTGGAACGCGTCGGCGGTATTAAGTCCATGGTGTTCGGCGGCGAGGGCGTCTTCTTTGCGCGCCTCCAAGGGCCGGGCAAGGTATGGCTGCAAAGCCTGCCATTCAGCCGGCTAGCAGGCCGCGTTCTCGCCTGCGCGCCCCAGCATGGTGGCAAAGACAAAGGCGAAGGGTCTATCTTGGGCGGTGTTGGGCGTATGCTTGACGGCGACAACTTCTAGGGTGGCTTCGGCGGTGGGCCTGCGCATTCAGGAACATAGGACCCTTTATCGGGACGAGCGCTTTTTCGCAGCTTTCCCCTGTGTTGTGACCTTGCCGGACGGTGGGGTAATCCTGTCTTTTCGCCGTGCGCCGGATCACCGCTGGATGCTGGGCGAGCATCGTGATGAGCATTTCGACTCTGTCGATCATCTGCATTTCCGCTCGCACATAGCCTGCGTGAAGCTGGATGAAACGCTTGCGCCAATTCAACCGGTCAAAATCCTGCCCCCTCATGCCGAAGCGGCGGATCAGGACGCCAATATGTTTCTGACCAGCACAGGCCGGCTGATCCAGTATGGTTTTCTCTGGTATCCAGTGCCGACTGCGGATGCGAACCGACTGATGGACCATGGGTTGCTGGGGTTCAGACGACCGTCAGAGGATGGCGAAGCCTATCTCAACTGGGGTGGCTACACGCGGTTCAGTGATGATCTCGGAGCCAGTTGGTCTGATCATCAGATGGTGCCGGTGGATGATAAAACTTTCGATTTCGGCTATCGCCATCGCCCGGGCGGTGCAGCGCTGCGCGGCAGAATGATTGAACAGGGTGACGGCACGTTGATGGTCGCTGGCTACCAAGGGCGTCTTGAAGGTCGACCATATACCGCGCTCAGGGTTTTCAAGTCGTTGGATATGGGGGCGAGCTGGCAGCTGAACCCTGATGTTGTCGCCATGGATGATATTGGTTTGCAGGAGCCGGCCCTTGCCCCTTGGCCTGCAGGCGCGATATCCGTTTTCAACCGAACCTCGGAAAATGACGACAGGCTGGTTACAGCCAGATCGGACGACGGGGGCGCGACGTTCGGCCCCCCGCAGACCGTGGAGGTCAAAGGTCATCCTTATGACCCGTTCGTGCTGCAGGATGGCCGGCTTTTGTTGGTATATGGCTACAGGCACGCCCCCATGGGGGTCAGGGCCCGTTTGGTTGCGCCCGGGCAAGCGATTGAGGACGCATCCGAGGTCATTGTCAGGGACGATAGCCCAAGCCGCGACACGGGTTATCCGTCGGCAACCCAACTCGCGGATGGACGAATTGTAATTGCCTACTATATCACGGACGAGAGAGGCATACGCGGCATCGAATGTACGGTGCTGGAGATTGATTAAGGCGGGGCTTTATGACCATTGAAACAAATGATGATCTTGTGGCTGCAGGATACAGAACCTGGGGCGACGTGGACCCGTTTGAGGACCTGATCGGCCCCTTCTACCTGAAGGACAATGGCGACGGCACACACCGGTCGGCCTTCGTGGCGGAAGCCGAACGGCACTGCAACGCGGGCGGCATGCTACATGGCGGCCTGTTGATGAGCTTTGCGGATTTCGCCCTCTTCGCCATTGCGAAGGAAGCGCTGGGCGGCTTTGGCGTCACGGTTGCTTTCAACAGCGAATTCGTTTCCGCCGGGCAGGCGGGGGAATTGGTCGAGGCAACAGGCGAGATCACACGTGACACGCGGTCGCTGATTTTCGTGCGTGGTAAAATCTTTTCCGGTGACCGCACGATCATGGCCTTCAGCGGTATTATCAAGAAGGTCAAGGGCAGGGGCGAGCATAAAGGCTGATCGGATTAGCTTTCGGCAATCCGCACCATTTCGCCAATGTCTGTTAGTTTTTGGCGCGGAGCACCTTCTGCGGCCATGGCTTCTTCTGATGCTTCGATCTTCTTCCAGTCCTGAAAGGTTACAATGTGCAGGTCTCGTTCCTTGACAAGCGCATCCAGACCTGCCCGTCCCGGGCGGCCTGCGGGCCTGACCTCAGCGAGAATCTTTTGCGCGACTTCAGCGCCGTCCGGCTTGTTGGTGCCGATAGTGCCGGTGGGGCCGCGTTTGGCCCAGCCGACACAGTAAAGGCGCGGGCCTATCAGGCCGTCTTCATTTTCAAAGCAGCCATAGCGTTCGTCGTAAGGCACATCCGGGATCGGGCTGGTGCGGTAACCGATGCAGGGCACCACAAGGCCCGTTGGCAGAACTTCGGTTTTGCCGGTGCCAACGCATTTGCCGTCTTCGACCTTGGTTTCTTCCAGCCGCAGACCGCACACGCACTCGTCGCCCAACACCGCCATGGGGCGCAGGAAGAATTTCACATGCAGCCGCACAGGTTTACTTTCGGGGTCCGCTTGCGCCATCTGTCGGAGCGCCGCCATATTCTTGCGCTGGGCGCCGGTCATCATGTCGTCAATGTCTTCGCTTGGCAGTTGGTTGCCGTCCACAAGGGCCACGCAGTTTTCCAGCTGGTTCAATTCGCCCAGTTCCTTGGGCGTGAAGCTGGCCTCAAGCGGCCCTCGACGACCCAGAATGTAAATGTCGCGGATGGGAGAGCCATGGATTGATTTGGCAGCGTGGGGGGCAAGGTCGGTTTCCGCCATTTCGCTGGCAGTCTTGGCCAGGATACGGGCCACATCAATCGCCACATTGCCGTTGCCGATAACAGCCACGGATGCCACCCGCAGGTCCGGGTTCAGGTCTTTGAAATCGGGGTGGGCATTATACCAGCCGACGAACGGGCCGGAGCCGATCACGCCCGGCAGGTCTTCACCGTCAATACCCAGCGAGCGGTCCTTGGCGGCACCTGTCGCCAGAACAACAGCGTCATATATGTCGCGCAGTTCGGCCAGCGTGACGTCACGCCCCAGGGAAAGGTTGCCAACGAAGCGGACATTTTCACGCTGGTTGGTGGCTTCATATCGGCGGGAGACATTCTTGATGGACTGGTGATCGGGCGCGACGCCCGCGCGGATCAGGCCGAAGGGGGTTGGCAGGCGATCGATAATATCGACCCGGACATTGGCGTCATTTTTGGTGAGCGCCTCTGCGGTATAATATCCCGCTGGGCCTGCGCCAATCACAGCAACCGATAGCGTGTCTGATCCATTCGCTGCGCCTTCAGTCACCATATGTCCCTCCCTTATATTTGAGGAAAGCATGCCATGATTTCCTGCGTGGGCCAAGAGGCCGTAGCAGGTGATTTGGCCCCCACTTTCTGGTAAGCTCACTCGGGGTTCAACCTGATGATAGGAAATCGGGGCCTATGAAGGGCCATAGGGGGAATTATGAAGTCATTGATTGCACCAGCGGTGTGCCTTGCCGCGATTGCGGGCGTTCACACCTTGCTGCCCACAACGCCGCTTGAGGACGGCGTCAGCTTTAGCTTCAATCCTGGCGAAGTGCGCCAGAATATCTGTGGCCCGATCGGGTCCAAGCGGGGCAGCCTGTTCCGTCCGGATATTGCCCACCTGATCGCGAGCGCCGTGCAGGCCAGCGATACGGCTGATGCATCTGTGCCGTTGATTGCGGGGCTGGATCACCGGGCATTCCCCATCTCAAGCAAAAGCGCCGAAGCACGTGCCTATTTCAGGCAAGGTTTCGCACTTCTTTACGGCTTTAATCACTGGGAAGCCATCCGGGCCTTCAAAACGGCCCAGATGCTGGACCCCGATTGTGCAGCTTGCTATTGGGGCGAAGCCGTGGCCTTGGGGCCCAATATCAACGCGGGGATGGACGCTGACGCCAACGAAAAGGCCCTGACGGCCATCGCGCAGGCCGTTGCGCTGAAAGATAAGGCCGATGCGCGTGAACAGGCATTGATTGATGCGCTTGCTGTGCGCTACCGGGCGGGCATGGATGTGGACGCGCAGGGATACGCAGATGCCATGGCGGCTGTAGCGGCCCAGTTCCCCGATGATCAGGATGTGGCGACCCTTTATGCCGAATCTCTGATGGACCTGAGCCCCTGGGATTATTGGGAGCGTGACTTCACCACGCCGAAGGCGCATATCAGGACTGCGCTTGACCAGATTGAAAAGGTGCTGGGTGCCAACCCGGACCATTACGGTGCCATCCACCTGTATATTCATCTTTATGAAGCCAGCACGATGGCGACAAAGGCGGAACCCTATGCCGACAGGCTGGCAGGGCTTGCGCCTGGTGCCGGGCATCTGGTGCATATGCCGGGGCATATCTATTTTCGGATTGGCCGCTATCTGGACAGCCTGGATACCAACATCGATGCGGTGGCGGTGGATAAGGCCTATCTGGACAGTGTGAGTGGATCGATGCTCTACCGGTACGGCTATTACCCGCATAATGTTCATTTTGTTCTGGTCTCGGCCCAGATGGCGGGTGATGAGGATGTGGCGCTGGATTATGCCAGCCGTCTGGACCCATTGGTGCCCACAGAAGTGCTGGCCCACGCCGAATGGATCGCGCCGATCAAAGCAGCACCCTATTTTGCCTATGCCCAGTTTGGTGACCTGGATGAAGTATTGGCACTGCCGGACCCCGGCGATGCGGTGCCGTACCTTAAGGCCATGTGGCACTATGCCCGCGGCGTGAAGCTGGCCGAAGCAGGGGACGCACGCGCAGCCGTTGAACAGGCCGCGATCGATGCGCTGATGAGCCATGAGAAGATTACCAGTGCGGGTATTCCGGCCGCGAGCATTCTGAAGCTGGCCAGCCTGACCATTGCGGGCAAGTCGGCAATGAAGGCGGGCACGCCAGATGCGGCTGTCGCACTCTTCACTGAAGCGGTGAAAGTGCAGAACAGCATGGGCTATACCGAACCACCCTTCTGGTACTATGCTGTGGAGCAAAGCCTGGGCGGTGCGCTTTTTGAAGCCGGACGGCTGGATGAGGCGGAACAAGCCTTCAAGGCCAGTCTGGTGCGCCATCCGAACAGTGCCTGGTCGCTATACGGCCTGATGCGGACGCATGAGGCGCAGGGCCGTAATGCCGAAGCTGCCGCGATCGAAGCGTTACTGAAAAACGCAAGCCGTGACATGGAAGGTGTGGCCCCAATTCGCCTCTGACACGCAGAAAATATGGCGTTCCCAAAGGGGCCTGCGGGCCTCTTTTTTGTGACCTGAATTAAATATATGCCAACTTTGGTTGATCTCAGATTTATCTGCTGTAGGTTGTATCATTAACTCTTTTTTAACCATGGTGAAAAGCCCCAGCCAATCGCTTTTTACCGTATACAAGGGGGATACCTTACATGCCGATTGTTATCGACAGTGACGTAAACGGAAACTTGGAGTTTGACGAAGGTGATGATGACATCACCGTTGTCTCGGGCGTGACCGTTACTGGCTATATGAACCTATATCTTGGCGACAATGATATTCTGACCAACAATGGCACCATCTATTATGCGGGTGATTATGAAGGTCTGCCAGCGGTGCTTTCGGGCGCCAGCGATACCTTTACCGTCTTTAATAACGGGTCCATCATTAGTGACCTGATGATCGATTTCGGTGAGCCGGTCCGTTGGGATGCCGGGCTGGCATCCTACCGAGGCGACATGGTGCTGGTGAACAGCAGCGAAGGTCTGATTTCCGGCGGGCGTTTTGGCGTCGAAATCAGGGTCGACTGGGATGAAAATGGCGTGGAATACACGTCAGCTCACGCCAGCATCACCAACTATGGCGAAATCATTGGCGGCGACGACGGTATCCGCATGCATGGTGGTACCGTCGATAATTGGGGAACAATCCATAGCGACGGTTCCTTTGATCTCTCTGTAATTGGCTCGGTGTTTGCTGCGTATGATGGTATCTCGTCCTATGCGATAGCCTCAACTGACGAGGCAGACATCGCAGCAGGGCTGACCACCATCAACAACCATGAAGGCGGTGTGCTGGATGGTATCCGCGCAGGCGCCATGCTCTCTGGCGGCGGCCATGTGGTCAATGATGGCCTGTTCACCGGCGGCGAAGCAGGGATCGGTGTTCAGGGCATCCAGCCGGACGGCAGCGACATCCAGTCTCCGTTCAGCCTGGTAAACAATGGCGTGATTGAAGGCCGCGGTGACGGCAGCGGCGACGGCTTAGGCCTCGTGGATACTGTGGGCGTGGGCCTGTTCGGCCTGATCGGTGACGCCAGCATTGAGAACAACGGTCTGATTGCCAGCGCGGATGACGGCATTTTCGCCCTGAGCTCGGTGTCGATCGTGAACGGGGAAGATGGCGTGATCGAAGCGGATACAGATGGCGATGGCGAAGGCTACGCCATTCTGTTGTCGTCTCTTCCTGATGAGGTATCCAGCGTTGACGATACGGTCGTGAACTACGGCCTGATCGACGGTGATGTTTCCTTGGGTGCGGGCGACGACAGCTTCACCTTCGGCCGGGGCGGTGAAGTGAACGGCACTGTTTCAGGTGGCGAAGGTGCCGATGTCTTTGTCTTTGAGAAGAAAGCCGATGGCGGCGTCATCAGCGACTTCGAAGATGGGGTCGACCTGATTGACCTGTCTGACCTGCCGAAGGGGCATGTGAAACACATGGATGTCTCACAGGAAGGCGATGATACCTATATCACGGTAGGAAAGACGCTGATCATCCTCGAAGATTTTAATGCCGGCAACATCAGTGCCGATGACTTTATCTTCGGCTAGAGCCCAAGACCAGGCAGTATCTGCCATAACGGAAAAGAGGGCCGCGCGGCCCTCTTTTTTTGTTATGTGATGGTGGTTTAGTTGCTGGCTGGCGTGCCTGTGGAAGCAACTGTCTCCAGCTTCAGCCCGAATACATCCTGCCAGGTTTGTGGTGTGATGCCGTTCAGGGCTTCTTCTGTCATCGGCACTAGTGAGCGCATGCTGATGCGCATCGGTTGCGACTGGGGTGCCATATAGGCCTGGATGACGTCAGCCAGGTTTTCAGGCGCGCCTTCACCCAGCGCGGGCGCCGTTTGCGCGATCGCCATCATGGTGAACTGCTCGCGCAATTGGTCTTCCGGCATCCCGGAAAGCGCTGAATAGACCTTCAGGCTGCGTGAGATTAGGCCCTGGTCTTCAAGGCCCAACGTCAAGTCGACGCTGTCATAATAGCCTGTGTAGACGCTGAGCGCCTCAAGAACCTGGGCGAACGGGTCCTGCTGCGGTGGCATTTCCCCGTCAGCGGCACGGAAGGCTTCAAGCATCTGCTCGGTTTGGTAGGCCAACAGCTTTTCTGACATCCGGGCGGCATCAATGCCGCCAATTGTGCCTTCACTTTGAAGCTTGATCAGCTTGTCCAGTGCCAGGGTCGTGACTGACGTGACCGCATCGGTCGCTTCATCAAACTGTGTGCGGACCTCCATGTCGAGCCGAATGGTGTCCAAGTCAGCCAGGGTGAGGATCTGCATCGCCTGCGGTGAGGTGTTCTGCACGCCCTTCAGTTCGAACGCGTCGATTTTCATGGTACCCCCCAGAACAAGGTCAGCCGGGCGGACAAGGTCTTTTATTGAAATCTCTTTGAACGACATCGCCATGCCCTGCATCGGCATATCGAATTTGAAATCCTCAATCTTGAAGGAGTCGATACCCATATAGTTGAGGGAAGCCTTGGCGAGGGACGCAGCAGCGGCCATTTCCAACGCATCGCCTGATCCTTCCTCGCCTTCCGGGGCCCTGTTCATCGCTATCAGGTCTTTGATCCAGCCAATGCCAAAGCCCGTGACCTCGTAGCGCCCCAGCGTGAAGGCCCCATTGTTTGCTGCATTCAGCACGAAGTCATCGATCAGAAATTCATTGACGCGCGTTTGGTCATCATTGGTGGCCATGCGTGCTGTGTTTAGGGACATCATAACTTTCTGCGAAGGGTTATTCGCAGGCGTGCCTTCCATTTTGGCGCCCTGAAGTTCAACAAGCGTGAAAGGCCAGTCTTTCAGGGTTTCTTCCTGGAAGGCAGCCATGACAGCGGGGAGATCTGCGCCCCTGACTTCACCGGATTCCAGGGAAAATGAGCCATCCTTCTCGCTAAAATCTAAACCTTCGATGCGAAAGCCGTCGACGGTGGCGCTGCCCGCTATGGGGTTGAAGCCAATATCCAGGTTGACCGACTTGACCGTTGCCTCACCGTCCGGCCTTTCCGGATTGATAACCTTGATGCCTTCAATCATGGCTGTCCCGGACAGCAGGTTGGCTTTCAGGCTGTCATATGTGACATCTACTTTGAAATCCGGATTGCTGATGAAGCTGTCAACTTGCGCCTGAACCTGGGCTTCAAAGCTGTTTGCAAGATAGAAATAGCCACCGATAGCGGCGGCCCCGACCACAGCAGTGGTCAGGATGGCTGTACGTCCCATGTGCGTTACCCCCTAGAGAACTGATATATGTAGCGGCAGCATAGAAAGTCGTCAGGGATACGTAAACCTATGTTTTATTCAGGAAAGCGGGCAGGGCCGCACGGTGACGCGCAGCCCTGACACGCGTGCCTGACTACTTAAAACGTGGCAAGAGGCCGCCAACCCGTTTTTTATAGTCGCGGTAGGTATCGCCGAACTCGGTGATCAGGTCGCGCTCCTCATAATGCAGCCCGACAAGGATATAGACGGTCATGCCGACCGCCAGCGTGGCGCGGCCCACTGTCATGTCCGGTGTTGCCACCATGGCAATCAGGACACCGGTCTGGATCGGATGGCGCACCACCTTATAAAACATGGGGGTGACGAATTCCTTGGCCCCTGCGTCCGGATCGTCTGGCTTGAAGCTTTGTTGCAGGCCAAACAGATGGTTGTGGTTCAGCATATAGGTTGCCGCCAACGTGAAGGCCCAGCCGAAATAATAGATGCCGGTGATCACCAGGCGCGCGGTCTCGTTTTCCACAAGCCAGATGCTGCCTGTCATGGGCTGCCAATATTGCGCCATCACCATGATGACAATGGCAGTCATCAGCACATAGGTGCTGCGTTCAGCCGCCGGCGGCAGCAGCGCGACCAGCCGGCTTTTAAAGCTTTGCCGGGCCATGACCGTGTGTTGAAGCCCGAACAGGACAATCAGTGCCACATTGATCGCGAAGGCCATCATCGGCCCCGTTGGCGCCGTGTTGGCGTGGTCGATCCCCAGGCTCATGTATTCCGGCAGCAGGAGGCCGATGTGGTTGTTGGCAAACAGAATGAAAAGGACAAGGCTTGCAACGCCCAGGACATAGCAGACCAGGCCGTAAGCCATAATGATAATGCGTGACATGTTTCAGTTCCCCTTTGGAAGGTGCTCCACTGGTTACTCAAAACTGTCTTCCATATTTCCCCGCCGGTGACTGTGCCTCAAATCACAGGGGCAGGCGAGAAAATTCTGGTTGGGGCTTTTATCGCGCTGTTCGAATGCTTAAGTCTATTGATGCTGAAACTTGATGGGGGCTGGCGTGAAGACTTTCCTGAAGATTGCCGCGAGTGTATTCGCGCTGCTTGCCGCTGTGGCCGCATACGGTGTCTATGAACTGTGGCCGGAGCCTTACAAGCCGACCTATACCGTTGACCTGCCGATGCTGAACGGTGTGCCTGGCGTGGTGCTGGCGGTGGAGGATCCAAAGAGCGAACTTGCCATTAAGGTATTTGGCGGTGTGTTGGAGGCGAAGTTTCGTGGAGAACCTATTGAAGGATTTTGGCAGCCATCTGAGCAACAGTTGGTGGGCTTTGAGAAGGCATTACGGCAGCATGTATATGAACACCCTCCGTCAGATGCGGTCGATGCGCCAGCATTTTTGCGCCCCTTGTTATGCAACTTCAATGAAGGCGACCAGTTAGAGGACTTACTACAGAACAGTTTTCGACAATATGTGGGTATTGAAGTTGACGGTCAGAAATTTATGCGGGTCAAGGGCGCGCCACGCGACATATTCGAGACTTTGATAAGTCCGTCTGAGATTGAAGAAACGTCACAAACGTACCTAGGGATGCATGATGGCGGCCCCACTGACTTCAACGCCTTATACAGTTTTGACGAAGATCGGATTGTGTGGCTATTTTACAATTCATACTATGGTGGCTTAACCAATAAGTGCTAGGCGGGCCTGTACATGACCACAAATGATTTTTATGACCCGATGGCGCCTTTCTATCACCTGATCCACGGGGATTGGGAAGCCTCGATCACGCGCCAGTCGAAAGCCCTGGACCAGATCATCAAAGATACATGGGGCAGGGCGGAGACTGTGTTGGATGTCACCTGCGGGATTGGCACCCAGGCGCTGGGGCTGGCTGGGCTTGGTTATGACGTGACGGCGAGCGACCTTTCAAGTACTGCTGTCGAGCGGGCGAAGGCCGAAGCCGAAAAACGCGGCCTCAGCATCGATTTTTCTGTTGCAGACATGTGCAAGGTGCATGAAGCCCATCAGGACAAGTTCGACATTGTGATGTCGGCCGATAACGCGGTAACCCATCTGTTGAGCGAAGAAGCCATCCTTGGGGCGCTCAGGTCATTCCATCAAGCCGCCAAACCGGGCGGCGGATGCCTGGTTTCCATGCGGGACTATGATACGGTTGAGCGCGGCGGCGTGCAGTTCAAACCCTTCGGTGTGCGGGATGTGGACGGTGTGCGTTGGAGTGTCTATCAGGTCTGGGACTGGCGAGACGGTAACGACATCTATGATTTCAGCATGTATTTCACGGCTGATGACGGGCGTGCGGAGCTCAAGACCCACGTGATGCGCTCAAGCTTCTATGCCCTTCGCCCCGCGCGGATGATGGGCCTATTCCGGGAAGCGGGCTTCGCAGACGTGAAGCGCGTCAACGATATTTTCTTCCAGCCAGTGATCGTTGGGACAAAAGCAGCCTGAAAAAATCACAAAAAAATCTTCTGAATCCCCTTGAACCATACCCCGCGCAGGCATACATAGGGTCTCGCAGTTAGCACTCAAGGCTAGTGAGTGCTAACAGACCCTAATTTTACGGTTTATCATTTAGGAGACAAACCATGGCACTTCGTCCGCTGCACGACCGCGTATTGGTCAAGCGTCTTGAAAGCGAAGCGAAAACCGCTGGCGGCATTATCCTGCCAGACACCGCACAAGAAAAACCATCCGAAGGTGAAGTGATCGCTGTTGGCGCAGGCGCCCGCGCCGAAGACGGCAAAGTGATCGCGCTCGACGTTAAAGTTGGCGACAAGATCCTGTTCGGCAAATGGTCCGGCACTGAAGTGAAGGTTGACGGCGTTGACCTTCTGATCATGCAGGAAAAAGACATCATGGGCATCATCGAGTAATCCACTCGATACCCGTCTCGATTAGTTAGTTAATCACACGAAATACAGGAGCCCAAATCATGGCTGCTAAAGAAGTTAAACTTCAGGAAGACGCGCGCAAGAAGATCCTCGCTGGTGTGGACATCCTTGCTAACGCAGTAAAAGTAACGCTCGGCCCTAAAGGTCGTAACGTTGTTCTGGACAAATCCTTCGGTGCACCACGCATCACCAAAGACGGTGTATCGGTTGCCAAGGAAATCGAACTCAAAGACAAGTTCGAGAACATGGGTGCACAGATGGTGAAGGAAGTAGCTTCCCGCACCAACGACGTGGCCGGTGACGGTACCACCACTGCAACTGTTCTGGCTCAAGCCATCGTTCGCGAAGGCATGAAGTCTGTTGCGGCTGGCATGAACCCGATGGACCTGAAGCGCGGTATCGACCTCGCAACCACCAAGGTTATCGAAGGCCTCAAAGCCCGCACCAAAGACGTGACCACCACTGAAGAGATCGAGCAAGTTGGTACGATCTCCGCTAACGGTGAAGTTCAGGTTGGTAAAGACATCGCTGCTGCGATGGAAAAAGTTGGCAAAGAAGGCGTTATCACTGTTGAGGAAGCCAAAGGCCTCGAGAGCGAGCTGGACGTTGTTGAAGGCATGCAGTTCGACCGCGGTTACCTGTCGCCTTACTTCATCACCAACGCCGAGAAGATGACTGTGGACCTTGAAAACCCACTGATCCTTCTGCACGAGAAAAAGCTGACCAACCTGCAGCCAATGCTGCCGCTTCTTGAAGCAGTTGTGCAGTCTGGCAAGCCACTTCTGATCGTTGCTGAAGACATCGAAGGCGAAGCACTTGCGACCCTCGTTGTGAACAAGCTGCGCGGTGGCCTGAAGATCGCTGCTGTTAAGGCGCCTGGCTTCGGCGACCGCCGTAAAGCCATGCTCGAAGACATCGCCATCCTCACGGGTGGTCAGGTGATCTCCGAAGATCTGGGCATCAAGCTTGAAAACGTTGGCATCGACATGCTCGGTACTGCGAAGCGCGTGAACATCACCAAAGAAGACACCACCATCGTTGACGGTGTTGGCTCCGAGGAAGATATCAAAGCCCGCGTTGAGCAGATCAAAGCACAGATCGAAGTAACCACTTCCGATTACGACAAAGAGAAGCTCCAGGAGCGTCTCGCGAAACTGTCCGGCGGTGTTGCTGTGATCAAGGTTGGCGGTGCCACTGAAACTGAAGTGAAAGAGCGTAAAGACCGCGTTGACGACGCGCTGCACGCAACCCGCGCTGCTGTTGAAGAAGGCGTTGTTGCCGGTGGCGGTACTGCGCTTCTCTATGCGACCAAGTCTCTCGAAGGTCTCGAAGGCGCGAACGACGACCAGAACAAAGGCATCGACATCATCCGTCGTGCTCTGCAGTCTCCTGTTCGTCAGATCGCTGCCAACGCAGGTGTTGACGGCGCTGTTGTTGCCGGCAAGCTTCTGGAGCAGGACGACGTGAACTTCGGCTTCGATGCACAGAACGAAGTATACTGTGATCTGGTTGCCAAAGGCATCATCGACCCAACCAAGGTTGTTCGTACTGCTCTGCAGGACGCAGCTTCCATCGCGGGCCTGATGATCACGACCGAAGCCATGGTTGCCGAGCTGCCAGAAGACAAGTCAGCTATGCCTGCCGGCGGCGGCATGCCTGACATGGGCGGCATGGGCGGCATGGGCTTCTAAGCCAGCTAACCTGCTACAAAACTCGGTTTCGAGTAACAGGCCCCCGGTGCGAAAGTGCCGGGGGTTTTGTTTTGTGGGCAGCACCGCGGCGAGAACCATGGCAGTTTTATCCGTTTCTTTATTGGCAGCTGAGAAGCTGGAAGTGAGCCGCTTTCTTGAGCAAGCCAGAAGCATGTAACCCGAGCGAAATCAGATCAACAGAATTGAGTCGCTTAACAGGCATCTGCCGTAACAACTGCCTGAGATAGGCATCCGAAATGGTCGAAATTTAAAAAATATAATAATATCAGAGGCTTAGTTCTGGTTGCTGTTTTCTGTTTCTGCTTGTAATAAAACGGAAACATATGTCGCTCTAAATGCGCCCATCATGAGCGGAAACGCCCGCTGCCGGTTTGCGAGAAATGCGAGCCAGGCTTAAGAGGCGAACTGTTCAAGGAAAAAAGGCCGCAGTTGGGTGCGAGCCAAAAAAGTTATGATAGGAAATTATGATGCTCAAAGGGAAACGTATCGCGGGTTTTATGGCTGCGACAGCCTTGGCCACAGCGATGACCGCGCCTGTACAAGCGCAATCCATCGAAGAATTGAAAGCTCAGCTTGAGGCGCTTTCAAAACGCATTGAAGAGCTTGAAAAGCAGCAGAAGAAAACACCGAAGGTCAAGAAAGCCGATCCTGCTTTCAGCCTTGGCTCCGACGACGGTCTTTTTGAGTTCAACATCCGCGGCCGTGTGCTTGCTGATGCTGGCTGGTCGTCCGATAGCGACGGCAGCATGGATAAAGACACGACCGAGCTTCGCGCCGCACGGATCGGCGTTGAAGGCAAAGCCTGGAAAGACGTGAAATATAAGTTCGAGGCTGATTTCGCCGGCAATGATGTCGAAGTCAAAGATGCCTACATGCAGTATAAGACGTCCATGGGCAGCTGGACATTCGGTCAGTTCAAGACGCCTAACTCGCTGGAGGAGCAGGAATCCTCCCTCAACAGCAACTTTATCGAACGCGCAGCCTTTACCGACGCCTTCGCCCTGGCGCGTATGATCGGTATCGGGTACGGCAACGGCGGCGACAACTGGACATTCAATGCAGGTGTCTACCGCGGCAGTAATGATGGTTCCGTTGACAATGAAGGCCAGGTGTTTGCCGCACGGGCAACCTATGGCGACACGTTCGACAATGGTAACTGGATGCTTGGTGCGTCCGTTCGTTTCCGCGACGTGGGTGGTGACGGCGACCTGCTGCGCTACCGCCAACGGGCGTACCTGCACTCAGCTGACCGCTTGCTGGCAACCAGCCGCATTGCAGAGAAAGACACTTTCTATGGCCTTGAAGGCGCTGTTCAGTATGGTTCCCTGAACCTGACGGCGGAATGGGCCGGTCTGACTGCCCAGAACGGTGGCGCTGGCGGCCGTGATGCTTTCTTCTATGGCGGCTACGTCGAAGCCGGTTGGTTCATCACCGGTGAAACCAAGCCGTTGAACCTTGCCAAAGGCGTCTGGAACCGGCCAAAGATCAAAGCCCCGGTACACGAGGGCGGTATGGGTGGCTGGCAGATTGCTGCGCGCTTTGACCGTATCGACCTGACTGGCGACGGCGTTTATGGCGGTGAGCAGGATACGCTGACCCTCGGTGTGAACTGGTATCTGAACCGCCACACGCGTTTCCTTGCCAACTACAGCTATGTAAACATCGACAAAGCGTTCGACGTTGCGGCTAATGGCGCGGACGGGGAAAATTCCGCTGACACGCTGGGCCTGCGCTTCCAGGTTGACTGGTAAGCCAACCCTGTTTCACCGTATGACAAGACTTTTTGAGGCGGGCTTTGTCCCGCCGCTTTTTTGCGCGGGATCAGCGTTTGGCGATGATATAGACCGCGTGAATGATGCCCGGCAGATAGCCGCACAGGGTCAGGATGATGTTGATCCAGAAATGCTTTCCAAGGCCTTCCTGAAGGAAGACCCCAAGCGGCGGCAGAAGGATGGCAATGATAATACGGATCAGGTCCATGGAGCGCTCCCTTGCTGGTTTATATTGTTCAGCATACAGTGTATTAAACAGAATAATCTGCAGAAAATTCTTGCATAACTGCATAAAATGTTGTTAATGCGCATTTCGACTGCAACATATGTTCCGCAATTCGGACATAAAAGGATCATGTTAGGCATGGTAAAGACCACCCATATCAGACGGCATTGCCGAATGCGACGACGCTTAAGCAACTGAACACCAAGCGTTATTTGCATAGTGGTGCTGTATGCACCAAGGATATGGGAAAAGCCGATGATCACACTTGATCGGGAACGGCCCTTCGACAAGGCAGCAATTGAGAAGCTGCTGGATGTGGCCTTTGGACCTGACCGGTTCAATAAATCTTCTTACAGCCTTCGGAAAAACAACCAGCCTGTTGCCGGCCTGTCATATGTCGCGCGGCATGAGGGCAAAATTGTTGGTACTGTCCGTTACTGGCCCATTGCCGTGCATGATCTTCTGGGCGGTAAGCCTTTGGAGGCCTTGCTGTTGGGGCCGCTGGCGGTATCGCCTGCCCTGCAGGGCGCAGGTGTCGGTGCGCAGTTGATGCATAACTCCTTGGCAGCGGCTACTGGCGCCAGGCACCAGCGGATTTTGCTGGTTGGCGACTATGCCTATTATGCCCGCTTCGGGTTCGAGCCCGTGCTGCCGCGCTATATCACGTTACCAGGCGGCAAGGATGCGCGGCGGCTTCTGGTGCGTCAGCCAGCCACCATCAGTTCGCTGCCGTCGGTGGGCAAGATTGTGGTCCCAACGCCGGAACCTGTGCTTGTGCCATCAGCTGCGAGCTTACTGACGGAAGTGGCCTGATTAGCCACCATCGAGGCATCTTTTCCAACCTGATGCTTTTCTTTGGCTCACGAACTCCCATATAGTGAGACAAGGAGGATCATATGGCTGCGAAAACGGATACCGGCTTGAAACTGGAAGATATTTTGAAACAGCTGGAAGGGCAAAAGCGCCCGCCGGTTGAAAAATGGAACCCGGATTTCTGCGGTGACATCGATATGCGGATTGCGGCTGACGGTACTTGGTTCTACATGGGCACACCCATCACGCGGGAACGCATGGTCAAGCTGTTTGCCACAGTCCTCCGCAAGGACGAGGACGGGAAAACCTATCTGGTGACCCCGGTTGAGAAAATCGGGATCACCGTTGATGACGCGCCCTTTGTGGCCGTACATCTGGACCGTATCGAAGACGGTGACCAGACAGCCTTCAAATTCACTACCAATGTGGGCGATGAAGTGATTGCAGGCCCCGACCATCCAATCCGGGTGGAAGTGAACGAGGAAACCGGTGAACCGCGCCCGTATATTCATGTTCGGGGGCGTCTGGAAGCGTTGATCAACCGGTCAGTGTTCTATGAACTGGTGGAATGGGCTGAGCTGAAGGGCGGCGAACTGTCTGTTGAAAGCCTTGGCAAGCGTTTCAGCCTTGGCAGTGTGGAGGCTGAGGACGCATGAGGAACTGGTTGGCCGATGCACTCAGCGAGGGTAACCCGGCGGCCCGGGGTCGGCGCAGTGACTATGACCTGAACCGCGATGCCAAGCTTCTGGAGCAGCAGGGCAAATCCATTCGGGATGCAGCCGTGCTTGTGCCTGTTGTCAATCACCCTGGCGAGCCGACAATTCTGCTGACAAAACGCACAGACCATCTGACCAAACATGCCGGGCAGGTCAGCTTCCCGGGCGGCAAGGTGGATGAGGGCGACGCAGACGCTGTTGCAGCCGCCCTGCGTGAGGCGCATGAGGAAGTGGGCCTGGAGCCTAACCATGTGGAGGTTTGCGGGTTTTTGGATACTTACCGCACGGGTACAGGCTTCGAGATTGTACCTGTCGTTGGCTTGGTCCAGCCTGGTTTTAAGCTGACATTGCAGGAATCTGAAGTGCAGGCCGCGTTTGAAGTGCCCCTTCATTTCCTGTTGGACCGCAACAACCACCAGCGCGAGAGCGCAATGTGGCAGGGTATCCGGCGCGAATATTATGCCATGCCATATGGTGACTATTTCATTTGGGGCGCGACGGCTGCTATGCTTGTCAATCTGTGTGATGTAATGGAAGCCGTGCGGGAGAATGCCACGTGATTGCTGCGATTTTGAGAATTGTTCTGCTGCTGCTTCCTGTGGTTGCGGTATTGATGTGGCTTCGGTGGCGAATGCGGACGGACCGCACCGAAGACGATTTGGTGCGGGATGTGGCAACGCTTCGGAAGACACTTGTTATCCTTATCCTTGTTGCGGTTGGAGCCGGTTTGGGGCTGAAATTCACTGACAGCAACACAGGTGCTCCCGGCACCAAATATATCCCTCCTCACAGCGAGAATGGCCGAGTTGTGCCTGGCCGTTTGGTGCCGGCAGACGAAGAGCCAGCAGAAGCTGATAAAACCAACCCGGAAAGCGACGACCAGCGTGAGCAAGATCCAGGCTAGTTGGCTCCAATCCCCCTTCATACAGGAAATCGCCTTCATCCTTGGCCCGGCGGACATCCGGTTTGTGGGCGGGGCGGTGCGCGACACTTTGGTGGGGCGCGACATCAAGGATATTGATGCCGCCACCCGCTGGCGGCCGGGCGAAACAATGGAGAAGTTGCAGGCTGCCGGTATCAAGGTTATTCCCACCGGGCTTGATCACGGCACAGTCACTGCCGTCCGAGGCGCAGAGGTCATTGAAATCACAACGCTGAGGCATGACGTGGAAACCGATGGCCGCCGCGCGGTGGTGGCTTTTACCGACGACTGGCTCGCGGACGCCAAACGCCGCGACTTCACCATGAATGCCATCTATATGGCCGTGGACGGCACGCTCTATGACCCCTTCGGTGGCGAAGCCGACGTCCGCGCAGGGCATGTAAAATTTATCGGTGAAGCAAGCGAGCGCATCCGCGAAGACGCGCTCAGGATTCTGCGCTTTTTCCGCTTCCACGCACATTATGGCAGTGGCCTATTGGACGAAGCCGGGCTTCAGGCCGCGAAGGCCAATGTGAACATGCTTGAGCGCCTGTCGGTTGAGCGCATCCGGGATGAATTGTGCAAGCTCCTGGCGGCGCCGAATCCGCTGCAGTGCCTTGATGCGATGCAGCAGGCAGATATTTGGTCGCATACCCCTGTCGTCGATGTGGACCTCAATGGCCTTAAGCGTGTTATGGCCGCAGAGAAAACGCTTGGTATGGGCGCGGACATATTGATGCGTTTGGTTGGTCTGGTGGGCAATCGGGCCGGGTCTGTCGGGCGGCTCCTGAAGATGTCCAACCGGGACATGCAGACGCTGAAGGATTTCAGCGCAGGCTTCCACGATGCCGTGCCCAAGGACGCGCAATCCATGCGGGTCTATCTTTACCGGAAGGGGCGTGATGCCGGGCAGGGCGTGGTGATGGCCCATCCGGAAGCGTGCGGACATGAATTGGCGGACATGGTGGCTAACTGGCCTATCCCTGAGTTGCCGGTACGGGGACGGGACCTGATCGCTCGTGGTATGGAGCCCGGACCTGATATTTCCAAGGCATTGAAGCAGTTGGAAGAAGCCTGGGTCGCCAGCGACTTTAAGCTCACAAAAGAAGACTTGCTGCGGTTACAGCGATAATTGCCAAGTGTTAGAAGGGGATGGAAGGTCCCCATCCCCTATACAGTGGCTATTTCTTGTTCAGTTTCTTGTCTTGCCAGTATTTGGTACCGTGCAGCGACGCCTGAAGCGCAAGGCCTGCCTGCGTGAACTGGTAGACGCTGACTTTCTTCCTGACAGACGCAGCTTCGCCGATTTCACCGCCCTTGTCGTTGGAAACAGCAGCGGCATCAGCTTCGCCTGAAAAGTCCCAACCATTTTCAATGAAGGTGTTCAGTGCCTCGCGGTCATGAAAGATAAAGACAGCACGGAAGTCCTTTAGGCCGAGGCCCAAGCCCACACTGGCCGTGGCCATTTTCATGTAGGTATCGTTGCCTGACTTCAAATCCCGAACCACGCCGCGACCACCGCCGCCGCCAATCAGGAAAATCTGAACGCCGATGTTCGAGAAAACGGCATAGCCTTCGGCTTCATCAATTTCCGCCCGGGCCTGGGGGCGTTCCCTGAACAGGTCAGTGAGAACCTCTTCGCGCATTTCCTGGATTTCCAGCCGTTTCTTTTCTCGTTTGTCGGCAAAACTGGGCATGGAAACGGCGAAAACCAACAGAAGAACTGTCGAAATTCGAAGTACATTCATGGGGATGCCTCTTTTCTTGTTTATGTCCCTGGGAACAGAGATATGCCGCAAACGTGGCAGCTCTGTGACAGCAGGCCTCAGGCCGGATCATTTCCGGCAATATCTTCGTCCCAAAGGATTGGTTTTTCAGCAATAAATCGACTCATCAACTCTATACAATCCGGGTCGTCCAGGCGGATCACGTTTACGCCATTTTCCCTCAGGAACGCCTCGTTTCCATGGAAGTTTTCCGCTTCGCCGATTACCACGTGCGAAATACCGAACTGCACGATGGTGCCTGCACACATCATGCAGGGGCTGAGCGTGGTATAGAGCGTAACACCGTCATAGCGCGCCCGCCGCCCGGCTTGTCGCAGGCAATCCATCTCACCGTGGGCGGTGGGATCACCGTCCTGTACCCGTCTGTTGTAGCCGCGCGCGATGATTTCACCGTTCTCGACCATGACGGCGCCGATGGGTAGGCCGCCTTCATCATAGCTCTTTTGTGCTTGCTTGAGCGCTTCAGCCATAAAGTCTGTATGGGTGGCCATATACTAACCGCCTGTGTTCGTTGGAGTTTCAGTGCAGGTTAGGCCTGTCAGGGTGCAAGCGCAAGGGCGTCTATGCCGAAGAGAATCGCACCATAACGAAAGGCTTTACCCGCCGCGACCAGGGGAATAAACCAGCGCAAGGGAACACGGAATGTGCCGGCGACAACGGTGAGTGGGTCGCCAATGATTGGCGCCCACGCGAGCAGGAGTGACCAGCGACCGTATTTCACAAAAAAGCGCGACACGCGCTCAAACTGCTCTTCCTTCACCGGGAACCAGCGCTTGTCACGGAACCGGGCGATCCCACGGCCGATCCACCAGTTCAGGATGGCGCCCAACGTGTTGCCGGACGTCGCCGCAAGGAACAGGAGGCCTGGGTCGCCTTTGCCGGCCGCCAGCAATGCCGCGAATGTCACTTCCGAGTAGGCCGGTAGCAAGGTCGCCGCCACAAAGGCGTTCAGGAACAAGCCAGCATAGATGGCAAGGTCAGGCATGCTATGGCCACTTGGCCTCGGGCGGCAGGGACATCAGGATGGCCTCCACGTTGCCGCCGGTCTTCAGCCCGAAGGTAGTGCCTCGGTCATAGACGAGATTGAATTCGGCATAATAGCCGCGATACTCAAGCTGTGTTTCACGTTCTTCTGGCGTCCACTCTTCATTCATATGACGGCGAATAAGCGCCGGGTAAATCTCGTTGAAGGTACGGCCAACATCCTGGGTGAAAGCGAAGTCCTTGGCCCAGTCGCCCGAATTCAGCTGGTCATAGAAGATACCGCCTTCGCCGCGAGCCCTGTTCCGGTGCTGGATATAGAAATATTCGTCACACCATTTCTTGTATTTGGCGTAGTAAGCCGGATCGTGCCGGTCGCAGCACTCCTCAAGCGCCTTGTGGAAATCCGCCGTGTCCTGGGCATTGGGAAGCGGTGCATTCAGGTCTGCCCCGCCGCCGAACCAGTCTTTGGTGGTAACGATGAACCGGGTGTTCATATGGACTGCCGGGACACGCGGGCTGTTCATGTGGGCCACAAGCGAGATGCCGGTGGCGAAAAAGCTTGGGTCTTCGTCTGCGCCCGGGATGTTCTTGGCGAACTCCGGTGTGAAGGTGCCGTGCACAGTGGAGATGTTCACACCGACTTTCTCGAACACACGGCCGCCACGCATGATGGACATGGTGCCGCCACCGCCCTGGGCTCCGTCTGCCTGGTTGGTTCGGTCCCAGGTTTTACGCTCGAATCGGCCAGCCTCCCGGTCGGCCATCGGGCCCTGGTTGTCGTCTTCAATGGCTTCGAAACTGGCGCAAATTTGATCGCGCAGGTCTTTGAACCAGTCTGCAGCGGCTTGCTTTTTTTCTTGTATATTCATCTCGTTATCCTCGCGGCCCTGTATCTGGCCAAGTGTTTGTCTGTCTCAGTGCCTCGCCGATTACCATCGCGAGCGAGACCGCGACATTGATGGACCGCGCTGCCTGTTGCATCGGGATAGTGATCCGCGCGTCTGCTTTATCATGCACGAAATCCGGCGCGCCGGAAGATTCGCTGCCTACCATCAGGATATCGTCCGGCTCAAAAGCGAATTCCGTGTAGGCGCAATCAGCCTTTGTGGTCAAGAGAACGAGTCGCTTGCGCTGACCGGTACGCCAGGCCTCAAAAGCTTGCCAGTCGCCATGGTGGTGGAGCTGGACCAGGTCAGCATAGTCCATCGCCGAGCGGCGGAAGGCCTTGGCCGAGAAGGGAAAGCCACAGGGCTCAATAACGTGCGCGGGCACATCCATGCAGGCGGCAAGGCGCAGCATTGTGCCGGTATTTTGTGGCTGGTCTGGTTGAAAAATTGCAATATCCATGGCGGCGAAGCTAATGGCAAGGCGCGGGCGGTGCAATGACAAGCGGGATCAAGTGAGCGAAATTGGGCTTTTTTTTGGAAATATTCAGGATAAAGCCTTGCCTCTTGTGGTCCAGACGACTAAACAAATCCCAATTCGCTGGGCAGGGGCTGTCCGGCGATTGAATTTATGGTAAGCATTTGCTGCGACTTTGTGACGCGGGACTTTGCAACCAAGCTCGGGTAGAAATACGCGCGACTGGACATAAACTTTCGGGAAGCAAATTCGGGAAGCAAACGAGTGATCGCCTTTCGCATCGCGTTCCTGTCAGGGAAGATTAGATGAGCACAATCAACGAAACAATTGAGGGTGAAGAGGGCGCCACACGGCGTGATTTTCTTCACGTAGCTGCCACCGGTTTGGGTGGCGTGGGCGCCGTTATGGCAGCCTGGCCATTCATCGACCAGATGAACCCAGCAGCCGATACACTGGCCCTGGCCACTGTAGAAGTGGACCTTAGCGCCATTGGCGTAGGCGAAGCGGTAAAGGTGATGTGGCAGGGTAAGCCAATCTTTATTCGTCACCGCACAGCCACAGAGATCGAGGAAGCTCGCTCTGTTGACATGTCTGAGCTGGTTGACAAGCAAGCCGACGCAGAGCGCGTCCAGGAAGGCCGCGACGAGTGGCTGGTCGTAACCGGCATTTGTACACACCTTGGCTGTGTGCCAGTTGGTACATCCGACGGTGAAGATAAAGGCGACTTTGGCGGCTGGTTCTGCCCTTGCCACGGTTCGCACTATGACACGGCTGGTCGTATCAGGAAGGGCCCGGCACCGAAGAACCTCGCGGTGCCAGAATACACCTTCCTCAATGATACGACGCTGCAGATCGGTTAAGGGGAGCAATCATGGCTGAATGGATCGACGCAAAGCCTAAAAACAAGGCTGCCGCCTGGTTGGAAGAACGCCTTCCGGTCATCGGTCTCGTGAACAATGTCGTGGGTGTGGACACACCAACCCCGCGTAACCTGAATTACTGGTGGAACTTCGGTTCCCTGGCTGGCCTCATGCTGGTGGTGCAGATCATCTCCGGTATCGTGCTTGCAATGCACTATACGCCAAACACGCTGATGGCGTTCGATAGCGTTGAGCGCATCATGCGCGACGTCAACTATGGTTGGCTGATCCGCTACATGCACGCCAACGGCGCCAGCTTCTTCTTCATTGCCGTTTATATTCACATCCTTCGCGGTCTTTATTATGGCTCCTACAAGGCGCCACGCGAAGTATTGTGGATGCTCGGCCTGGTGATCTTCCTTCTCATGATGGCAACAGCCTTCATGGGCTACGTGCTGCCATGGGGCCAGATGTCCTTCTGGGGCGCGACCGTGATTACCAACCTGTTCTCTGCAATTCCGGTTGTGGGCGACAGCATTGTGACCCTGCTGTGGGGTGGCTTCTCCGTTGATAACCCAACGCTGAACCGCTTCTTCAGCTTGCACTATCTGCTGCCGTTCGTGATTGCCGGTGTTGTTATCCTGCACATTTGGGCCAAGAAGGTATCCGACAGCGGCAACCCGCTGGGTATCGATGTGAAGTCCAGCGCAGACCAGATCCCGTTCCACCCGTTCTACACGGTCAAGGACGCTTTCGGTGCTGCGGTATTCTTCGCCATCTTTGCAACCTTCCTGTTCTATATGCCGAACGCGCTTGGTCACCCGGACAACTATATCCCGGCTGATCCGCTGGTGACGCCTGGCTCGATCGTACCTGAGTGGTACTTCCTGCCTTTCTATGCGATCCTGCGCTCGATCACGTTCGACATTGGCATCCCGTTCACTGATGTTGTGATCATTCCTGCGAAGCTGCTGGGCGTGATTGCAATGTTCGCTGCCATCCTCGTGCTGTTCTTCCTGCCATGGCTGGATCGCAGCAAGGTACGCTCGGGCAAGTTCCGTCCGATGTTCCGCTGGTTCTTCTGGTTCCTGGTGATCGACATGGTTGTTCTGACCATCGTTGGCGGCAAGAAGCCTGAGGGTATCTGGCCAGTGATTGGTTTGATCGGCACAGCCTACTATTTCGCTCACTTCCTGGTGGTCCTGCCGCTCCTCGCTAAATTCGAGAAGACGCTGCCGCTGCCGGAAAGCATCGCGAACCCAGTAGTCAAAGCTGCAGAGTAAGGGGATTATGACGATGAAACTCGCTAAGACTATCGCGATTGCCCTTACTGCTGTTGCCGGCTTTGCCGGCACTGCGATGGGCGCGGGTGCTGCGAAGCATCCAATGCAAATGGAATGGTCCTTCGAGGGCCCAACCGGCACGTATGACCTTGCCTCCGCACAGCGCGGTTGGCAAATCTACAAGAACGTATGTTCCGCGTGTCACAGCCTGAAGTATTTCCGTTTTCGCAACCTGGCTGAGCTGGGCTACGAAGAGGATATGATCAAGGCATGGGCCGCTGAATACACCGTTGTTGACGGTGTTGACGATGCAGGGGATCCGAAAGAGCGCAATGGCCTGCCACAGGATGCGTTCCCAAGCCCGTTCCCGAACCCGGAAGCTGCTGCAGCATCCAACGGCGGCGCCGTGCCACCGGATCTGTCGCTGATCGCCAAAGCGCGTCACGATGGTCCGAATTACCTCTATAGCCTGCTGACAGGTTACGAGGACGCGCCTGCGGATCACGAAGCGCCAGCTGGTAAGAGCTACAACCCATACTTCCCGGGTGGCAACATTTCTATGGCACCTCCGCTGATGGAAGGTATCGTTGAATATGAAGACGGTACTGCCGCAACGGAAGAGCAGATGGCCAAGGACGTTGTGAACTTCCTGATGTATGTGGCTGAGCCGAAACTTGAGGCTCGCCACCACATGGGCCTCAATGTACTGCTGTATCTGCTGGTGCTGGTTGTTGTACTCTACTTCTCCATGAAGAAGATCTGGAAGCCGGTTAAAGAAGGCAAAAACTTCTACAAGAAGTAAGCCTTTCCAGAGTGAATGATTGAAAGGGCTGCGCGTTGCGCGGCCCTTTTTCTTTGCTCGGATTAGGTTTCTCGCCAAAGTCAAAGCCATGAACCAGCGGTTCAGTCTTGCTGGATTCCTGCCACTGTGTTTAGATCGCGTAAATTATACAAATTAGGACTGGCACGAACGGGGGTTGAAGTGTCTGATTTCACTGTTTCTACTGTGCAGCAGACAGCGATTGGGCAGGTCAATGGGTTGAGCGGGAACAGGGAGCATAACACCCTGTCGGTAGCCGACACATTGCACTATATGGCCACATTATATGTGACGCCGCTTCAATCCCATATCCAGATTAAGAATGCCGTTTTGTGCGACTGCGCGGCAGGTTTCGGTTGGCTCTCTTTTGCCTTTCTGCTCTCGGGTGGCGCCCGCGCCATATTGGTGGAGCCCCACGCCGGTAAGCTGTCAGCAGCACGGGAGCTGGCAGAGATACTGGGCGTTGCTGATCGTTGCGAGTTCCGCAGCGATTTGCTCCAGGATCTGGATTTACCTGACAAGTCCGTCGATGTCTTTGCGTCTGTCGAGACACTGGAGCACGTGGGGAGGGCCAATATTGCAGCGGCGGTTGCCAACATGGACCGCATCACCCGTCAGGCTATTATTCTAACAGCGCCGAACCAGCTTTCGCCATTGGTTAGCCATGATGCCCGCGTGCCGTTTTCCCATTGGTTGCCCATTGCCTGGCGTAGTGGCTTCTGCAGGATTTTTGGTGTCAGGCATAGGGAGTTCAATCATTTCCCAACGCCGTGGCATCTGCGGCGGTTGCGGCAACGGTTTCAACCGCAGGCAAAGACCTTGATCTTTGAAGATCATCGTGCATGGCGTGATCATTATCCGGTTTATAGCCCTTATGGTGGTGGTGTATGGAAGCATGCCCCGCCGGCGTGGCTGAGCCTATATCTGCGCCTGACATCAGCACTTCTGGGGCGCCATGCCTATTGGATTTGTCCTAATCTTGCCAATATCTGGGTTGCGCGAGACTTGGTCTGATTTGCCGCATTCGATTTGCCGCCCCATTGCCCGCATGTGTTGGGGCACGTATGATCAAACGCAACATTAAAAGAGGTGACTTATGAAGGTGAACTTGAAAGTTGGTGCTGCGATGGTCGCCCTGTGCACATTGGCTGGTGCCGGTAGCGCTGCTATCGCGGATGAACAGGCGTCCTTGCCCTTTTCCAAAGCGGTGCGTGTGGGCGACATGCTGTATCTATCCGGGGAACTCGGGGCAAAGCCAGGCACGATGGCAATGGTACCCGGCGGCATTGGCCCTGAAACCAGACAGACGATGGACAATATCAAGGCCACGCTGGAAGCCAACGGGTCAGACATGGACCATGTGGTGAAATGTCTTGTAATGCTGGCGGACATCAACGAGTGGGCCGCGATGAACGACGTGTACCGCACTTACTTCTCTGATGGGAAGTTTCCTGCCCGCAGCGCCATGGGCGCGTCAGGTCTGGCGCTGGGCGCCAGGGTGGAGATTGAGTGTCTGGCAACAGTGACCGACGCGCAATGATCAACGTGCGCTGATCACATTGATGCTGGATAGCGCCAGCAGATAGTCTGACAGGGCCGTGAAGGGTACGGGACCGAACTCTGCTACGAGCAGGTCGTAAATATCATTTACGGTCCGTTTGCCGTCAACGAAATTGAGCGCTTCATAGGCCTTTTCATATCCCAGTTCCAGCCTTGGCAGCGCAAGAGCGGCTGTCGCCGCTGTACCTAGCTTGTCCTCAAGATAAGAATAACCAAAGCCATGCATGGTGCCCTTGAGATTGGGGTTATGGATATAAACGGTGCCCGCGGTGCTTTGCCCACCATTTCCAATAAGCTGTTCAAGGGCGGACTGAAGTGCGTGTAGTGCCCCAATGTCGACATTAGGGACATAGGACGTGATACTGTGTCTTATCCTCTTCTCGATGCTCCAGTGGCCTCGCAGGGCTGCCTTGCGGTCATCAGTCCCAAGCTCAGAGGTTTGCGCCATCAGCTCGCCCGTTCGCATCACAATATTGGGCCCCATAAGTGAGACCAGCGTATCGCCATCGCCGTCTGTCAGGCCCGCGAGAATGGCCGCCTGAGCGGCGCCGATAAAGGCAGCGCGCTTCAGCTTTGTCGGGTCAATGTTGGCTGCCACGTCTTTTGTCGTATGGATATAGCGGTCCGGCCAGTCATGCAGATAGGTTACCGGGATGTTCCAACTGCCGGAGGCGAATACATCATGGTCACTGCCAACCGACAGCCATTCCTTGAGTGCCATTAGCGGTTCGCGCCCCCCTTCAGGGGATGCAAGCGTGAAGGCTGTGGCTTTACCGTCCGCGTACGCCTGGGTGTGGCTGTTGACAAAGTCCGCAAGAGCAAAAGCGATTTCGCCTGAGATATCCGCGCTGCTTTTGGGCCCGCGCGACACCCTGAAGACGGCCTTGGTGGCAGGCCCGCCGCCAACCATATCCATATGAATGACATGCTTCAGTCGCGCTGCCAGCTTGGGGCGGGCATTGAGCATGATCAAAGTGGCTTCTATCTCGGATGGCCAGAAAAAACGGATAGTGCGTTTGGGGGCGGGCAGGGCGCCGTCATTTACCAGCCCCCTGATTACACGAGCGGCTTCCAGGATTGCCACGCACCCACTGGCGTTGTCGTTGGCGCCCGGGCGGGGGTGGTCCAGATGGCAACTGAAGGCAATTTCTTCCTGGGCCAGTTTCGGGTCACTCCCGGGAATGGTTGCCGTGACAATACGATATTCGCCGGGCTCACGGCGTGCGACCACCTTGGCGTGGAGGCGGATCGTTTCCCCTGCCGTCAGGCGTGCCTGCAGCGCGCGGGCCTCGCCAAGACTGGTCATGAAGGCGAATGCAGGTTCCTGACGGAAAGATGACAGGTGCCCCCAGCGTACCAGACTGTCGTCAAGCTGCCACCATGCCGACTTCTGATTGGCTGCATAGGACAATATGCCTACAGCGCCATATCTGCGGAGCGCAAGGGCCTCAACAGCTGCCGGCTGGCTGGAGGTCAGTACAATTTTTCCTGCTATTGTCTTGCCGTCATAGTCTGTGGCATTTGTACCCTTGCCAACATAGACCAGCTCTGCGCTTACGTCGGCGCTGTCGCTATCCTGGGCCAGGGTCAGTGGGCGAGCTTTCCAGTCAGCAAGGCGGCGAATACGTTTTCCCCCGGCGTCTTTTCCTTCAACTTCCCAAAGCTCTGCAAAATCCACTTGCCACGCGAGCCGGGATTTTTGGGTTCCGAACATTGTCTCTCCGTCGGCCGGGAATGCCATGATCTCGGCGGTGTCGAAGCCGTATGACTTCAGTTCCGACAGAACAAAGGCCGCCGCCTCGTCGAATTGATCGCTGGCGCGCATGCGGTGATACAGCGTTATCCGGTCAAGATTCCGTTTGGCGAGCACGCCTGAAGTTTCTTCGGCAATGGCCGTAAGCGCGGGTTCAGGCATCAGGTCAGTCAGCGTATCGGCATTCGATACCCAACTAAAGGCACCAATGAATGCTACTGACGAAAGAGTCCGGAATATGGTGGGCATAATCATGCTGCTGTCCCCTCCCTTGGGATTTCGGAAGAGCTTAGGCATAGGCATTCCAGCTGGCAAGCTGGGACAGATTCAATTCTTGATATGGCTGCCGGTACCGTCGCCTTTGGCGCGCCAGGTTCGGGCCCTGTTTTCCGCCATTTTCTTGGTGACTTCAGCCCCGAGATCCAGGCCATTCAGTTCCATCAGGCGATAAAGCAGGATGGCGATATCGGCGGTTTCTTTTCCGATTTCTGTTTTGTCGCCTGCCGCTGTCGCTTCCAGAAGCTCATCCAGTTCCACTAACGCGCGCCGGACAAGCACTGTCTGGTCCTTGGCCGGACCAAAGGTTTCCTCTGCCCAGGCGGCAACAGATTGCTGGGTTTCCTGTGACATGACTATCCCAGGCTCTCGACATCAAGCGTGATTTTCTGTTTCGCCCGAACCTGGCTCAGGTCGCCGTTGTGGATGTCGAAAATGAAGCCGATGACAGATAGGGTTCCGGCTTCCATGCGCTCCCGCACAAAGGGGAAGCTCTTGAGGTTTTGCAGGCTCAGGTGCACTGCGGCGCGTTCCAACATGCGTTGGCTTTCCGCGTCATCCTGTTCGTCGAAGTCTTCGTGGGCGCGCAGCCATTCCCTGAGGGGGCGCATCCAGTTATGGACAAAGCTGTCGGTAGGCATGCTGTGGTCGATGACGCTGGCCACACCACCGCAGCCCGCATGCCCCATCACGACGATGTTGTCGACCTCAAGCACGGTGACCGCGAATTCGATGGCAGCAGATGTGCCGTGATACCCGCTGTCGCGTTCATAAGGTGGGACCATGGCCGCCACGTTGCGGACAACGAACAAGTCGCCAGGACCGGCAGAAAGGATCTGCTGCGGAAGTACACGGCTGTCTGAACAGGCAATCATCAAGGTATGGGGCTTTTGGCCAGAGGATGCCAATTCTTCATACAGGGCGCGGTCACTTTCGAAAACCGTATCCCTGAATTTCTGGTAGCCCTTGATAAGGCGATCGTCGATCTTGCTCATATGACTTAACTCGTCCATTTTTCGGAGTGTTGCAAGGTCAATTTGACGGGGATTTTGCCGGACCCGTTTTTATGGAAGATGAAGTTTTCAATATAATCTGTCGGTGCCCCGGCACCGAGGTCCAAATAGAACAAATCCTTGATGTGTGAGTCGCTCTGGTCTTCCAGTGGCCGGATGCCCCGGTCCTCAATATCTTTTCGGCCCAGGCCATAAGCCATGACATACCGAACCTGCCCGGCATCGTCCGCCAGCGGCAGGTGAATGGTTTCATGGAGATACCGGCTGCCTGTGTCAGTTGAGATGATATCACGGACGAAAGCACCACATGGTGTGTTCACAATATAATCGTGAAAAACGGCTACCGACTTCTTGAAGGCCTCGGGCAGGAGGTCGTAATAGTTCCTGCCTGTCAACGGATAGCCAGCGGCCCGTTCAAACGCGCTGCCGGCATAGCGGATTGGCAAGTCCATTGGTCCAATCCTTTCAGTAACGCAAATGTGGGGCAGGAATTCCCCAAACCGCAGGGGCGACAGGTCTGAGCGGCAGGGCAGGATAGTATGCGCGCCCCGCGTCAGGTCGTTCCATCGTTCCGTGAATGGACGAAATGTTTCCGGTAAAACCTTCATGCAGCTTCCCCTCGTGCAAGAGGCGCTATCTTGGCACGCAACCGGGGGCATGGCAATTCTGCAGCGATTGATCCAGGGCATATCTTTTATGGGGGGGAAGGTAGCTCAGGCTTATCCTGCATGAAACCTGAAGTCGCTTACATGCGCCGTTGGGGCGCCCTCGCCAAGGTCAAGATAATGCAGTTCCTTGATATTGGATTCGTTATGGTTGCCCGCCGACCTGGGCGTTTGGTCACCGTAGGGCTTGCGGCCCACACCGTAAACCATCAGGTACCTGGCGTCGCCGGCGTCGTCCACCAGCGGCAGATGAAGGGTTTCATGCAGGTAGCGGGCACCCGATGTGGCCGTGATGACATCACCAACGAACGCCCCACAGGGGGTGGTTCTTATCAGGCGATGGAATGTTTCGGTGGGCTTGACGAACTTTTCTGGCAACATGTCATAATAATTCTTGAGCTCGGTCCCGAAACCCGCCAGGCGTTCGAATTCGGTGCCGGCGAACCTGATCTCCATTTGCCGTTGCCCGATAAACTCACTGATGCATACCAAATGCAGGAATTCGCCGAACCGCACCGGGCTGATATCCTTCTTGTGAGGTAGTAGAGGGTGATGCTTGCGAGGCAGGTTTTCCCACGCTGTCAGAAACGGCGAAAATTCTCCGGGTGGTACAAACATCTTTTTCCTTCAGCTGCGCGCTTGTTCAGCATGGTGCAATCCGGTTATTTTTTGCTTAATTGATACGCGGTGAAAGGGCGGATGGTTCAAACAGGCTGCCGACCCGCTGGCGCGCAAAGGCGGAAGTTTTTGATATAGTCCCCAGGCGCACCGGCCCCAAGATCCAGATAAAACATATCCCTGACACTGGAAGCATTGTGGTTACCGGGCTTCCGTTCGCCAGTATCACCGTATGGCTTGCGACCATGGGCATAAGCAACCAGATAAATCGGATCACCCTGAGGGTCGGCCATCGGCAGCTGGATGGTCTCGTGCAGATACTGACTGCCTGATGTGGTGGTAATCACATCTGCGACAAAGGCGCCACAGGGGGTGCCCAACAAGTTATTGTGGAACAAGGCCATGGGCTTGTGGAACGCGGGTGGCAACAGGTCGTAATAATTGCTGCCGGTGACATGGGTGCTTGCACTTTTTTCATATCCACTGCCAGCATATGTGACCTGCAGGTTAAAGGGCGCGACCATTTTGGCGATGCCCGTAGAGTGCAGGAGATCGCCGAGCGCAGCAGGCGTTATTTCATTCTTGCAGGGAAGCAGGGAATGGGCCGTTCGGGGGAGGGCTTTCCATACGGTAAAGAAACGGTCCAGCTCTGGTGGCAGATTAAACATTCGGGCCTGGTTTGCTCCTTTTGCAACCTGAAGGCCCTATTGCACGTTATTTTTCGATTTGGCGCAAGACCGCTTCGCGTTCTTCTTCATTCACGATGTTGAGAAGCACTTCCCAGAACCCCGCTACTGCTTCGGGGCCAGCCTTCTTGTAAGCCTCGGCTACGCGCTGGCGCTGGGTTTCGAACAGTTCCTTTTCAAACGCCTTGCCCTTGTCGGTCAGATACAACAGCCGCTGTCGGCGGTCTTCAACGCCGGACACCTGGTCCACATAGCCGTCCTCAACAAGTTGCCCCAGAACCCGCGACAGGCTTTGCTTTGTAATGCGCAACAGGCTCAGGAGCCCGGAGACAGTCGTGCCCGGATTGCGCCCGACAAAATAGAGCACGCGGTGGTGGGCCCGGCCGAAGCTCGAATCAGCGAGGATATTGTCTGGGTCACGCGTGAAGTCGCGATAGGCGAAATACAGCAACTCGATGCCGCGCCTGAGCTCTTCCTCACGTAAATAAAGGTTTGAATGTGGTAATTTTCTTTGCATAAGCCTGATTAGCGATATATGTCAGTGTTATTGACATAATATCGACAGAATGTTACATCGATCAAGTAAAAAGCGACATATTCTTATTTGTTTCGTGTGTTTGGAGAACTAAAATGGCATCTGCCCCTTATGATGACCGCGACGGTTGGATCTGGATGGACGGTGAATACCGCCCCTGGCGCGACTGTAACGCCCATGTGTTAACCCATGCCTTGCACTATGGCGGCGCGGTCTTTGAAGGACAGCGAGCCTATAACGGAAAGATCTTTAAGCTTAAAGAGCATACCGAGCGTCTTTTCAAGTCGGCTGAATTGCTGGGCTATGAAATCCCCTACACGCAGGACCAGATCAATGACGCCTGCATGGAGCTTCTTGAAAAGAACAAGCTTGTTGATGCCTACTGCCGTCCGATTGTGTGGCGTGGCAGCGAAATGATGGGTGTTTCGGCCCAGAATAACACCATTCACGCGGCGATTGCCGTGTGGGAATGGCCGTCCTATTTCTCGCCGGAAGCTCGGATGAAGGGCCTGAGGCTCGACATCTCCAAGTGGCGGCGCCCGGCGGCAGATACCGCGCCGGTGCATGCCAAGGCGTCCGGTCTTTACATGATCTGTACAATGTCGAAACATGCCGCAGAAGCCAAAGGCTATGACGATGCGCTGATGTATGATTATCGCGGCCAGGTCGCCGAAGCGACCGGTGCAAACATCTTTTTCGTCAAAGACGGTGATCTGCACACACCGACACCCGATTGCTTCCTGAACGGCATTACCCGCCAGACCGTGATCGAACTGGCGAAAAAGCGCCAGATCAAAGTGATCGAACGCGCCATCATGCCGGAGGAACTTGAGGGCTTCGAACAGGCGTTCCTGACCGGCTCTGCTGCTGAAGTGACACCGCTGAGTGAGATCGGCCCTTATAATTTTGAAGTTGGTGAAATTACCAAAACGCTGATGCTTGATTATGATGCGCTGGTAAAAGGGGAAGCCTGAACGGCTTCCCGACCCCCGTTTGCTTATTTACCGTGACCTCAAGAGGTCATGATTTTCGAATCTTTGATTGCACGGACCAAATCGCTGAGCGCGTCCCGGACATTCACGTTCGGGAGCGTCTCCAGCTCCGGAATGATCAGGTCCATTTCTGTGATCCGGCCGCTCAGGATTTCATCCCCAGCTGGCAACCCTTCATAAAAGTGGGAAACGTTTGTCTGCATGATATGGGCAAGCAGGTAAAGCCGCCCGGCGCTGACACGGTTCTGGCCACTTTCGTATTTCTGGACCTGCTGATAGGAAATACCAAGGATATTGGCGATGTCCTGCTGACTGAGGTCAAGCGTTCGCCTGCGGTCTCGAAGACGCCTGCCGACATGTTTGTCGATCAGGTCGGCTTTACGCGCCGACAAGCCATCGTGCTTGTCCTCAATTTCGTCACTTTGCGGCGCCATAGAGTCTCCTTCTCTGTTGAAAGGGCTATTCCCCGTTGGCGCTTGCGGCTTCCTGTGCTAGAGAATTCGCCTACGCTGAATTGTTGGGTGGGAATTACCTTTCAGTGATTGTTGAAAATATACTAATGGTTGCATTAGGCTGAGACTAGAAATCTTACGCGGGAATTGCAAGCATGCATTTAAGATGTGCGGGAGTAAGGGACTGACATGACAGCAAATTGGCTGAAAACATCTATTCTGGGCGTTGCGCTTATCAGTGTGGCTGCGTGTAGTTCCAAGGATGAAGAAGACGTCTATGTCGCGCGCGACGTTGAGGTTCTTTACAACCTCGGTCAGGACAATCTGAAGAAAAAGCGCTACCAACTGGCAGCGTACGCCTTCGATGAGGTTGAGCGGCAGCACCCTTATTCGGTGTGGGCACGCCGTGCGCAGCTGATGGCGGCTTATTCGCACTATATGACCAACAACTATGACGATGCGACCTTGGCTGCCGAGCGCTTCCTGCAATTGCACCCGGGCAACCGGTCCGCACCCTATGCCTATTATCTGATTGCCCTGAGCCACTATGAGCAGATTTCGGACGTTGGCCGGGACCAGGCGCAGACGCTAAGGGCACAAAGCTCTTTGACAGAAGTGATCCGCCGCTTTCCGAACACGGAATATGCCCGTGATGCCCGCCTGAAGCTGGACCTGACGCTGGACCACTTGGCTGGTAAGGACATGAAGGTCGGTCGTTTTTATATGAAGCGGCAGGAGTATCTGGCGGCCACAATGCGGTTCCGCAATGTGGTCGAGAATTACCAAACCACCAGCCACACGCCTGAAGCCCTCCACCGACTGGTGGAATCCTACCTGGCGCTTGGTGTCTATGACGAAGCCAAGATGGCTGCGGCGGTTCTGGGACACAACTATCCAAGCAGCAAATGGTACCGCTATAGCTATGCACTACTCAGCGGCAAGGATATGAAGCCGGAAGGCAAAAGCGGTTCCTGGCTGAGCAAACTCTGGCCATTCTAGGGATTGGTCAATTAAGGGGAGAGCGCGATGCTGACCAGTCTCAGCATTCGTGACATAGTTTTAATCGAAAAGCTGAACCTGTCCTTTGCGGCGGGCCTTACGGTTTTGACCGGTGAAACCGGTGCAGGCAAATCTATCCTGCTGGACAGTCTTGGCCTTGCGACCGGCGCACGTGCGGATCGGGCGCTTGTTCGTCAAGGCCAGGAAAAAGGCATGGTTTCGGCAGCCTTTACGGTAGCTACCGGTCATCCCGCCTGCGCGCTTCTTGAAGATCAAGGCCTGGATGGCGGCGAGGGTGAAATCATCCTCAGGCGTCAAATCACCGCTGATGGCCGCTCCAAGGCCTGGGCGAACGACCAGCCAATCGGGCAGGGGCTTCTGGCTGAACTGGGCAGCCTGCTGGTGGAAGTTCATGGCCAGCACGATGACCGCGGCCTTCTCGATAGCGCCGGACACCGTGGCCTACTGGACGACTTTGGCCGCTATGGCACGGAATTGAAAACGGTTGCTGCAGCACACAATGAGCTTCGTGAAGCGTCAGAAGCACTGGCAGAAGCCGAAGAGATGCTGGCCAATGCCAAAGCAGACGAAGAATTTCTTGAGCATGCGGTGGCTGAATTGGATACGCTGGGCATTGAAGAAGGCGAAGAAGAAGCGCTTGCTGAACGCCGGACGCTGATGATGCAAGGCGAAAAGCTGGCGGATGACCTCAAGGCTTATCAGGATGACCTGGCCGCAGATGGCGGTGTTGACGCCACCGTGCGCGGTGTGCTTCGCCGCATGGAACGCACAGAGGGTGCTGCCGGTGATTTGCTGTCTCCCGTAATTGAAGCACTGGACCGCGCAGCGATCGAGCTGGGCGAGGGCATGGCCGCGCTGGACCGTCTGGCACAGGACCTGGATTTCGACCCGCATGAGCTGGAGTGCACCGAGGAGCGCCTGTTTGAAATCCGCCGCCTGGCACGCAAGCACAATTGCCAGCCCGATGAACTGCCGGCCCTTCTTGAGAATTTGAAAACGCGCTACGCCGCCGTTAGTGCAGGCGATGAAATGGTTGCCGCAGCCCGAGCCCGCGTGGATGGCGCCAGACAGGCGATGAAGGCGGCGGTTGAAGCTTTGACTGCCAAGCGCAAGGCTGCAGCTGCAGAATTGGACAAGCTTGTGATGGCGGAGCTTCCGCCCCTCAAACTGGAAAACGCCCAGTTCCGTACGGCCGTGGAAACACTGCCAGAAGGGGACTGGACTGCCCAAGGCGCGGACCGGGTGAGCTTTGAAGTGAAAACCAATGCCGGCACGCCGTTTGGATCGCTGGTCAAGATCGCGTCTGGCGGGGAGCTCGCACGTTTCATTCTGGCGCTCAAGGTGGTGTTGGCGCGTGGTTCCAGCACGCCGGTCATGGTGTTCGACGAAGTCGACAAGGGTATTGGCGGGGCAACCGCGAGTGCCGTAGGCGAACGTCTCAGGCGCCTGTCTGAAAGTGCGCAGGTGCTGGTTGTTACCCACAGCCCGCAGGTGGCCGCGCGCGGCAACCGCCAATTCCAGATTTCAAAAGGCGACCATGGCGCGGAAACGCGCACCGACGTTGTCGCGCTGGAAGACGAAGCCCGCCGCGAAGAAATCGCCCGCATGTTGGCCGGCAATGTGATTACGGATGCGGCCCGCGCGGCGGCAGACCAACTTTTGCATCTTGATGGATAGTTGATGACTGACTTGTTTACAGTACCCGTCACGGATTTAACGGAAACCGAGGCGCGCCGCGAGTTGGCGCAGCTGGCGATGGAAATCGCGACGCATGACCGCCTGTACCACGGTGAGGATGCGCCCCGGATTTCCGACGCAGATTATGATGCCCTTCGTCGCCGCAACGATGAGATCGAGGCCCAGTTCCCGCACCTTGTCAGGAAGGACAGCCCTTCGAAACGTGTTGGCGCGTCCGTTCGGGCCAGCAGGTTCGAGAAGGTCAAGCACGCGAAACCTATGCTGTCGCTCGATAATGCCTTCAATGATGATGACGTGCGGGAATTCGTGGCCCGTGTGCGCCGTTTCCTGGGAGTGGGCGACAATGTTCCTGTTGACCTGACGGCTGAACCAAAAATCGACGGCCTGTCGCTGGCGCTTCGGTACGAACATGGCAAGCTGATACAGGCCGCCACGCGCGGCGACGGAAGTGTTGGTGAAAATGTCACGGCCAATGCCCGCACGCTGGATAGCATCCCGACTGAACTTGGGGGTGAAGGCTGGCCAGATGTGATCGAAGTGCGCGGTGAAGTTTATATGGGCAAGGAAGATTTTCTCGCCCTCAACAAGGCGCAGGAAGAAAAGGGCGCGAAGGTATTCGCGAACCCGCGCAATGCCGCCGCTGGCTCCCTGCGTCAGCTTGACAGCAGCATTACTGCGTCCCGCCCACTCAAGTTCTTCGCCTATGCCTGGGGCGAGGTGTCTGAGATGCCGTCCACCAGCCAGATGGGTATGATCGACTTATTCAAGGCCTGGGGTTTCGACGTTAATCCGCTTCTGGTGAAATGCGACGGCGCGGACAGCGCTATCGAGCAATACCGCCTGATCGAACGCGAGCGCCCGACGCTCGATTACGATATCGACGGCGTCGTCTATAAAGTGGATGACCTGGCGCTGCAGGACAGGCTTGGCATGGTGGCGCGCGCTCCCCGCTGGGCCATTGCCCACAAATTTCCGGCCGAAAAGGCCATGACCATCCTGCGTGACATCGACATTCAGGTGGGGCGCACGGGCGCGCTGACACCGGTTGCCAAGCTGGAGCCCGTCACTGTGGGCGGCGTGGTTGTTTCTAACGCCACACTGCACAACAGGGACGAGATCGCGCGCCTGGACGTCCGTATTGGCGATACGGTTGTCATCCAGCGCGCGGGTGACGTGATCCCGCAGGTGGTGTCTGTGGTGACGGACCAGCGCCCGGCGGACGCGGTGCCGTTTGAATTCCCGGAAAACTGCCCAGTGTGTGGCTCTCATGCCGAAGCGTCGGATGATGACGTGGTCATTCGCTGCACCGGCGGCCTGGTGTGTTCCGCCCAGCAGGTTGAGCGCCTGCGCCATTTCGTCTCCCGCGGTGCGTTCGACATTGAAGGCCTGGGCTCTAAGCAGGTGGAACAGCTGTTTGAACGCGGTTGGATCGCAGAGCCCGCCGATATCTTCGCGCTTTCAGAGAAGAACGAGGCAGAAGGCGGCGCCATGCAGAAGTGGGAAGGCTGGGGTGACCTCTCCGTCTCCAACCTGATGGCTGCGATTGACGAGCGCCGCGATATTGATTTCTACCGGGTGATTTTTGGCCTGGGCATTCCGGGCATCGGAGCAGAAACGGCAAAGCTGCTGGCGCGCAATTTCGGCACACCGGACGCCATGGTGGCTTACCTGGCGCGTGGGCTGGAGCTGATGAACGGCCTGACAACCGCTGACCTTTCGGCCCATGATGCCAGTGCCATCAATTATTGCCTGCTGGCGTTCGGACACCTGAAGGACTTCGAAGCGGCATTGCAGCCGACAGACCTGTTCGCGGCGGGTGAGGGCTTTATCGGCCTTGTGGCTGCGCGGCTTGCGCGCATTGATGCCGGGACGTTGAAGGCGGAGAACATCCGCGTCAGCCGCTTGCGCACCGTGGCTGGGCTTAAGGGCGTCAGCCTGTCCAACGAAGGCCTGCGGGCCTTGAGGTCGCACAACAGTGAACTGACGGACATTGACGGCATCGGCGGTGATGTGGTGCTGAGCCTCGCGGATTTCTATCTGGAGGAACGCAACCGTGCGGTGCTGCACAGGCTTCTGGATGCGCTGAATGTCCGCGAAGTGGAAGCACAGGCGACCGACAGCCCGGTGTCTGGCCTGACCGTCGTGTTCACGGGCAGCCTTGAAAAGATGACCCGCAATGAAGCCAAGGCGAAAGCCGAGTCTCTCGGCGCCAAGGTGGCGGGGTCTGTTTCCAAGAAAACGGATATCGTTGTGGCCGGCCCCGGCGCGGGCTCGAAGCTCAAGAAAGCCGAAGAGCTGGGCGTCAGGGTCATGACCGAAGACGAGTGGCTCGCACACATCGCAGGCTAAAGCTTGTGCTTGAGCAGTGGCTTCGCTAGATTTCCCCCTCTAGGGGAGAAAGTCTATGCCGCTCAAGATGTTGCAGGTTACCGTGCCGGTCGCGGCCGAAGCCCATGTCAAGAAAATAGCCGCCAGCAATAGCGTGGTCAGTTGCGAACGGTTGGCGGAGCTTGATGGCGACCATGTCCAATATGTCCTGCTGACGCGTGCGGGCGAACGCCAGAAGGTCATCGACGATATCCAGAAGCTGCTGGCGACATCCTCCCGGGCGCGCATCAATATCATGCCGGTTGAAGCAACGCTGCCTGACGTGGAGGCGCGCGAGGCGGGAGACACCCGTGAAGAACTGATGATCAAGATGCGCCAGGGCGCGCATCTGGACAGCGGCTATCTGGTGCTGACGCTTCTGTCCACCATTGTGGCGCTTATTGGCATGGTGCAGGACAATGTGGCTGTTGTGATTGGCGCCATGGTGATTGCGCCGCTGTTGGGCCCCAATCTTGCCTTTGCCTTTGGCACGTCTCTGGGCGACAAGAAACTGATGAGCGACGCCTTCACGACCGCTTTCACGGGCATGTCGGTGGCGATCGCCATGGCTGCTATTGTGGGCATGATCTGGGGTGAGCTTCCTGAAAGCCAGGAACTTCTTGGTCGCACCGAAGTCGGCCTTGGCGGCATGGCGCTGGCGGCCGCGAGCGGTATTGCTGGCGTCCTGTCACTGACGTCCGGGCTGTCCATGACGCTTGTGGGTGTCATGGTGGCCGTGGCGCTGCTGCCGCCGGCTGCGACGCTTGGTTTCATGCTGGGTATTAAACAGTGGCAGCTGGCCAATGGGGCGCTTCTGCTGCTGATCGTCAATGTGGTGTGTGTGAACCTTGCGGGCCTTATGGTGTTCTTCGCCAAGGGTATTCGGCCCCGCCTGTGGTTCGAACGGCGCATGGCCACACCCTATATTCTGTCAGGCATGGCGGTATGGAGCCTTTTATTGCTGCTTCTTATTTTTGTCATAGGAGCGACACCTTCCTGAAAAAGTTGGCGTATATCCTTGCTTCCCCATTCGGTGAGCGGGAGGCTTAAACTTTCAAGCTATGCGTTTAATGCATAGCTTGTTTGCGTTTTTAACCACTTCTTAATCATGACCGACAGGCCTATCTAAGCCCTGTCAGCAAGGGCTGACGGAGCCCACAAAGGGCATGATTGGTTAAGGAGAAGACCAATGGCTAAGACAGCGCAAATGAACGAACAAATCGCAGCATTCAGCTTTATGGGCCTGATGGCAAGCGAAGGTAAAATTCCTGGTGTGGTAAGCGGTTCTGCAAACAAGCAGTTCTTCCTGGTAGCAACCGAAGAAGCGGCTAACGAGCTGGCATCCGACCTTACAGCAACTGGTGATTTCTTCGCCCTGATGACCGAAGCAGGCATGATGCGCCCTGTCGAGCCAAAGCAGAAGAAACCGTTCCGGATCAAAATCACCCGCCCAAGCGGCCTCGGTGGTGGTTTTGGTGGCATGAGCGGTGGTGCTCTCGGCGGCGGAGCGTTCGCTCATTAGTCCCTGCGGTTGACGCGGCTCTGGCCTGACAGTCAACCATTAGAATTTCTCAGTGGGGCAGCCTTCTCCTGAAACAAGGCTGGCCCATCCTCCCCGAAGCATTTCACCTTCCCGGGAATGCTTCACGGCTTGCGCAAAACAAGCGCGAGCCACTCCCCTTTCTCTACTCTGCCCAGAGATACTAGTCCTCGAGCCAAATATGGTTCGAGGACTTCTTTTTCCTGCGTCACAAGAAGCCCGGACAGCACAAGCGTGCCGCTTTTCGCCAGTGCGTCGACAATATCGGGCGCGAGGTCAACAAGCGGGCCGGCCAGGATATTGGCGGTGATCAGGTCAAACGGTTTCTCATCCTTGAAGGCCGGGTCATCAAGGCCGGGCGCCACCACAACAGCCATGCCGGGCAGGCCAGAGCCCACCTGACGGGAAATGCCATCGTTCACCGTGATGTTTTCCGCCGTCACCTCGATGGCGATGGGGTCAATGTCTGATGCGATAATGCGCATCTTGGGCCAGACCTTCTGGCCGGCAAGCGCCAGCACGCCCGAACCGGTGCCCAGGTCAAGCATGGTTTTGGGGCGGATGTCATCCGCGAGCTGATCCAGCACCTCAAGGCAGGCGGCGGTGGTTTCATGCTTGCCGGTGCCGAAAGCTTGTCCCGCGTCAATCTGGAGGTTGATGGCATCCGCCTTGGCTTTGTCTGCGTCATGGCTGCCATAAACAAAGAAGCGGCCTGCTTCCACTGGAGCCAGCAGCTTCTGGCTTTCGCTGACCCAGTCTTTGTCCTCAACCGGGGCAAGCTCATGCGGCCAGTCACCGAGGCCCATGCGCGAGAGGACAGCCGTCAGGAACTCGCTATCTGGCTGGGTAGCGAAAAAGATTTCCACGCGCCATTCAGCTTCGCCGGGCTGTTCGAAATAGGACAGCGTGGGCGGAAACTCGCCGCGTTCGTCCGCGACCATCTCCAGGGTTGCTTCAAGTTCGCGTGCGCGGGCTTCCGGCAGCTCGCCATTCAGGCACCAGATATCACTCATCATAATCTCCTCAGGCGCGGGTGACGAATGTGTCGACCACGCGCTTGGCGCCGGCTTTGTCGAATTCGACGAGCAGCTTGTTGCCCTCGACGTCTTCAACCATGCCGTAGCCGAACTTGTCATGGAATACCCGTTCCCCGATGGCGAAATCGCTGACGGGGGCTGGGGCTTTTTTCTTCTTTGGCCGCGAGGGCTTCATGGTGATGGTCGGTGGCGTGCCGCGGTGCGGCGTTTGGTCAAACGACTGCTCCTGCCGCCAACTTTGGGCCCGCTGCCATCCGGGGCCATATTTGTCGCCGCCGGACGTGAAATAACCCTCATCGGCAAAATCATCACCCCAGCCGCGGCTCTGGCGCTGGTTGCCGTACAGCCCCTGGCTTGATTCCATCTCGATATGGTCGCCGGGCAGTTCGTCAATAAAGCGGCTGGGCAGGCTTGACTGCCACTGTCCGAACACCTGCCGGTTGCCGGCAAAATAGATATTGGCCTTCTTCTTCGCCCGCGTGATGCCCACGTAGGCCAGGCGGCGCTCTTCCTCGAGCCCTTTGACGCCGGTTTCATCCAGCGCGCGCTGGTTCGGGAACAAGCCTTCCTCCCATCCGGGCAGGAAGACGGTATCGAACTCGAGGCCCTTGGCGCCGTGAAGCGTCATCAGCGACACCTTCTCGCGAGTGTCGTTATTATCATTTTCCATCACCAGTGCGATATGCTCAAGGTATCCGCCCAGGTTCTCGAACTCGCCCATGGCAGAGACCATTTCCTTGACGTTTTCAAGCTTGCCGGGCGCATCCGGTGATTTGTCGTTCTGCCACATTTCCATATAGCCTGATTCCTCAAGCACGATTTCCGCGACTTCCACATGGCTGTGGGTGTGAAGCATGGCGCGCCAGCGGTCGAAATCATCCATCAGGGCTGATAGTTTGTTGCGAGCTGCGGGCCTGAGGATATCCATGCCGCCAATCATGCGCGCAGCATACGGCAGCGATACCCCATGTGACTGCGCCAGCCCATGCACCTTCTGGATGCTGGCTGTCCCCAAGCCGCGCTTGGGCACATTAACGATGCGTTCGAACGCCAGCGCGTCATCGGGCTGGGCGATCACGCGCAGATAGGCCATCACATCGCGGATTTCGGCGCGCTCATAAAAGCGCGGACCACCCACAACGCGGTAAGGCACGCCGAGGGTGATCAACCGTTCCTCGAACTCGCGCATCTGGAAGCCGGTACGCACCAGAATCGCGATTTCACTGAGCGCATGCTGCTTGGACTGCAGGTTTTCAATTTCCTCACAGATGGACCGCGCTTCTTCAGGGCCGTCCCACACGCCCTTGACGGTAACCTTCTCGCCGTCGCCAGCATCGGTCCACAGGGTTTTGCCAAGACGGCCTTCGTTTGATGTGATCAGCGACGACGCCGCAGCGAGGATATGCCCGGTGGAGCGGTAATTCTGCTCAAGCCGCACAACGGTTGCGCCAGGGAAGTCGCTCGAGAATTTCAGGATGTTGCCCACTTCGGCGCCGCGCCAGCCATAGATGGACTGGTCGTCGTCGCCCACGCAGCAGATATTCTTGCTGGACTGAGAGAGAAGCCGCAGCCACAGATATTGGGCCACGTTGGTATCCTGATACTCGTCCACCAGGATGTAGCGGAACTGGTTGTGGTATTCCTTCAATACATCCGGATGGGCCTGGAACAAGGTGATCACATGCATCAGCAGGTCACCGAAATCCGCGGCATTCAATATCTTCAGGCGTTCCTGATAGGCACGATACAGCTTGCCGCCCATGCCGTTGGCGTAGGCATAGCTCTCGCCTTCCGGTACGCGGTCCGGCGTCAGGGCCTTGTTTTTCCAGCGGTCGATCAAGCCCGCGAGTGCCCGGGCAGGCCAGCGCTTATCGTCGATATTTTCGGCCTGAATCAGTTGCTTCAGTAGCCTGATCTGGTCGTCTGTGTCCAGGATGGTGAAGTTGGACTGAATGCCGACAAGTTCCGCATGCTTCCGGAGGATGCGCACGCAGATGGAGTGGAAGGTGCCGATCCACATGCCTTCAACTGGGCGTCCGATCACGCGGGCGACCCGCTCCTGCATTTCCTTGGCGGCCTTGTTGGTGAAGGTCACGGCCAGGATGTTCCAGGGTGCGGCGCGGCCTGTGGCCATCAGGTGGCCGAGGCGGGTGGTCAGCACGCGTGTTTTGCCGGTGCCGGCGCCTGCGAGCACCAATACAGGGCCTTCGGTGGCCAGAACAGCATCGCGCTGTGGCTCATTCAGGCCATCCAGATAGGGCGGCGGCATGTTGCTGTGCGGCGCCGGCGCTGTGGGCGCGGGCTCTGGGCTCAGGTCATCTAAATCGAACGGATCACTCATCATCAGGCGTCTATAGCACCCCCGTGCGCGTGCGGGAAGCAGCAGATGATAACATTTTGGATGGTTGTCCCAAGCCTCAGGCGCGGCGTCCCATTTTGTGGTCCCGGCCCTGGCTTTCAAGCAATGCCCGGTTATATTCCTTCATCACATCGCGGTGGCGAATCAAGCCCACAACCACGGCCTCCTGCGTGGGGGAAATAACGGGAAGCACTTCTTCACCGCTCATCTCCAGTCGGTGGAGTGCAAGCTGCAGTGCATCGGTGGATTTCACCTTTTGCGGCATGTCGCGCATGAATTTGACGACCGGCGTTTGCGCCTTCTCAGGACTGTCGAAAATATCTGGCGGCAGTTGGCTGAAGGTGAGCGTGCCGGTCATATGGCCGGCCTCGTCAGTCACAATCAACAGGCCACCCCCTTGCGTTACCAGCAGCTCCCGCGCTTTCAGGGCAGGTTCGGTGTCGCGCACGGTGAAGAAATCGCGGGTCATATGGTCAGCCACGCGGGCGGACTTCAGAAGGAATGTCGCCTTGCCGCCTTCCAGTCGAATGCCGCGGTTGGCCAATTGCATCAGGAAGAAGGACCGTTCAAAGAAGGCACTGGTCACCATGCTGGAAACCGCCGAGGCAATCATCACGGCGATGGTTACATTATAGTCCCCTGTGATCTCGAAAACGATCAGCATCGTGGAGATGGGCGCGCCCAACACCGCCGAAGCCACAGCGCCCATGCCGACCACGGCATATAGCCCCGGCGTAGACGCCAGCTCTGGGAAGATGGCAGCAGCAACGATGCCAAACGCACCGCCCAGCATGGCACCCAGGAACAGGCTGGGGCTGAAGACGCCGCCACCGAAGCGCCCGGTATACGAAATGACTGTCGCGGCCATTTTTGCCACCATCAGGGATACAAGAAGCTCAAAGCCATATTCGCCATTGAGTGCCCGGCTGGTGGCTTCATAGCCGACACTGAGGATTTCCGGATAGAAGATTGCGATGGCACCAACGAAGACACCAGCAATCGCCGGCTGCAGCCAGAAAGGGATTTTGTCCAGTTTTGTGCGCACCTTGTCGCCCCAGTCCATGCCGGACATGAAAGTGACGGCAACAAGAGCGGCAGCGATGCCAAGAATGAAAAAGGCTGGGAATTCCCAGAAACTGACGATCATATATTCGGTGGTTTCAAACGCCGGGAAGTTGCCCAGGTGCGCTCGGCTGACCAGCGTGCCGGCAATGGCCGAAATCACAATGGGCGCAAACGCATGGAGAGCATAGTGCCCAAGAATGACTTCAAGTGCGAAGAAGACGCCCGCAATGGGCGCATTGAAGGAGGCCGCAACAGCAGCTGCAACGCCGCACCCCAGAAGGGTTCGAGCCGCAGACGGGTTCAGGTGCAGTGCACGGGTAAGGGCGGATGCCATGGTCGCCCCCAGGTGCACCACAGGGCCTTCGCGGCCCATCGACGCGCCGGAACCAAGCGATACAATCGTGGCAACCGCACTTGCGATGCCGCTTTTGATGCCCAGTCGCCCGTTATGAAGTGCTGCAGCCTCAATCACATTAGGAACACCGCGTGCCTGATGCCGGTTGATAAGGCGTAGTATCTGGCCAACAACCAAACCGCCGCCAATCAGTGCGCCCATGATGTGCCAGAAGGGCAGGTGCTTGGCGCCGGAGGCCAGTTCTGCTTCGCTGAGGCCGTAAATCAGTTCAAGCAGTTCGCCAATCGCCAGGTAAAACCCGATGGCGGCATAGCCGGAGATTATACCGACGAGAACAGCGAGGATCGTGATGGCGCCAAATTCGTACCCGCCTGCCGAAAACAGGGTGGTGCGGACGCGGCGTCTGATCCGGCCAAAGAAACCTGATTTTTTGCCGGATGCTGGCATCAGGCGCATTTCTCCAAGAACACATCGTCAAATAGGCCGACCGTAACCGAAGGGGCTTGAGTTAGCCCTGAAACGGGGCCCGCGGGCCAGCGATCAAAGGTACCTTAGTATTTGAAATCAAAAAGGTTAAGCGATTTTCGCCGCATCAATGCCCTATTCTCGGGGCAGGGTAGCAATGAGCCCTTGTCAAAGCGGGAATGTTTTCGCACTGTTCCCCTTAGGGTTTGAGACATTGGACGGAGCCAGTCGTGACAACCGGGAAATTGCTAAAACTGACATATTGGCTGTTTGGCTCGCTGGTGGCGCTGTTGCTGCTGGCATCGGTGGCGATTGGCTTTCTGGATTGGAACCAGTACCGGGGAACACTGTCAGACCTGGCTTCATCACGGCTGGGGATGCGGGTTGAGCTTGCCGGCCGCGTCAGCGTTGGACTTTTCCCGCGCCCTGAAGTGTCGGCAGAAACCGTTCGACTTTATCCAGCAGGAGACGCAGGCGCTGATTTTGTTGCGACCGCCGACCGCATCGATATGCGGCTTGGGTTTGGCGCGCTTCTGAAGGGTGACGTTGCCATCCAGCATCTGGGGTTTGATGGCCTGAATGTTGTGGTTGAAGAAGACAGCGAGGGCGCATGGAACGTCCGCGGCTGGCCAAAATCCGAGAGTGATGCCGACGCACCGGCAACGTCAGTGCAGATGGAACGCCTCAAGATCGTCGGCGGCACCGTGCAACTGGTGGATAACCAGGGCGTAAGCCGTACCCTTGAAGGCTTGTCTTTCGACCTGAAGGGTCGATTGCCTGAAGGGCCGCTTGAATGGGATGGCAGCTTCGTTTCTGCCGGGCAAAAAGTCACCTCTTCCGGGCGCCTGCGGCCAAGTCGGGACGATAGTGTCCTGTCCTTTAAAACCGATATCGGCATGGCGGGCGGGAGTCTTCATATTTCAGGGCGGCTGTTCGACGATGGCTTTGCCGGGCGTATCCAAACGGAAGGCGATAACCTCGCATCGTTCGTGGCGGCAAGCCAAACAGTGACGGGTAATACGGAAGTTGCGCCTTCCGTGCCTGAAATGCCGTTTGAACTGGATGTACAGGTGGACCGCGAAGCCGGTGTATACCGTGCAATCTCCCGCACGCTTGATGTGGGCGGGACGCGCGGACGGCTCGACCTGACGGTCGCGCGCCGAAATGGTGGCTTTCACGCGGCTGGGTCGGCGTCATTCGGGATTTTGGTTCTGGCGCCCTGGCTTGATGCGCAAGCCAATACAGTACCGGTCGAGGCAGTGGAGCTGAATACGCCGTCCAAGACGCCCATCACGGGGGCTATTGATTTGACTGTTGAAGGCATTCAGGTTGGCAACGGGGTTATCCAGCAATTGGATGCGGTGGTGCGCCTGACAGATGAGGGTGTCCAGCTTACCAATCTGCAGGCCTTGTTGCCAGGCGGTTCGGGCCTCTTCTTTTCAGGGGCTTTGATGGCCAGCAAAGGGCAGGGGAATCTCCAAATAGTGTCTGGTAACCTGCCTGATTTGCTGCGCTGGATGCAGATTGATGTCTCTGGGCGTATTCCACCCGGGCGGTTGGCGACGGGCGAGCTTTCAGCGAACATATCCATTGCGCCTGACAAGTGGCGTCTATCTGCCTTGGAGGCGCGCGTGGACACTTCAAACTTTGAAGGCGACGTTACAGGCAAGACTGGGAGCGTTTGGCCTGAGTCGGTAAGGCTGGCGGCTGATACCCTTAATCTGGATGCTTATGTGTCTGATACGTCTGGGACAGGCACACCAGACAATTTGTTCGACACAATGCCGCCCCAGCCGATCGCCATTGAAATGATCGCGACTGAGGTTCTGTGGGGTGGTGCAAGATATTCGAACCTACGGGCAATGGGTGAAGTCGGCCCAGAGCAGCTCAGGCTTTCATCGCTATCTGTCAGGAATGCGGGCGGCAAACTGGAACTGGCTGGCCGGCTACGCAAGGTGGGTGACAAGCTGGAGATAGAAGGCGATGCCACGTTGGCCAAGTGGGGTTTCCCCGCGGTTCAGGCCCTGTCGGATGACGTTGCGCGTTATTTACAGGCCTTGGGGCTGAGCGGCGTGAACGGAACCCTGTCTGTTGCCGGCCCGCTTGAGGCCATGCGTGTTTCAGCCAAACTGTCTGAGGGGCGTGGGCGCAGCCTGTCCCTGAGTGGGGGCATTGGGTACGGATCGGATGTCGTAAAGATTGAAGGCGTACAGGGCACATTGGCCCACGAGGACCTGTCGCGCCTGGCTGCCCTTGAGGGTTATACCCTGGCAGGCAAGGTACCAGCTGACCTGACCTTTGCGGTTGGTGACAGTGAAACGGGTGCGCGGAGCATGACGCTCAGTGGGACCATTGCAGGCGGCCAGCTGTTGGCAGAAGGCAGCCAGACGGATAGTCGCCAGGAATGGCGCCTGAGCTTTGATCACAAACATGCTGGCGATGTCCTGAAGTTACTTGACCAGGAAGGTCAGTTGCCGCACCCCGGGGAGCCCATCAGGGCACGCGCCAAAGTCACGGTGAGAGGAAGTGCCTGGGATGCGCAGGATCTGGATATTCGCAATGGTCCGGCCCGGTTCGCGGGCAACCTGTCGCGCGGAGCAGACAACAAAATGGCTGGCAAGCTGGTGGCTTCGGGCTTCACCTATAATCCGCCACTCGGGCGCGCGTCCGGGCAGACGCCCGCCACCAAAGAGCTTGCAATTGACCAATCCCTGTTTGACATGGCCGGTAAGGTCGACGTTGCACTCGATCAGGTGGAAATACTGGGCCAGAAGGTGTCGGCTCCCAATGCCAGCCTGATTGCAGGGGATGGCAGCCTTCGATTTGCATTGGGTGACGAGGCCATGGTGAATGGCGGGGCTTCCGCTTTCACTTTGAATTTGATAGGTGGAAACGCCTTATCCTTGAGCGGTACCGCCAATATCAGTGAAATCGACATTGGTGCGATGCTGAAGGCTGAAGGCCTTGCGGCAGCTCTACAGGGCGTCGGGTCACTATCCTTTTCCTTCGACGGACAGGGCGACAGCCTGGACGCTATTTTGAGGACACTCAAAGGGCGTGGCGAAATGAAAGGCCGGGCCGGAAGCCTGAATTTCCTGAGTGTCCCGACACTGGTGCGCGAAATGGGCAATGCTCCTTCCGCAACTGTTTTCCTGGGGTCGGTTGGCAAGTGGCTGCGTGAAGGCAGCACCAGTTTCAGTGAAATGGAGGCGCGCTTCACGCTGGATGCAGGTACTATGCTGCTGGAAGAGCTTGCTGCAACAGGGGCGTGGGGCCAATTCGGCCTCGATGGCCAGATCAACTTCCGTGATGCGTTCCTTAACCTCAAGGGCACACTGGCGCTTTCAACACCGCCTGACACACCCGCAATTCCCGTTGAATATTCAGGACCGCTGGATAACCCAAGTGCATCCTGGGCGAGCCGGGCGCTGGAGCGCTTCGTTATTGCCGGCATTGAGCGCCGTCTGCGCAGTACGCTCGCAAAGGACCTCCAGAAAATTCAAGGCGACCAGCAGGCAGCTAACCCAGGCGCAGAGGTGTTTTCTCGTGCATTCGACCTGCTGGGCCGCCTGAAAGCCAAGCAGGAGGCAAAGAAAAATGAAGGCGACGAGGGGGAGGCTACTGAGCCTTCTCCAAAGACTGAAGGACAAAAGCCCTGAGCGCGCCTGAGAGAGACCCGGTTCGGGCTTCGTCAATAAGACGAACGAGTTCGTTCATCGACAGGTCCTGTTCCTTCGCCAGCCGCCTGAGATGACGCCAGAAGCCTTTTTCAAGCGAAATTGACGTGCGGTGGCCAGCAATGGTCACCGAGTGTTTCTCAAGTTTTGCATCGTCCAGGTTCAGCATCGGGTGATCATGCACTGGTTTGCTTGCGGGTCAAGTGCTGTTGCGAGCCTTCAGTGCGCTGATGATCTCGCCGTGCAGCTTCGCCGTGATCGGATAGAAGAATATCAGCAGGCCTGAAACCATGAGGGCAACGAAGGGGATGACGGTGAAAATATGCCGAATGCCGTCTGCCGTGGCTGCGCCAAGGGGGGCATCCGCCTGATATCCCACATACTTAAGCAATAAGCCGAGCGCGAAGGCCGACAGGCCTATGGAGATCTTCTGGAAAGAGGAAGCCACGCCGATCAGCAGACTTTCATTCTGTACCATGCTTTTAAATTCGCCATATTCAATGGTGTCTGGCAGCATGCTCCAGAAAATCACCGCAAAGGAGCTGAGGCCCAGTGTCACCACCACCATGGAAGCCAGCGCGGTTACCGAATTGTCGCCGAAGCCACCATACAGGAGCGCCAAACCAGCGCTTGCAATCACACTGCCTGTCAGCCAGGCATTGCGTTTGCCGATCTTGAGCGCAACGTAGGCCCAGAACGGGATGCAAATCAGCCCCGCACCGGACATGATGAAGATAGCGGTGGTCCCGGGGCCGCGATCACCCACCTGGCTTTCAAAGAAATAAAGGACGCTTTGCCCAATGATGGTTGTTGCAACTGTCACCAGCATGATGCCCCCCACCAGCAACAAAAACGGCCCGTTTTTCAGGATCGCGGCGAGGCTTTCCCTCATGGCGCTGGGGTGACGGTCAGGAAGATCCTCCTGCAGGGTGTTCCGAGTGGAAATGAAGCAGATGATCAGGACTATAATCCCGACAACTGCAGCGCTGTATCCCATCAGTGAAAATGCCACTTCATCCGTTTTACTTTGCTGCAGCCATTTGGCAAAGGCGGTAATGGAAACGCCGCCCAGAAAACCGCAATACATGCGAATGGCTGCCAGACGTGTCCGACCGTTGGATGCCCGGGTTACCCTGGCGCTCAGCGCGGAATAGGGGATCGAAACTACCGTATAGCAGGTGCGAAACAGGAGAAGGGTGCCTAGAATGTAGGCGGCCTGCCAGAAACTGTCCGAGATATGGATCGGCGTGAACAAAAGTGCAAATGAGACTCCCAGCGGGATGGCGCCAAAGAGCAGATAAGGTCGGTAGGGTCCCCATCGGCCCGTGGTTCGTTCGGCAAGATAGCCCATGACAGGATCAGTTGCGGCGTCCCATATCATGCCGATCAGAAAAATCGTACCCACGACTTCTGGCGGCACGCCAACCACGTCAGTGTAGAAGAAGAACAGGTAAAAGCCCACGCTTTGCCAGAACAGGTTCAGGGCATAGTCGCCCGTGCCGTATCCCAGAAAGGATTTCCATTCGGTTCTGGCGGCTTTCTGGTGCAATCCCGTCCCCTAAGCGGCCGTGGAGGGTGTGGCCGAAACCTGGTTAAGTGCCTGACAGCGCTATCATAATTACGTGACAATCGCAATAACGAAGCTATAGTGTTATTGAGGTTTTGTCGAGCGCCGCAGGAGTGTTGAAGTGGATGATTTAAAGGGAAAAAACGCGACCATTAGTGATGTCGCCCGGCTTGCCGGCGTGTCGATGAAAACCGTTTCCCGCGTTCTGAATAACGAAAAATATGTCTCAGAGGACAAGAAAGAAAAGGTTCTCGCGGTTGCGGCAGAGTTGAATTACCGGCCTTCCCTGCAGGCGCGGGGCTTGGCGGGCAACCGGTCCTTCATGATCGGGTTATTTGTCGATGACCCCAGCGGTGACTATATTTCCAAGGTTCAACGGGGGATTCTGCGCCGCTGTGAAGAAGCAGGCTGCTACCTTGTTGTTGATGTGCTCAGGGAGCGCGGCAATGACGCCAAGCTGAGGCAGATTTTGAACAGCATTCGTTTTGATGGTGTGGTGCTGTCGTCGCCAGTATGTGACGACGTTGCCGTTCTTGACGCGCTTCGGGAACGCAGTGTGCCAACGGTAAGGATTGGCCCCGGCGTTGATGCAACAGACATGGCCCAGATCGAAATTGATGATTACAAGGCCGCGTTTGAGGCTACCGAATTTCTTATAGGGCAGGGACACCAGCGCATTGGTTTCATCAAGGGCGACCCCAACCACGGCTGTTCCCTGGACCGGGAGCAGGGCTATTCCAAGGCCATGAGGGCGCATGGTCTGACGGTCAGCAATGACCTGGTTGCCCCAGGTATGTTTTCCTTCGACAGTGGTTATACCGCCGCTGAAAAACTGCTGAAGAGTGAAAGTCGCCCCACAGCCATTTTCGCCAGTAACGATGAAATGGCAGCTGGCGTTGTGGCTTGTGCGCAGGCTCTCGGCTTGCGTGTGCCGCTTGATGTATCTGTCATGGGTTTTGACGATGATTTTCTGGCAACGATTATGTCGCCTGCAATCACCACTGTCCGTCAGCCTATTGAGGATATGGCAGCAGGCGCAGTTGACCTGATCCTCGAAGCCAAGGGCAAAAGCGCTGCGCTTGAAGACAAGACGGTCATTTTTGACTATGAGTTGGTCAAGCGTAAATCCGTTCGGAAACTATCTGCGTAATCCAATGATATGACACGTATGACAGCTTACGAGTCGCCTTATGGTGCTCTGTGAGGCGGGTAATGCGTGTATTTGGTGTCTTTTTTCAAAATAAGTTGCCATGGGTAATGTGTGGTTTTTTCCTCGTAAGCCCATGAATTTATTGTGAGAAAAGATATTTTGTCATTTGAGTTTAGTCAAATTATGACAGCGCTGTCTGAAATGACTGGACAAATACGGGCTATTTTTATAGTTAGATAAGACAGCGCTGTCATATTTGGGAGATATGATCCATTTAAGCGCATGTTAGGGAAATGTACTTAGCTTAGGGGAACGGAAGGGAAACTTATGAGACCTGGAAGCATTTATCGAAATTCGGTGGCGAGTACCATGTCGCTTATTCTGGCGGCTGTCACAGCATCCACCGCATTCGCTCAGGAGGCTAATGACGCCTCGTCTGACGATCTGGATTTAGAAGAAATTGTAGTTACCGGTATTCGCGGTAGCTTGAAACAGGCAATGGACGTGAAGCGGGATGCCCGCGGTATCGTTGATGCCATCAGCGCCGAGGATTTCGGTAAGTTTCCGGACACCAACCTCGCTGAATCGCTGCAGCGTATCACAGGTGTGTCCATTGACCGTGTGAACGGCGAGGGCAGCAAGGTAACAGTACGTGGCTTCGGCCCTGACTTTAACCTCGTGACCCTGAACGGTCGTCAGATGCCGACCTCCGGTCTTGAAGACACAAGTGCTTCAAGCTCTCGTTCCTTCGACTTCGCTAATCTCGCGGCTGAAGGTATCTCTGGCGTTCAAGTATACAAGACCGGCCGTGCGTCTATCCCAACCGGCGGCATCGGTTCCACGATCAATATCTCCACCACCCGTCCGCTCGAAAGCCCGGGCATGAAGGCGACAATCGGCGCCAAAGCGGTGATGGATACTTCTCGCGAAGGTACGTCCGTAACGCCGGAAATCTCCGGCCTCTACAGCAACACTTTCGCCGAAGACAAGTTTGGTGTGGCTGTATCCGGTTCCTACCAGAAACGTAAGCTGGGCTATAACCAGGCCTCCGCCGGTTGGCGCGGTGCTTTCGAAGGCACCCAGAACGACTGGGGCACACTGCCGCAGATTCCGGATGGCGGCACTGAAGCCGACATCAACGTAACCAACCGCCCTGGTGCGGGTGATTATTATTCCACGACCCAGAACATGGCTTATTCCATGACGGCTGTGGACCGCGAGCGGATCAATGGTCAGTTGACCATGCAGTTCCGCCCTGTGGACACCATCACCGCGACGGCTGACTATACCTATTCGCAGAACAAGATCGGGACAGAGCGTCACGACATGTCTGTATGGTTCAACCACGGCAACACTACCAGCGCCTGGACTGATGGCCCGGTTGCTGGTCCGCTGCTGTACTCGGAAGATTTCGGCGCGAGCCCAAGCGACCTGTCGTTCGGCGGCGTTGAGTTCGCAACCAAGAATGAGAACAAGTCCCTTGGTTTCAACGTAGAATGGACGCCAACCGACAATTTCGAGCTTGAGCTGGACTACCATAACTCAAGCGCAGAATCCGGCGCGGACAGCCCATATGGCAGCAACGTTGCACTGGGTACAGCAAGCTTCTCGCTTCAGTCGCAGTCGGTTGACTTCTCCGAGGACTTTCCGGTTCTGTCGATTACGCAAATCGATGGCCTGACGGGCATTGATCCATCGCGTATCGTGTCCACCGGTTCGAGCTTCCGCAACAGCTACATGCGGACAGACATCGAGCAGGCGCAGTTCAATGGCTCCTGGCATTTCGATGAGGGCATCGTTGAAAGCATCGATTTCGGTGCATCTTACACGGAAAACAAAGTGCGCTCGGCTTATGCCAACGTACAGCGTGATACGTGGGGCGGTGCTGGCCCGGCTTCTGACCTTCCGGACGACATCTTTGAAGTCATCAGCGTTGCCGACAAGTTCGACAAGCTTGATGGCTCGGACAATGCGGCACTCTTCAACGAGTGGGTTATCTATGACTTTGAGACCATGGTCGGTCTGATTGATGACCTGTACGGTGTTTGTGGTGGCAATGGCCAGTGTGCGTCTACCGACTGGCAGGTTGACCGTCGCACTACGGAAGAATCCTTCGCGGCATACTTCCAGGTGAATGCAAGCTGGGAAGTTTCCGGTAATCCGCTGAATATCGTGGCAGGCCTGCGCTATGAGGATACAGATGTGACTTCCCGCGCACTTGTGCCGATTGCTACTGGCACACAGTGGGTGGCAGCCAACGAGGCAGTGGTGGTCTTCTCGCCCGAGCAGGACTTCACGGAACTGAAGGGTAGTTACGATAACTGGCTCCCATCCATCGACATTGACTTCTCGCCGCTTCAGGACGTTATCCTGCGGGCGTCATACTCGAAGACAATTGCGCGTCCGAACTATGCGGACATCCAGGGTGGCCAGACGATCAACAACATCTTCCGTATTGGTGGCGGTACAGGTAGCCAGGGTAACCCGGGCCTCCTGCCATTCGAATCCACCAACTGGGATTTCAGTGCTGAATGGTACTATGACGATGCAAGCTATTTCGCAGTCGGATATTTCGACAAGAAAGTGAAAAACTTCATCGGTACGGAAACCATCACGGCAACACCGTTTAACCTGCCGAACCCATTCGGTGGCCCACGTTATAATGACGCTGTGGCGGCTGTTGGCAGTGACGACCTTGTTGAAATCCGGAACTGGATTTTCGCGAACGCAGACCCAAGCACAGTTGAAATCACTGGCGTTGACTCCAATGGTGACACCACGGGTAACATCCTCGGCGTTGCTGGCGAAGATCCGACGCTTGAGTTTGTTGTGAATGTGCCGTCGAACCAGCGCTCTGCGAAGCTGAATGGTTGGGAATTTGCCCTGCAGCACACCTTTGGTGACAGCGGCTTTGGTGCCATCCTCAACTACACCATCGTAAATGGCGATGTTGGTTTCAACGACCTGACAAACTGGAACCAGGAACAGTTCGCACTGTTTGGCCTTTCGGACACGGCAAACGTCGTTGGTTTCTACGACAAGGACGGCTTGCAGGTTCGGGTTGCCTACAACTGGCGTGACAAGTTCCTGGCTGGCATCATCCAGGGTGAATATGCTCAGCGTCATCCGAACTATGTAGAGGCCTATGGCCAGTTCGACGTGAACGTAAGCTACGATGTGAATGACCAGGTTACGGTCTTCCTGGAAGGCATCAACGTGACAGGGGCTACGCAGCGCAACCACGGACGCAGTGAAAACACTGTTCTGTGGGCGACCCAGGCCGGTGCACGTTACAATGTGGGCGTTCGCTACAAGTTCTAGCGCACCTTCAGACTTTCCCAAGCATATGGAAAGCCGCCATCCGTGGCGGCTTTCTGCCTAAAGGGTATAAGGCATCGCGGGTTTTGCCCCTATGTGCCTTGTCCCGACCGCCCAATCGGGCGTAGCATGAACAGCGTGCCGGAGCTGGGGAGCAACCGGACAGGCTGATAAAAAACAAAATACCAGTTAAGTGGAAGAGAAGGTTCATGACGCAACATGTTTTGCTGAACAATGTGGATCACAAGGATCTGCGCATTATTACCGAGCGGTCGGCGGCCCTTGGCGACGCCATCATGAGCTGTGTTACATTCCCCACAGAATTTCGCGACCTGCAGGCGCACTATCCGATCCTGTTTCAAAAGGACCCGAACAGCGGTGCCATTCAGGCTGTCGCCCTTATGGGACTGACCAAAGGCGAGAACCTGTTCCTGACAGATGCAGGCTGGGATGCGCACTATGTGCCCATGGTGGTTGAAATGCAGCCGTTTGTGATAGGCATGCAGCAGCGCCCCGGTGAAGAGCCGCAAACCGTTGTTCATGTGGACATGGACAGCCCGCGCGTCAGCACCACAGAAGGCCAGCCCGTGTTCCTGCCCAAGGGCGGCAGCACGGAATATCTTGAGCAGATTACCGCGATCCTGGACCGGCTTCATATGGGTGCTTCCACCAGTGGCGATTTCTATAGCACCATTGACAGCTATGGCCTTCTGGAACCTCTGGCGGTGGAAATTGACCTGAAGGATGGGTCGACCAACCGGCTGGTCGGCTTCCATGCCATCAATGAAGAAAAGCTCTATGGCCTCGATGGTGCGGCACTGGGTGTCCTCAATGAGAAGGGCTATCTGCAGCCGCTCTATATGGCTGTGGCCTCGCTCTCAAATTTGCGGGACCTGATTGAGCGGAAAAACCGGATACTGGGCTGATCATGAACGAGCTGAAGCCCATCCGTGAAATAAAGGGCGCCGCCAGCGCCGACCTGACGGAAGAGTTGCTGACCGGGCAGGAGCCATTGGTGCTGCGCGGTTTAGCAGCGGACTGGCCGTTTGTGAAAGCGGGCAGGAAGTCGGCAGCAGAGGCGGGGGTCTATCTGAAAGGCCTCTATAATGGCACGGAGGTGATCGTCTCCTACGCCGGGCCGGAAGCGGGCGGCAAGCCTTTTTACAAGGATGACATGAGCGGCCTGAATTTCGATTATAAGCGCATCAAGCTCGATATGTTTCTCGACCTCCTGGAAAGTCATGAGGCTGACGAAAAGCCGCCTTTCTTCTATGTGGGCTCTACCACTATCGGCGATTGTTTGCCGGGATTTGGCGAACAGAACAGCATTCCCCTTGGCGACAGGGAGTGCATTGAAAGCATCTGGATCGGCAACCGTACGCATATTGCGGCGCATTATGACCTGGCGGACAATGTGGCCTGTGTGGCAGCCGGTAAGCGGCGCTTCACCCTGTTCCCGCCAGATCAACTGCCCAACCTTTATGTGGGCCCTCTTGATTTCACACCTGCAGGCCAGCCTGTGAGCATGGTGGACCTGCACAATCCTGATTTTGACAGGTTCCCGCGTTTTCGCGATGCGCTCGCTGTTGCGCAGGTGGCCGAACTTGAAGCTGGTGACGCCATCTTCATCCCCAGCATGTGGTGGCATGCGGTGGACGGCCTGGCAGCCTTCAATGTGCTGGTGAATTACTGGTGGCGCCAGTCGCCGTCCTATATGGGGCCGGCGAATAATGCGCTACAGCTGGCGCTTCTGGCGATACGCGACCTTCCGGCAGACCAGAAGAAAATCTGGCAACAGATTTTCAACCACTATGTATTTGAAAATACAGAGGAAACGACGGCTCATATCCCTGAGCGGGGCAGGGGCGTACTGGGGCCGATGACTGACGATAACGCGCGGCGTATTCGCGCTTTCCTTTTGAATGGGTTGAACAGATGACGGCACAAACGATTAAACGTGTGGTGATTGTGGGTGGTGGTACGGCTGGCTGGATGGCCGCCACGGCGCTCTCGAAAATCATGGGCGGCGTGCTTGATATCACGCTCATCGAGTCCGACCAGATCGGCACTGTGGGTGTGGGCGAAGCCACCATTCCGACGCTGGTGAACTATAACCGGCTGATCGGTATTGATGAACAAGCCTTCATGGCCGCCACAAAAGCCACCTTCAAGTTGGGCATCGAATTCGTCAACTGGAAGCAGAAAGGCGAAAGCTATATCCACTCCTTCGGCATTACCGGCAAGGACCACTGGACGGCTGGCTTTTGGCATTTCTGGCTGCGGGGCCTGAAGGAAGGCATTGACTATAAGTTCGGGGATTACTGCCTTGAGCTGATCGCTGCCGAGCAAAGCAAATTCGCCCATCTGCCGAAACTGGGGCTGAATTACGCCTATCACCTGGACGCCACGGCCTATGCTGGGTTCCTGCGCAAGATGGCGGAAGAGCATGGCGCCAAACGCGTTGAGGGCAAGATTACAAGCGTGCAGCAGAACGGCGAAAGCGGCTATGTGGAAAGCGTGACGCTTGAAGGCGGCAAGGTGATCGAGGGTGACCTGTTTGTGGATTGCTCGGGCTTCCGCGCGCTCCTTATCGAAGGTGCGCTGCACACCGGCTATCATGACTGGACCCACTGGCTGCCGTGTGACAGCGCAATTGCCGTGCAGACCGAAGCGGTGTCGGATCCGATCCCTTATACCAAGTCCATTGCCCACGACAGCGGCTGGCAGTGGCGTATCCCACTGCAGCACCGGGTCGGCAACGGGCTCGTGTTCTGCAGCAATTATCAGGACGACCAATCCGCCATTGATACGCTGATGAACAATATTGAAGGCAAACCACTGGTGGACCCGCGGGTGATCAAATTCCGCACAGGCACCCGGCGCAAGCACTGGAACAAGAATGTGGTGGCGGTAGGCCTTTCAAGTGGCTTTATCGAACCACTGGAGAGCACCAGCATCCACCTGATTCAGCGCAGCATCTTCCGCCTGATGCAGATGTTCCCACACACCGGCATCGTGCAGGCGGATATTGACGAGTTCAACGCCCAGACCAGCTATGAGATGGAGCATATCCGCGACTTCATTATCCTCCATTACCATGTCACCGAGCGCCGGGACACGCCCTTCTGGCGCCAATGTGCGAACATGGACATCCCGGACGGGCTGAAACACCGTATTGCCTTGTTCCGTGACGCGGGCCGGGTGTTCCGGCCGAACGACCAATTGTTCGCCGAAAACAGCTGGGTACAGGTCATGCTGGGGCAGGGCATTATGCCCGGCCAGTATCACCCGATCGCGGACCGGATGACCGACGAAGAGTTGCATAACTTCCTGGCGCACATCCGCTCCAATGTGGAGAAAACAGCCATGCAGCTGCCAAGCCATAACGATTATGTGCAGCAATACTGCAAGGCAACTGAGGTGATGGCGAAGGGGGCCGCATGACTTTGATGAAATTCGTATCTGTGGCTGGCGTGCTGGCCGCAATGAGTACGGCTGTGCTGTCCGATGATGGCTATGAGCTTGTTTGGGCTGATGAATTCGATGGGCCAGAACTGAATACCAATGTCTGGCGTGTGGTGAAGGGCAACGGCTGTCCCACGAACTGTGGCTTCGGCAATAATGAACTGCAGGCCTACAGGGGTGGTGAAAAGAACCTGCGCGTGCAGGACGGCAAGTTGGTGATCGAGGCCCGTATGGGCAACAAGGTAACCTCAGCCAAGATCACAACACAGGATATGCCGGGCTGGACCTATGGCCGCTTTGCCATGCGGGCCAAGCTGCCATCGGGTGTGGGCACATGGCCGGCCTTCTGGATGATGCCAAAGGCCGCCAGCTACGGCCCATGGCCCAAGTCTGGCGAGATCGATATCATGGAACACGTGGGCTATAACCCCGGTCAGGTGCATGGCACCATCCACACCGGGGCCTACAATCACAAGATTGGCACCCAGAAGGGTGACTTCATGCAAGTGCCTGACGCCGCGGAAGCCTTTCATGACTATGCCGTCGAATGGGAAGAAGATGAGATCCGTTGGTATATCGACGGACAGGAATATTACCGGATCGAAAAAGAGGCTGGTGATGGCCATGCAAAATGGCCGCTGGACCATCCCTTTTATGTGATCCTCAATCTTGCCGTTGGTGGTGACTGGGGCGGTGCTGAAGGCGTTGACAAAGCCGCATTTCCTGCACGCTTTGAGGTCGACTGGGTCCGTGTTTGGCAGAAAACGGCCGATAAATAAATTGTCTTGCATCTGACAGCGCTGTCAGATTTTTGTGGACATGGCAGATTTTCGTGCTAGGTTTAAGATGAATATGACAGCGCTATCATATGGGAAGTATGATAGCGCCCGATGGGATGTGTTGCGAGGGAAGCGGACGATTATGAAGTATTTTGATTATCGATTTTTTGTTGTGGCTGCGGCACTGGCCCTTGCAGGGTGCGGGGACGCGCCCACCGCGACCGATAGCCAGGCCGACAAGGTCGAGTGGCCGACAATTGCCAGCCCCGTGAAGGCTGATCCGGCGACTGACCAGAAGGTAGCTTCCCTCCTGGCGAAAATGTCCGTTGAAGAAAAGGTGGGCCAGATCATGCAGGTGGAAATCCAGCATATCTCGCCAGAGGAAGTGAAAACCTACCATATCGGCTCCGTGCTGAACGGTGGTGGCTCGCTACCGAACCGCAACAAATATGCGGCCCCCGGAGAATGGCTGGCCATGGCTGACGCCTTTTATGATGCGTCAATGGACACATCCGATGGCGGCCTGGCAATCCCCATTATTTGGGGCAGTGACGCGGTACACGGCCACAATAACGTCATTGGCGCTACGCTCTTCCCGCACAATATCGGCCTGGGTGCCGCCAATAACCCTGAGCTTCTGCGCCAGATTGGTGCTGTCACCGCGCTTGAGATGCGCGTAACAGGTATTGACTGGACATTCGCACCGACGCTGGCTGTCGCTCAGGATGACCGCTGGGGGCGGGCGTACGAAAGCTATTCTGAAAACCCTGAAATCGTACAGGCCTATGGCCGCGCGATGGTGGAAGGCGTTCAGGGCGTGCCAGGAACACCAGACTTTCTGGATGTGGACCATGTGGTCTCAACCGCAAAGCACTTCATCGCGGACGGCGGCACAGAGGGCGGTGACGACCAGGGTGATGCCAAAATCCCGGAACTGGAACTGCTGGATATCCATGCCGCAGGCTACAAGGGTGCGCTGGCGGCTGGTGTTCAAACCGCGATGGCAAGCTTTTCTTCCTGGAATGGCCAGAAGCTGCACGGTAGCAAATATCTGCTGACGGATGTGCTGAAGGGCCAGATGGGTTTTGAAGGCTTCATCGTGGGTGATTGGAATGGTCATGGCCAAGTGCCGGGCTGCACCAATGCGTCCTGTGCTACCGCGATCAATGCGGGCCTTGATATGTTCATGGCGATCGAGGAATGGCGTGATCTTTATAAGAATACGCTGGATCAGGTAAACAGCGGTGAAATTTCCATGGCGCGGCTTGATGATGCCGTTTCTCGCATCCTGCGGGTGAAAATCAGGGCAGGTCTTTTTGAGAAAGGTCGTCCGTCTGACCGCGGCGTTGCAGGGCAGGACGGCATCATCGGCCAGCCAGAACACCGGGCTGTGGCGCGTCAGGCCGTGCGGGAAAGCCTTGTGCTCCTCAAAAATAACGGTGGGCTTTTGCCACTGAACCCGTCTGCAACCGTTTTGGTGGCAGGTGACGGCGCCGATAATATCGGCAAGCAATCCGGCGGCTGGACCATTACCTGGCAGGGCACGGGCAACGTGAACAGCGATTTCCCGGGCGCGACCTCCATCTTTGACGGCATTCGTGATGCTGTGGCGGAAGCAGGCGGTACAGCAGTGCTGTCAGTGGACGGCAGCTATGACACCAAGCCTGATGTGGCGGTCGTTGTATTCGGCGAAGAGCCATACGCGGAAGGCCAGGGCGACATCGATACGGTTGAATTCGAACCCGGCAACAAGAAAAGCCTGGCACTTCTCAAGGAGCTGAAAGCTGACGGCATCCCTGTGGTTTCTGTGTTCCTTTCAGGCCGCCCGCTCTGGGTCAATCCTGAACTGAATGCCTCTGACGCATTCGTTGCTGCCTGGCTGCCCGGCTCTGAAGGGGAGGGTGTTGCGGACGTGCTGGTCGCAGATGCTGAAGGTAACCCACGCCATGACTTCAAAGGGCGGCTCTCTTTCTCCTGGCCCGCCAACCCGCTGCAGGGCAAGCTGAACCTTCATGACGAAGGGTATGCGCCGCTGTTTCCGTTCGGCCATGGCCTGACCTATGCCGATACTGACACGGTCGTGGGCATGCTGCCTGAGGATGTGGTTGGTGTTGCTGCCGCTTCGGGTGGTGATCTGGATCTGTTCGTGGGGCGTCCGATGTCTCCGTGGCGTCTGTTCGTCGCTAGCGACCAGTCCTCGCAGGTAATCAGCGGCTACTATGCCCAGGTTCCCGGCGGTACCATGACTGCCGAATTGGTGGACAAAGACATTCAGGCTGACGCCGTTAAGGTGAATTGGCTCAGTGACGGTAACGGCGCGTTCTTCATGGGCGATGCCCCTGCCATGGACCTGAGCGATCACGCAGAAGCTGGTGCCGCACTGCGGTTCGACCTGCGGGTGGACAGTTTTGATGCTACTGACGCCAGCCTGTCTGTGCGCTGTGGTGAAGCCTGCACCCGGTCACTTGATATTGACGAATTCCTGAGAGCTTCCACCGGCAAGGGGTGGGCTACGGTCGCCGTTCCTCTTGCTTGCCTCTCGGAAGACGCTGCCGACTTTGAGACGCTGCTGGAGCCATTCCGGTTTGGCGTCACAGGCAAGGCAAGCATGGCTTTTGCCAATATTGGTGTTGTGAAAGCCACTGAGACCGTGGACTGGTGCGATCCTGGTGCCGGTTCGGTTCCTGCTAACTAACCCTTAGCAACTTAACCTCTCAGCCTTATTATGGGGCACTCGGGTCCGCACCGCGCGGACCCATTTTTTTTGGGCAGGAGGCATCGACCTTCATTCTGTCAGGGCGTTTTCGTCAATCAGTAAAACCCGTTTCAGGTGCCGCTTCAGCTTTTGGCCACCGCCGATCTCAAGGCGGCCCCCCAGATGATCGGCCAATGCTTTTTCGACCATGTAGAAATAGGCTTCCATCGCAAGCGCGCTGTTCGGGCTATGGCCTGCGCGTGGCTCTTCCAGGTAGGAAACAGGCTGGGTGTTGCCTTGAAGCCGCAGCACATAGTCCCGCACATTCAACACAGAGACCTTCGGGTCCTTCTCCCCGGCCCAGATATAGAGGGGGCGTGAGATCTTTTGCCAGTGTGCATCCGGCGACTGGGACTGAATGCGCCTCACGTCTGCTGGATCATTCAGGTCTACCGTCAATTTCTTGAAACGCTTTAGGCGCAGTGCAAAGGCAGGAGATCGATCCATATTGGTGAAATATTTGATGGCTTTGGATAGATCGACAGGGGGTGCTCCAGCAATGCCCACCCGGAAGGTTTCGGGGGTGAAGGCCATCGCCCCAAGCACAGAGAAGCCACCAAAGGAATGGCCGAATATGCCCAGTCTGGTCCTGTCACCGATACCGCGAGACAAAACATATTCCATGCCGTCGATGATATCCTGCTGCACGCGACCATCGCCGAAATCACGGTTAGCGCTTAGCGTATACTGCTTGCCAAAGCCGGTGGAGGCCCGGAAGTTGGGCTCAAATACAGCATAGCCGCGATTTGCCAGGAATTGGGCGCGGGTGTCATAGGTGCCGTCAACCCGGCCCCACGGGCCGCCATGGGGCACGATCACAAGCGGCGCATCGGCAGGGTTCTTGCCGCGAGGCAGGGTCACATAGCCTTGCTGGCGCATGCCGTCGCTGACGCTGTACCAGATGGGAACACGGATGGCGGCGCTGGACTTCAGCAGGTCGCGGTCCTCGGCTGTTATATGCTCCATGGGATAGGTGAAGTTGTCGGCCATGCGGTCATAAAGGGCGATTTTGGGTGGCCGGATGCCGTCATCCACGGCCAGCCAGCGGGTGAGGTCATCGCTGGCGCGCAGCATCAACTGCTCTGCCCCGAGCTCCGCTTCGATTTTTGCAATTGCCTGTTGGGCACCAGCGTCGAGGCCATAGAAGCTAATGTGGTCGTCCAGATAGCCAGCGGCACGTGGCTGGTTCTCGGTATCCATAATGACCCATTTGATGTCAAACATTCCCCCGGGGTCCTGGTGCAGGCGGTTGACCGTGCCATCTGTAGCGTCCATTCGGTAAAGGCCTGTGAGGTTCTGGCCGAATGTGCCCTGCACAAGCAGGCTGTCCGTTGCTTGGTCGTAGGCAATCAGTTTGCAGCGGTCATCCAAACTGCACGTCTGCAGGCGCTTGGCGGTATCCCCTTGGATACGAACAAGCTCCAGGCCATCTCCTGCGATGCGCACCGCGAAATACACCCCGTCGGTGCCGGGCAGGACATCGCCGACGAAAGTGGATGACTGAAACAATAGCTCTTTCGTACTGTCCGGAAGCAGGCGGAAGAAATCATGCCCGCCATCTGTCGCTGCCTTTGATACAATCACCGCATGGGGCTGGCTTGGGTCGACCCTGTATAGTAGCTCATCGCTGTCGCTATCCAGGTTGAGGATAAAGGCCGGTGTATCGGGTGTTCCCATGGATACGGCGGCCACCCCTTGTGATGATTCAAGAAACAGATAACGGCTGTCGGTAGACCAGAAAATCTGGTCTACAAGCTCGCTTGCGAACAACCGCTTGTGGGTTTCACTGGCGACGTCATAAAGCCAGAGTTCCATGTGCCTGCCATGCTTCAGGCTGTAAGCCAGAAAGGCGCCGCTCGGCGACAGTCGGACATAGTCGATCTGGCGCTTCTTCAGCAACAAAGACCGGGACAGAAGCGGGGCTTCGGATTGGGATTTGGCGGTTTGGATCGCATCATCCAGGGTGTCGGCAGCAACAGGCGCCGGGGCGGCGAACAGGCTGGCTGCAGCAAGCATCAGGGCGCACGTCACCTGAATGCGCGCTTTCAATTGAAAAGGCGTCATTGTTGTATCCACTATCTTTTGCTGTCGTTAACTGCAGGGGAGGGGCATGGGCCAGCCCCTCCCGGCCTGGGGCTAGGCCTGTTTCGGATTGGTCCGCCATGGGTTCATCAGGAAGAATGAGATCAGCGCTGGCAGGCTGAATATGGCGCACAGTGCCACCCATGTTGCAGTCTGCGCGCGGCCAAGCCCATGCTTGCGGCTCATGATCAAGGCAGCGGCGGCAGAGACGGTCATCAGGATGCCAGCCATCCAGTAGATAAGAGGAGGATGCTGCCTGCCGAGAAGCGCATTCAGGACCAGGTCACCATCGGGCCTGATATTGTCAATGCGACTGTTCATCAGTTTTGACCGGTACAGGTGATCAATCAGAACCATGGTCGGGGACATCATCTCGAAATGATATTGGATCCAGCTTGGGTGGCGTTTCAGCTCATAATGCCGCTCGTGAATGGTTTCCGCCGCGCCGCCGAGTTTCGCATGGACAACAGCTGAGCCGGGCTTGTTGAATCCAAAGAAATGGTTCCCCCGATACAGCATCAGATAACCGTCCACCAACCTGTATGTGTCAACAAAATGGAAGCTGCTTAGTGAGGCTGGGTGATCGATGCTGTATTCCGGTACGGCCCTGTCAAATTCGTCGCGCAGTACTTTAGGGTCAAACAGCAATGTGCGCTTGTCTGTCAGGATCGCGACATAGTCGTCCCTGATTTGCGGCTTGGCGACATAGCGTTCGCCTGCGGGCAGTTCATGCTTGATATCCATGCTGCGCTCAGCGAAATCCAGCTGGTACATGCGGTTATTTGTCATCAGGAACTTCTTGCCAACCATCACGGGCACTGCCTGAAATCGATCTGCTGCCGTGGCAAGTGAGGCATCGTCGATAAAGCCGTTTACCCCAATGGCACCGATGGGCTTTCTGGTTGCTTCCGACATGCCGATCATCAGCATCTCGTCATGGGCGAACTGCCATATGCTGTTCGTGCCCGTGGGGGCAAGCGCATGCTGAATATCCAGTGTATGAAGCTGGTCTTCTGTCGGGTATGACCACTCGCGACTGTCCAGATAGGCCATGTCCGCAAGCTCGACCTGCTTAATGTAATAGTCCGTTTTAGGATGGCTGCTGCCCTCAAGGGCGTAAGCCACCTGTTCTGCGGGGCCCAGTTCCCACATATAGGAGACTGTCCCTTCTACCGGGTTAAGGTCGGGGTGCGTGCCCATGATGAATTTGGGAACGTGATAGTAAACCGTTGTGAACAGGGACAGGCCAAACAGAAGGGCATAAGTCATAGGAAAGACCATAAGCGTAATTGCCCAGGGGCGACGTTCATGGGTACTCAGGTCCGGTTTGAAACTGACAACATTCAGCGTCACAAGGATCCCCAGTATGACCAGCATCGGGAAGAACTGCAGGAATGTGCTCTCGGGCTCTGTGGTCATCATCCAGTTCAGGAAAATGGCCAGCAGAATGGCGCCTTTGTTGGCGCTGATGGCTACAAGAGTGCCGACGAAATAGGCTGCAAGCGAGCAAAATAGCAGGAAAAAGCCATAGCTATAGTGGCGCGTATCAACTACCGAACCGGAGAAAGCATCCATCCCGCCAACCATGATAAACCACGGAACCAGAACAACCATGGACACGACAGCTGCGCCGGCAAGCGCCAGGCCGAAATAGATATTCCGTGGCGCCAGCGGCCGGTGGATCAGGTAGGTCCAGTGGTTGGTGCGCCGATGAAGCATCATCTGGACAAAGCCGAAGAGGGCCGAAAGTGGCAACAACCCCAGATACAGCATGGACTTGAAGGGTGAATTGCCCTGTAGGAAGGGCATAAGCTTCGCCACGAAGACGTAGATGGCCAGGAGGCCCACCGTTGCCAGAATGGCCCACAGGCGGTAGCGCTGAAATTCGCTTTTGAAAATCTGTAACATGCTCAGGTCCTATACTCGGCTGTCGGGTGTATTATGGTTTTTGGTCAGGAAGGCGTTAACGGCGCGTTCCAGGTTGACCGGGGCTTTGGCGACTGCCTTTGCCCCGTTGTTCTTCAGAACCTGGCCAAACTCTTCACCTTGGTCGGCGACCAATATATGGTGCTGCCCATCAATGGTGCGGGAGGTCAGGAAACCAGGCAGGGCGCCTTTCGCAGGCAATCCATTTGCGAAGTCGCCGATCCAGTAGGAAATGCGCTCAACAAAGGCGTCCGGGCTGCTGTTATTTTGAAGTGTCCCTTTTTCCATAATGATCAGCTGGTCCGCGACCCGCTCGATCTCTTCCATCTGATGCGAGCAATAGATGATTGTGGTGTTGGCCTCTGTTTCTGTGAACATCAGGGCTTCGAGAAAACTCTGCCGCGCCACTACATCCAGGCCCAGCGTTGGTTCGTCCAGAATAAGGACGTCAGGCGACTGCGCCAGCGCCATGGAAAGGTTAAGCCCGGCGCGCTCTCCGCGGGACAGGCCGGAAATCTTCTGGCCAGGGTCCACGTCGAAATAGCCAATCACCTGCTCGTAAATCGACTGGTTCCAACCCGGGTAGAAGCTGCGCTGCTGATCGGTGATCTGCTGTGCTTTCATCCACAATGGCAGCGTGTGTTCTTCATTCACATAACCAACGCGACCACGCGTGCCAGGCGAGAGATCGCGACTGTCCTCGCCCAGCAGGCGGGCGATGCCGCTTGTGGCAGTTGTGACGCCCAAAAGGATACGAAACAGGGTGGATTTCCCCGCCCCGTTAGAGCCAACTATGGCGTGAATGCCGCCCTGGCCGATGGCCAGCGTGAAATCCTTGAGGGCTGTTTTCTTGCCATACCGCTTTGTCAGCCCTTCGGTTTGAATACAGTGGTTCATACTCTCTCTATCCTTCGTCGCTGTTTTTTCCGGCTTTGCCGCCAAGGCTTGTAAGGGCGTCCTGAACTGCCTTGATTATGTGCTCGCTGTCGTAACTCAGGTACGCTACTTCATTGATGAACGCGCCAACGGCTGCATCCAGCCGCTTTTGCTGTTCCTCATCACTCAACAGTTGTCTCGGCTCGGTGACAAAAAGCCCCAGCCCTTGTCGGGCTTCCACCAACCCAAGGGCTGTAAGCTCGCCATATGCCTTGGCAACCGTGTTGGCGTTGATCATTAGTTGCATCGCCAGTCCGCGAACGCTTGGTAGCTTCGCACCCGGCGGCAGGCTGCCTTTGGCCACCTCCATACGGATGCCATCGACAATCTGTTTGAAGATCGGCCGGCTGTCGCCTGTCACGATCTGGATGCTCAAGTTGGTCACGCCAGTCATAGGTCCTCGAATCAACTGTACTATGTGTAATAGTACAGTGCATACAGTGTTTCGATCGTCAAGTATGCATCTGTAAGCATCTGAATTTAAAAGATACTTTTGTGGGTGCTCTGGTGGCTGTGTTGCCGACACAAAAAAAGCCCCGCGTCAGACGCGAGGCTTTTTCGGTTTCTGGTGAGAAGACTTAAGAGATGACGGATGGCTCCGCGCGGCCGGTACGCTCTCTGATTTCCGCCAGATCCCTGGCGATGGCGATTAGCGGGGCGAGTGCTTCCTGGGTGTCTTCATCAAGGCCGTCTGGCCCAGCGACAAAACGCTCGATATAGACCCTTAGTGTTGCGCCTTCCGTGCCGGTACCAGACAACCGGTACACCACGCGAGACCCGCTTTTGAACATCACCCGGATGCCTTGCGCTGAGGCGACGGACCCATCAACCGGGTCGCTGTAAGAGAAATCATCCGCAAGCTCGACCGTTTCGTCGCCAAACCGCTCGCCGGGCAGTTCAGAAACCTTCGCGCGCAGGGCGGCGATCAGTTCCTGGGCTGTGCCCGCATCCAGGGCCTCATAGTCGTGGCGGGAATAATAGTTCCGACCATAGCTGTGCCAGTGGCTGGTCAGTATGTCGTTCACGCTGCTGCCGGTCTCGGCCAGGATGTTGAGCCACATCAGGACCGCCCAGATGCCGTCCTTTTCGCGCAGGTGGTCAGAGCCCGTGCCCGCGCTTTCCTCGCCGCACAGCGTGGCGCGCCCGGCATCCAAGAGATTGCCGAAATACTTCCAGCCCGTGGGTGTTTCAAAGCAGGGGATTTTCATTGCAGCAGCCACTCGGTCCACAGCGCAGCTTGTGGGCATGGACCTGGCGACGCCCCTGAGGCCCTGATTATAGGCCGGTATCAGCTGGGCGTTGGCCGCCAGTACCGCCAGGCTGTCGGAAGGTGCTACATAGGTGTTGCGCCCGAGTATGATGTTGCGGTCCCCGTCGCCATCTGACGCCGCACCCATGTTGGGGGCGTCCGGGCCAAACATCACATCGAACAGCTGTTTGGCATAAACCGGGTTCGGGTCCGGGTGGCCGCGGCCGAAATCCGGTTTTGGTTCGCCGTTGATTACCGTGCCTGCTGGCGCGCCAAGGACATCTTCAAAAATGGCTTTGGCATAGGGGCCGGTGACGGCATGCATGGCATCAAAGCATAGGCGGAAACCGCCCTTGAATAGGCTTTTGAGGGCATCGAAATCAAACAGGTCTTCCATCAGTTCCAGATAGTCGACGACCGGATCCACGATTTCTACGGTCATGGCCCCCAAGGTGGTTTCACCAAGGGTGCCAAGGTCGATGTCCGGCGCGTCCATGATGCGATATTCGCTGATTTCCCGTGTCATGGCGTAGATGGCATCTGTAATCTTTTCCGCCGCAGGACCGCCATTTGAGGCATTATATTTGATGCCGAAATCATCGTCCGGGCCACCAGGATTATGGCTGGCCGACAGGATGATGCCGCCGGTATGTTCGCCTTTGCGGATCACACAGGATGCAGCGGGCGTTGACAGGAAACCATGCTGGCCGACAATAACCCGTGCCACGCCATTCGCAGATGCCATCTTCAGGATCGTTTGGATGGCAACGTCATTATAGAAGCGGCCGTCGCCACCCACCACTAGTGACACGCCCTCGACCCCACCCAGGGCATCGAAGATACTCTGGACAAAGTTTTCCATGTAGCCTGGTTGCTGGAATATCTTGACCTTCTTCCGAAGGCCCGAGGTGCCGGGTTTCTGGCCGTCAAATGGGGTGGTCTCAACGATTTTGATGGTCATGGCTGTCGCTCTCGCTTCATTCGTGTGGGCCACCACGTATGTCGGTGATGGCTGCCAAAATATCTGATACCGCTTTGTGGCCAAAGATTGTTTCAATTGGATGAGACAATTTCCGGCGCCAGTTGGGTTGCTCGGTCGTGGTGCCGGTATGTTCATCTGTTCTTGAAGGGCCTCGACCTGTACGGCATTCAGGCTGGCGCCTGTGCGGGCCAGAAACCGGTGAAGGCTGATTATAGCATCTTTGGCGTCGTCTGCACCCTCCGTCCCAAAAAGCTGACGATTGCATGGTGGTGTGTAATTTCGCGCCAGCCCTACATCTTTGGCGGGCAAATGGCTAAATCTGTGCCGTGGTACATCAAGCCCTATTGTCTGATGCTATCACTGCCACCGCCCGCGACAGTCGTTTTTCTCTATTCGGGTAAAACATAGAATTTTCATAAAGTTAACTGGATTGAAGTCATTATATTCGCAGGAAATGGCGGTTTTCCCTGTGAGGCCGGTATCACGCCGGATCACATTTTCGGGACACATATATTTTGTATTTTTATGTTCTTGACTAGAAAGTCAGGAACTCATAGCGTCCCTCTGTTTTGTCTTTAGTGCATCCCATTAAGAAACGCGCCGTGATCGCATTAGGCGCGGATAAAGAGAAAGTCCCGACATTGATCGGGGGAGGAACATGAAAATGAGGAAAACACCCCAGTTAGGGCGGCGTTATGCTGCCGGTTTAATGACGACAGCTGCAACGCTGGCCATGCTGTCAGTTGGCTCAGTCGCGAACGCCCAGGATGAGCAGAGCGTGTTCGATGGTGAGTTTGAGGAAATCATGGTCACGAGCGCCCGGAAGCGCGAAGAAAGCATCTTCGAGACGCCAACCGCGCTTTCCGTGTTTGGTGAAAGCGCGCTGAAGGCGCTCAATGTCAGCAACATGGATGATGTTGGCAAATATGTGCCGAACCTGAATGTATCGCGCTTTGGTGTCGGCAACACGGCGGCGGCGGCGATCTTCATTCGCGGTATCGGCATCCAGGATCACCTGATCACCACCGACCCAGGCGTTGGCGTGTATCTCGACGGTGTGTATCTTGGTCGCCAGATGGGGTCCAACCTGACGCTGAAGAACATCGAGCGTGTCGAAGTGCTGCGCGGGCCCCAGGGCACGCTATATGGCCGTAACACGCTGGGTGGGGCCGTGAATATCGTGACCCGCAAGCCGGGCGACGAAGAGGGTGCCGAAGTTGACGTGCAGCTTGGTACCCGGGACCGCTACGCCGGCAGCTTCTATGCCAACACGCGCCTGTCGGACAAGATCGCTGTGTCTGCGACCGGTAGCTTCAAGCACCGTGGCGGCGTGGGCGAGGCCGTGAATCTGGCCAACCCGGAAGCCGAAATCGGTGAAGAGAAAGAATTCAATGGCCGCGTCGCACTCTTGATCGAACCAAGTGACACATTCTCGCTCCTGTTCGCCATTGACGGCATGGACAATGAAGCGGGCCAGTCGCCCTATATCGCTGAAGTGATCGGCGCACCGGCCGATTGCTGTGGTCCACTGCCGCAACTGGGTGATGCAGACTTCCCGGCAGACCCGGATGACCTGGCCACCGCTGTGCCTGGGCTTGAGAGCACGTCCGCGAACGCGCTGGGTGTTTCCATGACAGCCGAGTGGAACATGAATGAAAACCTGACGTCCAAGTTTATCGCCAGCTGGCGCCGCACGGAATACACCGGCGGGCTTGATGATGACGCCACGGCCTATCATCTGTCTGAATTCCCGGAAGAGGGCGAAGCCGAGCAATATAGCGCCGAGCTTCAGATTAACGGTTCGTGGGACAATTTCGATCTGGTGTCGGGCCTCTTTTACTTCAACGAAGACGGCAGTGCCTTCTCAGGTCCGTTCAACTTCTCACCCTTCAATGGACAGGTTGACACCCCGGGCACCATTGCGAACGGTGACTTCTTCGATCTGGCCCAGGAAACAGATGCATACGCCATCTACGCGAACGGCTCCTACCATGTGAACGATAAGCTGACGATCGGCGGCGGCCTTCGCTATTCTGAAGACAAGAAAGAGGCGAACGCCTTGTTTCCAAGCTTCGGTGGTGTACGCGACTTCGAGGAAGTTGACACAAGCGCTGTTACCTGGGACGCCAACATGACCTATGCGCTGAACGACAATATGTCGGTTTACGCAACCGTGCAGCGTGGGTATCAGACAGGTGGTCTGCCGCCCCGTCCGTTCGGCGGCGAAGCGCAGTTCGACCCGTTCGATGAAGTGAAGGCGCTGAACTATGAGGTGGGCTTCAAAGGGCAGGTAACAGACAACTGGCTTCTGATGGCGTCTGCCTTCACCACCAACTATACCGACTTTGTGGTACAGGTGTCTGAACCGCAGGCTGGCGGCTTTGTGACCCGTGCGGGCAACGCCGCCAAGGCGCGTGGTCGCGGGTTCGAGATCGACAGCAAGCTCAATCTCGACAGCGGCGTGTTCATCAATACCTCCATCGGTTACCTGGATGCAGAAATTCGCAGCCTTGAAGGCGAAGTTCTGGGTGTCGCGGTTGGTGACAAGCTGCCGCTGGCGCCTGAGCTGACGGCGTCTGTGCTGGCGGGCTACCGCACCATGCTTGATGGCGGTGGTGAGCTGACAGTGCAGGCGGACTATAGCTACCGCGACGATATGTTCGGCCAGGTGGTGAACTCGGATACCGAACTCCTGAAAGCGCGCAGCCTGTTTGGCTTCAACGTGCGCTATACCAGCGAAGACGGCACCTGGGATGTGGACCTCTACGGCGAAAACATCTTCAACGAAGTGTATGACCAGGGCCGCCTGAATAACACGTTCCATGGTTTCGTGGGCGTCGTGCGGTCCAATGACCGGTCCGAGTTTGGCCTGCGTTTCACCAAACGCTTTGGCCTCTAGGGCATAAACAACAGCCATAACTTGGCACATGACGGGCTCGCATTTGCGGGCCCGTTTTTTTATGCAAGTATATCTTGATCGGGAGTAGGCTGTTTCTGTCGCTGCAGCTTCACGAAAATGTGCTTACGTGACTGTATCCTTTATGTTTTTTATTCTTGACCAAATAGTCAGGAATAGATAGCGTACAAGTGGGAGTGGAAAATTTAGGGAGTGGTTATGACGCACAAGCTTTGTGGTGCGGCAGGTGGTGTTAGCCTGTCGGATGATGAGATTGCTGCCAACTTCGGAGACCTGCACAAGCCGTTGAGCCAGTTGCAGGCAATGCAGGCGGCTGATCACTGTATCTATTGCTATGATGCGCCGTGCATAACCGCATGTCCGACATCCATCGACATCCCCACCTTCATTCATCAGATACGCACCCGGAACACAGAAGGGGCGGCGAAAACCATCCTCAGCCAGAACATCATGGGCGGCACCTGTGCCCGTGCCTGCCCCACGGAAGTGCTGTGCGAACAGGCTTGCGTGCGCAATCACGGCGATGAAGAACCGGTCGAGATCGGGCTCTTGCAGCGCTTTGCTGTAGATCATCTGATGGCCAAGGGTGGCGAACACCCGTTTAAGCGTGCACCCGAAAGCGGCAAGCGCATTGCTGTTGTGGGTGCGGGGCCTGCCGGGCTTTCCTGTGCGCACCGGGCTGCCATGCTGGGCCACAATGTGACTGTGTTTGAAGCCAAGCCAAAGTCCGGCGGCCTGAACGAATATGGTCTTGCCGCCTACAAGATGGTCGATGACTTCGCCCAGCGCGAGGTTGACTTCCTGATGGGTGTCGGCGGGATCGAGATCAAGCATGGTCAGGCGCTTGGCAAGGATATCAGCCTGCGTGAACTTCGCGATACCTTCAATGCGGTGTTCCTGGGCGTGGGCCTTGGCGACACCAACAAGCTGGGGCTTGACGGCGAAGACAAGGGCGGCGTTCTGGATGCCATCCAGTTCATTGAAGATCTCAGGCAAGAGAGCAACAAGGCGCACATGAAAGTCGGCAAGCATGTGGTGGTGATCGGCGGCGGCAACACCGCGATTGATGCTGCCGTCCAGAGCCGGGCGCTGGGTGCTGAAAAGGTCACGCTGGTTTATCGGCGTGGTGAAGAGGCCATGAGCGCGACGGGCTTTGAAATTGAGCTGGCGCGCACCAACGGTGTGACGGTTGAGCTGTGGGCCCAGCCTGTGGCGATCCACGGCAATGGCCATGTGACGTCTATGGTGTTCGAGCGCACCGCAATGGATGAAAAAAATGGTACACTGGTAGGCACCGGTGAAACGTTCGAAGTGCGAACGGACATGGTTTTGAAAGCCATCGGGCAGAAGCTGGACGGCAGCGCACTGGACGGGCTTGACCTGGCAGCGGGCAAAGTGTCCGTATTGGACGGCTATGCCACCAGCCTCACCGGCGTGTTCGCGGGCGGGGACTGCGTCAAGTCTGGCGAGGACCTGACGGTGCAGGCAGTGGAAGACGGCAAGCAGGCCGCTCACGCCATCGACGAATTCTTGAAAGCGTAGGAGGGGATAATGGCTGACTTAAGCTGCAAGATCGCAGGAATCGATAGCATCAACCCCTTCTGGCTGGCGTCCGCGCCGCCAACGGACAAATATTATAATGTTGTCCGCGCCTTTGAGGCGGGCTGGGGTGGTGTTGTATGGAAAACGCTGGGCGAAGACCCGCCGGTCGTGAATGTCTCGAGCCGTTACGGCGTGCATCAGGATGCTGACCGCGGCATCATCGGCATCAATAATATCGAGCTGATTTCCGACCGGCCGCTGGACGTGAACCTGCGGGAGATCGAGCAGACGCGCAAGGAATGGCCTGACCGGGTGATCATCGGCTCCATGATGGCACCGATTGACGAGCAGGCCTGGAAAGAGCTGGCGATCAAGATCGCCAATTCGGGCGTGCACGGGATTGAACTGAACCTTGGCTGCCCGCACGGCATGTGCGAACGCGGTATGGGCTCTGCTATCGGGCAGGTGCCTGAATTGGTGGAGCAGACCACCCGCTGGATCAGGGAAGCGGTGGACCTGCCGGTTTTCACTAAGCTGACGCCCAATATCACCAACATTCTGTGGTCAGCAGAGGCTGCGAAAAAGGGCGGCGCGCACGCGGTGTCGCTCATTAACACGGTTAATTCCATCGTGTCGGTGGACCTGGACGCCATGTCGCCCACGCCTGTCGTGGACGGCAAGGGCAGTCATGGCGGCTATTGCGGTGCGGCGGTCAAGCCGATTGCGCTCAATATGGTTGCGGAAATCGCCCGCTCTGCGGACACCCAGGGGCTCGAGATTTCGGCTATTGGCGGGATTGAGACCTGGCGCGACGCGGCCGAGTTCATCGCCCTTGGGGCCAACGGCCTGCAGGTCTGCACCGCCGCCATGCTGTACGGCTTCCGCATCGTGGATGACATGATCGCCGGTCTTTCGAACTTCATGGATGAGAAGGGCTACAAAACGCTTGAGGATTTCCGGGGCAAGGCTGTGAAGAACACGGTGGATTGGAATGCCCTGAATATGAATTTCGACACCAAGGCCTTTATCGACCCGGATAAGTGCATCGAATGTGGCCGTTGCCATATCGCCTGCGAAGACACAAGCCACCAGGCGATCGAGTATGCCGTCAAGGAAGACGGTAGGCGCAGCTTCACGGTAGTGGACGAAGACTGTGTTGGCTGCAACTTGTGCGCCATGATCTGCCCGGTGCCGGATTGCATTGAAATGCGGCCTGTCGATAACGGCAAACCCTATATGACCTGGCCCGAACATCCGCTGAACCCGATGAAGGCAGCGGAATAAGCGGGCCGATAGTCGCAAACGTCAACCTGGGGAGGGGGACATGAGTGAACTAAGCGCTGGCGCGAAAGCGAACGATCTTGAAGCCTACTGGATGCCCTTTACGGCAAATCGCCAGTTCAAGGCAAACCCGCGTATGGTGGTGGGCGCGGACGGCATTTATTTTAAACTGTCGGACGGGCGGGATCTGCTCGACGGCATCGCCGGCCTCTGGTGCTGCAACGCAGGCCACAACAGGCCGCGTATTGTCGAAGCCATCCAGAAACAGGCGGCAGAGCTGGATTATGCGCCCGCCTTCCAGATGGGGCACCCCAAACAGTTTGAGCTGGCAAGCCGTCTTGCGCGCATGATGCCGGGGGACCTGAACAAGGTCTTCTTCACCAATTCGGGGTCAGAGTCAGTTGAGACCGCGCTCAAGATGGCCATCGCCTATCACCGGGCGCGCGGCGAAGGCCAGCGTGTGCGGCTGATCGGGCGCGAGAAGGGCTATCACGGGGTGAACTTCGGCGGCATGAGCGTGGGCGGCATGCCCGCCAACCGCAAAATGTTCGGCAGCCTGATGACTGGCGTTGACCATATGCGTCACACGCATGGCATTGAAGGCAATCGTTTCTCCCACGGCCAGCCTCCGAACGGGGCAGAGATGGCCGACGACCTGGAGCGGCTCTGCGAATTGCATGACCCTTCCACGATAGCAGCCGTGATCGTGGAGCCGCTCGCGGGGTCCGCGGGCGTGATCCTGCCACCCAAGGGCTATCTGGAACGCCTGCGCGCGATCTGTGACAAGCACGGCATCCTCCTGATCTTTGACGAAGTGATCACCGCCTATGGCCGCCTGGGCTCACCTTTCGCGGCGAACCATTTTGGTGTCGAGCCCGACATCGTCACGACCGCCAAGGCGCTGGCGAACGGCGTGATCCCCATGGGCGCGGTGTTCGTGCAGGATAAAATCTATGACGCCTTCATGACAGGGCCTGAGAATATGGTGGAGTTCTTCCACGGCTATACATTCTCTGGCAACCCGATGGCGTGCGCGGCGGCGCTCGGCACCCTCGACACCTACGAGGAAGAAGGCCTGTTGACCCGCGGCAGCGAACTGAGCCCCTACTGGGAAGACGCAGTTCATAGCCTGAAGGACCTGCCGAATGTGATCGATCTTCGGAACATGGGGCTGATCGCGGGGATCGAACTTGAACCGCGTCCTGGCAAGCCAACCGCGCGGGCGTTTGAAGCTTTCCTGAAGGCCTATGAGGCCGGGCTGTTGATCCGCACAACGGGCGACACCATCGCGCTGTCGCCGCCCCTGATCATTGAAAAATCTCACATTGATTTCGCGTTTGGAACCCTGCGCGATATCCTCAAGTCATTGGATTAAATACGCAAATGGCACTGATCAACCATATCATTGAAGGCGCGGCCACAGCTGGTTCATCCGGCCAGACCGCGCCTGTCTATAATCCGGCGACAGGCGAGCAGATCGCCGATGTCGCCATGGGCGGGGCTACGGAAGTGAACGCTGCCGTCGCCGCCGCCAAGAAGGCTTTTGAAACTTGGTCTGCCACACCCCCGGCCAAGCGTGCTCGGGTGATGTTCCGCCTGCGTGACATATTGGACGCGCGGCGCGATGAGGTGGCGCGGACGATTTCTGTGGAGCACGGCAAGACCCACGATGATGCACTCGGGGAGGTGACGCGGGCACTCGAGGTCGTCGAGTATGCCTGCGGCATCCCTGAAAAACTCAAGGGTGATTTCAGCCGCGATGTTGGCCCCGGGATCGATAGCTGTGCCGAACGCCAGGCGCTCGGGGTCGTGGCGGGCATCACGCCCTTCAATTTCCCGGCTATGGTGCCTTTGTGGATGATCCCCATGGCGGTGGCCTGCGGCAACACGTTCGTGCTGAAGCCGTCCGAGCGCGGCCCGTCGTCCGCAAACCTGGTGTATGACCTGTTCAGGGAAGCCGGGTTGCCAGAAGGCGTGCTGAATGTCGTGCATGGCGGCAAGGACGCAGTGGATGCGATCCTAGACCATAAGGACGTACAGGCTGTCAGCTTCGTGGGCTCAACGCCCGTCGCGGAATATATCTATTCCCGTGGCTGCACGGCGGGCAAGCGGGTGCAGGCGCTGGGCGGCGCCAAGAACCATATGATCATCCTGCCAGACGCGGATATTGACCAAGCGGCTGACGCACTGATGGGCGCGGGCTTCGGCTCGGCCGGTGAACGCTGCATGGCCGTGTCTGTTGCCGTGCCGGTGGGTGAGGAAACTGCCGACCGGCTGGTGGCCAAGTTGGCGCCGCAGGTGCAGGCGCTCAGGATCGGCCCAAGCACTGATCCAGACGCCGAAATGGGCCCGGTGATCACGAAGCAAGCGCAGGACCGCATTGTTGGCCTGATTGACAAGGGCGAAAGCGAAGGCGCCGACGTGGTCGTGGATGGCCGCGACTTCCGGCTTCAGGGATATGAAGGCGGTTTCTGGGTTGGCGGGACGCTGCTTGACCGCGTGACGCCTGAAATGACCGTCTACCGCGAGGAAATCTTCGGCCCGGTGCTATCCGTGTTGCGGGCAGGAAGCTATGACGAGGCCGTGAACCTCATCAACGCGCATGAATACGGAAACGGTACCGCCATCTTCACTCGGGACGGTGACGCCGCACGCGATTTCGCCAACCGCATCCAGGTGGGCATGGTGGGCGTGAATGTGCCCATTCCAGTGCCCGTGGCCTACCACAGCTTTGGGGGCTGGAAGCGATCCATTTTCGGCGCGCACGGCATCTATGGGCCGGAAGCCGTTCATTTTTATACACGACTGAAAACCGTTACCTCGCGCTGGCCCACGGGCATTCGCGCGGGCGCAGAGTTTAATTTCCCGAGCATGGGCTAAGAGGGGTTATTTTATGACGACGAATTCAACTAACACACTCCGGGGTGGCCTCATTCAGATGGCGCTCAAGTCCTCAACAGACAATGACCCGGAAACCATCCGCAAGGCGATGATCGAAGCGCATATCCCGCTGATTGAGGAAGCAGGCGAGAAGGGCGTGCAGGTGCTGTGCTTCCAGGAAGTCTTCACCCAGCCTTACTTCTGCCCCAGCCAGGACGCCAAATGGTATGAAAGCGCGGAGCCGATCCCGAACGGCCCGACCACCAAGCTGATGCAGGAATATGCAGCGAAATACAAAATGGTGATCGTGGTACCGATCTATGAGCGCGATGACGTGACGGGCGTTTATTATAACACCGCCGCCGTGATTGATGCCGACGGCAGCTATCTGGGCAAATACCGCAAAACCCACATCCCGCAGGTTGCCGGTTTCTGGGAGAAATTCTTCTTCAAGCCCGGCGCATCGAATTGGCCAGTTTTTGAAACGCAATACTGTAAGCTTGGGGTCTATATCTGCTATGATCGCCACTTCCCGGAGGGCTGGCGTGCGCTGGCACTCAATGGGGCCGAGTATATCGTCAATCCGTCCGCCACTGTTGCGGGCCTGTCTGAGTATCTTTGGAAACTGGAACAACCCGCATCCGCCGCCGCAAACGGTTGCTGGATCGGGGCGATCAACCGTGTTGGGCACGAACAGCCTTGGGACATCGGCGAATTTTACGGCCAGAGCTATTTCGTCAATCCGCGCGGACAGATTGAGAAAGAAGCCAGCCGCGACAAGGACGAACTGATCATCCATGACATGGATATGAGCATGGTTCAGGAAGTCCGGAACGGCTGGCAGTTTTTCCGTGACAGGCGCCCAAGCACTTATGGCCGCCTGACAGAAGGGGAATAACCATCCCGGTTGCTGCGGTATCGGGGGACGCCGCAGCAAAGCACAGGGGACCTTGAAAAGGGGGAGTGATATGCACGACGAAACGTCAACGGAAACCGGGGCCGTGTCCTACGACGCGGACCTCTGGAACGCCGACCTTGCACCGACAGACGCCGCCGCCCGCACATGGGACTGGAAAGCCTTCGCCGCCCTTTGGGTGGCGATGGTCGTTTGTGTGCCCACCTATATGCTGGCCGCCGGGCTGGTATCGGAAGGCATGGCCTGGTGGCAGGCGATCCTGACGGTGCTGCTGGGTAATGTGATTGTGCTGGTGCCGATGATCCTGATCGGTCATGCTGGCGCCAAGCACGGCGTGCCGTTCCCAGTGCTTCTGCGCTCCGCCTTCGGCACCAAGGGCGCGCGCATCCCGGCACTCGCGCGTGGGCTGGTGGCCTGCGGCTGGTTCGGTATCCAGACATGGGTGGGCGGCAGCGCGATCTATGTGATCCTCAACGGCCTGACGGACAATATGTTCCACGGCACGCCACTGCCGTTCCTGGGCATTGATATCGCCCAGACGCTCAGCTTCCTTGCCTTCTGGGCGATCCATCTGTTCTTCATCAAGCACGGTACGGAAAGCATCCGCTGGCTTGAGACTTACGCAGCCCCCTTCCTGATCCTGATGGGCCTTGCGCTTCTGGCGTGGGCCTATATCGAGGCGGGCGGCTTTGGCGCCATGCTGTCCACCCCCAGCCAGTTCGGCCCGGGCGGCGCAAAGGAAGGCCAGTTCATGGGCACCTTCATCGCTGGGCTTACGGCGATGGTTGGCTTCTGGGCGACAATGGCGCTCAACATCCCGGATTTCACTCGCTTCGCCAAAACACAGCGGGACCAGATGCTCGGGCAGGCGATTGGTCTGCCGATCCCGATGGCTCTCTTTGCCTTCATCGGCGTGGCCGTGACCAGCGCGACCGTGACCATCTATGGTGAGGCTATCTGGGACCCGGTCGTACTCGCGGGCCGCATGGGCGGCATGGGCGTTGTTGTGGCGCTGGCGGCGCTTGTGATCGCCACGCTCACCACCAACCTGGCCGCCAATGTGGTGGCCCCGGCGTATGGGTTTTCGAACCTCAGCCCATCCAAGATCAGTTTCACCATGGGCGGCTATATCACCGCGGGGATCGGTATCGCCATCTTCCCGTGGAAATTGCTGGAAACAGCGGGCGGCTACCTGTTCACCTGGCTGATTGGCTATTCGGCGCTTCTGGGGCCCATCGCGGGCATCCTGATCGTGGACTATTTCCTGATCCGCAAATGCGAACTGGATAAGGACGCGCTTTTCACCCATGCAGGCCGCTACGGTGCCTGGAACAGTGCCGGTCTGATTGCGCTTGTGGTTGGCGTTCTGCCGAATCTGCCGGGCTTCCTGCATGCAGCGGGTGCCGTGGACACCGTACCAGCCGTCTTTGACACACTCTATAGCTACGCCTGGTTCGCGGGCCTGTTTGTTGCCGGCCTTCTGTATCTAGCGCTCGCTCGAAAATAACCTAAAGGGGACGTTGTTATGTCACTTCTTATTCGTGGTGGAACCGTTATCAATGCTGACGCGCGCAAGCGTGCTGATGTGTATGTCGAGGACGGGATCATCAAGGCTGTCGGCGAAAACCTGGACGTGCCCTCAGGCGCTGAGGTGATTGACGCGGGCGGCCAGTATGTGATGCCCGGCGGGATCGACCCGCACACCCATATGCAGCTTCCGTTCATGGGCACCGTGGCGTCGGAGGACTTTTATACCGGCACAGCCGCAGGCCTTGCGGGCGGTACCACCATGATCATTGATTTTGTGATCCCAAGCCCACAACAGCCGCTGATGGAAGCCTACAATACATGGCGCGGCTGGGCTGAAAAAGCCTGCGCCGACTATAGCTTCCATGTGGCTGTCACATGGTGGGGCGACGGCGTCGCCGAAGACATGGGCCGCCTGGTGAACGAGGAAGGCATCAACAGTTTCAAGCATTTCATGGCCTACAAAGGCGCCATCATGGCCGAAGATGAGGTGCTCTATAACAGCTTCACCCGCGCGCGGGAGCTGGGTGCGATCGTCACCGCCCACGCGGAAAATGGCGAACTGGTGTTCCAATTGCAGAAAAAGCTGATGGAAGCGGGCATGACCGGGCCTGAAGCTCACCCACTGTCCCGCCCGCCGGCTGCGGAAGGCGAGGCTGCCAACCGTGCCGCACGCTTGGCAGAAGTCATTGATGTGCCGCTTTATCTTGTGCATGTGTCCACCAAGGACGCGCTGGACGAAATCATCCGCGCGCGGCTCGCGGGCCAACGCGTCTATGGTGAGGCGCTTGCGGGGCATCTGCTGATCGACGACAGCGTCTATAAGCATCCGGATTTCGAATATGCCGCCGCCCACGTGATGTCGCCGCCATTCCGGGAAAAGCATCACCAGGAGGCGCTGTGGAAAGGGCTGCAGTCCGGCAACCTGCAGACTACCGCCACCGACCACTGCTGTTTCTGTGCCGACCAGAAAGCCATGGGCAAGGATGATTTCACCAAAATTCCGAACGGTACGGCAGGCGTTGAGGACCGGCTGGCGGTGCTGTGGACCCACGGTGTGCGCACCGGCAAGCTGACGATGGAAGAATTTGTTGGCGCCACCAGCGCGAACGCTGCCCGTATCTTCAATATCTACCCCAGGAAGGGCCGGATCGCAGAGGGCGCGGACGCCGACATCGTGGTGTGGGACCCGGAGGCGACCAAGACCATTTCCGCCAAAACCCACAAGCAGAATGTGGATTTCAACATCTTCGAAGGCATGGAAGTGACGGGCCTTGCGTCCCACACCATTAGCCAGGGCAGGGTGCGTTACAAGAATGGCGAATTGTTCACCAACAAGGGGGATGGCCGCTTTATCAAGCGGCCGGCGTTCAAACGCTAAAAGGTAAGGGAAGGGCGGCTTTGGCCGCCCTATCTATTTGCGCAGTTGCAGATAGGCTCTGGCTGAGTGCAGGAACTCATCCACAAACACCGCATCGGGTACGTCCCTTAGCTGGTCGAAGTCGGTCGTGCGGTCGCAGCGCACCACGATCATGGCCTTGCACTGGTCGATGATGAATCTGATGGCAAGCTCTGGGTCAGGGTGGCCAATCTCACCCGTGCGCATCATCAGGAGCGCGCGGAAGCCGTCAAACAGCTTATGCTCAATGGCGCTGAACTGTTGCCATAGGTCTGCACGGTCCTTGATGGCTTCCTTGATGGCTGTCTTGAAGCCCGGGCTTTCCTGTTCGATCTGCAGCGTGAACTCAAGATAGCGCTTGAGGATGTCAATGATGGTTGCCCCTTCCCAGATGGCGGGGTCGAGGGCCGTGGCGCTCGAGCGTTCTATCCGCTGTGCCCCGCGGGCGAACAGCGCTTCCTTCAGCGCCGCCTTGTCCTTGAAATGGTGGTAGAGTGCGCCGATTGAACAGCCTGACGCCTTGGCAATATCGGTAACGGAAGTGGCGTCGGCGCCGTGTTCTCCGAACAGGCGCTCGGCGGCATCCAGAAGGGAATCGCGCGTGCGTTCACTTCTCGACTGCTTCGGAGGGTTCTTCCACTCCAGGTCTTCCATCCATTTGTTCGACACAGACTTCCTCACACATCACCGCCGGTCAGGAGTATCGCATTCACGTCGTCAATGCAATTTCCGGTGTTCCGTCCTTGACAAGCGGTTGTCAGATACAACATAAAACAGAAACATAATTCTGATTATGTTTTTTGATGAATGCAAGTTTCTTGTTACAGTTGGCGAATGCGCCGCATAAATCCGGGAGGCCCACGATGCAGATTAAAGTCAATGGCACGTCATATGACGTTGATGTGGAAGAGGATATGCCTCTTCTGTGGGTGCTTCGGGACGAGCTTGACATCAAGGGTGTGAAATATGGTTGCGGCGTCGCCCAGTGCGGTGCCTGCACGGTCCATATCGACGGCGTAGCCATGCGGTCTTGCCAGGTGCCCGCGGCGGATGCAGTGGGTGTTGAGGTTACGACGATTGAAGGCCTTGGTACGCCAGACGCACTGCATATCGTCCAGCAGGCGTGGGTCGATCACCAGGTGGCCCAGTGCGGCTATTGTCAGTCGGGACAGGTGATGCAGGCTGCGTCACTTCTCGCTGAAAACCCGAACCCTACGGACCAGGACATTGATGATGCCATGTCTGGCAACCTGTGCCGCTGCGGCACCTACCCACGCATCCGCGAGGCTGTGAAATCAGCCGCCGCCAAGCTGCAGGAGGCGTAATCATGGGCAAGATCAAGACCTATACCCGTCGCGCATTCCTCGTCGGCTCTGCCGCCGTGATCGGCGGGGTGGCTTTTGGCTTTTATATGGTCAAGAAACCGCATGCAAACCCACTTCTCAAAGACCTTAAGGATGGTGAAGCAGCACTAACGCCTTGGGTGAAGATTGATGCGGACGGTGTGACGCTGATCGCGCCGCACGCAGACATCGGGCAGGGCGTACGCTCCATGCAGGCCATGCTGATCGCCGAAGAACTGGATGTGGACCCGCTTGCCGTGAACGTAAGCCCGGGCGACCCGGCACCGGCCTATTATAACACCGCGCTGGCGACCGAGGCTGTGCCTTTCATGTCGACCGATGACAGTTTCGCAGCAGAGACCATGCGCGATGTGATGGGCGGCGTGATCAAACTGATGGGCGCGCAGGTGACCGGCGGTTCAAGCGCTGTCCCGGACTCGTTCGACAAGCTCCGCCTCGCGGGCGCAGTGGCACGCGAAACGCTCAAGAAAGCGGCGTCACAGCAATCTGGTGTGCCGGTCAGTGCGCTCAAGACCGAAGGTGGCGCGGTGATGCTGCCGGACGGCACCCGCGTGCCCTACGAGGACCTTGCGGCTGCAGCCGCAAATCTTGAGCCGGTCGCGGATGTGCCCTTGAGGGACCCAGATGAGTGGCGCTATATCGGCAAGCCACAACAGCGGCTGGACATTGTGGCCAAATCCACCGGCACGCTGACCTACGGGATCGACCTCGAGTTCGACGGCATGGTGCATGCGACCGTAAAGCTGAACCCGCGCCAAGGTGGGGAACTGATCAGCTATGATGCAAGTGCCGCCGAAGGTATGCGCGGGGTCAAGAAAATCATGCGGGTTACCGGCGGTGTCGCCGTGGTGGCGGACAATACCTGGCGCGCCATTCAGGCCGCGAACGCCATTGACTATAAATGGGGGCCTGTGAGCTACCCATCCGAGATGGAAGGCCATTGGGACTTGCTCGCGGGTTCTTTCAATGATGACCATATCGACAATGTCTGGCGCGAAGAGGGCGACGTTGAAGCGGCGCTTTCAGGTGCTGACGTCGTGGAAGCCGAGTACCGCGCGCCCTATGTGGCCCACGCGCCGCTTGAGCCGATCTCCGCGACCGTGCTGGTCACGGACGACGGCGTGGATGTCTGGACTGCGAGCCAGTTGCCGCGCTTTGTGCAGGCCAATGTGGCGGGCATTGTGGGTGTGGAGCCGGATCAGGTGCGCCTTCACAACCAGTATGCGGGTGGCAGTTTTGGCCATCGGCTTGAGGACGAGCATGTCAAGCGCGCTGCCGAAGTGGCCATGGCCATGCGCGGCACGCCGGTGAAGCTGACCTATAGCCGTGAAGAAGATTTCGCCCATGATTTTCCGCGCCAGATTTCCATGGGGCGGATGCGGGGGGCGGTCAAGGACGGGCGTGTTGACGCTTATGACCTTGGGATTGCCAGCCCGTCGGTGCAGGCGTCGCAGCTGCCGCGCCAGAACCAGGTTGCCCCTCCAGGCGCGGACCGGCAGATTGCCGCTGGGGCGTGGAACTTGCCCTATGCCCTGCCGAACTTCCGCATGACGGGCTACCGAACAGATGGCCTTGCCCCAGTCAGCAGTTGGCGGTCTGTAGGCGCGTCAACCAACGGTTTCTTTGCTGACTGTTTCCTGGATGAGCTGATCATTGCTGCGGGTGCTGACCCGCTGGAGGAACGCATCCGCATGTGTCAGGAACCGCTGGCGCGCGCCGTTCTGGAGGCTGTGGGCGAAATGTCAAACTGGGGCAGCGACCTGGGCCCGAACCGAGGGCGCGGTGTCGCCTTTGTTGAAAGCTTCGGTGTGCCGGTCGCCGAAGTGGTTGAGGTAACCAACACGCCAGATGGCATCAGGATCGACAAGGTCTATGTGGCGGCGGAAGTTGGTCGCGTGATTGACCCGGTCAATTTTGACAATCTGGTCAAGGGTGGTGTGGTGTTTGGCCTTGGACACGCCATGAACTGCGAAATCACTTATTCGGACGGAATGGCCGAGCAGCAGAACTTCTATGACCATGAAGCCATGCGGCTGCATCAGTGCCCTGACATCATTGTGCGTGGGCTTGAGAATTCTGACCAGATCCGCGGCATTGGAGAACCGCCAGTGCCGCCGGCCGCGCCAGCGCTTGCCAACGCCATTTTCGCCGCCACCGGCAAGCGCCTGCGCGAAATGCCGTTTAACAAGCATATTGATTTCGTTTGACGTCACGACAAACAAAAACCCCGAACTGTTCAAGTCGGCAGTTCGGGGTCAAGTTAGGGAACGCTGAGCTTGCGATTAAGCAGCCAGGTTCTTGAGGGTAGTTGCGAGGATGTCCAAGCCTTCCTCCAGCACCGCGGTTGGCGCAGTCAGGGCTGGCAGGAAGCGGATCACATTGCCGCGGACACCACAGCTCAGAAGAATCAGGCCGTTTTCAGCCGCAGCCTTCACAAGGGCGCCCGTAAGGACCGCGTTCGGTTTGTCAGCGTCGCCGTCCTCAACCAGTTCCATGGCGATCATGGCGCCCAGGTTGCGCACATTGCCAATGACATTCGGCAGCTCTGCCTGCAGTGAGGTCAGCCGCTTGTTGAACAGATCACCAATCTCATTCGCGCGGTCGCACAGGCCGTCTTGTTCGATGATTTCCATCACCTTGAGGCCTGCCACACAGCCAAGCGGGGAACCGCCATAAGTGCCGCCAAGGCCACCAGGGGCTGCTGCGTCCATCACTTCGGCCTTGCCCACCACGCCGCTGATCGGGAAGCCGCCAGCCATGGCCTTGGCCACAGTCATCAGGTCGGGCTCCACGCCGCTGTACTCAGTGGCGAACAGTTTGCCGGTGCGGGCGAACCCGGTCTGGATTTCGTCACAGATCAACAGGATGCCGTGCTCGTCACAAACGCTGCGCAGGCTTTTCATGAAGGATGGGCTGGCGGCATAGAAGCCACCTTCGCCCTGAACGGGTTCAAGGATAATGGCCGCCACGCGAGATGGTTCGATGTCCGCTTTGAAGATGGCGTCGAGCGCGTTCAGGCTGTCTGCTTCTGTGACGCCGTGATAGTCAATCGGGTAGGGCGCGTGGAACACGTCTGATGGGAAGGGCCCGAAGCCGATCTTGTAGGGCGCCACCTTGCCGGTGAGCGCCATGCCCATCATGGTACGGCCATGGAAGCCGCCCTTGAAGGCGATGATGCCGGGGCGGCCAGTGGCGGCCCGTGCAATTTTCACCGCATTTTCAACGGCTTCTGCGCCTGTCGTCAGGAAAATGGATTTCTTCGGTGTGTCGCCAGGGGCTGCCGCATTAAGCTTTTCCGCAAGCGCGATATAGCTTTCATACGGGTTCACCTGATAGCAGCTGTGCGAGAATTTATCGAGTTGGTCCTTGACCGCCTCAACAATGCGCGGGTCGCTGTGGCCCGTGTTGTTCACGGCGATACCGGTGGCAAAGTCGATATAGCGGTTGCCTTCCACGTCCCACAGAACGGCGTTCTTGGCGTGCGAGGTGAAGCGGGCGTGCATGGTGCCAACACCGCGGGCAACGGCGGCCTCGCGGCGCGCCCAAAGGTCTGCGTTACTCATAATTAAAGCCCTCCTAACAGACAGTATTTGATTTCAAGATAGTCATCGATGCCGTAGCGCGATCCTTCGCGCCCCAGCCCGCTTTCCTTGACGCCGCCAAAAGGCGCCACTTCGGTTGAGATGATGCCCTCATTGACACCCACCATGCCGTACTCAAGCCCTTCCATGACGCGGAAAACGCGCCCGAGGTCCCGGGCATAGAAATAGGCGGCCAAGCCGTATGGCGTGTCGTTGGCCTGCTTGATCACTTCGGCTTCGTCCGTGAAGCGGTAGACAGGCGCCACCGGGCCAAAGATTTCAGCCTGGGTGATCGCCATGTCGTGGCGAACATCCCTGAGGACTGTCGGGGCATAGAAGTTGTCGCCGGCGTCGTGGCGTGCGCCGCCGGTCACGGCCTTGGCGCCGTTTGCGACAGCTGTCTCCACAAGACTGGTTACCTTGGTGACAGCCGCCTGGTTAATCAGGGGGCCGCAAGTCACGCCATCATCGGCACCGTTGCCGACCTTCAGTTTTTCAACTGCAGCCGCGAACTTCTCGACAAAGGCATCATAAACGCCGTCCTGCACATAGAAGCGGTTGGCGCACACGCATGTTTGCCCGGCGTTCCTATATTTGCTGACCATGGCACCTGCGACAGCGGCATCGATATCCGCGTCATCAAACACGATGAAAGGCGCGTTGCCGCCCAGTTCCATCGACGCTTTCTTGACCGTGCCTGCACACTGCACCAGCAGCTGCTTGCCCACGGCGGTGGAGCCGGTGAAGGAAAACTTGCGGATGGCCGGGTGCGTGGTCAGGATTTCGCCAACCTTCTGCGGCTTTTCCGACGTCACAACCTGCAGCACATCCTTGGGCATGCCAGCCTCAAGCGCCAGAACCTCAAGGGCGATGGCGGACAGCGGGGTGGCCTCGGCCGGGCGTACAATCGCGGTGCAGCCAGCGGCCAGCGCAGGCGCGACCTTGCGGGTGATCATCGCGACCGGGAAGTTCCAGGGCGTGATGGCGCTGACGACACCGATCGCCTGCTTGATCACCATGATGCGCTTGCCGGGCAGGGTGCTTGGCACTGTATCGCCGTAAACGCGCTTGGCTTCCTCGGCGAACCACTGGATGAAACTGGCGCCGTATGCCACTTCGCCGCGTGCTTCCGCCAGCGGCTTACCGCATTCAGCCGTGATGATGCGCGCCAGGTCTTCCTGATTGGCCACGATCAGGTCATGCCAACGCATCAGCGTTGCCGCGCGCTCCTTCGCCAGCGCGTCGCGCCATGCGGGCAGAGCCGCTTCCGCGCGGTCAACGGCGGCCATAACGTCAGCTTCCGTCATGTCGGTCACCGCAGCGATGGTCTCGCCCGTGGCTGGATTCGTTACGCTAAAACTGTTTGTCCCACTGCCGGGCAGCAGGCTTTTATTCTCAATCGTCAACATAGTCACCAGATACTCCCATGGAATTCTGGTGAGTGTGGCTCAGGCCATGATTTTGGGAAATACCCCCTTAGGGGGATGATCTCAGGCTCAGGCGCCCAAATAGGCCTTCAGCGGGTCGTCGCCCAGCGTGGTGTCTGTATTTTCCAAGGCAGCGAGAAACAGGGAAAACAGCTCTGCATGGGTGCCGATGTCCAGCTTGGCATAGATCTTCTTGCGGTGGACCTTCACCGTTTCCATGGAGATGGAAAGCTGATCCGCGACCGACCGTGCCGGGTGGCCGTGCATCAGCATCTGCATGATCTCGAACTCACGCGGTGTCAGGATATCCCGGCCAAAGGCCCCCAGGGCAGACTGCAGCTCCACATGCAGGCGCCGCCCCTTTTCCGTTTCCTTGTGTGCGCCGCTGCAGCGCGTGGCCATAAGCCCGCACACGACAGGCGCGATCATGCGCATGTCTTCAAGGTCGCGTGCGGAAAAGCGCGGGGCATCAATGGTCCGCGCCAGCGACAGGGCAACCACGCTGCCGTCAGCCAGACGGGCCATGAAGTTCACTTCATCATTCAGGCCTGATTGCTGGTACCAGGCTTCGAAATATTCGCTTTTGTGAAAGTCCGGCGGTGTGATCTCTTCAAGGCCCAACAAGCCGTCTTCTGACAGGTTGAGCGCAGCCTGATAGAAGGGATCAAGGATATAGAAGGCGGCGATATAGTCGTCGAAATTATTCTTGCGCCAGCTGTGGCCAGTATCGTTATGCAGGAACACGGGGCTGCTGCCCGCGCGATAGACCATCAGGATCACGCTGTTGGCCCGAAACAATGTCTTCAGGTGCACGACCAGCGATGTGACCGCCGCTTTGTCATCGCTTTCGCGCAGGATTTTTCCCAGGCATTCATGCCATGCTGTCAGGGTTTTCCGGTCCATAAAGCCTGTTGTGTTCCTTCGGTGCCTTTGGGGCGTTTGATGCAAATGCCAACCTAGCGGTGATTTATCCAATGTGCGACAGACTTTTCAAGCAGGTCCATCAATTTTGATCCGCGTCGCAGCTTGGTCAAAAGCATGATTCTGTGGGCTGCCCACTGAGGATGGGCAAGTTTCGCATGTATCAACCCAAAAAACCGACCCCCGAGAGTTGACTGATACCATCCGTATTTAACGGGTGAGAGCCTGGGATGGCGCTCCGACCAGTTTCAGCGTTTTGCGCACAGGTTTCGGAGGCTCACCGGCAACAGGGACCCCTGCTTGAAGTATCTTAAAGCCTTCGAAGAGACACCGTTTTGCGACCTTGAATTCGTTCTGCCTGCGCGGATTATCACTCCCAATTTCAACAGGATTGATTTTTTGGGGTAGAGCCTTCGCCATTTCTGGGGCGCTTCTCGTGAAAGACCATTATGCGGTTTGGGAATGACCTATAGCTATTACGGAATGTTTTTGCATAAGGTACGGATAGCGCATATTTTGGTGGGAGCCATAATCTATGCAGGACACATCTGGTGAGGCCCAAGTCAAAGCATCTGGAAAGCTTCCGCGAAATCATGCGCACCGGGTCTGTGACCGATGCGGCGCATAACCTTGGCTTGACCCAATCTGCTGTCAGCCGCCAGCTGGCGCAGCTTGAAGACCAGTTGGGCCTGGAGCTGTTCCACCGCGACAAGGGCCGCCTGACGCCGCTACCGGAAGCCGTGGAGCTGTGCCAGGAAGTGGATCTGGCGCTGTCGAGCTTCGACCGGATTGAACTTCTGGCTGATGACCTAAGGAACCTGGCCAAAGGCCAGCTGCGGGTTGTGGGGCCACCCAGCTTTGTTGAGGGCGTGCTGGCAGGCGCGATCGCCAGTTTCCTGAAAGCCTACCCGGATATCAAATTCACAGTGGATTCCCGGAACCATGAAACCATTGTGGAGCGTGCCGTGTGCCGCGCGGTGGACTGCGGCTTCCTGAAGTTGCCGGTTTCGCACCCGCATCTGTCAGTGGAACATATTGTGTCTGCGGGCACCGTATGCGTGTTCAAGAAGGGTCACCCGCTTGAGAAACGCGAGTTTGTCACCCCGCACGACCTGAAGGACCAGCCGCTGATCCTGCTGGGCAAGGGCAAGGCCTTCCAGCGCCAGATAGAAGACGCTTTCCGCGGAGCCCGCATATGGATGAATGTGAAGGCCGAAACCCACGCCATTGGCGCGTCTTGTGCGCTTGCTGCCCAGGGGGTGGGGGTGGCCTTTGTCAATGAGTTGATGGGCAGAACCTATAAGGGCCTGGGGGTCAGCCTTGTGCCGTTCCGGCCCAACATCGAACACAGCTACGCGTTCGTGACCTCGTCACAAATCCCCATGTCGCGGGCCGCGACGGCCTTCTTTAGCCACTGCAAGGCCTATTTCAAAAGTCGCTGATTTGGGCCTCCGTTATTCGCAAGTGGAATGGCCGGGCAATAATTTTTCATACTATTGAGCATTTCCAGTAATGGCCTCAGGCTTGTCCCAAGTGATGACCAGAACGGGATATGGACCAATGAATATGCAGCCTGCAGACTTATACGCGAACGGGGACCTTGAAGAAATCCTCTCCCCGACGGGCGTGCTGAAGAAGCTCTCGGCCGTTGAGCGCTACCGCTCCGGCACCCCGCTGCGGGCCTTTGATGTCAGTGTCTTCAACGGCGAGGTCAGGGCATGCATGAAGAACAATGAAGACCATCCCATTTTCAGCAGCCGCTGGGCAGATACCCAGCATGTGGTGATGATTGTGATGGATGAAATTGAACTCGCCGCCCGTATCCGGACCCTGTTCCCAACAGCGCAAGGCTTTGTGATTGAAAATATTGTTGAGTGCCATGCAAGCGAGGTTGTCTGACGTAGCCTGACTTCCGATCTCCCTCGCGCCCGCCCAACCCGTTACCCCCTGACCCTTCCTCCCAAGAAGGAACAACAGCCCTCTTCAAGGAGGCACAGCTCCAAGCACTTTCCCCTTAAAGGCGTCCCCCAGCGGCGCCTTCTTTTTTGCCAGGCCTTCAGCCCGACGTTTATGCCGCAAGTTTGGTCATGCAAAAGCGGAATGGGATAGCGCCAAATTCTCATAATATTGAATGTGCCTTGCCTCCACACTTAGGCTTTCCGGGATCTTTTGAACAAAGGGGAAAACCCCGTGTGTAACGGTTCTGGGAGGACCATAAAGATGGAGAATACAGAAATGAAACAGTCGCGCATCAGCATGCTAATGCTAGGCACGTTTCTTGGGTCCGGCGCGTTGGCGATGCCGGCGGTGGCTCAGGAACAGGATACGATGGAAACGTTCGAGGAGGTGGTGGTTACCGGCTCCCGCATTCCGCGTAAGGACATTGTTGCCAACAGCCCCGTGAATGTGGTGTCAGGTGAGGAAATCGCGCTTGCCGCGACGGTGGAAGTGGACCGCATCCTGGATGCCCTGCCGCAGACAGTCGGCAGTAACGGCCCGTCCACCAACAACCCGGGCTCCGGCTCCGCAACCGTTGACCTGCGGAACCTGGGCACAGCCCGCACGCTGGTGCTGGTGAACGGCCGCCGCATGGTGGGTAACGGTACCACGGGCGTTGTGGACCTCAACAACATCCCGCCTGCACTGATCGAACGCGTTGAGGTGGTCACCGGCGGCGCGTCTGCCGTGTATGGCTCCGACGCCATGGCGGGTGTCGTCAACTTCATCATGAAAGATGATTTCGAAGGCATGCAGGTTGGCGGCCAGTATGGCTTGACCCAGGAAGGCGACAGCGAACGCTATAATGTCGATTTCACGCTTGGCAGCAATTTGGGCGACGGGCGCGGCAACGTGACCCTCAGCGGCAACTATTTCAAGCGTGTGCAAACCAACGCGTCAGAGCGTGATTTCTCTGCCGTTCAATTTGCGGAAGATACAGACGATAACGGCAATCCGGTCTTTGTGCCGGGTGGGTCAACCACCATCCCACAGGGCCGGTTCAACTCGAACACGCTCGATAACCTTGGTATCCTTGACAGCTTCGGCACGCCCATCACTTCTGGCGGTGTCATCATTACCGACAGCGGCCAGGCCCGCACGTTCCAGGATCCGGAAGACCGCTACAATTTCGCACCGACAAACGCACTGCAGTTGCCGCTTGAGCGCTGGAACATCTCCGGCACGGCAAACTATGAGGTCACCGAAGGCGTCGAGTTCTTTACCGAACTCACGTACACCCATTCGAAAATCAACCGCCAGCTGGCGCCGACGCCTTTCTCTGAATCCGGCTTCGATTTCTCGCTGGCGAACCCCTATATGCCAACGGCCGTGCGGGACGTATTCGCCCAGATGGACACGGACGCTGACGGCATTGTTCAAAGTGGTATCCGCCGCCGGATGGAAGAGGCCGGCCCACGGATCGAGGATAACACCCGCGATATGTGGCGTGTGGTGGCAGGCCTGAACGGTGACGTTTTTGACGGCATGCGCTGGGAAGTGTTCTACAACTTCGGGCGGTCAGAAGAAAGCCAGCGCCAGCAAGGCAATATCTCCATCTCCCGCTTCCAGCAAGGCCTGCTGGTTAGCGACGGCGACCCTTCACAGTGTGCCGACACATCCAACGGCTGTGTGGTGCTGAACCCGTTTGGTGCGGGTGTGATGACCCAGGAAATGGTTGATTTCCTTACGGTTACAGCATCGAACCAGACAAACGTTCAGCAGCAGCAGGTGGGTGCCAACATCGCAGGTGATGTGATGGACCTGCCAGCAGGCCCGCTCGGTGTTGCTGTGGGTGTGGAATACCGCAAGGAAAGTGCCGAAAACTTCAATGACCCTGTGCTGCAGGCCGGCGATATTGACGGCTTCTCTGGCGGTCTCGACACCGCAGGCAGCTACAGCGTGAAAGAGATTTATCTCGAAAGCGTTATCCCGATCCTGGAAGGCGTAACAGGCGCAGAATATCTGGGTCTTGAAGCGGGCATCCGTTTCTCTGACTATTCAACTGCGGGCGGTGTCACGAGCTACAAGATCGGCGGCGAATGGCGCCCGGTCCCTGACATCAAGTTCCGTGGCCTTTACCAGCGTGCTGTGCGGGCCCCGAACATCAACGAACTGTTCCTGGGTCAATCCAACGGCTTTCCTGGCGCGACTGATTTCTGTGACATCGTCCGGAACCCAACGCGGACAGCGGCTGAGGCAGACTTCTGTGTCCAGCTGGGCGTTCCTGAGGCCAATATCGACACCTACACGCAGGACAATATCCAGATTGAAGCCCTGTTCGGCGGCAACCCGGACCTGCACGAGGAAACCTCCGACACATGGTCGATCGGCGCTGTCTATACGCCAGAGGCTGTGCCGGGGCTTCTGTTGTCAGCCGACCTCTACAGCATCAAAATCCAGGATGCGATCGCGACGTTTGGCGGTGGTCTGCAGTCCACGATCGATGCTTGCGCGGTTGCGCTTGATCTGAACGATCCTTTCTGTGCCGTGCTGACGGCCCGTGAAAGCGATGGTCAGCTGTCGAAAGTGTCGCTGTTCAACCAGAATATCGCGGCGCTTGAGACCAAGGGTGTGGACTTTAACGCAGCCTACGGGTTCGAAGCCATGGGCGGCGATTTCGACATCAAGCTTGCGGGCACGCGGCTGTTTGACTCGATCACCCAGGGCAGCCCGATCCTTGAGGCCAACGAATGCGCGGGCGCCGTGGGCGTGCGTACAATCTGTGGCCGGGCCAACCCGAAATGGCGCATGACCGGCCGGGTAACCTACCGCCGCGACGCGCTGACCGCCTCCGTGCGCTACCGCTATATCGGCAAGGTAACGGACGAACGCGTGGCCCTTGGGAACGAAGAGCCCGAGAACCTCTTCCGCCCCTATATCGGTGACCAGCATTATTTCGATGCCACGGTGAGCTACCAGTTCACGGATGACCTGTCGCTCTACACCACCATCGACAATGTCTTCAACAACAAGCCTCCGCTGATTGGGGACGCCTCGCGCGGTAACCACAACACGGATGCAGGCACCTATGATGTGCTGGGTCGCCGCTTCTCTGTGGGCTTCCGGGCCAAATTCTAAGCACCGGACCGGGCACCTGTTCGGGGTGCCCGTTTCACACAATGTTGGCTCCATGGGCCAAACGCTTCCACCCGGGTTCCGGCTGTATTCGAACCCGGGTGGAGCATCCGCTTCACAGATCAAATCGCGTAGTTGGGGAGTTCCATCTTGGTTCACATCGGCAAGGATACATCGCCGCAAGAGCTTACAGTCATGCAGGATGTCATGATCACAATGCGTGACGGCGTCCGCCTGGCAACAGACGTGTATCTCCCCAGCGCTTTTAGTGACCTCAAGTCCGGCAGATGGCCGGTCCTGATGGAACGCACGCCATATGGCAAGCAGGGGCTGAACAGGTCAGAGCGGTCTGTCGCCCACCCCGCGCCGCGCCCCAGGACAGAAATCGCCCGCTATTTCGCCCGCCACGGCTATGTGGTTGTGATGCAGGATTGCCGGGGCCGCTATGGGTCAGAAGGCACCTTTTCCAAATATTTGAATGAAGCCGAGGACGGCTTTGACACCATGGCCTGGATTGTGGACCAGCCCTGGTGCGACGGTAAGATTGGTACTTTTGGCGTGTCCTATGGCGCGCACACACAAATTTCCGCCGCCTGCCTGAATCCGCCCGGGCTTTCCGCCATGTTCATGGACTCAGGCGGTTTCGCCAGCGCCTATCATGGCGGCATCCGCCGCGGCGGCGCGTTTGAGCTGAAGCAGGTCACCTGGGCCTACAAGCATGCGCTTCTCAGCCCCAAAACAGCCGCTGACCCGGCGCGCAAAGCCGCGCTTGAAGCCGTCAGGCTGACAGACTGGTTCCACGACATGCCCTGGACGCCCGGGCATTCACCCCTGAGCGCCGCGCCGGAATATGAGGCCTACCTGTTCGAACAGTGGCAGAACGGCACATACGGGCCTTTCTGGCAGCGCCGCGGCCTGTCGGCCCTCGGGCGGTACGGTGATATGCCTGACATCCCGGTGATGGTAATGGGCAGCTGGTATGACCCCTATGTGGCCACCTCAATCACCAATTATCAGGGCCTTCGGGAGGGGCGCAAAAGCCCCGTGTTTCTGACCATGGGGCCCTGGACCCACGGGCAGCGGTCCTTTTCCTATGCCGGTGACGTGGACTTTGGCGACGACGCTGTTTTTGAACACCATTTCGGCATGGATTATCTTGACTATCGCCTGCACTGGTTTGACCGCTATCTGAAGGGCAAGGCCGACGCGATGTTTGATGAACATAAGCCGGTCAGCCTGTTTGTCATGGGCGGCGGAAGTGGCGACGCAGATGCAAGCGGGCGCCTGAGCCACGGCGGCCGGTGGCTGAGCTTCCCCGATTGGCCGGTAGGCCAGGGCGCGCCCACGGCCTTTTTCCTGACGAAAGGTGGCAGCCTGCGCCCGCAGGCGCCGCATGGGCGCGAAGCTTTTGAAGACTATATCTACGACCCCCGGCAGCCCACGCCAACCATCGGCGGCGCCGTGACATCAGGCGAGCCGCTGATGACTGGCGGGGCCTTTGATCAGCGCGAACAGGACAGCTTCTTCGGCTGCACATCGCCCGGACGGGACCTGAAGGACCGGCCTGACGTGCTGTCGTTCGAGACAGCCCCGCTTGAGGCCGACATCCGCGTCGCCGGGCCGATTGAGGCGCGGCTGTGGGTGGCGTCTGATTGCCCGGACACGGATTTCACGGTCAAGCTGGTGGATGTGTATCCCCCTGGCAAGGACTATCCAGCCGGTTTCGCCATGAATATCACCGACGGCATCCTGCGCGCGCGCTACCGCGACGATTGGGAGCATCCGGAACTGATGGAGGCTGGCCGGGTGTATGAGCTGACGATTGAACTGTTCGCCACCGCCAACCTGTTCCGCAAAGGCCACCGTATCCGGGTGGATATTGCCAGCAGCAATTTTCCGCATTTCGACCTGAACCCCAATACGGGTGAGCCGGAAGGGAACTGGACCACCACCATGCGTGCCCGGAACCGGATTTTTATGGACGAAACCCGTCCATCCCATATTCTGTTACCCATAAGCCAAGGGAAGTGACCGCCGAATGAGCCTTGAGATCAACACCCGTAAGGAAGAGGCCACTGCTGACAGCACGGCGGACATCAAGGCCGAGGCGCGCAAGAAAACCACCAATCCCATCGTGATTTTGCTGGGCATTCTGCTGCTGGCCATGGTGCTGACCTATGCGGTCGATTCTGGCCGCTATGCGCGCGACGGCAAGCTGGTTGTGCCGGGCAGCTATCAGGTGCTGGACAAAGACCGGTCGCCCGCCAGCCTGTTCGCGGTGCCAAGTGAAAGCCAGGACATCGCCAAACCCGTTGGCCTGATTGGAACCGCCATGGCGATCCCCAAGGGGCTGGACCGGGCATCGGGCCTGATCTTCATGGTGCTGATCATTGGCGGCATGTTCGGGATTTTGACCCGAACGGGCGCGATTGACGCCGGGCTTGAACGGCTGCTGAGCCTCTTTAAGGGCAATATGCTGATCTTGGTGCCGGGGCTGATGGTTGTCTTTTCCGCGGGCAGTACCTTCCTTGGGCTGGCGTCCGAATATCTGCTTGTGATCCCGGTGATGGCGGCGATGGCGGAGCGGCTGGGCATGTCCCGTATCATTGGCCTCGCGATTGTCACGGTGTCTGTGAAAGTGGGCTATCTCACGTCTGTTACCAACCCGATCCCGCTCACCATCGCGCAGCCGCTTGTCGGGTTGCAGATTTTCAGCGGCGCCGGTGTGCGTTTCGCTTTCTATCTGGTGTTCCTGGCTGTGGGCATTGCCTTCATGCTGTGGGTGGTGCGCCGCGACGCAGCCTATGGTCAGTCACAGACCATTGAATTCACAAAGGAACGCCTGAACCCGCGCCAAACTGCCAGCCTGGTTCTTTTGGTGCTGGGGGTGGCGCTTCTGGTCTATGCGTCCAACCGGTGGCATTGGCACCATGATGGCCTGTCGGCCTACTATATCGGGCTCAGTGTTGCGCTGGCTGCGGCCAGTGGCCTTGGCGCCAGCGAAGCGGCCGATGCGTTCGTTTACGGCATGAAAAAGGTGCTGATGGCCAGCTTCCTGATCGGCGTGGCGACTGCCGTGTCGATCGTGCTGTCGGAAGGGCAGGTGCTGGATACGGTCGTGCACGGCCTGACCGGCATGATCGGCGATGGCGGCGCCATCGTGGCCGCGCAGGGCATGTTTGTCTCGCAGCTTCTGCTGGATTTCCTGATCCCGTCCACCTCGGGCCAGGCGGCGGTCAGCATGCCGATTTTGGGTCCGATCGGGCAGCTTTCGGGCGTGCCGCCGCAAACCACCGTGATGGCCTTCCTGTTCGGCAATGGCCTGACCAATATGATCACGCCCACATCCGGCACGCTGCTGGCTTATCTGGCCACCGCGCAGGTGGGCTGGGGGCGCTGGGCCAAATTCATCTTCCCGCTTTGGATCATTTTCTCATTTGTCGCGATGATCCTGCTGACTGTTTCAATTGAAATCGGATTTTAGGGTTGGGTGCGGATGTCCAGCAGCTGCGGTCGAAAGGGGCGGGCATCTACTCCAAGTCGGAAGAATGTCTCCATCTCTCAAAACGCGGGCTTTGTGGGTTGCGTAATTTTTAAAGCTGCAGGAGATGCGCGCTATCCGCCTGTGATGAAGTGAGAGATATCCCCGTAGATCCGATCAACGCTTTCCAGCTCCGGGAAATGGCCCAGGTCATGATAGCGGACAATATTTCCTTTCGGGCCAAATGACAGACTGGACTGTTTGTCTGTTTGCAGATGACTGCCATCCAGATCACCCCAGAGACAGAGAAACGGCTGCTTGATCAGGGGGAGGTCAGGCCCGTCATCAGGCAAATATCGTTGGAATGCGCTGGCAAGGGCCCACCCTGCACCTTCCGCTATTGTCTGTTGCGCCATTGCGCTGAAGGGCTGGTAATAATCTTTGTTGCCGAGAACCAGCGAAAACCAAGCGGGAGCACGGTTTTTCTTCAGGAAGTTCATGACAATTTGGCCGATGAAGGGTTTCGCCAGAATCTTCTTTGGGTCTCGTGTTTTTTTCCACTGAATTTCTTCAGCCCAGGACGGGGTCTGAATCAGAACAAGACGGCTCACCAAGTCTGGGCGCCTGTTCGCAATATCAACTGCCCCTAACCCCGCGACGCAGGAAAAGGCCAGTATTGCAGACGGGCCTACAACACATTCCAGAAATTCTATGATGCTGTCATTAATGGACGGAAAGGTGAAATCCAGACCAAAGCGTGGGACAGTGAAACCCATAGCCGGGATCTCAAAAATGATGACACGAAAGTGGGAGGCATACCGGTCCAGCAATTCGTCGTAAAACTCCAGTGTCACAGGAGGGTCAGCCACAAAGACAATAGGTGTTCCTTGGCCTCTTTCACGATAGCGGTATTGTGCGGATCTTCCTTTGAAGAAACGGATGTCATCTCGGCTGTGGCCAGGAAAACCAGAGAGGACCTTCTTCATCCTGCTTTGGGCGCAGCAGGTGTCCAGGTGAGTGGCTAATCTTGAAAAAAGAGGCATATTGGCCATGAAGCAAATCTTTCGTTGAAGTGAGCAGTTCAATGTGACTTTGGTGCGGACGCCGCAGAAAAGCTGTAGGTATGGGCGTGGTGTCTGAGCCTCCAAATTACCGAAGTTCCTGTCCAACTCCCTGTGTGCTGTTCTTATCTCTCGACAATTCTAGAATCACTTTCAGTAAGATGTTTGCGCCATTTAGAAGGTCTGGCGTGGGCGTATGTTCCCTCGGGTTGTGGCTGATGCCATCTTCGCTTTGCACAAAAATCATGGCAGATGGGCAAATGCGAGCCATCATCTGTGCGTCATGGCCGGCACCTGATGTCATCCTTAGTGTCGTCAATCCATCGTTCTGGGCTATCTTTTCAATCATGGCGACAATTTCAGGGGCAAATTCGGCCGGCTCAAATCGAGCCAGCCTTTCACATTCGATCTTTAGTCCAGAATCTGCGGCCAGTTCAGATAGAAAATGCTTCAAGTCTTGCTCCAGTTTCCGGAGTTCTTGTTCTGACGGGTCTCGTAGATCGACGGTCAGGGTTGTCTGGGAGGGCACAACATTAATCGCATTCGGTCTGAAGGACAGGGTTCCAACAGTGGCAACGCTTGTTTCAGAGCGGCATGCGGTTTCGTGCAGGTAAGTGATAACCTTGGCAGCCGCGACACCTGCATCCTTACGCATCGACATTGGCGTCGTACCCGCATGATTGGCTTGTCCATTGATGGTTACCCGCTGCCATGAAATTCCTTGCAGGTTTTCCACCACCCCGATGTCAATTCCCTTGCGTTCAAGTATGGGCCCCTGTTCGATATGCAGTTCAAGATATGCATACGGCGTTACAAAGCCTGGTTGGTTTTCGCCCAGGTAGCCAATCCGGCGCAATTCATCGCCAAGGACAGTGCCATCGGTGCCAACGGTCGCGAGCGCTTCATCCAAAGGTAAGCCACCGGCATAGACCAGAGAGCCCATCATGTCGGGCGCATACCGAACGCCTTCTTCATTTGAAAATGCTGCTACCATGAGCGGCCTGGAAGCTGTGTGCCCCGCCTCTTGAAGGCTTTGGATAACTTCAAGGCCAGCGATCACGCCATAACAGCCGTCCAGAATGCCGGCATTTATTGGAGTGTCAATGTGAGACCCGATCATGAGCGGGGAAAGATCATGGCCTTGAGGGGGCTTCCAAAGGCCGAAGATGTTTCCAATGCCATCAATTTTGACTTCTAGGCCAGCTTCTTCCAGCCAACTGACCAACAAGTCACGTCCGGCTCTGTCTTCATCTGATGCTGCCAGTCGTGTCAAAACACCGGACTGGCTTCTTCCTGTCGCCCCAAGTTGTTCTAGTCGAGATAGCAACCGATCAGCATTGAGTGTTATATTTTTCCTGTTCACGCGTCTTGCTCCGGCACATCCGATAAACGGCTATGATTGGTTAGTAGGTCGGCATAGAGCTTTGGGGCTGTTGCGCCTTCTGTGTTGATTGCGAGGATGCGTGATTGATGATCAATTCCCAAAACTTTTCTGTGGTCTGGGTTCGATGCAACCTGCAAAAAGCCGGCAAGCCCAGCGCCGCCGCTTTCTCCAGAAACAATGTGTGGGTCGTTCCCATAAGGCTTCGCCAGTAGGCGTAACGCGTTTATTGCCGCTTCATCTTCAATGGATAGCGTAGCTGTGGCCGTATGGGTGAGAATCTTCCAAGCCAGATGGGAAGGCTCATAGCATTCCAACATGGCCATTACAGTCGAAGTCTCATCGCTAACCTTATGTGGAGAACCTTGTTGAATGCCAGCTTGGATACATGCAGCGCTTTCAGGTTCCACAACAATAATCTTGGGGCATCTTTCGCCTAATGCTGATTTGAAAAATGCTGAAATGGCCGCAGCCATTCCGCCAACTCCCGCTTGTAAAAAGACATGAGTTGGGGGCTTCTGAAGATGCTGGAGCATTTCCTGAGCGAGAATAGTGTATCCCTGCATGACGGTAAGAGGCACCTCTTCATATCCAGGCCATGAAGTATCCGATATCAGGCTCCATCCATTTGCCTTGGCTATTGTTTCTGCGTATTTAATGGCATCGTCATAAGTGCCATCCACATAATGTAGCTTTGCACCAAACTGAGCGATCGCATCGGCGCGTTCAGGATTTACATCTCGGTGAAGGAAAATGTGGGCGCGGGCACCTATTTTCTTTGCGCCATAGGCCACGGACTTTCCATGATTGCCATCGGTAGCGCAGGCTACAGTGATGGCCGCAGCAATCGCGCGGGAGGTCGGGTTTTGATATGTAACCTGATCGGGTTTTAGGTCATCAAGTGCGCCAAGCTTTTCCTCAAAATGGCGGAACACTGCATAGGCCCCGCCCAGGGCCTTGAAGCTTCCCAAGCCTAACCGGTGGGCTTCGTCTTTGATGGCAATCGAGGCAACACCAAACTCGTCAGCCAGATTATGCATCTGATGTAAAGGTGTGGCATTGAGTTCGCTACCCACGGCCCTGAATGATTTGATGACATCCTGGCAAGTTGCTTCTGTGAAAGCCTGCTGAATCTCGTTAGGGAGCGCTTTCTGGCTGTTTGGGTGGTTGTTAAGAAGGAGCATGGGACACTCTTGATTGTTATTGCTGGTTAGCCGAGAGCCGCAGCGAGTTTGCGGCCAAATGTTGCAAGGTCATGACCGTCTGGTGAGCTATGGTCTGGGTTTATTTCACACACCGTCAGTGCCGTCAGGTTTGGGGCCTCCAAGATCGCAGAGAGCGCCGTCATGACAGTATCAAGCCGGAGGGCCTGCTTTCTTCGAACGTTCTCGGCAATCGGAAAATCTTCAAAATCAATGATGTCGACATCAAGGTGAACAACGAGTTTTTCAAACCTTGAAGCCCAGTTGCGTGCGGCTTTACCGATCGCTACTGGGGCATCTGTGACTTCAGTTGCTGAGAACATTTTGATTTTGTTGCTAGTGATAACTTCCTGTTCGTGTGGCTTTATATTTCCAGCTCCGAAGAGACAAACCTGATCCATACCTAACATTGGTATATGTGGTCCCAGGCTTCGCAATTTTTCGACCGTGCCATCAAGGCCAAGCATGTGCGCGACCCCCATCCAGTCAAGTGCGCCATCGGTGGTTGTTTCAGGTGTGTTTAAATCTGCGTCGAAATCGATATAAATCATGCCGACATCGTTGGTTGATTGCAGGGCGCCGGCGACCACACCCAGTTCAACTGTGCAGTCACCACCAATGACCAGCGCGATACAGTTGTTTGCGTGCGCCCGGGCGACGAGGGGGGCCAGTTGCGTGGCCGTGGCATGAATCTTGTCAACATTCATTGCCTTTGGTGACTGTCGGTCTGCCGTCCAACGGAAGTGTTCAGTGTCTCCGTAGTCGTGGCATGTATGCCCAGCGGACTGCAGAAGACTGATCAAGCCGGCTCTCCTGAAAGCGGATGGGGTTTTCTCTTGTCCGGGAGCATAGGCCCCAGCGCTACTGGGAGCGCCGATCAATGCTATTGGTTTCATTGGAATTCCTTATTGTTGGGGGATAGTACAGGTGGCGGCTGTTTTTGGTGCCGCCTGTTTCATTCGTGTGCCGGTTATGAGGGCCGCTGCTCCAAACATTATGGCTGCGCCGAGGTATTGGACAGGCTCCATTGTTTCATCGAGCATTACATTCCCTGCGACCAGGGCAATAATCGGGGCGATGAATGCATAGAGGCCAGCACGCAATGCGCCCCAAACCTTTATAAGGTGCATGTACAGGGTAAAGGCGATGAGCGAGCCTGCCACGACCAGAAAAAGCCAGCTAATTAAAGCTGTTGGTTCTGCCAGAGCGATAAGCGTGTGAGCGCCGATGGTTTCCCTGGCAAATGACCACATCAAGAGACCAATTCCGCCTAACAATGAAGTTGTCGTGCTGATTGTTTGTGTTGATAAGTCACTGAGCCAGCGTTTGGTGAGTACCGCGCCAAGGCAGGCAGAAAGAGTGCCTGTGACAATGGCTGAAATGCCAAGAGCATTGGCGGTTTGCCCATTCTGAAGTTCCGGAAGGAACATAATTATCAGGCCTGCAGTGCCTATAACCACGCCAGCGATATTTGGGACCGTCAGCTGTTCCTGTTTTCCTAAAACGCCAAACAACAGCAGTCCGATGGGGACCAACGATAGGTTGATGACTGCCGCAAGACCTGACGATGTTTGGGCCATGCCCCAGTAAAGAGGACCGTAGCAAAAGGAAATCAGGAATATGGAAACAACTGACAGCTTGAGTGCGGCCCTGCACAATGATGCCCACTGCAGACGCGGATAAAAAATTACAGCCAGAATCACTCCAGCAACCACAAAGCGTGTCCCTGCAAAAAAGAGCGGAGGGACGGAATGTGCGCCAAGTTTGATCGAAACCCAAGTTAGTCCCCAGATTATCGAGATAAGAGCGAGAATAAGTGCTGGGTACCGCATGGCGTTATACTCCTAACAAGATTGTAACCGTTATTAGTCATTTTGACAGTTACATGAAAACATGGTAACCTGCAAACATATTTAAAGAGGTTACTGTGATGAATTTTTCTCCTGACACCCGATTTGGCGGGCAAGCTATTGGAAACGAATATTTTTTTGAGTTAACGGGCGGCTCTATGGCGTTAGACTTTGTCAACACGCTTGATGAGCGCGAAGGGCGGGAAAGGGAACTTATCTCTGATATTTCGCGACTGGCTCAGTGGGCTGTTCAAGCTGGGGCTCTATCGGCTCAGCAAGTCGAGGCAGCTGTTAAGGTGTCAGGAGAAGGTTCAGACTTGCTTCTTTCGGACGCCAAATGCCTGAGAGAAGATCTGTTTCATTTGTTCTCTTGTGTTGTCAGCGGGCGAAAGGTTTCACCGGATATGATGGAAGCTTTCAACCGCTGGAGGAAAGAAACCTGTGAAAATAGCGCCATTGAATTTAGAGATGGTGCGTTCGTTTTGACATTCGGCGGGGCAAGCCCCTCCTTGCGATCAGTGTTATGGAAAATTGTGCAAGATGCAGAAAGTATTCTTTTGGATCCTGAGCGTGTTAGCCGAGTTCGCCAATGCCAGGGGCACCAGTGCGCCTGGATGTTCTTGGACTATAGCCGTCAAAAAAACCGCCGTTGGTGCGATATGACAGTTTGCGGAAACAGGGCCAAGGTAAAGCGGTTTCGCGCGAAATCCTGATCGCATTTGATGGGTTTCGTTTCATTGTGTGTGTTCCGCGATGCAGCTGAGATAAGCTGTGTTTTTCAAAATTACTGATTGAACAAGTTCTTCCGCGTCTCCTTATCATGTTCCTAAGTTGTGCTTGGATAATGCTTGCAAGCTATCTCCGTGCTTTTCAGTGTATTCGTTCGGTAATGTAGCTGCTGTTGTCATGCGAGTGGACGTCGCAGTGCCTGGCAAGGGAGCGGCCCAGCTGCGAGTAGGCAGCCGGGCCGCGGGTCATCATCCACACGAAGGGGTTGTGGGAAGGATGATGCCTTCATCTGCGCTTTGGAGGGCTGGGAAGGCCTGGGTTGCAGCGCAGCGAAGCAGGCTCCGGCTTAAGGCCGGCAATTGCTGGAAGCCTACGACGACTTCAAGTCCGATGACGCGGCCACGCTTCAGCATAGAGAATGTGCCAGCCTCAGGCTTATCGGGAGCGCCCCTCCCACCACGAGACCAAAAAAGCGCCCACCAGCGGTCACAGTTGTGGCTGAGCTGCCGTACTGATGCAGGCGACGCAGCACTTCTTGTTCTGATGCGGGCTTTCCGGCAATGGCGCGTCCAGTTTCTCCATCGCTTCAAGGCTATCTATGCTTGGGAAGACCCTTCGGTTAGCAAGGGACGAAAGATAGTCAAATGAGTATACTTTTGCCTGCTCCAGCAGGGAGAAATCGCGGGTCATTGGATTAACTCCTTGATCGAACTAAACGCGCACAAAAACTCCCAGTAGTGTCTGGCGTGAAGCTCGCAAATGGGTGCGTTTTGCTTGGGCCTGTGTAGGGTAACCTTGCGGTCCCAATGGGGCGAGTTTGTTGGGGGCGGTCTCAATTGTCTGCGAGGGATGTCGGCACGCCTGTTAGGGGCTGGGCGTGCCGACTTTTCGGAGGCTTATTGTTAGGGTTAGTTGTGTGGGTGCTCTTGCGCCTCCTTTACAAGAGCTGGGAGGTCTGCAAGGCCTGACTGTTGTGGGGGGAGGTGGCCGGACAATACAATCTGATGGGCTTCCGATTTAACGTTTTCAACGGCCCGAGAAAATTTGTCATCATCCAACATGCTTAACCAGGGCGCGTCTATCTGTGCCCACTGCATGAGGCCAGTTCGCAGGTCAACTGCAGGGATGTCTTCCGCTTGCATATATTGTTGTGACAGCAGTGCGCCAAAGGCATCTGCGGCGAACAAGGTTTTGTTCTTGGCGTCGGAGAACCCCATGGTTTCTGGCGCATCGTAATAGAGTGGGCGAACGGCGGTTAGGGCTCGGTCCTGAGTTTCAAGGGATTGTCCGATCTCCAGCATATGAAAGTGTTCGGGAGCACAGCCAAGCATATTCATTTTTCCCATGCCAAGGAAATTTGTGACAACCTCGGCTTTTGGGGCCCGTGCCAAGACAGAGGTGAGGTTTCCAATGTGATCAGCATCTGTGTGAGAGATCCATATCCAGCGGAGTTGCTCCGGCGGAAGAATGCTATCCAGGGCCTTCAGGAATTGGTCTTTGAGCGCGGAAAGGCCAGTGTCCACCAATATCGGCTCTTTTCCCAGAAGAAGAAAGGAATTAACAGGTAGCATGCCTGCGCCAGGTACAGGTAACCAAGACGGTAAACAGATGATGTCGGCTGCCACATGAAAAGGGGGCGCCATCGTCGGTTCGGTATGGGGGGTGCTAGGTTGATTGTGGGTACTCATCACAAACTCGCCTGTTTATTTAAATGAACACATTTGATCATTTAATGTGATATACTGTCCAGATTAGTCGAGTCAATAATTTATTAAACAGTGGTGTTCATTTAATGTCCAAGCGAAAATATCAGATGACCCGTCGGGCTCAGGCTCAGGAGGAGACCAAAGGGCGAATTGTGGATGCAATCATTGCGCTTCATGAACGCGTGGGCCCGAAGGCCACAACTGTGACAGCAATTGCTGAAGAGGCAGGTGTCCAGCGTCTAACCGTTTACAAGTACTTCCCAGATGAAGAGGCTCAGCTGAAGGCGTGCACTTCTCGGTGGACCGACCAGAACCCCAGGCCCAGCGCTGAGGAATGGATGGGCTATGACGACCTGATCAGTCGCTGCGAGGCAGCGCTTTCTTCACTGTATGCCTATTACGGGCGTACGGCGCCAATGTGGCATCAGACATACAGAGACAAGGATGACGTACCGCCACTTGCAAATGCTCTGGAGGGGTTCGAAGGATTCTTGGCAGACGTTAGCAAGGACATTTTGGCTGTCGCAGAACATGTCACGCCCGAGCTTCAGGTGACGGTTGCTCACCTGCTTGCGTTTCCGACATGGGCATCTCTAAATCAGGCGTGTAATTCTGATGAACAGATGCTGGCGCTGGTCATTCAATGGGTTCGTGCTGTTGCGAAGGGGCAGGGCTAGTGCGCCTAACCTAATCCCCAGGGGTTTCTGTGTCGAACCCTGTGCCAGGCTGTTCTTTGCTCAGGTAGGCGTCACCCCAGTTTTTAAGCTGCATAATGAGCGGGGCCAGGGTTCGGCCTCTTTCTGTCAGGCTATATTCTACCCGTGGCGGCACAACAGGGTATACCTTTCGGTGGACCAAACCGTCCCCTTCCAGCTCTCTCAGTTGGCGGGTTAGCATGCGTTGAGTGATCTTTGGCATGAGCTTCCCGAGTTCTCCAAATCGGAGGGTTTCAGGGACGAGGTGATACAGAATTACACCCTTCCATTTGCCTCCAATCACTTCAAGGGTGGCTTCGACGCCGCAGAAGGTATGGTCATTTCTCTGTCCAATTTTTGCTCGCACCAATGCCTCCTTAGTATACAAAGTGATAGTATAAACCAAAAATGTGCATACTTTAAATTTTGTTCCTAAGGGCATATGTCAAGGGCTGCATTAATTTTAGGAGCGCTGGTATGCGTGTATTTGGGTTTGATCGAGGATTGCCTGTCACAGATCCTCAGTGTTTCCTTGAGCAAGAACGGCCGGTGCCAGAGCCTGGCGACCATGACTTGCTGGTCAAGGTGAAAGCCGTTTCGGTAAATCCGGTGGATGTGAAGGTGAGGGGCGGCAAGGCCGACGATGGCGTATTCTCTGTTATTGGTTGGGATTGTTCGGGTGTCGTTGAAAAGGTGGGTGCCAGTGTCACCGATTTTCAGGTGGGTGATAAGGTCTGGTACGCAGGTGACATTCGTCGGCCAGGGTGCAATGCGGAGTTTCATGCAGTTGATGCCAGGATTGTGTCTCTGAAGCCTGAAGCAATGGACTTTGCAGAAGCTGCAGCGATGCCGTTGACAAGCCTTACTGCATGGGAAGCGCTCTATGACCGATTGAGAGTAAGTGAGCGCACTGATGATAACAAGGGCAAGAAATTCCTGATCATTAATGGTGCTGGCGGGGTTGGCTCAATTGCGATCCAGTTGGCGAAGCGTCTTGGGCTGGAAGTATCTGCGACAGCTTCCCGGCCAGAGAGCCAGGCCTGGTGCAAAGCTTTGGGTGCAACTTCTGTCGTATCCTATAGTGACGTCGGTTCTCTTCCGCCTGATCAGTTCGACTATATCTTATGCTGTCACGACACAGACGCCTATTTCGACATAGCGGCCAACCTTGTGAAACCGCAAGGGGCTGTGTGCTTCCTGGCCAGCGCTAAAGTAAAGCACGATATCCAGCTATTCATGCATAAGAGTGCCGCTATCGCCTGGGAGTTCATGTTTACGCGCTCCACCTACCAAACAGCTGATATGGCACGCCAAAAAGAAATCTTGAGTGAAATTGCCTGCCTGGTTGATGACGGGGAAATGCAGGGAACCATGGCCAGGAAACTAGAAGGCTTTTCAGCAGGGGCCTTTACCAAAGCCCATGAAGTCTTGGAAAGCGGCAGTATGATTGGCAAGCTGGTTATAGAAGCATAGCCGGGAGCGGTATAGGGCCTTCTTGGCAGCCTCTATATCATCCCTGTCTTGTTATTGGCAGGGATGATTCTATTCCATAGAAGCGGTTCTATGAAACGGTGCTTCAATAATTTTTATGCTCGGAAGTACGGTGCAGAATTCGCGATCTAAGTTGGCCAAGCTGACGTCATGTACGAGCTGTGCAGGATAGTGGGTGCCCGAGGCGGATACGCGGTCAAAACACGCACAGGCATCCTCAGCGACAAGGACTTCATATCCCAAATTGCCAGCCATTCTCGTTGTGGTCGAGACGCAGTGATTGCTTGTGAGACCACTAATGACCAATTGCTTGATTCCAAGTTTGTTCAGGGATCTCTCCAATTGCGTTCCGATAAAACCGCTGTTGACGTTTTTCTTGATGACGCACTCGCCGACAAAGGGTTCCAGGCCGCTTTTGAAACGGCCCCCCGGTCTGCCCACTTTCAAGGGGCTGTCTGATTCCAGGCTGTCATGAATAATGTGGAAGATTGGCTTTTTTGTTGCGCGCCAAAAGGAGAGGAGCATCTGGGCCCGCTCCTCAGCATGAGGATTGTTTCGCTCGGTTCCCCAATGGGTGGTTTTGTCAAAGCCTTGCTGCCAATCGATCAAGAGTAGCGCCGTGTTCTTAGATATATTCATCGTCACACTCCAGGATCGACTGGATAAGAGTCGATAGTTCGGGCAATTCGGTGCAACCGGAAGCAGCCGAGAAATGGGCCCTGCCGTGCAGTACCAGAGTGTTTGCCTTTGATCCCTTGTTGAGGCGCTCCAGATTGGCCCAGGTATCAGGAATGTATGGGTCGTTGTCGGAGGCTATAACCCACGTGTATCTTGCTGGCAGTTTCGACAGGTTGGCAGCAACTGACAATGTGAAAAAAGTGTCCACTGCGGTAACACCCAGGGGGTGGGTGAAAGGCGCAATGAACACCACGGCTTTGAAATGTGGTTTATTGGGGGGGAGCTGAGCAATTGCGTTCAGAATGTTTATGCATCCCAGGCTATGCCCAACCAAGATAGTCTCTTGAATTGCGGTGTGATCAATGCGGTCCAGGAGTGCAGATGACCAGGTATCGACATCCGGGAGATCGGGGTTGGGCATATCGGCAAAACCAAAAGGCACGCCATTTTGAGTGAGCTCTCGAGACAGCCAGGGGTACCATCCCCATTCGCGTGTGCCGGTCCAGCATGGTGAGAGTATAACGCGGGCCGTCATCACACGCTGTCCATTTTTTCAATGACGAGAATGCGGGCTTCGGGCGTGGGAATTGCGCGATGCTCTTCGCCTTCTTTGATGGAAAGGATGTCTCCTGGTAGCATTTCGATATTCTTTTCGGTGCCATCCATGCGAACTTGCATCGTTACGGCACCATCGAGGACGACAAAGACTTCGTCGCCGTCATTTTCGTGCCAGATATAGGGTTGATCTGTCCAGTGGATGCGAACACCTATGTCGCCAAATCGTGCCACTTCCTTGTTGCCCCAAGGGCGGGGGGCGGTGAAGGTTTTAGCCGTTGTAATTTCCATTAGCGTAGTCCTTTCCGGGTATCTTTGACAATTTACGGAAGGGATTATAGTTTCTGTGGCAAGAGTTCTGGTGCCGCATATACGTTATTTTGTGCCAACCAAGGAGCGGGCAGTGCGAAAAATCGGTTTTCTGGTATTCGATGGCTTTCAGTCCCTGGATGTCACGGGGCCCGCAGACGTGTTTAGCGTGGCAGATGCTACTGCCCGAAGGCTTTCACGGCAGCATTCATCGGAGAAAAAATGCCAGCTGTCGTACTTTTCACTGGATGGAAAATCTGTTGTGGCCTCCAATGGCATGACGGTTAGTGTAGATGGCAGCCTTGTATCACCGGAAGTTGACCTTGATGTTCTTATCCTGTCCGGTGGGGATATCGCCAGCCTTGAGAAGGTTGAAAAGAGCAAAGCGCTGGCCGAAAAGCTATGGGCGCTCCATAAAACGGGTACCTTTATCGTTTCCATTTGCAATGGTACATTCCTGCTGGCTCCAAGCGGGCTTCTGGATGGCCTTCTGGTGACCACTCACTGGCAGGCAGCATTGAGATTGGAAGCAAGATATCCCGCGTTAACGGTTGATCCGGACAAGTTGTTTTCAGTGACAGAACACATCGCAACGTCCGCGGGGGTGGCTAGCGGGATAGATTTGGCGCTTGACTTTGTTGCTCGCTGGTACGGAGATGAAATAGCATTTTCGGTTGCAAAGGAACTTGTGGTTCCGTACCGGCGCTCAGGTAGTCAGCGCCAGCTCAGCATGCTTCTGGCCGCTCAAGCCAGTGGCCCAAAGGTCGCTGCGTTATTGGCCTGGATAAGACAAAACCTGCGTCGAGACCTTTCTGTTGAAGAATTGGCCGATCATATGGCTATGTCTCGCAGAAGCTTTTACAGGTGGTTCAAGGCTGAAACTGGCCTGTCACCAGCCTTCATGGTTTCACAAATTCGAATGGAGACGGCTACAGCACTGCTTGAGCAGGGTGGCAAAAGCGTCAAGGAAGTCGCCCGGTTTTGTGGCTTTAGTTCTGCGGATCACATGGCGGTATGTTTTCGCCGCTACTCAGGTATTTCTCCTTCGCACCTCCTCCCTGTCGGGTAGCATTCCCACAAAGGCACTGTTCATTACTTGAACTCCGGCATCGGTGTTCTTGCGATACATGCCTGCGCGTCCCGGAGGCCGCTGTCATCCTGTGTCGTTAAGAATGTGTCCGCATATGGCACTAAGCAGTTATCCCAGACAAAACCAAGCCCATGACTGCCACCAGGTACAACCGTAACAAAGGTGTTCGAGCGCTGGGATGCAAGATCTGTAGCCCATGATAGAGGAGTGGCAGGGTCTGCAGAGCCGTTGAAAATCAATAAGGGGTGGGCCGATGCGGCATATTCCGAGTGCGCTTCCGGGTGGGGCGCCTGAGGCCAAAAGCCACACAGTTTGGCTATGTTGGTTACGCGGTCCAGGCCATAGAAGTTCGTGACACTAGACTTTTGTACATGGTCAAGGTCGGTTCCCTTGAAATCCTCGCTGCATTGAATGGTGGCCCACATGGCATCAGCGAGCATCTTGGCCTGCCCAGGTTCGAAACGCTGCGCGAAGTCGGCTAGAAGGCCATTGTTCCTGCCCATGGCAACTTCTTGTATGAGTTTGGGGATATGGGCTGACCGCCTGGCGTCATAAAGCAGGTTGCGAACGATATGAAGAAAAGAGCCCTTCGATAGGGAGATTTTCTCGGTGCCTCCCAAAGCCTGGTTTTCTAATTCCACCTCAATTGGCCCTTCGTCCAGCCGGCGGACAATCTTTGTGAAGTCTTCGTAAAAGGTGGGGTAGACCTGATTGCAGGCTGGTGTTTGATTGCACTGTCGGACGCGGGCTTCGAGCGCATCCTTGAATTGCTTCCCAAGATCATTGATTCCGTTTTTTCTTGGAATAGCCATGCCAACCGTAATGCCTGTGCGGACGAGGTCCGGGCGATGGCTCATCAGTTCCATAACGACGCGGGAGCCGTACGAGGACCCCACAAAGTTGGCGTTCCTGTACCCTAACAGCTTCACGGCATACGCAAGATCAGTAGCGATATTGATCGTCGTGTATTGGGACAGGTCATGGTTGGCACCAAGATGATGGAGGCAGTGCCTGAAGCGGTCGGCAGACCAGATTTTCCCGATAATGGTGGCGTAGGCTTCGGGTGGGCCAGGATAGTCACATTTCAATGCTTTCTTGCCGCCGGTGCCGCGCGCATCAATGAAGACCAGATCCCGCGTCGTACGGATTTTGGCCCAGCTTTGGCTTCGCCACGCTGCGGAGGAGGTAACATCTATACCCGGACCGCCAGCTACGAACACCAGAGGGTCGGCGAGTTTTGCACCGACTTCAGTCGCACGGGAAACGACAATATTTAGGGAGATATTGCGACCGTCTGGGTCCTGCCAATTTTCCGGTACCTCAATGGAACCGCAATCGACATGCCCACTGATGCCTTCGACCTGACATTGCTCCAGATATGGTCCCCTGTCGTTTGCGGATGCGGGAGATGTTGTTCCTCCCAAAGCCAGGAAGGCGATGCCTACAGAGCAATTGGCTAGTTTGGTGGTTATGGAGGTCATCTGGGGTCGCTCTCTTCTGTCAGTAGGGAAAAGAAGGTCTGAATGCCCTCAACATAATTGCCCCATCGGAGGTTTTCATTCGGACTGTGCTGGTTGTTTTCCAGATAAACCGTTGGAACGCCGATTGCCGGAATATCCAGGGCATTGACAAACGGTGATATCGGGATCGAACCACCAACAATCCGGATTTGAACCGGCGCGTGGCCAAACGCTTTTGTCATGGCACGTATGGCCCAGATGGCGGCCTTTGAATCTAACGCTGTGCGAAAGGCGCCGTAGGATATTCTGTGTTCAAAGGCAATCAGCCGGTCATAGGTTTTGCGTTCATTCTCGGTAGGAACGCTGCCGGCTATGATGTGAAACCCTTGGGCCTGAATGTGTTCCCGCAGGAGGTGGATGAGCGCCTCTGGGTCTTTCTCTGGTACAAGCCGTATGTCCAGTTCAGCAGTTGCAGTGGCGGGAACGATTGTCCTTGTCTGCTTGCCTGTCCAGCCGCTCTCGATCCCGAGAAGTGTTAACGACGGATACTGCATGGCTTCCTGGTAAGTCGACGCGACGCGTTCCGGTGACTTGACGCCCAGGTGTTCCAACATGGCCTGTTCGTTGTCTGGCACCTCCCTGAGGGCCTTCATTTCGGTGTCACTGATTACAATACCATCCTGAAAGCCGCCAATAAGGACGCGGCCATGTTGGTCCTTCATGGAAGCCAGCAAGATTGCCATGTCTTGAGCTGGGTTCGGGGCGTAGTTCCCGAACGTTCCGCTATGTTGCGGTGCCTTCGCGCCGAAGGATTTTAGCGTAATCCTGGCAATGCCCCGGGCGCCGAAAAACAATGTCGGTTGATTGCTGAGGTGCCGAGGTCCATCGAAGATAAGTAACAGGTCGGCGTCGAACAGATCCCGATTTTGATCTACCGCCAGTGGAAGGTTTGGTGAGCCCAGCTCTTCCTCGAAATCCATGACAAGCTTCAGGTTGGTGGTGGGCCTTAATCCCTGTTGTTCCATCGCATCCAGGGCTGCGATCAGCATGACAATCGGGCCCTTTGCGTCGGATGCGGAGCGGGCAAAAACGCGCCAGTCTGCGTCTGGTAGGGGGCCTGACGCCGCTGAAGGCCAAGGCTTCTTTTCCCAGCCATCTGGTGTTGGCGCTTTGAAAACAGGAGTAAAAGGTGATGCCTGGTCCCATTTCTCTGGGTCGGTGGGCTGGCCATCTGCCTGAAGGTAAATCAGTGTGGTTTGCGCGTCAGGATCAACATGTTTGCTTGCCAGAAGTAGTGGGAGGCCTTCTGTTTCAACGCGGCGAACGTCGAAACCCCGTTTCTTAAACTGCAGCGTTAACCACAGTATGTTTTTCTCGATTTGGTCGGGAAAATGGGCGTCATTGGGCAGGCTGAGCAACCCTCTCAATAGTGGGGCGGAACTCAATGCGGCCTCTGAGGCGATGTCTGCTATCGGATGGCGTGTGATCGCATCTGTCTCGGGGGGCGGCAGATCCTCTGCAAGGACACTGCTGGCGATTATCAGGGGTGCCACCAGGTTAACGAGCGCACGCATTTACAGTCTCCTCAATGGTTTCCAAGAAAATTGAGGAGAATTCAGCAAAGTTCAAATTTGTAGTGTTGATGTTAACTATGAGCAGAATTAATACGCCCAGCACCGCACAATCGAAAGCCAGCCAGCTGGCGGGTGACCATGAATTTCATGCATGGTTATTATCAACATTGTTCACCTGCAAGATAGGTTGCTTTCGGCTACAAACCATGGATGTTCAATGCATCCCGGAGAGAGAGCATGAAAGCCCGCAGCAGCCCTACCGTGTCCCGTCGGTCTTTTCTTAAAGTGGGTCTTTCAAGCGCTGGGGTTCTTGCACTCTCTATTTCTGGAGCGTCAATTCCGTTGAGGGCCGAAACACCGGATCTTCCCAAAATGGCTATGTATTCGCTATGCGATCTGCACCCGGATAACAGCATCACTTTTTATGTAAGCCGCTCTGAAATGGGCCAGGGTGTAACGAACCTTTTGGCACAATATTTTCTTGAAGAGCTTGATGCCGCTTGGCACCAGATTGATGAGGTTAAGCAGGCCTATGCGTGTGAAGAGCGCTTCGGGCCACAGCGAACTACGGCGTCAATTAGCTCTTTCGAAGGCTGGTACTTTCATCGGCAGGCGGGCGCTCGCTTGAGGCTTTTGCTGCTGGAGGGGGCCGCCAAGGCTTGGAAGGTGCCGGTTGCAACACTTCGGACAAAAGAGGGGAAAATTTTTTGCGACATCGACGGCCGCTCAATGACCTTTGGCGAGGCGGCAGCATACACAACAGGCCTGGCCCTATCAGAAATAGACTTGCCTCTTCGTCAGCCCGAAGAGTTTAGGCTGATTGGTAAGAGTTTTCCCCGCTTGGATGCAAAGGCAAAAGTTACAGGAAAAGCGATCTACGGCATTGATGTGCGTGTTCCTGGCATGGCTACAGCGGTAGTCGCGCGGTGTCCGGTATTCGGCGGGCGTTTGCGATCATATTCGCTTAAGAATTCCAAAACCGTGAAAGGGTTTATTGGGGCAGTGCTGGTAAGTAGCGGTTTGGCTGTTGTAGCTGATAGTTTTTGGGCAGCAAAAAAGGCGAGGGACTTGATTGAAATTGAGTGGGATGAAGGCTCTTTCGCAGGCGAAGACAGCCGCTCAATTGTAAGCAGGTTTTATGGTCATTTGGATAACCCTGAGACTATTTTTTTATCGGAGGGGCAAAACGTCGACGAGGTATTGGGCGACGCCGATAAAATACTTGAGGCAACATTCGAGTTTCCCTTTGTAGCCCATATGACGATGGAGCCGATGAACTGTACGGCCCATGTAAAGGGCGACGGGTGTGAAATTTGGGCGCCGACCCAAAGTCCGGGAACCACTGTTCATTTTGTTTCCAAGCATTTTGGTTGGCCAGAAAGCGCAATCACCCTCAACACAACCTTGATGGGGGGCGGTTTTGGCCGGCGGGCCCAAGAAGACTTTGTGATCGAAGCTGTAGAAATATCGCAAGCTATCGGTAGGCCGGTTCAGGTGATCTGGACAAGGGAAGACGATATTCAGCATGATTATTACCGTACGCTAGCGGTCAACAGGATCGCTGCTTCGGTGGATGAAAGGGGACATATTGTATCCTGGGACAGCAGATTGGCCGCGATGTCTGCAATCAAATTCAATTCCAATCCCATGTATCGGAATAAGGAAGGTGGGGACGGTATTGTGTGGGCGGGTGCGGAACCTGCACCCTATCGGGTGCCTAACTATAAGGTGCACGGCACCCTGGAAGACAGGCCAATGCCGATTGGTATTCTGCGCGGCATATCCCACGGCTACACGTCGACAGCGAAAGAAATGTTTCTGGACGAATTGTGTGAGCAATTGGGAGAAGACCAGATTGAGTTTCGAAAGAAGAATATTGGAGCATCGGAACGTGCGCGCTATGTGCTGAGACGGTTGGGTGAGTTGTTAAAGAAGGCTGAACAGCGAGGTGTTTCAGTGGGTTTTGCGTACGGTGCAGAAGAAAGCGGTGACATCAACTTCTACCATGCCTGCCTTGCAGAAGTGCAAAAAGGGGAGGATGGCTCTCTCAGCGTTACCAAGATCTCACTGGTGTTGGATAACGGTGTTATCGTGAACCTTGATGGGGTTCGGCAGCAGGCGGAAGGTGCTGCCGTGTTTGCTCTGTCCATGTTGTTTCATGACGCAATCACTGTTAGGGGCGGTGCGGTCGAACAGTCGAATTTTCATGATTACGGGATTGCTCGAATAGGCCAGGAGCCGGAGGTGGTCGTTGAGTTGGTTGATAGCCAGGAAACCCCGATGGGGATGGGAGAGCGCCTGCAAGGTGTAATACAGCCCGCCGTTCTGAATGCGCTATACAGGGCGACAGGTACGCGTGTCAGGCGGCTGCCTGTTGATCTGACAGTGCATGGCTAGAGCGTTTTAGGGCGAAGGCTATCTTTTTCGGGTCTACTTGCGCAGTTGGGCGACTTTTGAGTCTAATGTCGAAAAGTAACAAAATTAGTGTCGCGGGACAGTGGCTGTCCTGTGCCTCTAGTTCTGTCCAACGAACATACTAGATAATGTGGGTGCGACATCGCTGCTACATAGTCGCCTCTGTCAGCCCTTTATCTTATGCGTGAAAAGAGACACTAAATGTGTCCAGGAATTTCTGGACAAAATTAATGTCGTTTTCGGATTTTGGGGAACTTGCATCTCTGCTAGGGGGAGGGGAAGCGGACATTGACGCCATATCGCAAGAACGCCCCAAACTCGCGAGAAGCAGTTCTTTTAGGATGCGCATCTTCCTGGCATTGAAGTGGATATGCATCTCGCATGATATTCCAGGAATTTTATGAAATTGTATTTGACACAATAACAATGGCCCGCTATCCGTCAATCTCGTGCCTTTCTATTTAAAGGTGTGATTTGGGGATTCATAAATCCGAATTTTATAGGCGTCCACTCTTGTTTGGAGGCGGCCCTATTATATTGTGACGGGAGTGTGTCGATGACTTATTCTAGTACGCCTGAAGTGGTAGTTAATGCCAACCTTACTGGTGATCAGCTTTATTCAGCAGTAGCGGGCTTATCTTCCACAGCATATGCCGTGGCGTGGCAGGATGACAACACCGGCAAGGCCTATGTTCGGATATTCGATGCTGAAGGCAATGCGCTCACGTCAGCGGTGGCGATTGATGCAGCAGGATCTGGGGCTCAGGTAGGGGTCTCTATTGCGGCTTATGATGACGGATCATTCGTTGTTTCCTGGGCAGCGGACGATGGCGTATTTGTCCAGCGATATGATTTTGATGGTACGAACCTGACCGCGGATGGCACCAAGATTGCGACAGATGTCGCAGGCACCAGCACCTTCGGCTTGACCCAGATTGAAGCAAAAGATGATGGCGGCTTTGTGATTGCCTGGCAGGCTGGTACCGGTGCAGGTAAGCGCGGCTGGATAGAATTTTTTGATGAAACTGACACCTCAACGTCAGGCGGCTCATTCCAGCCGTGGCCGGAAAGCTCGCTTCTGATCACCGATGTGACCCAGATGACTGATGGCGACGTTGTAGTGGGTTTCCGTTGGGTGCCTTATGGTGACAACGTTTACGCCTATTCCTATAACTCGACCGGTACTTCCACGCCGGTGAAAACCAATTCCAGCTATTCTGGAACCCAGAATGGTCTGCAGATCGTGGAATTGCCGGACGGTGAGTTCATGGAAATCTGGTACACCTACGGCGGGCCCGTTAACGGTCGTGTGGTCCTGGCAGATGGTCAGGTGGATTCGAATGCATCCTTCTTCGAAATCTCTGATGGCAGTGTCTTTGCCAACGCAGAAGTGGCTGCTGCAGTCGTTAGCGACGGCAAGATTTTGGTTGTCTGGGATGATGGGGATGCCGGCAATCAGAGCATCTATGGCCAGCTAATAGACTTTAGTGGCCAAAAGATTGATAGCGAATTCTTGATCTCGGATGCCCCAGCCGGCCTGCAGGTGGTCCCCGAAATCTCGACCATGGCGGATGGCAAGGTCGTCGTCAGCTGGCAGTCCAACGAAAGTGGTGATTATGATGTCGTCACCAAGGTGCTGGAATTCGATTCGCCAACCCCTCCGCCATCTGTAGCGGACCCGGCTGCCGACCACCAGATCAACACAGAAGTTGTGCTTGACCAGACGGAGCCATCTGTTGCGACGTTTGAGGCCACGCACGCCACCCTTGCGGGCGGTCATGTGATTGTGTGGCAGTCTGACGGTCAGGACGGTGATCAGGGCGGGATTTATGGCCAGCTTTATGATAGCGCGGGCCAGCCTGTCGGTTTTGAATTCCAGGTGAATGCAAATGCGGCCGGTGATCAGAAACATGCACAGGTCGATGTCCTGGCGAATGGTAATTTCCTAGTTGCCTGGTATAGCGAAGCCTCAGATGGAACGCTCAGCGTTCACACTCAGGAATTCAGTTGGAATGGAAGCGGCCTTGACGTTGTTGGGGCCGAACAGACCTTGGATGCCTCGGCGGCAAACTACGCGGCCGGTTGGCCGGCGCCCTTTGATGTTGAAGCACTTGACGCTGGAGGTCACGTAATCTCCTGGTTTGATAGTGCAGGTGTGCTGCGAACCAATTTCTATGACACCAACAGCAATCTGGTGAATTCAGTCAGCCAGTCCCTGGATGCTTCGACAGGCAAGGCTCTGCCGGCTCTTGCAGAGCTCTCTGATGGTAGGGTTTTGGTGACCTGGACGGATTGGTCCACCAGCGGTAGCCGTGATAATGTCCATGGCCGCATTTTTGATGCCAGCGGCGTCGAATCTGTGAGCTCCTTCATCCTGCACAATGCCAGTGGTGACCGCCAATCTGCGTCTGCCGCAGATAGTTTCAGCGATGGTGGTTTCGTTGTTGTCTGGAACGCATGGGATGGCACGACGGTTGATCACAAAGGCATGGTCATGCGTCTTTTTGATGCCAATGGTATCGCGACCACAGCTGAAATCCAGGTTTCCGCAGGGAATGGGACATCGGGCGGTACCAACATGACGCAGTCTGGCGATGTGGTTGTGCTTGCGGACGACACTTTCGTTGTCTTCTGGCAGACAACGGATGTCGGCAATGATGTGAATGTCTACGGTCAGCGGTTTGATGCTCAGGGTGGTTCCATTGGGGATGCCTTTGTCGTGCATGCGGGCACAACCGGTACGCAAGCTGACATTGATGCTGCCCTGAACGCAGACGGCGAGGTTGTTGTGACCTGGCAGTCCGACAGCGGTGACGGCAACGGTTATGACATCGAAGCACGCATCCTGGATATGGACGTGATCTCGCCTGTTCCAGCGCCAACTCCTCCGCCGGTTGCGGATCCCGGCACGGATCACCAGATCAACACAGAAGTTGCGCTTGACCAGACGGAGCCGTCCGTTGCGACGTTTGACGCCACGCATGCCACCCTTGCGGGCGGTCATGTGATTGTCTGGCAATCGGATGGTCAGGACGGCGACGGCGAAGGTGTCTACGGCCAGCTTTATGACGGTACGGGCCAGCCTGTCGGCTTTGAGTTTAAGGTCAGCAGCGGTGCACTGGGCGATCAAGCCTTTGCGGCGGTCGCAACCCTGGATGACGGCACCTTTGTGGTGACATGGATGGACAACAACAAGGTGGTCGCCCAGAAGTTTGACTGGGATGGCACGAGCCTGTCCACGGTGGGTAATGAGCTTACACTGGATACAAGCGCGACCTCGACATCTTATGTCCAAACAGATGTGGCTGCACTGTCCGGCGGTGCATATGTTGTTTCCTGGTATGATAATTCAGGTGGATCGATATACGAGACTTATTCTCAGATCATTGGTTCTGACGGTACGTCGATCAGCGGTCTTATCCAGGTTTCAGGAACGAAACATAATATTTTCCCGTCGGTGACGGAGCTTTCAAACGGGAATATTCTTTACACTTGGATTGGTCTGCCTCCTGGGGCTTCCAGCGGTGATCACGACGCCATGGGCAGAATCTTTGATGCCAGTGGCAATGCTGTAAGCAGCTCACTGGTATTCAATGTCAGCAATAGTGCCAATGATTATTCAGCCGTTGCTGCTGCGACAGATGATGGCGGGTTCATCAGTGTTTGGCATACCCAGGATGGCTACATTCAGGGGCGCTTCTTTGATGCCGCTGGATCAGCCACGACACCGCAGTTTACCATCTCCAGCGGAACGATTGCAGGCAAATGGGAGCTCCAGCCAGAGGTTCTTGGGCTCGGTGACAGTACTTTCCTGGTTGCCTGGGAAGGTGGAGATGGCAATCTTTATGGACAGCGTATTGATGCACAGGGAATCAAGATCGGGGATGAATTTATCGTTCACGATCAAACTGCAGGTACGCAGTCGAATATCGACCTGGCTCTGAACGCAGACGGCGAGATTGTCGTGACCTGGCAGTCCGACAGCGGCGATGGCAACGGTTATGACATCGAAGCGCGTGTGCTGGATATTGATGCGATCTCGCCGGTGCCGGAACCGGAACCACAGACGCCACCACCTTCGGTTGACGATCCTGCAGTTGACCATCAGATCAACACCGAGGTTGCGCTTGACCAAACGGAACCGGGAGTGGCGACCTTTGCAGCTGATCATCCAACGCTCGCGGGTGGCCATGTGATTGTGTGGCAGTCTGACGGCCAGGACGGTGACGGCTGGGGTGTATATGGTCAATTGTATGGCGCGGATGGCCAGCCTGCGGGCTATGAGTTCCAGGTAAGCGACCGGATCCTTGAGGATCAGGCGAATGTCTCGGTCGCGGTGCTTGCGGATGGCAACCTTGTGATCAGCTGGACGGATGCCGGGCTTGATGGCACGGCACGGGTCAATGTGCGCGAGTTCCAGTATGATGGCACATCGGTCCAGGCTATCGGTGATGCTGCGGAGATTGGAAGCAGCGGCGGTGCCTATTACACGGATGTGACGGCCTTGTCGGATGGGGGATATGTGCTGAGCTGGAGCATTCTGACCAGCTATCATTATTCCTATGCCCAGATTTATGATGCCGACGGCAACAATGTTGGCGCGACGACCCAGTTCAGCCAGCATTCGGGCCGCCCGAGTGCGACGGAACTGTCGGACGGCCGGGTTCTGTATACCTGGCATGACTGGAGTGGCAGCTCCACCACCAGCACGGATTCCTACGCCCAGATTGTGAATGCGGACGGTTCTGTGGCTGTCGGTACCTTCTCGATTGCGGCGGTCAAGACGGGGCAGGAATCGAATGTATTGACGGGTGCCTTGTCCGACGGCGGTTTTGTTGCTGCCTGGTACGAGGTCGATGTGGGTATTCAGGCGCGTCACTTTGATGCCTCAGGCGCTCCGACCACGCCTGACATTGTTCTTCATACCGGTGCGCTTTCGAACCGTGACCTGTCGCTGGTGATGCTTCCGGATGACGGCTATGTGGTGTTCTGGGAGCAGTCCGATACGGACGGGACGGCAATCAATGTGTATGGCCAGCGCATGGGCGTCGACGGTTTGCCAGTTGGTGACGCCTTCCTGGTCAATGAGCTTGTGGCCGGCGACCAGTCGCGGATGAGTGCGGAACTGAACGCAGACGGCGAGATTG
>NZ_DGNR01000012.1:0-445815 GCF_002389025.1 Kordiimonas sp. UBA4487
CAAATCCTACCCCCGCAACCAAATTTAAGGCCGATCCCCACCACGGGGGTCGGCCTTAAATCTTTGTTAGGCGGGACCAGGTCTTGCTCCTTGTAAAACAGACCGCAAGGCTGCTTTACCAAAGGTTCCTGGCGGAGCTGACGAGGAGCAAAGCCACGAGACTAATCCTACCCCCGATACCAAATGGTCAAAAGGCGTCCCTAATGGGGCGCCTTTTGCGTTTTGATTACGGCGGTAGTTGGCTTGTGCGTAAAGGTCCTGGGCCGACATCTGCGTTGGAGATCAAGAGTCAACCAACCCGAACGGCGTGGATGGCCGGCGATAGTCGTCAGACTGAAGCGAGCGGCCGATTGGCGGTTCGGCGCGGGCGAGGCAGTCGGCACGGTGACAGAGCCGGCAGGTCACACCAATTGGGGTGGGCTGGACTGCCGAGATGTCGGTGTCCTTGGCATAGATCAGCTTGTGGGCGTGCTGTGAGGAGCAACAGAGCGCGATCGCGCGTTCAATCTGAGGCTTGCCGTAACCGCCGCCACCGGCTGTCACGGTGCGAACGATCGAAAAGAAGCGCTCTCCATCCGGCAGTTCCACCCACTGGGTGATGACCTCTCTTGGCTTCTTGAAGGCGCTATGCACGCTCCAGAGCGGACAGGAGCCACCGTGGCGGGCGAAGGGGAAGCCTGCGCCGTCCAGCCGCTTCGAGACGTTGCCTGCGGCGTCTACCCGGATGAAAAAGAAGGGCACGCCTTCCTGGCCTGGCCTTTGAAGGGTGGTCAGGCGGTGCGCCACCTGCTCAAAGCTTGCGCCAAACTGTCGCCGGAGAGTTTCAATATCATAATGCCCGTTTTTCGCAGCCTTCGCGAACGCATGATAGGGCATCATGATGGCGCCCGCGGCATAGTTTGCCAGGGCGCGCCGCGTAAGTTTTTCGCCACTCTCCGTGTCAAACTGGGTGCCGGCAAGGCAATCCGAAAAAACGTCGGTCATCTCCATATAGGCAATCTGGAGGGCAAGCTGGAAATTGGCGCTGGCGTGGTCAAGCGTTTCATCCAGCACAATTTCGCGGCGGTGCAGGTCAAGGCGCCGCGTGAAGCCATGCATTACATCTGAAGGCAGGTGCCGTACCCGAATACGCTGGTCAGTGAAATACTGTTCAAGGCCGCCGACACGCTTGATCTCCTGCGCCAACTCTTCTGCTTTGGTGTCGACCTCAGGAAAGTAGTTTTTGCGGGCCGCAAGAAAACGCCGGGCTTCACTTACCGGGTCTGGGCCGCCCGTGCTTTCACCGTCTGACTGGTCCGCGAGGGCCATCTGGCCTTCCTGGTAGGCTGTATAAAGGCGAATGACAGCCTCGGCAGTGGCGGGGAAGGTGCTGGCAAAATCCTGAATTTCAAGCGGGGACAGGTCAAGGTCGGCAAACAGGGGGGATTTGAAAGTCGCAGCAATCTGGGCATTGAAGTCGTCGCCTGACCCGCGGGCGAGGGATGCGATGTCGGTGCGGTAAATCTCCGCAAGCTTCAGCAGCATGGAGGCGGTCACGGGGCGCTGGTTGCTTTCAATAAGCGCAATATAGGACGGCGACACTTCAAGGTCTTCGGCCATGCCGGCTTGGGTTAACCCCAGGTCGCGTCTCAGCCGCCTGATGCGCGGCCCCATGAATATGCTGCGTTCTTTTGCCATGCCTGCCTCATTGATTACATAAATAATATTACAAAACTTACAACATTACAAAATTATTTGTAACATTTTACAAGTTCACTTTTTCCCGTGTGCAAAAAAGCTTTTTCCCGCGTATCACCGGTGCAAGGCAGATCAGCCAGACGATCAAAGTGGCTGGTTGACAGTGTGCAGAGGAGATAACGCGATGCCATTTGACAAAACAGACGGGAAGAAGACCATGAGCTATCAGGACGAGATCAAAGACGTTCAAGAGCTGATCAGCAGCTATAAAGGCACTTGGGATGGTATCGACGCCGAGGCAGTCGCTCGCATGCGCGCTCAGAACCGTTTCCATACCGGCCTGGACATCGCCCGCTACACGGCAGGCATCATGCGCCGCGACATGGAAGCCTATGATGCTGACCCCGCGAACTACACCCAGTCGCTTGGCTGCTGGCACGGTTTCATCGGTCAGCAGAAGATGATTTCCATCAAGAAGCACTTCGGCAGCACAAAAGGCCGCTATCTTTACCTGTCCGGTTGGATGGTTGCTGCGCTGAGGTCCGAGTTCGGTCCGCTGCCTGACCAAAGCATGCACGAAAAGACTTCCGTGCCAGCACTTATCGAAGAGCTGTACACATTCCTGAAGCAGGCTGATGCCCGCGAGCTTGGCGGCTACTTCCGTGAGATTGACGCGGCGCGCAAGGCTGGCAACACAGCTCTTGAAGCCGAAATTCAGGGCAAGATTGACAACTTCCAGACCCACGTAGTTCCGATCATTGCTGACATCGATGCTGGTTTTGGTAACGCCGAAGCAACTTACCTCCTGGCGAAAAAGATGATCGAAGCGGGCGCTTGTGCGCTTCAGATCGAAAACCAGGTGTCTGATGAAAAGCAGTGTGGCCACCAGGATGGTAAAGTGACGGTTCCGCATGAGGATTTCCTCGCGAAGGTTCGCGCCTGCCGTTATGCCTTCCTTGAGCTGGGCGTCGACGACGGTATCGTTGTAACGCGCACGGACAGCCTTGGTGCTGGCCTGACGAAGCAGATCGCTTACTCCAAGGAAGAAGGCGACATCGGTGATCAGTACAATAGCTTCCTGGACTGCGAAGAAATTGCCGCTGGCGACCTGAAAGCAAACGACGTTGTGATCAACCGTGGTGGCAAGCTGTTGCGCCCCAAACGCCTGCCATCCAACCTGTTCCAGTTCAAGCCTGGCACTGGCGAAGACCGCTGCGTTCTTGACTGTATCACGTCGCTGCAGAACGGTGCTGACCTTCTGTGGATCGAAACCGAGAAGCCACACGTTGATCAGATCGCTGGTATGGTTGACCGGATCCGCGAAGTTATTCCGAACGCCAAGCTTGTTTACAATAACTCGCCATCCTTCAACTGGACGCTCAATTTCCGCCAGCAGGTATTTGATGCCTGGGAAGCTGAAGGCAAGGATGTTTCTGCATACGACCGCGCCAACCTGATGAGCGTTGAGTATGACGAGACTGAACTGGCGACAACGGCAGACGAGAAAATCCGCACCTTCCAGCGTGACGGTTCCAAGCGCGCAGGTATCTTCCACCACCTGATCACGCTGCCGACCTACCACACGGCTGCTCTGTCTACGGACAATCTGGCCAAGCGCTACTTCGGTGAAGAAGCCATGCTTGGGTATGTGAAGCAGGTTCAGCGCGAAGAAATCCGCCAGGGCATTGCCTGCGTGAAGCACCAGAATATGGCTGGTTCGGACATCGGCGATGACCATAAGGAATATTTCGCTGGCGAGGCTGCGTTGAAGGCAGCTGGTGAAGACAATACAATGAACCAGTTCGGCTAAGCGGCTGAATTCGAAGACACGGCTGCCGCCCTTCCCAAGAGCTGGAGAGGGCGGCAGTTATCATGTCGAGGCCATTTGTTCGGGCCAATAGCGGAAATTTGACTATAGTAGACGGCGCGATGATGCCATGGGTGCGAGGGTGAATGAAATGACGGATCGGATCGAAGAAAACGGCTTGTTGATTGCACAGGAGCTTCACAGCTTTATTGAAAATGAGGCGCTGCCGGGCTCTGGCATTGAAGCGCAGGTTTTCTGGGCAGGCCTTGCCGATCTGGTCAATACCTATGGCCCCAAAACCAAACAGGCGCTCGCCCACCGTGAGGAGCTGCAGGCCAGGATCGACGCCTGGCACAAAAAGCACCCCGGCCCAAATTATGATTTTGCCGACTATAAAGCCTTCCTCAAGGATATTGGATATTTGGAGGAAGAGGGGCCGGCGTTTGAGATTGAAACGCAGAATGTAGATCCCGAGATTGCCAGCATTGCGGGGCCACAGTTGGTGGTGCCGGTGATGAATGCCCGTTTTGCGCTGAATGCCGCCAACGCGCGCTGGGGCAGCCTTTATGATGCCTACTATGGCACGGATGTGATCGCCGAGACGCCGGGCCTTGAGAAAACAGCCAGCTACAACACGGCGCGTGGTGCCGCAGTGATGGAGAAAGCCGCAGCCTTTCTGGATGACGCGGTGCCGCTCAAGGATGCCAGTCACGCTGATGTCGCAGCATACCGAATTGAAGCTGGTATTCTGAAGGCAGAGACAGCCTCAGGCGACACAGTTGGCCTTGCGGACACCGCCCAGTTTGCGGGGTATCAAGGGGCAGGAGACGCGCCGTCTTCGGTCCTTCTGAAGAACAATGGCCTGCACATTGATATCCAGATTGATCGGGACCACCCGGTGGGCGCCGCTTCAAAAGCGGGCGTGAAAGATGTTGTGCTGGAATCTGCCATATCGACCATCCAGGATTGCGAAGATTCTGTAGCGGCTGTGGACGGTGAAGATAAAACCATCGTGTACCGGAACTGGCTTGGTCTGATGAAAGGCGACCTTAGCGAAACCTTCACCAAGGGCGGCAAGGAGATGACGCGCAGTCTTCATCAGGACCGGGTCTATACGGCAGCAGACGGTGGCAGCTTGACCCTGCCGGGGCGCAGCCTGCTTCTGGTGCGGAACGTTGGTCACCTGATGACAACACCAGCCGTTCTAGATGCCGATGGTGAAGAGATTTCAGAAGGCCTTCTGGACGCACTCGTGACCACACTGTGTGCCCTTCACGACCTGAAGAAAAACGGGGTTAACGCCAATAGCCGAACGGGCAGCATCTATATCGTTAAACCGAAAATGCATGGCCCGGCCGAGGTGGCGCTGACCAATGAGATCATGGGCAGTGTCGAGGATATCCTGGGACTTGACCGTTTCACGATCAAGGTTGGTGTGATGGATGAAGAGCGCCGCACCACAGTGAACCTCAAGGAATGCATCCGCGCTGCCAAAGAGCGCCTGGTGTTCATCAATACCGGCTTTCTGGACCGTACAGGGGATGAGCTTCACACCAGTATGGAAGCGGGACCGTTCCTGCCCAAGGGCGACATCAAGGGGGAACCGTGGATCGCCGCTTATGAAGCCTGGAATGTCAATATTGGCCTCGAGTGCGGCCTGCAGGGCAAGGCCCAGATCGGTAAGGGCATGTGGGCCATGCCGGATGAGATGGCAAAGATGATGTCAGAGAAGGTCGGTCACCCAAAAGCTGGGGCCAACTGTGCCTGGGTACCTTCGCCGACGGCAGCCACCTTGCACGCACAGCATTACCACAGTGTGTCCGTCGCTGAGCGCCAAGAGGAACTCGCCAGCGCGCCTCGCGCCAGCCTGGATGATATCCTGACAGTGCCGCTGCTTCGAGGGCGCATCCTGTCAGAGGGGGAGGTGCAGCGCGAGCTGGATAACAATGCGCAAGGTATTCTGGGCTATGTTGTGCGCTGGATCGACCAGGGCGTTGGCTGTTCAAAAGTGCCGGACATCAATAATGTTGGCCTGATGGAAGACCGGGCGACACTGCGAATTTCCAGCCAGCATGTGGCGAACTGGCTGCATCACGGTATCTGCACCGAAGCGCAGGTGATGGAAGCTCTCAAGCGAATGGCCGCTATTGTTGACAAGCAAAATGCCGGTGATCCCGCTTACCGCCCCATGGCGCCAAATTTTGAGGACAGCATTGCCTTCCAGGCGGCTGCCGATCTGATCTTCAAGGGCAGGGAACAGCCAAGTGGCTATACCGAACCTCTCTTGCACAAGCGCCGGCTGCAGGCCAAGGCAGAAAATAAATAGGAAGTAGTTGCCGCGGGCCTTGAAGCGTTTTGACAAGGTTGCAATGAAAGCGGCGATTTTGGGCTTGAGCGGCACCGAATAAATCCTACCCCGTAACCAAAAGAAAACCTCGGTCCAACGGCCCGGGGTTTCTTGCTGTGGGGAGAGCTAACCTGTGCTGGGACCAAATCCTAGTGAAACAAAGGATAAGGCCGACAAAAGGCACAGCGCGAGCGGCGGTAACTCCTATCCCAAAACCCAATATGATTTTTTGCTGTCACCAAAAGTTAATGAAAATTAACGCTATGCAACCTTTCCGAGATATGGCATGGGTTTTCTGATTTGTGTTTTAGTAACAATAATATCCATCTTTCATGTCTTTGGGGAGGCAATCCATGGCCATTATCATTGGCACCAATAATTCCGACAGTCTGAACGGCACAGCAAACGACGATAGCATTTTCGGCGGCAACGGCGATGATACCATCTTGGGTCAAGGCGGCCATGATACGCTCATTGGTGGCAATGGCGATGATATGGTCTATGGCGGTGATGGTGACGACCTGTTGCAGGGGCAGAGCGGGAATGACACCCTGGTCGGCGGCGCAGGTAACGATGACCTGCAGGGCGGCGACGGCGAGGACTTCCTCCTGGGGGGCGACGGGAATGATACGCTCGACCTGGGCAATGGGGGTGTCTCTTCTACCTATGACCAAGCCCGCGGTGGCGCCGGCGACGATCTGCTGATCGGTGGTGCTGGTGGCCCGAAAGGCCTGTATGGCGGTGCCGGCGATGACACCCTCGATGGGTCGCAAGGTGACGCGGATGAAGCTGATTATTTTGATGCCGCCACAGGCGTGTATGTAAATCTGGAGCAAGGGATTGCCAACGACGACGGCGATGGCGGCACTGACGTCCTGATCGGCATCGAGAGTGTCATCGGTTCCTGGCTCGGCGATGACACCATCTATGGTGACTCCGGAGGGAACTTCCTGTCTGGCCAGGCAGGCGATGACAACATCTGGGGCCATGGCGGAAATGACCTGATCGACGGCGGTTCCGGCGCCGACCTGCTGGTTGCTGGCTCAGGCGATGACCAGGTCTTTGGCGGCAGCGGAGACGACCAGATCTATGGCAGCTCCGGCTTTAATGCCCTTGATGGCGGTGACGGTAACGACTTCGTCGCTGGTGGCATCAGCCACGACTGGATTACCGGCGGCGGCCAGGACGACACCCTGTATGGCTGGAACGGTGATGACACTCTGATGGGTGGTGATAGCCAGGATTGGCTCAGCGGCGGCTTTGGTAACAACATCCTCGATGGTGGCAATGGTGACGATACGCTGGGGGGCAATAGCGACGGCGACGACATGCTGACAGGGGGTGAGGGCAACGATGTCTTCGTTCTTGAAGGCGCGTGGGGTGACGATACGATCACCGACTATGACGCAAGTTCCGACCAGATCGATATGTCGGGCTCGGGGCTCAATTTTGACGAACTGACGGTCTCCGATGTTGGCGGCAGCGCGTTGATTGAAGACGGGCAGGGCAATAGTCTGTCGCTGTGGGGTGTGTTTGCTGGTGACGTGACGGCAGAGATGCTCAACCTCCCCGCCGGCAATGGCGATGGCAACGGTGACGGCAATGGCGATGGGCCAATCGTTGGCACCAATAATGACGATACGCTGACGGGCACCGGCGGTGACGACAGCATTGACGCGCTCGACGGTAATGACAGTGTCTTTGCGGGGGCAGGCCAGGATACGGTCGACGGCGGCAACGGTGACGATATGGTCTATGGCGGTGATGGTGACGACCTGCTGCAGGGGCAGAGCGGGAATGACACCCTGGCCGGCGGCGCAGGTAACGATGACCTGCAGGGCGGCGATGGCGAAGACTTCCTCTTGGGGGGCGACGGAAATGACACGCTCGATCTGGGCCATGGCAGCAACACCTTCACCTATGACCAAGCCCGAGCCGGTGACGGCGATGACTTGCTGATTGGTGGTACCGGCGGCCCGAAAGGCCTGTATGGCGGCGCGGGGGACGACACCTTGGATGGCTCGCAAGGTACCCAGGACCAGGCAGATTATTTCGACGCAGCGTCCGGTGTATTTGTAGACCTGGAGCAAGGTGTTGCAAACGACGATGGTGACGGCGGTGTCGATATCCTGATCGGTATCGAGAATGTTTCCGGCTCCTGGCTTGGTGATGACACCATCTATGGCAGTGCCGGGGACAACCAGCTTTACGGCCATGGCGGCGACGACCTGATCGCAGCCGGCGCCGGCAATGACATCATCCTTGGTGGTGATGGCAACGATATTGTCTTCGCCGGAACCGGAGATGACCTGTTGTTTGCAGGCAGCTGCGATGACACGCTCTTTGGCGGCGATGGCAGCGATTTCATGACCGGCGATTCTGGCTCCGACATCCTGATCGGCGGAGCGGGCAATGACCAGCTGGATGGCGGCAATGGCGATGATACCCTGATCGGTGGTGCCGGCAATGACGATTTGTATGGCGGCGGGGATGCCGATCTGTTCATCATTGGCGCAGACTGGGGCTATGACCTGATCGCGGACTATACGGCGGGCGAAGACCAGATCGATATGTCAGCCACCGGCTACAATTTTGATGAACTGACGATCTACAGCGCTGGCACTCATACCGTGATCGAGGATGGTCAGGGCAACACCCTGTTCCTTGCGAACGTTAACCCAGCCGACGTGACGGCCTCCATGCTGAACATCCCCGAGGGCAATGCGATTCTTGGAACCGCCAACAGCGACCGCATCGTTGGTACATCGGACGATGACCGCATCCTTGGCCTGGGCGGCGATGATACGCTGAAGGGCCACAAAGGTTATGACGATCTGGATGGCGGTGACGGTGATGACCTGCTGCAGGGTGGCAAAGGCGATGATACGCTTCAGGGAGGCCTGGGCGCCGATACCCTCAACGGCGGGAAAGAAGACGATTGGCTTCTGGGCGGCGACGGCGACGACTTGCTGCGCGGCAAAGAAGGCTTCGACACGCTTGAAGGTGGTGATGGCAACGATCTGCTGCGTGGCGGCAAGGGTGACGATGTCCTGAATGGCGGCAATGGCGACGATACGTTGATTGGCGGGCAAGGCGCGGACGTCTTCGCCTTTGATGAGGCTAGTGGACAGGATTTCGTCAAGGGCTTCGACGCCGATGAAGACATGCTTGATTTCATCGCTGCGGGCTTTGCCTCCTTCGAAGACATGCTGGCACACGCCAGCGAAACCAAGGCAGGCGTGACAGTGACGTTTGGTGAAGCTGAAGTCTTTATCAAGGGCATCGACCTTATTGATCTGACAGAAGACAATGTGCTGATCTAAGTTGGTCGCAACGCCAATGTAAGCGATTGAGATCGCCCCGCCATTCGGTGGGGCGTTTTCACATCTGCCATACGCGCCAGACCTTTATTGGAAGTGTGTGATCCAGCTTCAGCGCGGCTGCGTATCAAAGGCATGAAAGCGCAAGCACGATATTTTGACGAGACTGGCAACAATCCAATTCTCGCGTTAATGTTCCCGATGATGGTTGGGGAGCACACTGATAACCGTGCCTGTGTAACTGACCGTCCGCGCACATCAGCAAGGGTGGTCGATATAGCCGCAGAAACTGACATTAAAAACCTGACGCACGAACAGTTGATGACCCGGGTTGCAGAGCAAAGGGATAAGTCGGCGTTCAAGCTTCTGTTCGTTTATTTTGCGCCGCGCCTGAAGGCCCACCTGATGTCAATGGGTGTCACGGCGGAAGTTGCTGAAGACCTGATGCAGGAAGTCCTGATCAAGGTTTGGCGCAAGGCGCACCAATTCCAGAGCGACAAGGCCAAATTGTCGACCTGGATGTTCCGGATCGCACGAAATGCGTTCATCGACTACCGTCGCCGTGCCAAGTATCCGGAGGTAAACGCGGACGATCATCTGCATCATATGCAGGCTGATGACGAAACAGATCGCCCCGTTATGGAAGGGCAGACGGCAGAACGGGTTTCGAAAGCGATTGAAGCCTTGAAACCCAAATACAAGGAAGTAATCCATCTTTCTTTCTTTGAAGAACTTTCTCATTCCCAGATTGCTGAGCGGCTTGAGTTGCCACTGGGGACTGTGAAGTCGAGAATTAGATTGGCGTTTGGCGCCATGCGTAGCGAGTTAGGAGAAATGGGATGACGCAGCAGTATGGGCTTATCCCTGATGAATGGCTGGTATCTTATGCAGCTGGTGCCTTGTCAGATGAAAGGGCGCTGTTGGTTGCAACCCACGTGGCTTATCACCCGAGCCTGAAAGCGCGGGTCGCAGACGCAGAAGCCATAGGCGGTGCGTTGCTTGAGGCGCAGGATGCCACGTCCAATCTGGACATGTCGTTCGATGACCTTATGGCGCGAATTGATATGCCTGAGCTTGATGCAGAGGATGAAGCAACCCCGATACTGACGTCTGATGACGACTTACCGACGCCGCTGCGGTCCTATCTCGACAAGCCGCTGGATGGCCTCAAGTGGCGGATGATGGGGCCGGGCATGTACCAGCATAAGCTTTCGAGTGGCCCGGACGGCGAGAAGCTTTGGCTTCTGCGGGCCCGTGGCGGCACCGAAATGCCGCTCCATGATCATACGGGGCTTGAGATGACGCTTGTGCTGCGCGGCAGCTATCATGTCGGTGACAAGCGATTTGGCCCGGGCCTTCTGGAGCTGGCAGACAAGGATGTCACCAACCATCAACCAATGATTGACGAAGGCGAAGACTGTATCTGTCTAGTGGTTACAGATGCACCGATCCGGCTCCACAGCTTTATCGGGCGTATGATTCAGCCATTCATAGGCCTCTGACATTTAAAGATATTCCCTCATGGGGCTGGCGCCTCACTTGCCCCACACCAGCCTTGCTGGCATACTTCCCCATCTTGCTCTGAGTAAGCGATAGCAATAGTGAGACAAGCTGTCGCAGAGTTCCCAGTATTTGACATTTGTCAATATGCCGACAGAGGAAATCGGTATGTTGGCTTCATGTTTGGTTGAATACAAAGGCAACGCGGGTGGAGCTTTTTATCCAATATTGCCAGGCTGCTATTACGGATCACGGCAGCATTATGGTAACGCTTTTTCTGGGCGGACTGCTGGGCAGCCTGACGCACTGCGCCGGCATGTGCGGCCCATTTGTGCTTGCTCAGATTGGAGTTGACGATGCGCGCAGCCCGTCAAAAGGCCTGAAGCGCGCCCGAGGCGCCTTGCTCCTGCCTTATCATCTGGGCCGCATGACCACTTATATGATTCTGGGTGTTCTGGCCGCCAGCCTGTCCGGTTACCTGTTTGAAGCACCTGCACAGCGCGCCGTGACGGTGGCGCTACTGTGTGTTGCAGCAGTGCTGTTTCTGGCGGCGGCATTCCCCGCTTTGAATACCCGGATATGGCCACCTGTGCTGGGCAGCGTGCTGTCTGGTCTTGGGGCTGCTGTTGGCCGTGCGGCACGCCCATTTTTCGAGGCGCCGTCTATGGCGCACCGCTACGCCCTCGGCGTCATTCTTGGGTTTCTGCCTTGCGGTCTGTTGGCTGCGGCCTTGATGGCGGTGGCTTCCACCGCCAGCCCACTTGCCGCAGCTCTCGCCATGGGCGCCTTCTGTGTGGGCACCATGCCTGCGCTTTTTCTCATCGGGTCAGGGGGACAGTTCGCCGTGCGGCGCTGGCCCCGTCACATGGCCACAGCCGTTCGCGGTGTGTTGGTCTTCAATAGTATCAGTTTGTTTGTCATAGCCAGCAGTATGGTTTTTTAAGGATGGAAACATGAATATGCTTTCAGAAAAACCGAACTATAACGACGAGATCGTGAGGCTTTTCACGATCGCGTCGGTATTTTGGGGCGTAGTTGGTTTTGCCGTTGGAGTGTTTATTGCACTCCAGATGGCATATCCAGCTCTCAATTTCGGTGAATATCTTACCTTTGGGCGCCTGCGTCCGCTTCACACGTCAGCCGTTATTTTTGCCTTCGGCGGTAACGTGCTGTTTGCCACCAGCTACTATTCGGTGCAGCGCACCTGCAGGGCCCGGCTATGGGGCGACGGCTGGGCCAAATTCACCTTTTGGGGTTACCAGCTCTTTATCGTGATGGCGGCGATCGGCTATGTCACCGGCGTGACGCAGGCAAAGGAATATGCCGAGCCTGAATGGTATGCTGACCTATGGCTAACATTTGTATGGGTGGCCTATCTGGTGGTGTTCCTGATGACACTCAAGAACCGGCGCGAGCCGCACATCTATGTGGCCAACTGGTTCTTCCTGGGTTTTATCGTTACCGTGGCTGTGCTGCACCTGGTGAACAACATCTCCATCCCGACGTCCCTTCTGGACAGCAAGTCATACCCGCTGTGGGGTGGAGTGCAGTCTGCGATGATCCAGTGGTGGTATGGCCATAATGCTGTGGGCTTCTTCCTGACGGCTGGTTTCCTGGGGATCATGTATTATTTTGTGCCGAAGCGTGCGAACCGGCCAGTCTATAGCTACCGGCTTTCCATCCTGCACTTCTGGTCGCTGATCTTCATGTATATCTGGGCCGGTCCGCACCACCTGCATTATACGTCGCTGCCAGACTGGGCACAGACCCTTGGCATGACCTTCTCGATCATGCTGTGGATGCCGTCCTGGGGCGGTATGATCAACGGCATGATGACGCTGTCGGGCGCGTGGCACAAACTGCGCGAGGATCCGGTTCTGAAGTTCATGATCATCTCGCTGGCCTTCTACGGCATGAGCACTTTCGAAGGGCCGCTGATGTCGATCAAGGAAGTCAATGCGCTCAGCCACTATACCGATTGGACAATTGGACACGTGCACTCTGGTGCGCTTGGTTGGGTGGCCTTCATCAGCTTCGGTGCCATCTACCATCTGGTGCCAAGGCTTTGGGGCCGGGAAGAGCTTTACTCCCTCAAGCTTGTGAACACGCACCTGTGGATCTCCACCGTGGGCATCGTGCTCTATATCGCGGCCATGTGGGTATCCGGCATCATGGAAGGTCTGATGTGGCGTTCCTACGACAGCATGGGTTTCCTCGAGTACAGCTTCATCGAAACGGTTGCCGCAAAGCACAATCTCTATCTGATCCGGGCATTGGGCGGCATCCTGTTCCTCTCGGGGGCCCTGATCATGGTCTACAATATTGTGAAAACCATCCGCGGGGACGGTGTTCCCGCGCGCAGCCTGAAGACTGAGGAGGCAGCGCATGCTTAACAAACATAAAGCACTTGAGAAGAACTCGATCCTGATGCTGATCTTCACTGTGATCACTATCTCCATCGGGGGCATCATCGAGATCGTGCCGTTGTTCCGCATGGAAACCACGATTGAACCGGTGAAAGGTGTTCGTCCATACACGCCGCTTGAGCTGGCGGGCTACAATGTCTACCTGCGGGAGGGTTGCTATAACTGTCACAGTCAGCAAATTCGCCCGCTTCGTGACGAAGTGGAGCGGTACGGCCATTATTCGCTGGCAGCGGAGAGCATGTATGACCACCCGTTCCAGTGGGGTTCCAAGCGGACAGGGCCTGACCTGGCGCGCGTCGGCGGAAAATATTCCGACCTCTGGCACATCCAGCACATGATCCGTCCGCAGGACGTTGTGCCTGAATCCATCATGCCGCCTTATGCCCATCTGGCGAAAAAAGGTGCTGATCTGGCAGATATCGCCAAGGATATGGAAGCCCTCCGCATGGTGGGTGTGCCCTATACCGATGAGCAGATCGCCAACGCCTACAATGACGCAGTGGCCCAGGCCCAGGACGAAAGTGATTATCACGACGGGCTGGTCGAGCGCTACAGCAAGGTGACCATGCGTAATTTCGATGGCCAGAAAACCACTACCGAGCTTGATGCACTGATTGCTTATTTGCAGGTGCTGGGCACGATGGCTGAACTGAAAGACTACAGCCATGACGGTACGAAGAGGAGCGGCGAATGATCGACTGGATCTCTGATAATGCCGGTATGACCGGACTCCTTTTCTTCTTTTCGGCTTTTTGCGGAATCGTCTATTGGGCTTTCCGCCCAAGCCAGAAGAAGGTCATCGAAAACCACAGGTTCATTCCTCTTGAAGGGGACGACGCATGAGCGACAATAACGTTGAAAAAGACGATTTCACCGGTGTTGAGACCACCGGGCATGAATGGGATGGCATCAAGGAATTGAACAATCCTTCTCCGCGCTGGTGGCTGTTGGTGCTGTTGGCGACCATCATCTGGGCTGTTGGTTATTGGATCGTATATCCGGCCTGGCCAACCCTTTCGGGCGATGGAGAACGTGGCGGAACGGAAGGCACTTTTGGCTGGACCCAATATGATCAGTTGAAAGAGAGCCAGGCCGAAATCATGGCGCGGCGGGCTGCCTATCTCGACCGCTTCAATACGGCCTCGTTTGAAGAGATCAAGGCCAATGAAGAACTCTATGCCTTTGCTGTTGCGGGGGGCGCCTCTGCCTTCAAGGACAACTGTGCCACTTGCCACGGCACCGGCGGTAGTGGTTCTGCGGGCTACCCGAACCTGCTGGACGATGACTGGCTCTGGGGTGGTGATGTAGACGCAATCCATGAAACCATTCGGGTTGGTGTCCGCGGCGAGCATGATGAAACCCGCTATTCAGAGATGCCCGCATTCGGTGATATGCTTGGCACCAAGGAAATCAGTGATATTTCTGACTATGTGCTGAGCTTCACATCAGCCGGTGACTACGACGGCCCAGGGCAGGAGCTTTACGAACAGCAGTGTGCAGCCTGCCACGGCATGGATGGTCGTGGCATCCGGGATTTCGGCGCCCCCAACCTTGCCGACGCCATCTGGTTCTATGGCGGCACGAAGGGGGACATCATGTCACAGATACGGCGGCCCAAGCATGGTGTAATGCCTGCGTGGGAAACCCGCCTGGATGAAAGCACAATCCGGCAGCTTGCTATTTATGTGCATTCACTGGGTGGCGGCGAAGAATAGCAGGAGCATCTTGTAATGAGTGACAGTGCGGCCCCGGTCAAACTTTTTGAAAAGAAAGAGCGCATCTTTCCGAAGCGCGTCTGGGGCAAATACCGCAAGATCAAATGGATGGTCATGGCCATTACCCTGGCCATCTATTATCTCGCGCCCTTCCTTCGGTGGGACAGGGGGCCGCACGCGCCTGATCAGGCAATCCTGATCGACATGCCAGCCCGCCGGGCCTATTTCTTCTTTATCGAGATATGGCCGCAGGAGGTTTACTACCTTACCGGCATCCTGATCCTGGCAGCTGTGGCGCTCTTTTTCGTCACCAGCCTGTTCGGGCGCGTCTGGTGCGGCTATGCCTGTCCGCAAACCGTCTGGACCGACTTGTTTGTCTGGGTGGAACGGATCGTACAGGGCGACCGGGCGGCCCGGATGAGGCTCAAGAAAGCGCCTTGGAGCTTCGACAAGCTCTGGAAAATGGCAGTTACCCATTCTCTTTGGCTGTTGATCGGGCTTCTGACCGGCGGTGCCTGGGTCTTCTATTTCAATGATGCGCCAACGTTGATTGAGCATATTCTTCACCTGGACGTGCCGATGTCGGCCCTTGGCTGGATCATCGCACTCACTTTCTCCACCTACCTGATGGCCGGGTTCGCACGTGAACAAGTCTGCACATATATGTGCCCCTATTCACGGTTCCAGTCCGCCATGTTCGATAAGGACACGCTGATCATCACCTATGACGAAGATCGTGGCGAGCCGCGCGGCAAGCATAAGAAAGGTGAAAGTTGGGAAGGGCGTGGGCACTGCATCGACTGCACGGCCTGCGTGCAGGTATGTCCCATGGGTATCGATATTCGCGACGGCCTGCAGATGGAATGTATCGCCTGCGGCTTGTGTGTGGATGCCTGCAACAATATCATGGACAAGGTGGAGCTGCCGCGCGGGCTGATCCGCTATGACACCACCCATAACCAGGACCAGCGTCGGGCGGGCGAGGTCGAGAAGACAGTCCAGACCCATATCCTGCGCCCTCGGACCTTCTGGTACATGACGATTTTGTCGGTGGTGGGGCTGGTGATGCTTGTGTCGCTTGTGAATCGTGCACCGGTTGAGCTGCATGCCCTACATGACCGGAACCCGCTTTATGTAACTCTGTCAGATGGCACCGTGCGCAATGGCTATAATGTGAAAGTCCTGAACAAGACTTACGAAGATAAATATTTTCGCCTGCATGTTGAAGGCCTGGACGGTGCAAGTGTTCGCGCGCAGGGTGCCGGGAATGTGCAAATCGATCACCTTCATGTGTTTGCAGATAGCGTTGGGCATTTTCGCGTATTTGTTACAGCACCGAAACAAAATAAAGCCCGTGAGGACTTTCGCTTTGTCCTTGAAGAAGTAGTGACAGACGGCGCTGAGGCCGGCGAACAGGCTGTCTATGACACCCATTTTGCCAGCAGGAGCCAATAGGATGACTATCGTGACAGAAGAAGTGACACAGAAAAGTGGCCGCTGGATTCCCTGGATGATCGTGGGATTCTTTGTCGTGATTGCCATACTGGACGGCATTTTCGTCTATATGGCAACCAGCACCCATACAGGTGTTGTTACCAAGCACGCCTATGAGGAAGGTCTCCGCTATAATGAGACAGTCGCTGCGGCTGATGCGCAGGCCGCGCTGGGCTGGCAGGGCGACGTACGCTTCGGTGAAGCTGACAAGCTGCTTGAATTCAGCCTGTTTGATGCGAACGGCAAAGCAATGGAAGGCGCAGTCGTTCGGGCTGAATTGACACGCCCAACCCAGGCGGGCATGGACTTCACCGTCCCGATGGTTCAGACAGAGGGTGGTGTGTACAGCGCATCGCTTGATTTCCCTGAGCCCGGCCTATGGGACGTACGGATTTTTGTCGAATGGAAGCAAAAGCAATATCAGCAGACCAAACGTCTGGTTGTTGCAAAGTAACGCTTTGCAGGCAGTGCGGTTTGGAAACAAGCGGGGGTGCGGACTTTTGCTGTCCGGGCTGTGAAGCGGCATATGCCGCCGCCAGTACGCTTGAGGACCACGCCGCCTATTCTCTGCTTGCCCATGACAATGAAGACGGCAGCTACACGCTCTCGCTCGGGGTGGAAGGCATCCACTGCGCCTCCTGCATTCGCCTGATTGAAAATGCCCTGGCCGCAGAGCCGGACGTGACCGGTGCGCGGGTGAATATGTCAACCGAACGCCTGACCGTCACCTGGACGGGCGCGCGCGATCGCGGCGACAAGCTGGGCGGCGTTGTGACCAAACTTGGTTACAAGCTGCATGCCCTCAATGATAACGATGCGGTCGCCCATAGTCAGGAACGCACCCTGTTGCGTGCGATTGCGGTGGCCGGGTTCGCCGCTGCCAATATGATGCTGATCTCAATTGGTCTGTGGTCCACTGGCGGGGAAACCATGGGCGTGGCGACGCGTGACCTGTTCCACTGGATATCCGCCCTGATCGCACTTCCAACCGTGATCTATGCGGGCCAGCCCTTCTACCGGTCTGCCTGGGCTGTACTCAAGGAAAAGCACACCAACATGGATGTGCCCATCTCGCTGGCAGTGATCCTGGCATGCGTGATGAGCGTGTCGGAAACACTCAGGCACGGCGAGCATGTCTATTTCGATAGCGCGGTGATGCTGCTGTTCTTCCTGTTGATTGGCCGGTATCTGGATGCCCGGGCCAAGGGTAAGGCGCGCGAGTCGGCATCCAAGCTGCTGTCCCGCCTGTTCGGTGTTGCCACGGTGCTCGAGGGCGGCAAGGTCTCGCAGGTGCCGATCAAGGAACTGCGCCAGGGTGCCTTGGTTCTGGTGGCAACCGGCGAATCGATTCCCGCAGACGGCATTGTTGAACGGGGCGCGTCAGCGGTTGATATGTCGCTGATCACAGGCGAAACAGTGCCGGAAGCGGTGGCAGAAGGCGCAGACGTGTTCGCCGGTACGGTCAACCTGTCGGCGCCGTTGCAGGTGCGCGTTTCCAAGGCCAGTGAAAAAAGCCTTCTCAGTGAAATCGTCAGGCTGATGGAAACGTCAGAGCAGGGACGGGCCAAATATGTCCGGCTCGCAGACAAGGCGGCGCGGCTTTATACGCCGGTCGTCCATGCCATGGGGGCGCTGACCTTCCTTGGCTGGTGGCTTCTGGCATCCGCGCCATGGCAGGAATCGCTCCTGCATGCGGTGACGGTGTTGATCATCACCTGCCCGTGTGCGCTGGGGCTGGCAGTGCCGGTTGTTCAGGTATTGGCAAGCGGCAAACTGATGCGTGCCGGGGTCCTGCTGAAATCCGGCGACGCACTGGAGAAACTCACGGGCATTGATACTGTGGTGTTCGACAAAACAGGTACGCTGACTATAGGCCGCCCCAAGTTGAAAACCCATGATGCGGGACCAAACGACCTTGCGCTTGCAGCATCGTTGGCAGCCCATAGTAAGCATCCATTGGCGGGTGCGCTCAGGGATACATTTGAAGGTGATGTGATTTCAGTTGAACCGGTTGAGGTTCCCGGCCACGGCATGGAAGCCCACATTGACGGCAAATCTGTCCGGCTTGGCAGTCGCGCCTGGTGTGGCGGGCAGCCGGATGACGGCGATGCGGTGCTGGAACTTTGGCTGGCGGTGGATGGTCAGCCCAAAGCGCGGTTCCAGTTTGCGGACCAGCTGAGGACGGATGCCAAAGAGACCGTTTCGGCCCTCAAGGCACGTGGGCTGGAGGTTCATCTGCTGTCCGGCGACCGCACGCAGGTTGCCACGGATGTTGGCGCGGCTCTGGGTATTGACCGGGTGCAAGCCGAAGTGAAGCCCGCAGGAAAATGCGCTTATCTGGCTGACTTGAAGGAACAAGGCCGGACGGTGCTGATGGTGGGCGACGGCCTTAATGACGCGCCGGCGCTTTCGGCCGCCGCGGTTTCGATGTCGCCTTCAAGCGCAATGGATATTACCCAGAATACCGCGGATGTGGTGTTTCAGGGGGACCTTCTGTCGCCCGTGCTGACCGCCTATGATCATGCCGTTTTTTCCACCCGGCTGGTGAAACAGAATTTTGCCCTCGCCGCCCTTTATAATGTTGTTGCCATTCCGGCTGCAGTGCTTGGGTTTGTCACACCGCTGGTGGCGGCGGTGGCCATGTCCGGTTCATCGCTTGTGGTGATTTTGAATGCATTCCGCCTCAATCTGCGCAAGGATGGCTAGATGGATATTCTCCTTTACCTGATCCCCATTGCGCTTACGCTTGGCCTCGCCGGTTTGGCCGGGTTTTTGTGGACAATGCGCAACAACCAGTATGACGATCTGGAAGGTGCAGCGCACCGGATTTTGCTGGATGACGACGAGGACGAAATGTCGCACCCAAAGTAGCGTTATCCTTTTGATTTAAAAGTAAAAAATTGACTTTTATCAAGGGTTTTTCGCGCTCGATTTCCTATCAATTTCCCAATGGAAACACACGAGGAAATTGACATGCGTATTTCGAATTTTGTGAAACTTTTGACATGTGCTGCGGCCCTCCAGCTTGGTGCTGGTGCCGCCATGGCAGACGATACGAAAAGCCCTTGGCAAGTGCGGGTGCGTCTGATTGATGTCGTGCCGGATGAGAGCAGCACCACATCCATCGGCGGACAGGCCAATGTGGACAACAGCTTGGTGCCTGAACTGGACATCAGCTACTACTGGACCAAAAACTGGTCCACAGAACTGATCCTGGCCACCAGCAAGCACAATGTGACGGCCACAGGCACCGCGCTCGGTGACCTGAGCCTTGGCGATACCTGGGCACTGCCGCCAACCATGCTGATGCAGTATCACTTCAATGCGGACGGTACGATGCGGCCTTACCTGGGTGCCGGTGTGAACTACACCTTCTTCTATAACGCTGATGCTGGCGACGTTGACAGCATCGACTATGAAAACGGCTTTGGACTTGCTCTACAGGCGGGCGTCGATATCGACGTAACCGACGAGTGGTTCCTGAACCTGGACGTGAAGAAGCTGTGGTTGAACACTGACGTCAGCATCAATGGTGGTGCAGTGACAGCAGACGTGGACCTCGACCCATGGGTGCTTGGCGTGGGCTTCGGCTACCGCTTCTAAGCAGCAAACAATGACCCGTTAAAAAATCAGCCGCTCCAGAAATGGGGCGGCTGAGTTTTATGCGCAAGTCAGGAAACGCTTAGGCGACCTGCGCGTGTCTCTTCGGGCTGTCGGTCAGATAGCTGTCGAACGCGGCACAAACCAGGCGCACAGCTTGCTGTGCCTCGCGCGGGATACGGATCATACCCTGGTTCAAGCTGACAAGACCTTCCCCTTTCAAGCCCTGCAACCGTTCGATTGCCTCATCAAAAAGGCCGATATCCACACCGTTTTCTTCGCAGAAGCTGATCAGGTCCAGTTCGAAATAGCACATGAGATGTTCGATAATCTGGCGGCGGATACGGTCGTCGTCTGAAATCGCCTTGCCTTTGGCAGTAGGCAGGTCGCCAGCATCCAGCGTCGCAAAATAACTGTGTGTGGCGGGTGTGTTTTGGGCATATCCCTGCGGCAGGGAACTGATGGCTGACGCTCCGAAACCAATCAAGGTGCTTGCCGCATCCGTGGTGTAGCCCTGAAAGTTGCGCTTCAGCGTGCCGGCTTCAAGCGCCTTGGCCATCGGGTCACGCGGCAGGACAAAATGGTCCAGCCCCACAGCAACATAGCCGCGGTGTTCAAGGTGATGTTTGGCGGCGTCAAACTGCTTCAGGCGCGCTGGGCCGTCGGGCAGTGTGCCTTCGTCAATCAGACGCATGTGCTTTTTCATCCAGGGCACATGGGCATAGCCAAACAGGGAAATCCGGTCTGCCCCCAGGGCAGAGGCGAAATCGACATTTTCCTTCAGGAGGTCTTCCGTCTGGTGCGGCAGGCCATACAGAAGATCCATGTTGATGCTTTTGATGCCATATGCTTTCAGGAGGTTCACTGCATCATAGATCACATGGAAAGGTTGGCGGCGGTTGATTGCCACCTGTACGTCTTCATGAAAATCCTGCACACCCAGGCTGGCGCGGGTGGCACCGGCCAGCGCATAGGCGGCCACTTTGGCCTCCGTAATCTCCCGTGGGTCCAGCTCTATTGCAATCTCTGCATCCTTGGCTAACGAGAAATGGCACCGGATTGTCGCCATCAGGCGTTCGAAATCAGTGGGTTTCAGCATGGAAGGCGACCCGCCGCCGAAATGGATGTGCCTGACTGTCTGGTCGCCCGAAAGCCGACCCGAGACCATCTCGATTTCCTTGAAAAGATAGTCGAGATACTGGTCCACCGGTGAGTAGCGCTTCGTGGCCTTGGTGTTGCAGCCGCAGTACCAGCACATTTTCCGGCAGAAGGGGATGTGGAAATAAAGCGACAGGTCAGCGTCACTATCAAGCGCTTCAAGCCAGCCAGCGACCGTGCTACCCGTTACCGCTTCGGAGAAATGAGGGGCGGTCGGGTAGCTTGTATAGCGGGGCACCTGCCGGTTGCGTTTCAACAGCGATTCTTGCAGGGTCTCTCGATCATGCATTACGGGCTTCTCCAGTCTTTTGTCCAAAAAAAGCTATAGCCTTTTCGCCGTGTTCTCCATTTGACGAAAATCAACTACGGCGCCATTTTTTTATGATTATTTGGCAGGGGAGTGACAGTTGGAGGGTCTCAGTGTCCAAGCGTGGAAATACCGATGCTTATGATGGGCTGCTAGAACAGTATCTGGAAATCTGCAACAGGGCGATGGAGCAGAACCGGGACCGGTTCCCCTATAGCCAGATTTGGCAGGCGGGGGAGCAGGCGCTTTCAGGCCGTGCGGTTGAGCTTGCGGTGGTTGATGACGCGCCCAAGGCCCACAAGTGTGTGACGCTCGAAGCCTGCAAGATCAACAGCGAGCCGACCGGCAAGGCCGCAGAGGACCCGCCTGTTATGCGACTGAGTGCCAGCTATCTTGAGGACGTGGTCGCCCATCCCGATAAATATATCGAAAACCCGTCGTTGATTGATTGGGACTGGCTGACAATCCGCAAATAATTGCCAGGAATAGTCTGTTAGCTGTGCAAATCCCTGCAGGGAAATTCGTTAGAGCATGCACTGCACACATACCCCGACAGTTCATCAAGGTCTGAAATCGTAACCACTGAGCCTTTGATTGCCAGTGTGGTTTCTGTACGGAGCTTGTTTAGCGCCCGCGAAAAAGTCTCTGATTTCATGCCAAGGCGTGCTGCAATCAATGACTTGTCATAAGGCAGTGTCAGCGTAAGTGGCATTGGGACGTCAGGGTCACACAGGCGCAAGAGGAAGCAGCCAATGCGCTGCGATGCGTTCTGCAGGGTCAGGCTTTCGATCTCACGCGACTGGCGTTTGCGGTGACGCGACAGGGACCCAAGCATGGCAAGCGCCGTCTTATGGTCGTCGGTGATGGCTTGCTTCAGAAGGCTGCTGGGCAGCCGGATGGCCGTCACAGGCTCCACGGCTGCAGCGCCAAAGCTGTGGATGCCGTCTTCAAGGATGGCCGAGTCGCCAATCAGGTGACCGTTCGAAACCATGTCGATCACGGCTTCATCACCGTCCATGGTTTCTGTAAACAGCTTCACCCAACCGGAAAGGATCAAATAGAACCATTCAGATTCGTCATCCTGCAGGAACAGGATGCTGCCTTTGCTCAGGGTCTGCATTTGTGCAGCCTGAATGAAAGTCGCGCGCAGTTCCGGTGCCATGCCCCGAAACAGGGGCTGACTTTCCAGATGTGCCGCAATCGGTGCTTCGTCCCGGTATGCAGTGGCGGTTTGAGCCATGATATCCTCTTTTATTCGTCTCGCACGTTCCAGATGCGAACGAAGACTATATCACTGAAAAACATACTTGCTATCAATGTGACACTTTGGCACGGGATGGTGGAATCAAGCAAGGGGCGCTATTCGTCGGCTTGATTTTCGATATGCGCCAGTAATTCCTCAGGTTTTACCGTGGTCGTTTCTTCGTTGGGGCTGAATTTAAGCACCACTGTGGGCAAAATGCTCAGCTCAAGCTCAATGCTGGAAAAGTGGAAGCGCTTGAATTTCAGCTTGCTTCGGGCAGCGCTGGCGCGAAACAGTGAGCTGAGAATCGTGTTGATCAACTTCTTGTCTCGGGTTTCCTCGAGGAGCGCGGCCTTTTCTTCTTCGCTGATCATCTCTCTCAGGTTCAGGTGCGGCACGATCTTGGGGTCCAGCCCCAGGCCAACTTCAATCTCAGTCACGTCATAGCCCGCGCGCTCAATATAGGGCAGCGCCTCGTTGAAATTTTGGGCGGTTTTCCCAAGCGTGTCGCCGCTGAAGTTCTTGAGGCCACTGAGGCTGGCGCTATAGGCTTCGCTCGCGCTTGTCGTCCAGCTGTGGCCCGGTTTGCGGCCCAGGAGCGCTTGGCGCATTTCTTCAAGCACTTCCGGCAGGCGTTTGGTCATGGTTCGTCCCTCACTGTTTTCGTTTTCCAGAGTATGCTGGCAGTGCGATCATGAGGCAAGGGCCGCTCTGCTCAGCCGTTATTGACAGCGCTGTCTTCTGGGTATAGGACTCGAGGTAGGCAGTCATGACAAAGTCAGGCTGACGCATAATAGTGCTTTCAAAATAAACAAAGACCCACGCCCCTGGGCAAAGCACACCAGTATTTTTTGGGAAGGTATACCGGATACCGCGGCCAGACAGCCGCGTCCGTTGCCGGTTAACAGTGAGGGGCATTTTCATGCATCGTAACCTATCAGCGCTCCTGATTCTCGTGTTTGGGCTGGCCTCTGCCGCCTGGGCAGGGACTGCAAGCGTTTCATCGCCGGACGGCAAGCTCACCGTGGTTCTGGAAGCAGGTGCGGACGGCGCCTTTTACCGGATCAACCGAGGTGGCAAGGCCGTGGTCGCGCCGTCGAAGCTTGGCTTCACTTTCCGTGGCCAGGCGCCGTTTTCTGAAGACCTTGCGGTCACGGACAGCAGCACCAGCAGCTTCGATGAGACCTGGGAGCAGCCGTGGGGCGAGCGTCAGTTTGTACGCAACCAGTATAACGAACTTCGGGCCACAGTCGCTGAAGCTGGCGGCGCGAAGCGCTCCGTAACCCTGGTGTTCCGGCTCTATGATGACGGCCTTGGTTTCCGTTATGAAGGCGATTTCGGCAAGGCAGAGATCATGGATGAGCTGACAGAAATTTCTGTCGCGGAGCCATCGACCGCCTGGTGGATCCCGTCGCGCGAGTTTAACCGGTATGAATATATCTACCGGGAAACACCGCTTGATGAAGTGACGATCGCCCACACGCCGATCACGTTCCGCACAGAATCCGGCCTCTATGTCAGCCTGCATGAAGCCGCGCTCCTGGATTACTCCGGCATGTCGCTGTTGCGCACAGGCGGCCAGACCTTCAAGGCCGATCTGTCGCCTTGGGCGGACGGCGCAAAGGTGAAGTTGGATGGTACGTTCAGGACGCCATGGCGGACGCTGCAGATCAGCGAAGCAGCCACCGGGCTACTGGATTCGAACCTGATCCTGAACCTGAATGAGCCGAATAAACTGGGTGACGTATCCTGGGTGGAGCCGGGCAAATATGTCGGCATCTGGTGGGGCATGCATCTGGCGGTAAACACCTGGGGGTCAGGTCCCAAGCATGGCGCTACCACTGAAGAGACCATGAAATATCTGGATTTCGCCTCAAAATATGGTTTCAAGGGCGTGCTGGTTGAAGGCTGGAACATCGGCTGGGACGGGGACTGGTTCAACAATTGGAACCTGATGAATTTCACCGAAGCCTACCCGGATTTCGATTTCCCGAAACTGTCGGCTTACGCCAAGGAGCGCGGCGTGCGCATCATTGGCCACCATGAAACATCGGGCGGCGTGACCAATTATGAAAACCAGATGGAAGCTGCGTTCGACCTTTATGAAGAAATGGGCGTGCGGCAGGTGAAAACCGGCTATGTGGCTGACGCAGGCGAGATCGCGCGCGAAGAGGATGGCAAGGTCTTCTTCGAGTGGCATGACGGCCAGTGGATGTCCCGTCACCATGAAAAGGTTCTGGTGGAAGCGGCCAAGCGCAAGATTTCCATCAACTCGCACGAACCCATCAAGGACACGGGCCTCCGCCGTACATACCCTAACTGGATTTCACGCGAAGGCGCACGCGGCATGGAATATAACGCCTGGGGCAGCCCCCCGAACCCACCATCGCACACGGCCACCATTCCGTTCACGCGGATGCTGTCTGGCCCAATGGATTTCACGCCGGGCATCTTTGATCTTCACTATGAGGAAGAGCAGCCGGACAATCGGGTTCAGACCACACTTGCCAAACAGCTGGCGCTCTATGTGGTGATCTACAGCCCGATCCAGATGGCGGCGGACCTGCCGGAAAACTATGAAGCGCGCATGGATGCATTCCAGTTTATCCGCGATGTGCCCACGGACTGGTCTGAAAGCAAGGCGCTGACGGGGGATGTCGGCAAGCACGCCACCTTCGCCCGCAAGGAACGCGGTGGGGACGACTGGTTCCTGGGTAGCGTGACCAATGAAGACGCCCGCACGCTTGAGATTTCGCTCGATTTCCTCGACGCGGGCCGCACCTATGAAGCGCAGATCTACCGCGACGGTGATGATGCGGATTGGGACACCAACCCCTATGCCATGGTGATCGAGAAGAAGCAGGTTACGGCGGCTGATAACATGAAGCTGCCGCTCGCGGCTGGTGGCGGCATCGCCATCCGCTTCAAAGCGCTTTAAGCCCAGCAGCATCATATTGATGCGAAAGCCGGCTTCTGCCACACTGCATTTCAGTGGAGGCAGGGGCCGGTTTTCTTTTGGCCCCTGAAGGAAATCAGGGGGAACTATGCCGGATTGCATTTTGGCCATGGACCAGGGCACGACCAGCAGTCGCGCCATCGTGTTTGACCTTAAGGGCGACATTGTTGCTGTCAGCCAGCAGGAGTTTCGCCAGATTTTCCCGGCGGACGGCTGGGTTGAACATGACGCGAATGAGATCTGGGACACGGGCCTCAAGACTGCGAAGGCCGCTTTTGAGGATGCGGAAGCCAAGGGCTTTACCGTCAAAGCCATTGGTATCACCAACCAGCGTGAGACGTCTGTCTTGTGGGAGCGGGACGGGGTAAAGCCTGTCCATAACGCCATTGTCTGGCAGGACCGGCGGACAGCAAACGTGTGCCGCAGTCTGAAGGATGCCGGGCATGAAGCGGAAATACAGGACAAGACAGGCCTGTTGCTGGACCCCTATTTCTCTGCCACCAAACTTGCCTGGCTGCTGGACAATGTCTCTGGCGCGCGGAAAGCCGCTGACGCTGGCACGCTGGCGTGGGGCACGATCGACAGTTTCCTGATCGCCAAGCTGACGGACGGCAAGCGCCATGTCACGGACGCCACCAATGCCAGCCGTACAAGCCTTTTCAACATCCGCACGCAGGAGTGGGACGACAGCCTGCTGAAGATATTTGGGGTACCCGAAAGCGTGCTGCCGGACGTGCTGGATAGCTGCGCGGACTTTGGCGAAACCATCCCAGACCTGTTCGGGCGCGCTATCCCGATCCTGGGTGTGGCTGGCGACCAGCAAGCCGCCACCGTGGGCCAGTGTTGTTTTGATGAAGGCGCCATCAAAAGCACCTACGGCACGGGCTGCTTCGTGCTGATGAACACTGGCAAAAGCTTTGTCCCGTCGAAAAACCGGCTGTTGACCACCGTTGCCTACCGAATCGGGGGCGAAACGACCTATGCTCTTGAAGGCTCCATCTTTATCGCGGGCGCTGCCATTCAGTGGCTCAGGGATGGTATCAAAATACTGGATCACGCGCGCGATAGCGAAGCACTGGCCAGACAGGCCGCGGATGATCATGGTGTCTATATGGTGCCCGCCTTCACAGGCCTCGGCGCGCCATACTGGGACCCGGACGTGCGCGCGGCCCTTTTCGGTATGACACGCGGCACAGGACGGGCGGAAGTTGTGCGCGCTACGCTTGAAAGCGTGTGTTTCCAGACCCACGACTTGTTTAGTGCCATGGCGGAAGACGGTATCAGCCCGACGGTGTTGCGGGTGGACGGCGGTATGGTCGCCAATGACTGGATGGCCCAGCGGCTCGCGGACCTGCTGGCGCTCCCGGTCGACCGGCCGAAGGTGATGGAAACAACAGCGCTCGGCGCGGCCTATCTGGCGGGGCTTCAGGCGGGTCTTTATTCAGGGTTCAACGACCTGACGGCTCAGTGGCAGTGCGAGCAGCGATTTGATCCTGATAGCGGGTTTGAAGGGCGAGGCAAGATGCTGGCCAAATGGCACAAGGCGGTAGCAGCCGCGCGGTCTTTCGCTTAGCGTTCGCGTACAGCCAGCCAGGCTGCCAGCGCTGCCTGTTCGGTCTGGTTCAGCCTGAGGCCAAGCTTGGACCGGCGCCACAGGATGTCATCCGCTGTATGGGCCCATTCCTCGCGCACCAGATAACTGACCTCGGCTTCATAGAGGCCTTCGCCGAAATGAATGCCCATGCCGTCAAGGCCCGCAATGCCTTCCAGCAGTTTTTCGATGCGGGTGCCATAGGCATTGCACATGCGGTCCACAATGCTACCATCCAGCCAGTTAAAGCGCGTGCGCATCTCCGCCTTGAAATGTTTGAGCGCCTTGGCAGGGGTGACATCTTCCGGCAGATTGCCGCCCGGTAGCGGGGTATAGCCTGTCCAGTCATCCAGGGAGATCGGCAGGTAGGGCGCAAGCTTTTCCATGGCTTCTTCCGCCAGGCAGCGGTACGTGGTGATTTTGCCCCCGAACACGGACAAGAGCGGCAGCGTATCCTCGCGCACATCCAGGTCCAGATGATAATCACGGGTGGTGGCAGACGGGTTCACCTGGCCGTCGTCATAGAGCGGCCGGATGCCGGCATATGACCAGACAACGTCTTCTGGCCGGATGGCTTTGTCAAAATATTTACCTGCGGCGGCGCATAGATAAGCCACTTCATCCTTGCTGGCACTGACCTTTGCCGGGTCGCCCGAAAACGGCACATCGGTGGTGCCGATCAGGGTATAGTGATCCTCGTATGGGATCGCGAAAATCACACGCTTGTCCGGGTTCTGGAAGGTGTAGCACTGCGGTCCGTCATAAAGCGCGGGCACCACGATATGGCTGCCCTTGACCAGCCGCGCGTGGCTGTGGGCATTCTCTGACATGATGCAGCTCAGTAGGGTTTTCTCAACCCATGGGCCGGCGGCATTCACCAGCGCATCTGCTTGAAATTCAATGATTTTTCCGTCAGGCGCTTCCACGCGGATACGCCAGTCCCGGTCTTCGCGCACAGCGTCCAGGAAGCGGTGGCGGTTGAGGATGGTGGCCCCCCGGCGTTTGGCGGCCAGGGCATTGGCAACCACGAGCCGGGCATCGTCGACCCAGCAATCGGAATACTCGAACCCCTTTTTGAAGTGGCCCTTGAGGGGCGCGCCTTTCGGGTCTTTCCTCAGGTTCAGGCTTTTGGTCTTCCGAAGCAGTTTTCGGCCGCCCAGATGGTCATAGAGAAACAGGCCGAGCCGCAGGATAAAGGCGGGCCGGAGGCCGCTGTGGTGTGGCAGGATGAACCTGAGTGGGCGCACGAGGTGCGGCGCCATGCGCCAGAGTGTCTCCCGTTCCTGCAGCGATTCCCGAACCAGCCGGAACTCATAATGCTCGAGATACCGAAGGCCGCCATGGATCAGTTTTGAGCTCGCGGAAGACGTTCCGGCGGCGAAATCTGTCTGTTCCACCAGCACGGTTTCAATGCCGCGGCCGGCTGCGTCGCGCGCAATGCCTGTGCCGTTGATACCGCCCCCGATTACGAACAGGTCGCAGCGGGTGGTCTCAATTTCTGTCATCATTGCCGGCACCGCCTTCCGCCATCCACGGGGATAACGGTGGACCAGCCATTGGGTTTGGTCAAGGACAGCACGCCCTGAAGGGGAGCACCCTCGTTGCTATTGCTTTGGCGGATAAGGAGTTTTGCCCTGAGCGTTGGGGCAACAAAAGTCTGGCTGCGCGGCAGGGTGGCCACCAGGTCGCTGGAGCTTTCCGTGCGCCGCAGGTTCACTTGCCGACCTTCAAGGATCATGGTGACGTCATTGTCTGTCTGGGCGAAAAACGGGGCTTCAGCTGGGGCGCCGTCTTCCGGGCGCGGGCGCAAGACCAATGCACATTGACCGGGCCATACAGACAGATGGTGCGCACTCAGGCTGCCGGTGGTCAGCACCTGCGCCTTGGGCGCCTGCAAGGGCTTGGCACCATAAGCGCCGCACCCGCCAAGCAGGAATATCAGAATGGCTGATACAACGCGCACCGAAACTGTCTCCCCTTTGGTGGCCGGAAGTTGTGATGCCACCTCAATCTGATTTAGGGCAACATGAGCAAAGGCGAAGCCCAAGATCAAGCCTCTTGCGGCCAAAGGGCACATTTTGTCGCACGGTCGTGCCCTTATGGCACAAAAGGGCACACCCATAGGGCCCAAAAGTGCCCCACCAACCGGACCGTGGCCGATGGGGCGAACTGAAGGCATGATCCGTCGGTTAGAAGGTCGGGCCGGAGACTTCCAGTTTGTAATTCTCAGGCGGTATCGCCCCCATCAGGTGGCGGGTGAAAAAGTCCCACCGGCGTCGCTGGAAATAGGGCACGTCATCCAGGAAGTGGCCAGCGCCGGGTACGATCAGCAGGTCGAAATCCTTATTGGCTTCAATCAGCGCACCCACCAGCTGCATGGTGGCGATCGGGTTGACGTTATCGTCCATCTCCCCGTGCGCCAGCATCAGCTTGCCCTGAAGCCGTTCCAGCCCAAACAGGTTCGAGTTGGCATCATAATGCGCGCCGCCTTCAGCCCCCATCCATTGTTCGTTCCACACGGCCTTGTCCAGCCGGTGGTCATGATTGCCGCTGGCGGCGACAGCTACCTTGTAAAACTCCGGGTGCTCGATCAGCGCCCGCATGGCGTCATAGCCGCCGGCGGAGAAGCCGTAGATACCAACCCGGTCCAGATCCAGATAGCCGAAGCGGCTCTGCAGCTGTTTCATGGCCGCGATATGGTCATCGAAGCCTGCGGGCCCCAGATTGTTCTGTGCGGCCTTGAGGAAGGCGTGGCTGCGCTTGTTGGTGCCGCGGCCATCTACCTGGATCACGACAAACCCCAGCTGTGCCATCGAAATGGCGGTGTTGCGGGTGGCCCGGTCGAAGGATTTCTTCGCCATCACATAGTGCGGACCGCGGTAGACATTGTCGATCACCGGATAGGATTTAGAAGGGTCAAACCCGGCCGGGCGGTAGATGACACCATAGATGTCTGTCCTGCCGTCGGCTGCCTTGGCCTTGAACGGCTCGGGCAGGGGAATGCCAGCGGCTTCAAAGCCGCTCACATCCGCTTCCTCCAGCGTCATCAAAATCTCGCCCGAAGCCCCGTCCCGGAGAACGGTTTTCGTTGGCAGGTCGGCGCGGCTCATGTTGTCGACAATATACTGGCCGTCCGGCGAAACGCTGGCGTCGTGATCGGCGGGCTCTGGCGTCAAAAGGGTGAGGTCAGACCCGTCCCTGTTCACCTGGTACAGGTGCCTGAGGTAAGGATCGCGATCCTTCTCCCGCCCGGCGGCGAAAATATGCAGCGGCTCGCCCCCTTCACCCGCCCGCGCGATATAGCGGAATCGCCAGTCGCCTGACGTGACCGGGTTGGTTTTGCCAGTTGCCGGGTCATAGCGCACCAGGTGGGCCCAACCGCCCCGGTTTGACATCCAGAAATGTTCGCCGGTCTCAACTACCGGGTCCCACTGGTGGGCGTAATAATCGACAAAATCGTCGGCAGTCTCGTCAATCAGCACACGGTGCTTGGCGGTGGCCCCGTCCAGCTCGATCAGCTTCAGGCTTTTATAGCCGCGCGCTGGCACCCGGATGTAGGCGCTTTGGCTGTCGTCCATCCAGCCCAGCCACGGGCCGCCATAATAAAGCTCGGGGAAGGCTGGCAGGTCCGATTTCACGAGGGTCCCGTCTGCCACGGTGCCCACATAAAGCGTGGCCATGGGCACGCTTTCATCCAGCGACAGCGGGTAGGGATAGGTGACCGCACGTGGGCGGGTGGCGCGCTCAGGCGTGCTTTCCACCAGCGTCAGGGTGCCGGTGGTGCGGCAGTCGATCCGGTAGGTGACAAAGCGGCTGCTGTCCGGCGCCCAATAGACATCGGCTGCCACATCGCCTTCAGGCGGATCCAGAAGCTCAGACGGCGTCGGCATCGGCTCGCCGTAGCCATTGCAGGCCGCGCCGTCTGATGTCAGCGGTTGGTCAGCGCTGGTCTCCAGGTTCCTGAGCACCAGATTATGATCCAGGCGCAGTACGCGGTATTTGCCGTCAGCCGATGTGCCAGGCTCGGGCGTGTCGTCTTCAAGTTCGGTCAGGGTGCCGGTCTCGCGGTTCAGGCTGAAGCGTTTGCCCTGCCAACTGAACTCAAGGCTCCGGCCATCGCTGGCCAGCTTGCTGATGGCAATCCCGATATCTGTTGCCGTCACCGGCTCGCCGCTGTGCGCGCCCAGCTTGGCGGCCAAGGCCGTATGGTCAAACAGCGGTGCCTGCAACCTGAAGGCCGGGTCCACCAGAATGAATTCATGGCCATCTGCCGTGTCGCGCTTGTACCAGAACAGGTTGCCGTTCTCGGCCCAGTGCACGTCGATGCGGGCGTTCTTCACCAGCTTGGCCATATTCTGGGGCAGGGCATCGCGTGCGCGGTCATAGTCCGCCGCCGTCAGCTGGCGCGGGGCGGTGGGTGCGTCAGGGGTGTCGATAGCGGCGGCGGCGATCAAAAGGCCGGCGCTTGCGGCCAGCACGAGGCCGCGGAATAGGGGTTTCAAGGGGGCACTCATAGGGGGCTGCCTTCCGGTTGTCGGGCCGTGGATCGGCCCTGTTGTTTCCTCCTGCGCGGCATCGGCTGCATGCGCTTGGCGCAAAATTTTTCTAACTTTCGGTGCCGCAGTCTTGACCATAATAAAATAAAATATATTGTATACAATCTATTTTTGATTCTCTGCGCTGGCTTGGGAGGGCCGTGAGGATCAGGGGCGCGGGTGCTGCGGTGGTGCCTGCGCCGAAGGGGATACACCGCTTTTGGAGGAAACAAATGACTTCGCAAAAATTTGCGACGAAGGCAGTCGTGCGCCCAAGCATTACACGACTTCTTTCATCAACGGCGCTTGCCGCCACGCTGATGGCCGCGCCATCATTCGCCCAGGACGCAGATCAGAATACCGCACAGGACGCGGACGAAGAGCTGCAGCTTGAAGAGATCTCGATCACCGGTTCCCGCATCAAGCGTACCGGCATCTCAACGCCCACGCCCACCACGATTCTGAATTCGGAAAACATTGAGCTGACCGGTGCGCGCAACGTGATCGACGTGATCAACGAACTGCCGCAACTGGGCCTCAGCTTTTCGAACGAAAGCACCAGCTTCAGCTTCGGCAACGCCGGCCTGAACTTCGGGGACCTGAGGAACCTTGGCGCCAAGCGGACGCTTTCGCTGGTGGATGGCCGCCGTTCTGTGGGTGTGCCAGACGACGAGAACTTCCTGTCGTTTGACGTGACCACCCTGCCGCCGGAACTGATTGAGCGGATCGAGGTGATCACCGGTGGCGCCTCTGCCGTTTATGGCGCGGACGCAGTTTCCGGCGTGATCAACTATATCCTCAAGGACGACTATGAAGGCGTCACGGTCACCGCGCAGGCCGGCACGTCGGATGAAGGCGACAGCGAGAATTATTCGACGTCTATCACTGCAGGCGGCAACTTCGATGGCGGCAAGGGTAATGCGGTAGTTTCGTTCGAATATAGTGATTCGAACGGGCTGTTTTACCGCGACCGCGATCAGGCCATCAGCGGCCTCTTCTTCGTGGGCAACCCTGAAGACACCGGCGAAGGTGACGGCATTCCGTCCCAGGTGGCGCTGGATGGTCACCGCTATATCAACTTCGGTGTGCCGAACGCCACCATCTGGGGCCCGGACTGGAGCATCTACAGCTTCAATGAGGACGGCACCCCCTTCCAGGCTGTGCCGGTGGACCAGATCGTGGACTGGTACGCCACCCGCAGCGACTTTGGCGGCATCCCGGGCTATACCGACCGCGCGCGTATCCCTGTGAACCGCTACAATGGCTTCGCCAAGCTGCGCTATGACCTTTCAGACAATGTGCGGCTCAAGTTGCAGACCCGCTATTCCCGCACTGAAGCCAACGATACCATCGGCCCCGCTTTCGCGATCAACGCCGGGATCGACACGGTCTCTGCCGACAACCCGTTCGTGACAGACGAGCTGCGTGCGCTTCTGGGTGGGGCGGAAAGCTTTACCTTCTCGCGTCAGTTCAACGAGTTCGGCCCGCGCCAGAGCGACATCGAGCGAGAATTCTTTGCCATCACTGGCGGTGTCGAAGGCACCTTTGCAGAAGGCTGGAGTTGGGATGTCTTCTACCAGTGGGGCGGCACCACCACCACAAACACCAACAGGAACGACCGGCTGGATGCCAGGTACGAGCAGGCGCTGGATGCGATCATCGATCCAGACAGCGGCGAAGTGGTTTGCCGGGACCAGTCAAACGGCTGTGCGCCCCTCAATCCGTTCGGGCCTGAAGGTACGGTCAGCCAGGCGGCGGTGGACTTTGTCACCACTGACCACACAACTCTGACGCGGAACGAACAGCAGCTGCTGTCTGCGTCTGTCACGGGGCCGATCTTCGACCTGCCAGCAGGCGAAGTGCAGGTGGCCCTGGGCGCTGAATACCGCAAGGATATGCTTGATTTCAAACCCAGCTGGGTCTGGCAGGAAGCAGCGGGCTTTTTCGCCAGCCAGTTCTCGCCGGTGAAGGCCAGCAACTCGGTGAAGGAAGCCTTCGCGGAAGTTCTGGTGCCAGTGGTCAAGGACGTGCCGTTCGCCAAGGAAATCAATCTGGAGGCTGCGATCCGTCTGGCAGACTATGAATATGCCGGGTCGAACACCAGCTGGAAGCTGGGCGGTGACTGGCAGGTGATTGACGATATCCGCTTCCGGGCCGTTTATGCCCGTGCGGTGCGCGCGCCTGCGCTGGGTGAGCTGTTTAACCCCGGCAGCCGTGGTGCGTCGAGCCTGAGCGACCCGTGTGACGCCCTCAATGTGAACGAGAATGCCAACCGGGCAGCCAACTGCGCGGCCCTCGGCATTCCTGATGACTTTATCGCCCAGACCCGGTCGGTGACCACCCTTGTCTTCTCCACCGGTAACGAAAACCTGGATGTTGAAAAAGCCGACACGCTGACACTCGGCGTCGTGCTGACGCCGCGCTTTGTGCCGGGCCTGACCGTCACAGCCGACTATTTCGATATCGACCTCAAGGGCGGCATCACCCGCTTTGGCGCGCAGAATACGCTCGACAACTGCGTGGATCTGCCGTCGCTCGACAACGGCTTCTGTGATGCGGTCAGCCGCGGGGCGGACGGCAACATCCAGGAAGTACTGGACACCTTCATCAACGCCTCGGGCTTCCGGACCAAAGGCGTGGATTTCGAGGTGAACTACGGCTTCAATCTGGATGATACCGTCGGCGTGCCGGGGGATCTGTCGTTCAAGGTGCTGGGCTCCTACCTCGACAGCTATACCTTCCTGCAGGTGGCAGACGCAGATGACGCGGTTGCGGACCAGCAGGCGGGTGAAACCTGGAACCCGAACTGGCGTGTCAATCTAGATACCACCTACCGGAACGGTGCTCTGACAGTGAACTGGCAGACGCGTTTCACCGACAGCATGCGCAACAGCAACACGGCTGACGCTGAATTCTACAGCATCTCCAAAGTGCCAGCCCAGTGGCGCCATGACCTGCAGGTGAACTACCAGTGGAATGACCGCGTAGGCCTCTATGCCGGTGTTGACAATGTGTTCGACAAGATGCCGCCGCTGCACCCGTGGTCCTACCGGGGTAACGGCTTCTACAGTCTTGTTGGCCGGTATGTGTATGCCGGTGTGAGAATCCGTCTGCAATAATCGACCCTAAGCGAACTTCCCGCAGACGACAAAGGCCGCCCCATTTCCTTCCGGGGCGGCCTTTTCCTTTGTATCCCGCCATCTTGCGCTTTCCTTTCGAAAGGCAGGCCAACTGCGATTGACAGCGCTGTCTTTTATGGCTACTAGTGAGGTCTGGTTTTGATTTTTGCGCGCCCTGCTGGTTGGAAGCATGCGGTGGCGGGCATGGGTTTCTGCGGTTGATGGCTTCGGCCTTGGCCGCGCCCGAAAGGGAAGGGGTATGACAGAGATTACAACATGTATTGTTGCCGACATCGGCGGCACCAATGGCCGTTTCGGCGTTGCAACCTTCAGTGACGGCCGGGCCAGGCCGGAAATAGATCATGTGATCGTCTTCCCCTGCCGCGAATATGGCAGCCTCGGCCAGATGCTTGGGGCCTATATTGAAAAGCTGGGTGCCACTGTCCCGCGTGTTGCCAAGCTGGCGATCGCCGGCCCGACCACGGAAAAGAAGGGGCGCCTGACCAATTTGGGCTGGGATGTGGACGCAGACCAGATCGCCCAGACCCATGGGTTGGAGCTGGTTAAATTCGTCAATGATTTTGGTGCGCTTGCCCGTGCCTGCCCGTTTCTTGAAGAAGGCGTGGATTATGTCACGCTCAAGAACGGCGCGGTGGATAAGGCGGCGCCGATTTCCGTTATGGGGCCGGGCACCGGCTTTGGTGTGTCGCTTCTGGTGCCGAACGGCAAGGGCTATCACACGGTATCCACCGAGGGCGGTTTCATGGCCTTCGCGCCAGGTTCACGGCTGGAGCATGACCTGACCGAACATCTGCGCGCAGAGCTTGGTTATGTTTCGGTGGAAAGCTTCCTGTGCGGCGAAGGTATCGCCCGCATCTACCGCTTCCTGGTGGATTACGGCGGAGGCGGTGACCGGGACCTGAGCCCGGCACAGATCACCAAGCTGGCGGCTGAGGGCGGCGCGCCGGCCTGTACGCGCGCTGTGCAACTGTTCCTGTCGATCGTTGGGGCCACGGCGGGTGATATTGCGCTGGTGCACGGCGCCAAGGGCGGTATTTTCATGGGCGGTGGTATCCTGCCGAAAATCGCTGACATGGTGGGGCCAAGTGACCTGTTGCGGCGCTTCGTTGCCAAGGGCGCGCAGTCAGCTTACGTGGAAACCATTCCGGTGCATCTGATCACCGCCAAATATGCGGCGCTTGTCGGCGCGGCGGTGGCCTAGGTCCAAAATCTACCTGGTGGAGCGGAAGAAGGAATAGAGCAGGGTGGGGCGGCGTGCCCCGCCATTGGCGCCATCTGTGGGCGTCTCAAGAACCGGCAGGTCCAACACCCGCAACGGCAGGAACTCCCGCCCCTCGAACGGCACCAGGCCGATGCACTCCCCAAAGGTGCCGCCATCCGCGATGCGGGCGAAATAGCTGGCATAATGCGGGAACAGCGTATTCGGCAGGTCCGCAAAGCTGCCGCCGGCCTTGATCAGATTGCCAAAAATGGCTTCAGCCGTGGTGCCCACCAATCGGAAGCGGATGTTGCCGTCCTCCCTCAGGTCGGAGATGATCATGCGGTCGTGCCATCCGCCGAAGTCCCGGAAGGAAATATCACTTTTGAGCGGCAGGTAGCCATCGCTGCGTTGCCACAGCCGGGTAACTTTGGCAAAGGGTTTCAGGAAGGGGTCGTCTTCAGCACCATCCAGCCGCTGCAGGGGGAATGTGTTGGCGGTAAAGCCAACCGATGTTCTGTCCTTTATGCCGTCGTCCATCGCGCTGCCTGATGTTGAAGGGTTCATGCAAACACAACTCTAGGAAAAACACCCTATCATATTACGCGCATCAGGCGAGGGGTGGATCAAAAAAAGCACCCCGGTCAGCCGATGCTGCCGGGGTGAAGATGTGCTCTCTGCAGGTGCGGCGCGGGGTGGGAGGAACCCTGCCCGGGCCGATGGCCCGCAAAGAGGCCCCTAAACTGATGGAAGCCGGGCCTGACAAAATCGGGGCGAGGGCTTCCGAGGAAACAAGAAATCGCGGCGGAACCAGGGGCGCCTTGGGAGGGGGAGGAAGGCACGTGGAAGGTGCCAGGCGGCAGCCCCTGATTCCATCTTTTTTTGCAAAATAAAGCAAAAAATGAAAATAGCAACAAAAATTGCAAAGGTCTTTGCAGTTGTGCGGTTTCGGAGCAGGTGCGGGAAAATAACACCTGGCCGGGGTGTTTTTCGATAAACCATTGATTTAATGCGGTATATAAAGATTCTCATACCAATAGCCTCTGGCCTCCCTTTGATTTTTTTGTGAAAAAATTTGGAAATAGATTGCAAAAACATGCAAATATATGTTTATGTCAATCTCAAGCGAGATGGAAGAGTTCGCCCCCAGGGTAGGGAAGTAACGGGAAGTATGGGCAATGGCTTTGGCGCAGCATAATAAAAGCGATAATAATGTGGTTGGGCAGGCGCAGGCGGACACCGATTGGTGGCGCGGTGCGGTGATCTATCAGGTGTATCCGCGCAGCTTCAAAGACGCGAGCGGCGACGGCGTTGGTGACCTGAAGGGCATCACCGGCAAGCTGGACCATATCGCTTCCCTTGGCGTGGACGGCATCTGGCTGTCACCCTTCTTCACCTCCCCCATGAAAGACTTCGGCTATGACGTGGCAGACTTCTGCGACGTTGACCCCATCTTTGGCACGCTTGCGGATTTCGACGCGCTTCTGGCGCGCGCCCATGCGCTGGGCCTCAAGGTGATCATCGACCAGGTCTATAGCCACACGTCCGACCAGCACCCCTGGTTCAAGGAAAGCCGCAAGGGCAGGGCGGGCGACAAGGCCGATTGGTATGTCTGGGCCGACGCCAAGGAGGACGGCAGCGCACCGTCCAACTGGATGTCTGTTTTCATGGGGTCAAGCTGGGCGTGGGACGCCCACCGGGGTCAATATTATCTGCATAACTTCCTGGAGAGCCAACCGGACCTGAATGTCCATAACCCGGCGGTGCAGGACGCGCTTCTGGAAGCCGGCCGTTTCTGGCTCGACCGCGGTGTCGATGGCTTCCGTATGGATGCGGTCAATTTCATGATGCATGACCCTGAGTTTCGGGATAACCCGCCGGCGTATGAGTATCGCGGCGACAAGCCGTTTGACCTGCAGGAACATCTCTATAATCAAAGCCATGCCGACATCCCGAAATTCCTGGCCCGCGTCCGCGCGATGATGAACGAGTATCCCGGCACCTTTACGGTGGCCGAGGTGGGCGGCGAACGCGCACTTGAGGAAATGCAGTTGTTCACCCGCGGCGATCAGGGCCTCAATACAGCCTACAGTTTCGAATTTTTGGAAGCCGACACGCTGTCGGCCCGCGTGATCCGCGAGGCGGTCGAGGCCTGGCCGGACACGCCCGGCATGGGCTGGCCGTCTTTCACTTTCTCAAACCACGACCGGCCGCGCGCCGTGTCGCGCTGGGCGCTGGATACGCAAACCGAGGACAATCCGGCTTTCGCCAAGATGCTGAACATGCTGATCCTCAGCCTGCGCGGCAGCGTGTGCCTCTATCAGGGTGAAGAGCTGGGCCTGCCGCAGGCGCATGTGCCGTTCGAACGCCTGACCGACCCCGAAGCCATCGCCAACTGGCCATCAACGCTGGGCCGCGACGGCACCCGCACCCCTATGCCATGGGACGCGGCAGACGAACATGCCGGTTTCTCCAGCCATGATCCCTGGCTGCCGGTTGACCCGCGCCATGCCGCGCGCGCGGTGAGTGTGCAGGAAGGCGATGAGGCGTCTGTCTTGAATGCGCTTCGGGCATTCCTGGCGTTCCGCAAAACCCAGCCGGCGCTGGTCAAGGGCTCAATCCGGTTCCTGGATGCGCCCGAACCCGTACTGGCGTTTGAGCGCACCCATGAGAGCGAAACGCTGACATGTGTGTTCAACCTGTCTGCAGTGCCGCAAGATTGGTCTGGTGATACATACGGCGTGTCGCTCTTTTCCCTTGAGGGCGCGGAGCCAGGAAAACCCCTGCCGCCCCATGGGGCCTATTGCCTGCGCCAAGGGTAGGGCTCGTTCCTAAAGGCCGTAGTAAAGCGGCACAACCAGCGAAAAGACCACCCACAGCAGTATGATCAGGGGAATCCCCAACCGCATATAGTCCGTGAACCGGTAGCCGCCGGGCGCCATCACCAACAGGTTGGTCTGGTAGCTTACAGGTGTCGCGAACGAACAGTTGGCGGCAAAGATCACTGTAACAATGAAGGGCAGCGTGGGCAGCCCTAATGTCAGCGCCATATCCACCGCAATGGGCGTGAAAAGGATGGCCGTGGTATTGTTGCTGAGGATGTTGGAGACAGCTGCGATCAGCAGGAACAGGGCAGACAGGATGATGGCTGGGGACGCATCGGCAAGGGCCGTGAGCAAACCGTGAGCCAGATAGGCAGCGCCGCCCGACGCCGCGAGCGCTGTCCCCATGGCAAGCGCCGCCCCCACCAGCAAAAAGACCTGACGGTTGATGGCCCGGCTGGCTTCCTGGATGGTCAGGCAGCGGCAGGCGATCATCAGAAGCGCCCCGGTTAGCGCGGCGATAACCAGCGGCAGCAAACCGCTGGCAGCCACGATGACGGTGGCCAGAAAGATGGTGCGGGCGGCCCACCGTTTGCGCAGGTCCGGCACGGCGCGGCCTGACCATTCCAGAAGAATGACGTCACGGCTGGACCGCAGGCTCCGCATCTCGGCGACCGAGCCGTATACCAGCAAGACATCGCCGGCCTGCAGCCTTATGTCGCCCAACCCTGTGCGCAGCATTCGGGTGCGGCGTTGGATGCCGACGATAATGCCCCCTATCAGCGCGGGATCGATACGCTGCTTGAGCGGGCGACCGTCAAGGACCGATGCAGGCGGCAGCAGCACCTCGAACAGGTGGCCGCCCGACGGCTGTGGGGCGCCAACGTCCTGGTTCCGGCTGGTGTGCGGATTGTCAGGTATAAACGACATGGGATCATCAGATACAAGGCCATGCAGGTCTTCCAGTGTGGCGGCAAGGGTTACCCGGTCCCCCGGCTGCAGTGTCAGGTCATCGAAGGGCGGCAGGATGGTGGTGCTGTCCCGGTGTATCAGGCGCACTGTCATGCCGGGGAAGCAGGGGAACATGCCAGCAGTTGCGGCGGTGCCGAGCCATGGGCTTTGTGGTCCAATGGTCAGTTCGGCGATGAAATGCCTGCCGTGTTTGTTTGGGTTTGAGGCGCCCTGTCTGTCGGCGCGTGGTTTCAAGAGGAAAGGCCCGACAATCCAGAGATAGGCGAGGCCAGTGGCGGCCAATAGAATGCCGGGCGCTGTAAAGTCGAAGAAACCAATCGTCTCGCCGGTTATGGATTGGTAGGCACCAGCAGTCAGGAGATTTGTGCTTGTGCCGATCAGTGTGGTCATGCCGCCCAGGATCGCTGCGAAGCTCAGTGGCATCAGGACACGGCCCGGGCTCTGCCGTAGTTTTTCAGACAGCACAATCATGATTGGCAGGAACATCACCACAACCGGCGTGTCGTTGAGGAAGGCACTGATCGTCATAACCAGCAGCAGGCAGACAAAGATCAACAGCTTCGGTCTGTGCCGTCCGCGCCTGAGCAGATACGCTGTCGGGCCGGCAAAGGCGGCGGTTCGGCTCATTCCCTGTCCAATAACCATCAGGGCGAGAATGGTAATGAGTGCCGGGTGCGCAAGGCCCGACAAAAGCTGGCCGGTGGTAACAAGGGGCAGGCCATCAGAACCCCGCAGCGGTGCAAACTGAAACAGCAGCATCAGGCCTGCCAGCACGCCAAGCGAGATCACTTCTACGCTGAACCGCTCGGTCGCATAGAGAAGGATTGCGCAGGCGATAACCAGAAAGGTCGCCCACATATGAAACGACGCTACAGCAAGGTCCATTCGGGTCTCCGGTAGCAGCTTCAGGCTCAGGGCCGCATGCAATTATATCTGGAAACGGGCTGGACGGTTACCAAAATCGGGGACCTGGCATGATGGGGTGTTCGAGGTCCATGCCTGATCACAGCCAGCGCAAAGGCCATTCAGAAAACCTGAATGGCCTATGGGAACTTTGCAGTTGTTTTGGTGCCTGCACTTGTCGGGCGAAGGCTCAGGCAGTCAGTTTGGGTTGCAGCCTGCCGGCGTGGTTGGTTTCAAGATACGCCTGTATTTTATCCAGCATCATATGACCGTAGGCTGTATTGGCGTGACGGATATCGCCTTCGATTTCGGTTTCGAGGTCCTGCCGCAGGAAGCCATCTTCCGCGCGCACACCGTCTGGCGGCATGATCACATCCACATCCAAGGCGTTTAGAAAGCTTGTCATCACATGATGGTAGCGGCTTTCCATATGCAGGATGACATCCTTGCTGACGTTGCGTTGCAGGATGGGCAGGTGGCGCTGCAGGGGCGGCGAGGCCATGACAAAGAATGGAATGTCCAAACTCTTCACGGCTTCAAAGAAGGCGCGTTGGCCTTTGGTGTCGTCTCTGATGATAGCGTCCGTCACGGCATCTGAAAGCGGCATCTTGTCTGTGCCTTCGCTGAAGTTCGCAGGTGCAAAACGCCGCCAGTTGATATTTTGGCAAACCCGGAAGGGAAACAGGCCGAGCGAAATCCCGAACAGGAACTGGTCCCCTCGGCGCATGGTGTTTTTGCCCGTCAGCCGAAGCAGGGCTTGTCTGCTGCGCCTCAGGCTGAAGCTGATGTGATTGTCATGGCGGGTGAAAAAGTCATGCACCAGCTGGCCACCCGGGCCCAAGCCGGCGATGCGGATGCTATCCATCGCAGGGCGCTCCGCTGCCGCGCGGATCAGGCAGCTGGTATGCGAATCGCCGATAAGAATGATCATAAAAGGGCCTCCGCAGCCAGCAGTTCTTCCTCGCACACGAGGTCATCGTCCGATGCCGCAGGGGAGGCGGCTTCCGGGGCTTTTTCTGTCGGGGGGCTGTGCTGGGCAAAGAAATGTTCCATCACAAAATCAACGCCCCTTGGCGTCACCGTGCGCAAATTTCCGTCAAAGAACATGGCCCGAACCGGGTGACTGGAAACAATCTCATAGGACGGAAAATAGTCGGTTCCCGCGTCTTCTGCCGTCAGTTCGCCGGCTGCGGCGCGCAAGACAGCCTTTGAATAGCTGCTGGCGACAAGAACATGGTTGCCGGATGCCGTGGCGGTCAGCGGAACAGGCGATACCGTCAACAGGAAGCGAATGCCGGGATTGATTGCCCTGACCCGTTCGCGGAACCGTCGGAAAGACGCGACGACCTCAGAAGTGGTGAAGTTGCGAAACTCGTACTTTGCGGGGTCGAAACTTCCGGCTGCAGTCCCGGGGCAGATAGGATAGACGCTGCCGTCCTCTTTGTTAACCCAGGCTTCCGTCAGGCCGAGGGTGAAGATGAAGACGTCCGTTTTGTTGAACAGGCGCTTTACGGCACCGAAGTGCGCTCGTTGCATGATCCTGAATTCTTTTTCAGATGCAAAGCCGTCGGGCTCGATCGTTGGCCGGAACGGGTCGTAATAGCGGCCATCTTTTTCCCAGACATCTTCTGATGGCGTGAAGCGGCCCGTTGCTCGCTCAAGCAATTGTTCCAGTTGCTGGACAGTATATATGTTGCCGTAGCGGGCAGAATAGAGGTGATACCCGTAGGTCCGGGCTGTTTCTTTCGACAGGAAGCCGGGCGCTGGTTCAAAGTCCCGATAGTTGAACCCGCTTTTTGCCATATGGCGGCCGATATGCTGGGCGAAGCAGCTGCCTGCTGAGGCAACAGCCATGTCAGGGCCTATTGCAAATTTCTTTGTATACAGGCGTTGGAACGCTAGCGGATTATGCGCAGCGACGCCGGACCGCCAATAGGCTTCCTCCGGCAAGTTCTGATATGGATGCTGGACACCATTATCTGATGCAGACATGTAACTTCCTCAATAGCAAGATGTCTGGTTGAAAAACACTTTGTTAAGCAACCAGAGGTGTTCTAACGACTATAATTGGGGGAGTCCAGTGTCGCTATGGTTTACGGTCCCGGCGGGTCGCCAACCACCAGCATCTCGCTGTCGATCTTGTCGCGATTCTGTACCCGTATCTTGGCGGCTTCATCGTCATAGAGGAACGGCAGCGTGGCGAACCGTTCGCCTTTGGTGACCGGTGTGGCTTCATGAAGGAGCGAGCAGGAAAACACCACGGCACCACCGGTTGGCGGCTTGTAGGTGCGCGTGCCGAATTCGGGAAAGCACAGTTCGCCGCCGTCATGGCCTTCTGCATTCAGATTGATGCTCACCGCAAAGCGGCGGTGGGCCGTGCCACTGGTGGTGTTGTCCCTGTGGCGTTTGAAAAAGCCTTTCTCTTCGGCGCCGTAGCGCGCAACGATGTAGCGTTCGATCCGTGTGGCATTGAACTGGAAGGCCTTCATGACTTCCGGCTTCAGCCGGTGCGCGATGGCGTTGTTCAGCATATTGCGGATCTTGGCGTCATTGATATGCATGTCGCTGCGGCGTTTGAAGGTCGTATCCATGATAGGGACGGTGCGCCCGCCAAGTTCCCGCATGAAGCCTGATGGATTCGGTGCGCCTTGCCTGTAGAGGTCGATCAGATGTTCACAAAACCCAGGGGTCAGCACGCGGGGCACCATCAGTACCGGGGCCCACGGGCTCTGTCCTTCCACGGCATGATCTTCCGCCCGTGGCAGGGACCGGGTCGCGCTGAGCAGTTTGTCTGTCTCCTGCAGGCTTCCTTTGCGGTAAACCCGCATCATGGGGTCAATAAGATACCAGCCGCCTGAATACCGCAGGCCTTCGTCGGACCGTTCGGCCACGCCATAGGAGATGGCGATCTGGCCATCAGGATCGTGGAACACGCGGGCTGGGGAAAATACCCGCCCAACGCTTTCGTCCTGCTGGTCGCGCTCTTCCAGGCTCACGGCAAAGGCTACGAATTGTTGGCCGTTCTGTGGCAGGCCAGCGGCGGCGAGCGCATCAATGAAGGTGCGGGCCGCCGGGCACCGTCCGTCGCCCAGGAAAGCCAGAAGAATGAAGCGCCCACCCAGGCTGGCAAAGTTGAAGCGTGGGTTGGCTTGCGTGGCGGCATGAAACCAAGGCACAGGCCGACCCCATTCGATCAAGGATGTATTCCCCATAATCACTGTCTCTCAAACGGCGCACAGCTGGCGCCAAAATCTGCCATATGGCAGCCCCCATGCGGCATGGCCTCTTTCGCTTCTGCCGATAGATTCATACGTCAGAATTTCATGCCTGAGAATAGGAATACCGTTGGCCCTGAACGCTTTTATTCCAGCGGTGGAAAATTTCCCTTTCCAAAGCCCCCTCGTTTCGGATAATGGGGTCGTGAAAAGGCGGCCAGGCCTTCAGGCTCCGTCCGTTTCGAGTATTCCAGAAAATGAAGTTTTGATTTTCCCATTGAATGAGCGGGGCTTATGTCCCACCTTCAGGACATGCGTGGAGGCACGGGAATGCGGAGCAAACTGATTATCGGTTGGCGCGAATGGGCGGCATTACCGGATCTTGGCGTGGACCATATCAAGGCCAAGATCGATACGGGCGCCAAGACCAGCGCGATCCATGCTTACCGTGTGAAGAAAATTGTGAAAGACGGCGCCCCGTGGGCGGCTTTCCGGCTGCATCCGGTGCAAAAGCACAAGAAGCCGGAAATCCTGTGCGAGGCCCCCATCGTTGACGAGCGTCTGGTCAGAAGCTCCAACGGTCACGAAGAGACCCGGTTTGTGGTCAGGACGACTCTGCGGCTGGGGCCGCTTGCACGCCCAATCGAGCTGACGCTCACAAACCGGGACGAAATGGGCTTCCGCATGTTGATCGGACGCCAGGCACTGAAGAAATTTTATCTCGTAGACAGCGGACTGTCCTATGGCCTTGGTGAGCCTGACAACCCGCTCTACCGCACCTAATTCCAGAGGAAGGGCTATTATGCGTATTGCACTGCTCACCCGAAATCCAAACCTCTATTCGCACCAGCGGCTGATGGAAGCCGCGCGCGAACGGGGCCATGAAATCGACCCCATCGACACCATGAAGGTTTATATCAATATTGCCTCGCACCGGCCGGAGATGCGCTACAAGGGCGATATCCTGTCGGGCTATGATGCGGTGATCCCGCGGATTGGCGCGTCGGTTACCTTCTTTGGTACTGCTGTTTTGCGGCAGTTCGAGATGGCGGGCGTGTACCCCTTGAACGAATCGGTGGCGATCACGCGCTCGCGCGACAAGCTCAGGAGCTTCCAGCTGCTGTCCCGCCGCGGCGTTGGCCTGCCGGTAACAGCGTTTGCCAACGGCACCAGCGAAGCCGATGACCTGATCGACATGGTCGGCGGCACGCCCGTGGTGATCAAGCTACTCGAGGGCACGCAGGGCGTTGGCGTGGTGCTGGCGGACACGCGCGATGCGGCGCGGTCCATGATCCAGGCATTCGGCAAGCTGAAGGCCCACATTCTGGTGCAGGAATATATCAAGGAAGCCGGCGCGTCCGATATTCGCTGCCTGGTGATCGACGGCAAGGTTGTTGCGTCGATGATGCGCAAGGGCGCTGAGGGCGAGTTCCGCTCGAACCTGCACCGGGGCGGCAGTTCCGGCACCGTCAAAATCACGCCGGAAGAACGCTCAACGGCTGTGCGCGCGGCCAAGATCATGGGCCTCAATGTGGCGGGCGTGGATATGCTGCGTTCCAACCACGGGCCGGTGATCATGGAAGTGAACAGCTCGCCGGGGCTTGAAGGTATCGAGAAAGCCACTGGCATTGATGTGGCGGGCAAGATCATCCAGTGCATTGAAAAGAATGCGCGTCCGCACCGCACCAAAACCAAAGGGAAGGGCTAGGCCCATGCCAGGCGAGCGTAAGGCGCGGCGGGCGGCTTTCACGTTCGGTGACCACAAGGTTCAGCCGGGCAGCCGGGCGTCGTTGGCGCTCGAACTGCCGGGCCAAAGCCGCTATACGCCCTTGTCCATGCCGGTCCATATCATTCATGGCAAGAAAGATGGGCCAACCATGTTCATCTCGGCCGCCATCCACGGCGACGAGATCGGTGGCATTGAGATCGTGCGCCAGCTTTTGAAGCAGAAGGCGCTCAACCGCCTGCATGGTACGCTGATCTGTGTGCCGGTGGTCAATGTGTATGGCTTCCTCAATCACACCCGCTATATGCCCGACCGGCGCGACCTGAACCGGTCGTTCCCGGGCTCGGAGCACGGCTCCCTGGCGGCGCGTGTGGCCCATGTGTTCAAAACCGAAATCCTTGACCGCGCCGATTACGGCATCGACCTGCACACCGGCGCCAATCACCGCACCAATTACCCCCATATTCGCGCCAACATGGAAGACGAGGAAACAGCCCGGCTGGCCCGCGCCTTCAATACCGCCGTGATCGTGAATGCCACGTTGCGCGACGGGTCCCTGCGTGGCTGCGCGGTGGACCAGGGCGTGCCGGTACTCCTCTATGAAGCAGGCGAGGCGCTCAGGTTCGAGACGCTGGCGGTGTCCGCCGGTGTGCGGGGTATCCTGAATGTGCTGGGCGCGGTGGGCATGATCAAGCGCACCGCCAAACGCCGCCCGCACGTGACGGTGGAAGCCGAAACCTCGCACTGGGTGCGCGCCAAGCGCTCAGGCCTGATCCGGAACCCGATCGCGCTCGGGTCCCACGTTGAAAAGGGCGACCGGCTGGCGCACCTGTCGGACTGGCTGGGTGACGAGGAAAGCGACATCCGGGCGACCAAGGAAGGCGTGGTGATTGGCCGGACCAACCTGCCTATCGTCAATGAAGGCGACGCGCTCTTTCATGTGGCGGAATTTGACAATGCCGAAAAGGCTGGCAGGACGGTGGAACGCTTCGCAAGCTCACTCGAAGGCCTGGGCGAGGGCGACTATGTCGATCCGGTTGTGGCGGAAGAATAAACGCCATACCATCCCCACCGAGCAGCGGATACAACCTGTGTTCCGGTCTTTCTGCTTGGCCCGATTCTGACCCCTGTCATTGCGATCCCATCTATGGTAGATAAAATTGTATCGAATGGGGGTTCGGTCGCTAACCAAGGATGGAAAATGACCGATTTCGATTTTATAAAATCAATTTCAAATGTGCCGAAACAGCCTGTGGAATCAACCATTAAAGGCGACGCCTTTGGCCATCGGGCCGCCAATATGGATGGTGGGGCACATCGGCCTGCATTTACGACTCAGGCTTCGCCGCCGTGGGAGCATGAGCCCGGCACACCCAGGAACAGCATCGGCTGGAAGATGGGCTCGGGCGCAGAATACCGGCAGCATTTCAAAAGTTGGTTCACGAGGCTTGATGATGAAAAACGCGAAACCTTCATGCGCGATCATCCCGAACCTGAGGGCTGGCGCGGCTTCTACGGCAGCCTGATTGAAGGCGACTAAGCGTTCAGCCTTGCGGCAATAGCGCACACAGTTCGCGATTCCCGCTATCTGGCCTACCCGACCGGCGACAGTGGTTTCATCTTCCGTGAAGACGCCCAGACGATGATGCTGGTGAAAACCAAGGACGGACAGATGTCTCTTGAGCTTTGGGGGGCAACCGCGCATAAAAAGGCGGAAGAAAGAGGTCTGTCCGCCTGATGAAGCCAGAAAAATTATCAAATGTTCGCATCAAAGTGTGGCTTTTATCCGTCTACGCCTTGGGTGCCGCGGCATTGATGCTCGTGGGCATTTGGACTGAGTCTGATCAACTACAGTATTATGGGTTTGGCGCCTTCTTTTTGGTGCTGATACTGGCTTGGATGATCCGGTGCGAAGGATGTGGTCAGTTTTGGGCGCATACCGAAGACGATGACAATGACTATAAAATGTTCATTGCCATAGCCAAGAAGTGCCCAAAATGTGGCATGACACGCCGCTGATCAAATCGCCTCGGTGGCCTTGATCAGCCAGTCTTTCACCTCGCCGCTAACCTGCGGTTCCATCTCCTCGCGCACGCGGGCGTGGTAGGCGTTCAGCCAGTCCACTTCGGCTTTCGTGAGCAGGCTGAAATCAATCAGCCGCGTGTCGATGGGCGCGAGGGTGAGGTCGTGAAGCTTCAGGAAGCCGTCCTCGCCCTCAACAATCTCGCACAGGTTCTCGATCCTGATGCCGAAGCGGTCGGCTTCATAATAGCCGGGCTCGTTGGTGATGGTCATGCCGGCCACCAGCTCAATGTCATTCACCTGCTTGCCGATGCGCTGCGGGTGTTCGTGAACGGAAAGCCCCACGCCCACGCCGTGGCCGGTGCCGTGGTCATAATCCAGCCCTGCTTGCCACAGCGGCATGCGCGCCAGCGCGTCCAGCTGGTGGCCCTTGGTACCTTTGGGGAAGCGGGCGGTTGCCAGCGCGATATGGCCCTTCAGCACGCGGGTATAACGGTCCTTCACCTCGTCTGACACGTCGCCGATGGCGATGGTGCGGGTGGTGTCCGTGGTGCCGTCCAGATACTGGCCGCCGCAGTCCAACAGGTAAATGGTGTCGGCCTCCAGCTTGCCTTCCTTGCCCGCAACCGGCGCATAGTGGCACAGGGCGGCGTTGCCGTCGGCGGCGGAGATGCTTTCGAACGACGGCTCCATAAACTGGTTGGCTTCCTTCCGATGCTCCAGGATCTTGTCGGCGGCCTCAATCTCGCTGATCGGGTTGCCTGCCACGGCGCGTTTGTGTGCGTTCGCGTCCAGCCACGACAGGAACTTCACCCAGGCCACGCTGTCGCGCTTGTTGGCGGCGCGCATGGCCAGGCGTTCGTGGCTGTTCTTGTGCGCTTTCGCAAGCGTCACCGGGTCGGCGGCCTTGTGCACACTGCCGCCCGCGGCCTCAACAATCTGCTTGGCCGCAACGGGGCTCCAGTTCGGGTCGATCCACACACACTTGCGCGCGCTTCCCGCAGCCTTAAGGGCGTCGCCGAAGCTGTCCACAGTGCGCACCGTCACGCCGCCCATGTCGATGTCCGCGCGGTCCGTGCCGAACTTGCGGTCATCAATGAACCAGTCGGCCTTGCCGTCTGCAGATAACAGCACGAAGCTGTGCGGCATGGGGTTATAAGGCACATCGCCGCCGCGTACATTCATCAGCCAGGCGATATTGTCTGGCAGGGTTATCGCTAGCGCGTCTGCGCCTGCATCCTTCAGTTTCGCGGCGATCTTGGCCCGGCGCTCGCTGGCGCTTTCGCCCGCCATGCTTTCCGGGTAGGCGATCACCTTTCCAAGTGGCGCCGCCGGCTGGTCATCCCACGCCCGGTCGATCAGGTTTTCTTTGACCGGCACCAGCTCCGCGCCCGTGCCTTCAAGCTTGTCCGCGATCGCTTCAACCTGAGCCGCTGTGTGCAGCCAGGGGTCATAGGCGATGCGGTCGCCTTTCTGCGCGTGCTCCCCCAGCCACCGGGCAGGCGGATGGTCGTGCAGATGCTGGTGCGAGAAGGTTTCGAGGTCCACCTGCCGGGCTACCTGAACTGTATAGCGCCCATCGACAAAAATGGCGGCGTCATCGGTACGCACGATTGCCATGCCAGCCGACCCCGTAAAGCCCGTCAGCCACTGCAGCCGCTTGTCGCGCGCGGCGATATATTCGCCCTGATGGACATCCGCGAGCGGCACAAGGAAGGCCTGAACGCCTTCTTTTTCCATTTCAGCGCGTAGGGCGGCAAGGGGGCTGGTGGCGAGCATTCTGGGGTCTGTCCTTCTGTTTTTATGTCGTCACTCGCCGGCTTGACCGGCGAGTCCATGGCACGTGCCTTATATGGATTCGCCGACCAGATCGGCGAATGACGATATTGCTGTTTTATTCGTTTTCCTGCAGGTGTTTCATCAGGTCCCGCCGCGCGCCATTGATATGGTCATGCAACAGGCCGATGGCTTCGTTCTTGCGGCCGGTCTCACACAGGTCCACAAGGCGCACATGTTCTTCGTTGGCGCGGTCGCGGTTATCCTCACTGAGGCTCAGCTGGATGCGCACATAGCGGTCCAGGTTGTCGTGGATTTTCTTGACCAGCTCCAGCGTGATCGGTCGTCCGGCGATGGCGTAAATCTCGGCGTGAAGCTGCCAGTTGATCTCCCCCCATTTTGTGGGGCTGGCGCCGTTCATCCGTTCGATGATCTTGCGCGACCGGGCGATGACGTCGGGCGTCATATGGTCGATGGCGCGGCCCAGCAGGTCGCCTTCCAGCGACATGCGGATATCGAAATATTCGTTGATCTCTTCCATCGATAGGCGCGAGACGATGGCACCCTTGTAGGGCACATTGACGACCAGCCCTTCGGCTTCAAGCTGCTGGAAGGCCTCGCGTACCGGAATCCGGCTGACACCCAGCTTCTTGGCCACGTCATCCTGCCTGAGCTGTTCGCCCTGGGCATAGTCGCCAGAGAGGATCAGCTCTCTGAGCGCGTCCGCCACCTGTATCGCCAGCGATTTCCGTTTTACCGCCTGCACCTTTGCCATAAAATATCTTCCCAAGTTTACGTGGTCTTGGCCCTGAAGGCCTTCAGGGCCGGTATATGGATCGATTTATACTGTATCCAATGTCCAATCGCACGCATTTGTCTGGAAAATGCCAAATTATCTTTTTTTCCAAAGATCTGCAGGGCGCTGTGGCGTGGCAAAACCTTCCGGCAGCGGGTCGTCGTCCTCGAGGATGAAGCGGCTTTCACCAAAATAGTGCGCCTGGCCGCCGACGCGCGCGATCACGGCGTCATGATTGCCGAACCGGGTGCGCTCCATGATGGTGCCGCCGAAGCTGACGCCCGAAGCGCCCTTGAAGCAGCAGCGCTGGCCTTTGGCGATCTCTTCGCGGGCGTGGGCAAGCGCAAGCCGGGCCGTCACGCCGGACCCTGTCGGGCTGCGGTCCAGCTGGCCGTCGCCGAAGAAGCACAGATGATAGTTGATCTCACCCCGGTTGATCACCGCGCCTTCGGTCAGGATGGTGCCATAAAGGAAGCCGAGGTCTTCCTCATGCGGGTGGGTGATGGTTTGGGTTGCCCTGAGCTGCGCCGTGATCTCCAGCGCGCGGGCCTTCAGCTCCTCAAGCGGGCTTTCGTGCAAATCAAGGCCCAGCCGGTCAGCGGGCACGATGGCATAATAGGCACCGCCGAAGGCGATGTCAGCGCGGATGCGGCCGATGCCGTCTAGGTCCACCGGCACATGATCAAGCGCCACATAACCGGGCACATTCAGGAAGCGAACATGCTCGACCAAGCCGTCCTTGACGGTGGCGGAGATATCCACCAGCCCGCAGGGGCATTCAAGCGTGAAATCGGTGGTGCCTTCGGTGGCTTTGACACGGCCGCTTTCAATCGCCCAGCGCCCGAGAGCGATGGTGGCGTGGCCGCACATGGTGGAGTAGCCACTGTGGTGCATGAAAAGAACCGACAGGTCAGCGTCCGGGTGGCAGGGCTCCAGCGGCAGGGCGCCATACATTTCGGCGTGGCCGCGCGGCTCATGCATCAGGGCCTTCCTGATCCAGTCGTGCTTCTCAAGCGCGTCGCGCCGCTTTTCCAGGAGCGTCTTGCCCTTGAGCGCGGGGTATCCGCCGGTGATGATGCGCACCGGCTCTCCCGCCGTGTGCATATCGGTGACTTGAAACTGTTGCATTCTAATGTCCACTCGTTCGCGGCTCTGGCTACCTGTTTCCGGTCTGGCCGCTGTTTCTGTTGGGGCTGCCGCTACCTTGATCCCCTGCGGGGCAGGCATCAAGGGGGCGCACGCCAAAGATTTCTTACTCCCGCGCCAAAATATCTAAACCACAGGAGGGTTGCAATAATATATTTTATACAATATAAGCTGATTCAAATTGTATACAATATAAAAAATAACATGAACAATAAGCAGGCCGAAACTGGCTGCGCATAACAATAAAAAGACAGGTCTGGCTCTCTCTGGGGTGTAGCTCAGGAAACGAGGAAGGTTTTAAAATGTATAATCAATTGAGAGGGCTGCGCACGGTGCGCATGTCTGCCCTGATGGCTGGCGCGTCGCTTGTGAGCGTGCTGGCAGCCACTGCCCCTTCGGGTGCCCAGGATGAGAATTTCGATGTGGAAGAGGTGGTGATCACCGGCTCCCGCATCGTGCGCCGCGACTATACGAGCCCCAGCCCGGTCGCGACCGTGGGGCAGGAACAGGTGGCCACATCCGGCGCCGTGACAGTCGAACAAATTCTCAATGAAATGCCGCAGCTGCAGGCGGCCAATACATCCAACGTGAACGCCCCCGGTGGCTCGGGCACGCTGACCGCCGACCTGCGCGGCCTGGGGTCTGCCCGCACGCTAGTGCTGGTGAACGGTCGCCGGTTTGCGCCAAGTGGTGCTGGCGGCGTGGTGGACCTGGCATCGGTGCCGCAGGCGCTGATCGACCGGGTCGAGGTTGTGACCGGCGGTGCTTCCGCGGTTTATGGTTCCGACGCCATTGCGGGCGTGGTGAACTTCATCCTGAAGGATGATTTTGAAGGCATGGAAGCCGGCTATAGCTACGGCTTTACCGAACACGGTGGCGGCGAAACCCACAATGCGGAAATCACCATGGGCACAGGCCTGGGTGACGGCCGCGGCAACGCCGTGCTGTTTGCCAGCTACACCAAGCAGGACCCCGTATTCCAAAGCCAGCGCGCGCATTCTGAAACCGCGCTGTTTGAAGAAGGCGACGCACTTGTGCCGGGGGGCTCCAGCCGCGTACCGGGCACGGCCGTGTTTGGCTCAAACCTGATTTACCCGGACGGCATTGCCAACCCGGGCTGTGATGACAGCATCGGCGCCATCTTCGGCGAAGGTGGCCAGCCGGGTACCTTCTGTTGGCCGGCTGACGCCTATAATTTCGCGGCCCCGAACTATCTCTTGCGCCCGCGTGATCGCTGGCAGATCACCGGCTCCGCCAATTATGAGATCACAGACAATATCACCGCCTTTGGTGAGGTCTTCTACATGAACACAGTCAACAACCTGCAGCAGGCGCCTGCAGCCGTTGACTTTGAAATCGTTCCGGGCACGGCCACGCTGCCAGTGCCGCTCAACAATCCACTGCTCCCAAGGGGTGTTCGCGACTTCCTCGCCGCCAACTTCGATGAAGACGGTGATGGGGTCGCGACACTCGTGGGCGCGCGGCGTCGTTTCCTGGAAACGGGTTCACGGCAGCAGATTTATGACCGCAACAGCTTCCAGGTTGTGGGTGGCCTGAAGGGCGACGTTGAAGGCTATAACTGGGAGCTGTTTTACCAGTATGGCCGCACGTCCACCGACGAGGAGCTGAAAAATCTGGTGTCCAACCTTCGGGTGGCGCAAGGGCTTGATGTGGTGGTTGACGACGACGGTAACGTTTCCTGCCGCGACGAGAGCTTCGGCTGTGTGCCGCTGAACATCTTCGGCTATGATTCGATCACACCGGAAGCAGCAGCGTTTGTGACGCCAACCGCCTTCTCGAAAACTGTGGCCTCGCGCCAGGTGATCGGCGGCTCCATCGCCGGTGACGTGTTCGACTTGCCTGCGGGCGCCGTGGGCGTGGCCGTTGGCTTTGAGTATCGGAAGGAAAGCGCGCGCTACAGCCCTGACGCCACGATCCAGTCCGGCGAGCTGGGCTCGGGGTCTGACGGCCTGCCGCTCTCGGGCGAGTTCGACCTGTGGGAAGTGTTCGCGGAAACCCGTGTGCCGCTCATCGCTGACGCGCCGTTTGCGCACTATCTGGGGCTTGAGGCGGCTGTGCGCTACTCTGACTATTCGTCCATTGGCGGTGTCTTCACCTTCAAGGCGGGCGGTGAATGGGCGCCGGTTGCGGACCTTCGTTTCCGTGCCCTGTTCCAGCGCGCAGTACGGGCCCCGAACCTCGGGGAACTGTATGCCGGCCAGGCCAGTGGTGCGGTGGCTTACTCCGACCCGTGTGACGTGGACCGAAACCCGTCGGAAGCTGTCAGAAACTTCTGTATCGCGCAGGGCATCCCGGCTGACACCATCGACAACTTCCAGGAAGACGATGTCACCATCGGTGTGTTCGGCGGCAACCCGGACCTGATGGAAGAACGCTCTGATACCTACACAGTCGGCTTCGTGTTCCAGCCGTCTGCGGTGCCGGGCTTCTCCTTGTCGGCGGACTATTACAGTGTGGATGTGGATGACGCGATCTCCAGTATCGGCGTGCAGACCACCATCGACCTGTGCTTTGACGCGCTTGACCTCAATGACCCGGCGTGCCAGCGCATCGGCCGGATCTCAAACGGCAAGATGAACCGGGTGCAAAGCTTCAATGCCAACATCGCGCGCTTCAGCGTGAAGGGCCTTGATGTGCAGGCCGATTATGTCTTCGACCTGCCAGACAGCGTGGGTGTGGGCGGCAACAGCGCCAGCCTGAAAACCCGTGCGCTCGGGTCCTGGCAGTTCCAGAATGAGTTCGTACCGTTTGAAGGCGAAGCGCCGACAGACTGCGCGGGCAAGTTCGGCGGGGGCGCTTGCTCCGGCCAGGGCATTCCGATCGTGCTTGGCTTCAAGGCGCTTGTGGGCATGGACTACCGCAGTGGGCCGCTGGGCGTCAGCCTGCAGGGCCGCTACCAGGGCTCTGTAGACCCGATCAATGCGGACAATGTGATCGATAAGATCGATGCCCGCATCTATGCCGACATCGCGGTATCCTACCAGGTCTCTGAGAATGTCGAGCTGATGGGGATCATCGATAATCTCTTTGACACCAAGCCACCGGTTATCGGTTTCGGTAACGGCGGCGACACCAACTCTGACCCGGCGGTGTATGACCCGCTTGGTCGCAGGTTCATGGTGAAGGCACGCTTCAGCTTCTAGGCGGGCGCGTGCTGCACTCGGGCGGGGGCCATTGTGTCCCCGCCTTTTTTATGATCACACTGCCAGAGAAATTGCCAGGAAAGGAGACACGGCCCGATGGTACAGATGATTGACGCAGCAGGTGTGGCGCAGGCCACGCCGTTCCCGGCATTGGTGGACGCGCTTGAGGCTGCGTTCAGGAAGCCGCCGGAGACGCCCCGGCGGCATCATTATGACGTGGACAAGAATAACCCGGGGCGCATGACGCTCCTCAACATGCCCGCGTGGGAGGCAGACCGCTACATGGGCGTGAAGCTCGTATCCGTGGCGCCGGAAAACACCGCCAGGGGCCTGCCAACAGTGTCGGGCTTTTACCTGCTGTTCAGCGCCCAGGACGGCCAGCCGCTGGCCTTCATTGATGCGGCGGAGCTGACAGCCCGGCGCACGGCGGCGGCCAGTGCGCTCGCGAGCCGCTATCTCTCCCGCCCGGACGCGAAGCGTCTGTTGGTGGTGGGCACGGGCAAGCTGTCGGCCTATATGGCGCAGGCACACGCGGCAGTGCGTGATTTCGATGTGATCGAGATTTGGGGGCGCAACCCGGACAAAGCCGAAGCGGCGGTGGATGCCGCGCGCGCAGCAGGCCTTGAGGCGCGCGTGGCGGTGGATCTGGAAGCCAGCGCCCGGCAGGCGGATGTGATCAGCTGCGTGACGTCCTCGGCCAGGCCTGTGATCTCAGGCGACTGGTTGAAAGAGGGCACACATCTGGATCTGGTTGGTGCATACAGACCTGACATGCGCGAGGTGGATGACAGCGCAATCAGAAAAGCCAGAATTTTTGTCGATACTTTCGAGAATGCGCTTCATGAAGCGGGTGAAATATTAATACCCATGAAAGCCGGTGTGATTGCCCGCGATGACGTGTTGGCCGACCTGTTCGATCTGGCGCAGGGGCGAAAAAAAGCCCGGATTTCTGCGGGTGAGGTGACGCTGTTCAAGTCGGTCGGTACGTCGCTTGAGGACTATGCGGGCGCCTGTCTGGTGGTCGAAAACCTGCCTGCATAAGGCCACTTTTGGCAATAATAGTTAAAATTTGAAGCAAATATTTACGGTTTCATCATCAGCCGCCATTATGATTTCAACGAATCATGAATTACCTCCTTTGAGATACAAAAGTGACTGGCAATATGGACCTGAAGACGCTGACAAATATGTTCCCGTCGCACAAACTTGTGATGGGCGAGCAGTTCGCTCAGGAGAATGTGAGTGCGCTGAAAGTCAAAAGCGTGCTTCGTTGGTCTGACACCATCTTCGTCAATTGCGATTTCAGCGAGACCAAGTTTCACCTGCTGATGCTGCAGGGCGCCATCTTCTTCAAATGCGATTTCGCTGGCGCCGTGTTCACCGCCTGCGATATCGACGGCACCGAATTTGTTGCCTGCAACATGACGTGCGCCGATTTCGAAGGCTCCTGCGTTCAGGACAGCAATTTTTCCGATTGCATCATTGGCGGCATGATCGGCCCTCGGGATTTTGAAAGCTGCAGCTTTGAAAGCCCCCGCTACTCGCGCCATATCCCGATCACCTCTAACGTGCCCTACTATTCCATTTCGACGCCTACGCGGCCGCTTACCATTTTCTGCACCCCGAACGCCTGGCGGGTGCACGGCGAAGGTATCCGTGTGACGGTGACGCCCGAGGACCTGCCCCATGTGGAGGAGCCCTTCAAAAGCGCGGTCACCTGCGTGCATGAGCTGGAACAGTCCGTGGGCCGTGAGGCGGTGAAGCAGGTGCTGGGCGAACCGCACCGCATCCCGGAAAAAACCTCATCAAGCGAAGACGCCTAGGCGCACTTTGATCTGAGCAGACAGAAGCGGGCTTTCGCCCGCTTTTTTTATTGGCTGGCGCTGCCAAGTTATTTCCGGAACAGGTCTAGTTCCCAAACAGAAATGTGAAGGCGTCGGGCAGGCGTTTGTTCCAGGACACCTCGCTGTGGTCATCGCCGGGGGCGTAAACCGTCAGCCAGTTGCTGTCGTCATAGCCCAGTTCGGCCATCAGTTCGTCCACCCGTTTCTGCAGCGGCGGATAATGGGCGTCCAGCGTCTGGTCGCCATAGTCAAAGTAAATCTTGTGGCCTTCGGGCTGGGGCAGGGTGGCCCGCATATAGCTGATAAAGGCATCGGTCATCTCTGGGGTTTTGCCCGGATCAAATCCCGGCCAGTGGGTGGACAGGCAGGCCGCCCTGCCGAACACGTCAGGTCGTTCCGCAATCGCATACATGGAAATCAGGCCGCCCATCGAGGACCCCATCACCGCCGTATCCTCAGGGCCGGTCAGGGTTGAATAGCGGCTGTCGATGAAGGGTTTCAGTTCATCGGCGAGGAAGGCGATATATTCGTCGGCCTTCAGATCCGGCGCTTCCACGCCATAATAATCTTCCCGCACATCCGCGGGCAGCATGTGGTAGGGCTTTTCCGGCAGATAGTCCGCGTGCCGGGTGTCGCCGCCGTTGAACACCCCGACAATGATAAAGTCGCGCACTTTGCCCGAAGCCATCAGCTGGCTGGCCACCTCGTCCACACCCCATTCCTGCTTGTTCCAGGTGACGCTGGCGTCATAGAGCATCTGGCCGTCATGCATGTAGAGCACGGCATATTTCTTGTCCGCGGTGTAGCCTTCCGGCAGCCACACCTGCACGTCCCGGTCGGTCAGATCGGTAGCCTTGAAGTTTTCGAACTTTTCCAGCCGCCCGCTGGATACCTGGGCGCCGCGTTCCGCCCCCGTGGGGCCAGGGCCCCCGCACGCCGCCAGCAAAGCCATGGTGGCCACAAGCGTCAATTTCATCCCTCGCATATCGTCTCCCCCTTTTATTCTTTGGGTTATTCAACGGGTTATTCAGTGGGTTTCCCCTGAAGAATCTGCAGCGCTGGTCGACAGCGCTGTCAATTTTCACACTCTTGCACATTCTGGCGCTGTCTTGAAGGTTGACAGCGCTGTCAGATTGAGCATAAGGTCCAAGGTGGGAAAGGGAATGCCACTGCACGCCGGGAAGGGCGCGTGGCTTTTCATAAGACATTTTATGGACCCGATAGCTTTGTATCCGGGAGGGACTCTTGTTTAGCACAATCGATTTTGCCGTTGTGGCCATCTATGCTGTCACACTGTTTTCTTTGGCCCAGTGGGTATCGCGCGAACGCGCCGGCCACGACAAAGATGCGTCCGACTATTTCCTTGCGGGCAAGAGCCTGCCTTGGTGGGCCATCGGTGCCTCGCTGATCGCGTCCAACATTTCGGCCGAGCAGATTGTCGGCATGTCCGGCTCTGGTTATGCGCTCGGGCTTGCCATCGCATCCTACGAATGGATGGCGGCGATCACGCTGATCATTGTGGGTAAGTTCCTGCTGCCGGTGTTCCTGAAGCGCGGCATCTACACCATGCCGCAGTTCCTGGAGCAGCGCTACGATCACCGCGTGCGGATGGTCATGGCCTTCTTCTGGATGGGCGTTTATGTGTTCGTGAACCTCACGTCCATCCTGTGGCTTGGCGCGCTGGCGATCAATTCCGTGACCGGCCTAGACCTGACGACCAGCCTTGTGGCGCTGGGCGTATTCGCGGCAGGCTATTCGCTTTATGGCGGCCTGAAGGCTGTGGCCTTCACCGACATCATCCAGGTGGTGCTCCTGGTGTTTGGCGGCCTGATGATCGCCTACATCATGCTCGATAAAGTCTCTGACGGCGCCGGCGTTATCGCAGGCTTCACCATGCTGATGGATCAGGCACCCGAGAAGTTCGACATGATCCTGTCCAAGGACAATCCATACTATAACGACCTGCCGGGTATTTCGGTGCTGATCGGCGGCATGTGGATCATGAATATCTCCTACTGGGGCTTCAACCAATATATCATCCAGCGCGCGCTGGCGGCCAAAAGCCTGCAGGAAGCCCAGAAGGGTATCACCTTCGCCGCCTTCCTGAAGCTCTTGATGCCGCTGATTGTGGTGCTGCCCGGCATCGCCATGTATGTGCTGGACCCGGGCCTTGAGAAGCCTGATGCGGCCTATCCAACCGCGATGAAACTGCTGCCAACAGGTCTGTTGGGCCTCGTGTTCGCGGCGCTGATTGCGGCGATCGTGTCGTCCTTGGGCTCCATGACCAACTCCATCTCCACCATCTTCACGATGGATCTTTATCCAAGCTTCGTGAAAGAGGAAAAGCGTAAGGACCCTGTTCTGGTTGGTCGTGTGGTGGCGCTGTCCGCCATGGTGCTGGCCATGATCACGGCGCAGCCGCTTCTGGGCAACTTCGATCAGGCGTTCCAGTATATCCAGGAATTCACCGGCTTCTTCACGCCGGGTATCGTGGTGATCTTCCTGATGGGGATCTTCTGGAAAAAGACAACGGCCAACGGCGCGCTTGCCGCTGCGCTTGGGTCTTTCATCCTGTCGCTGGCATTCAAATATTTCCTGCCGGGCGTGCCTTTCATCGACCGGGTCGGGATCGTGTTCCTTCTCTGCGTCGGTCTGGCTGTGGCCTTCTCTGTTGTGGGTAACGGCCATGACCAGGAAAACGCTGTGGACGTCAAGGACATCAGCTTCGCAACCACAAAAGGCTTCAATTTTGCGACCTTTTTGGTTGTGCTCATTCTGGTGGGGCTCTATGGAACATGGTGGTAGGGAGGCTGCCGGCATGGAATTTGAACCAACAATCATGACCGGAGCTACAGCTTAGGATGTTGAAGATGCGGTCAGTTACCATTGATGACGTGGCGAAAGCGGCGGGCGTTTCAATCAAAACCGTTTCACGGGTTGTGAACCGGGAGCCAAACGTACGCGCGGCGACCAAGGAAAAGGTCGAAGCAGCCATCAAGGAACTGAACTACCGGCCAAATCAAAGCGCGCGCGGGCTTGCCTCGCGCCGCTCCTATATGATCGGCCTGGTCTACGACAGCCCCAGCCCCAACTATCTGGCGAACCTGCAGGCAGGCATGATTGAAGCCTGCCGCGAAAGCCATTACGGCATGGCGTTGAACCCTGTGTCCTATCACGCCCCCGACATGGTGGACCAGGTCATGCACTGGGCACGTCAGGCCTTCCTTGACGGCGTGGTGCTGACCCCGCCTTTGACGGACAGCGAACCGCTTCTCGAGGCCCTGAGGGCGCAGGACATTCCTGTGGTGATCCTCTCCTCCAGAAGCACACTCGGCACCCCCGCCGTACTGATCGACGAAGTTGAAGCTGCTTACCAGATGACCCGTCACTTGATTGAGGCCGGCCACAGCCGCGTGGCGCTCGTCAAGGGACATCCGGACCACTATGCCAGCCGCTGCCGGGAGGAAGGTTTCCTCAAGGCCATGAAGGAAGCAGGCCTCGATATCCTCGATGGCTATGTCGCCCAGGGCTATTTCGATTTCGCCTCGGGCCGCAAGGCCGCGGCTGACCTGCTGTCGCTGCCGGTGCCGCCGACAGCGATCTTTGCGTCGAACGATGACATGGCCGCCGCTGCCATCTATGAGGCCCACAGCCGCAAGCTGAATGTGCCGGGCGATCTGGCCGTTGCGGGCTTCGACGATACGCCACTGTCGCGTCAGGTCTGGCCGGGCATGACCACCGTCAGGCAGCCGATCCGCGCCATGGGCCGCCAGGCCGCCGAAGCGCTGATGGACGCCATGACCGCCGAAGGCCGCGAAAAGCTGGCCGAACAGGGCGAAATGATCATCGATTTCGAGCTGCAGTTGCGGGGCTCCACAGCCCGCTAACCCGCCTATCCATTAATTGAACCTTGCCACAGCTGGCCAAATCATGGTTGGCTGTGCAACCGAATGCATGGTTTTTCGTACCCTTGCGTCCTGTATCTGAGTTCTGCGGAAAATTAATCGAATCAATTACTGGACTTATGGGTCTAGTAATTATATGAGAGCTGTCATGCAGGTGTGCTATGCTGCTGCCTGCCATTGGATTCACGCTTCATCAAAAGGTCTGGCCCATGTCTCTTCGTGCTGCCCTCAACCGCCCGTTCGCCTTTGTCACTCTTATCGCTGCGTCGCTTCTGCTGGCGTCTTGCGGTGATACCAAAAAGGAAGAGCGCGACCCGCCCGTAAGGGGGCTGAAGGTGTTCGAGGTAACGGAAAGCGCCGCCACCATGACCCGGCGCTACCCATCTGTGGTGCAGCCGGCAGACGAGACGCCGCTGTCTTTTGAAATTTCAGGCCAGCTCGCGGAAGTGACGCTTGAGGTGGGCATACAGGTGGATGCGGGCGATACGCTTCTGACGCTGGACCCAACGACGCTGCAGTATGAATTGCAGCAGGCCCGGGCCGCGATGGAACAGGCCGAAGCGTCCCTGAAGAACGCGCGCACTGATTTCTCCCGCAAGGAAGAACTGCTGAAAAGCGGTAACGTGACCAAGGCGGCTTACGACCAGTCTGAAACCAACCTCAAGAGCGCTGAAGCCGAGGCCGAACAGGCGCGCCAGCAATATGCCATCAGCCAGGAACGCCTCGATAAGGCCGTTCTGAAAGCGCCGTTTGACGGTGTGATCTCCAGTGTCGATGCGAAATCCTTTTCCAACATCTCACCCGGCCAGACGGTGCTGTCGCTCTATAGCGAAAACGCCTTCGAGGTAGAATTCAGCGTGCCTGCCACCGTGATCAACGCGCTCCACACCGGCGACCCGGCCAGGGTGGAAATTACTGATATTCCCAACACCTTCCTGCAGGGCCGGATCAAGGAGCTTGGGTCGCGCGCAGGGCAGGTGTCTGCCTTCCCGGCGGTGGTGTTGATCGAAGAAAACCATCCTGGCCTGAAGGCCGGGATGGCGGCGGAAGTAGCGCTGGATATCGGCCTGCTGATTGGCGAGGAAGGCTTCCTGGTGCCGGTGCATTGTTTTGCGCTTGAGGGCTCGGAAACGCTCCGCCGCGGCGAATCGATCCAGGATCATCAGGGCGGGCAGGCGCAGGTATTTGTGTTTGATCCGGCAACCTCAACCGTTCACACCCGCAACGTGCAGACGGCAGGCGTGCGCGAGAATATGATCATCGTCAGCAGCGGGCTTGAAGCGGGCGATATCATCGCCGCCGCGGGCGTATCCTACCTGCATGACGGCCAGAAGGTTCGTCTGCTCGGCACTCAAGCAAACTAGGGGGCGGCCATGTCATTCCTGACCAAGTTCGGCCTCACCCGAAGCCGTTTCACCATGCTTCTGATGCTGGCGCTTGTGGCGTCCGGCTTCCTCCTTTATGTGGATTTCTCCAAGCGTGAAGCACCTGAGATCACCATTCGCACTGCGATTGTCGAAGCGCTTTATCCCGGCATGCCGCCCATCCGGGTGGAAAACCTGGTGGCCGAGAGGGTGGAGCGCAAGATCCGCGAAATCGCCGAGGTGAAAGAAATCCGCACGGTGCTGACCACCGGGCGCATGCGCACCTATGTGGACCTGAAAGACGAGGTGACCAACCTGGAACCCATCTGGCAGTCGCTCCGCGACAAGATGACAGATGTCAGCCGGGACCTGCCCGAAGGCGCGCACGGCCCGTTCGTGAACACCGAGTTCGGTGAGGTCTCTATCGCCTCCATCGCCATGACGGCGGAAGGCTTCAGCTACCGCGAGATGGAAGAAACCGCCAAGGACCTGCAGCGGCGGCTCTATACCGTTGACGGCATCTCCAAGGCGGAACTGTTCGGCGTTCAGGAAGAGCGCATCTGGCTGGAGCTGGACAGCCGCCGCCTGCAGGCCATCGGCGGTCAGATCAATGTGTTGATCGACGACCTGCAGAACCAGAATGTGGTGTTGCCGGCAGGGGAGATCAACGCCGAAGGCTCATCGATCCTCCTCGAATCCACCGGTGATTTCAAAAGCGTTGCCGAAATCGAGAATATGCTGACCCGCGCGCAGGGGTCTGAAGACTTTGTGCGTCTCAAGGACCTTGTCACCGTGCGGCGGGGCTATGAAAGCCCAGCCGACGCGAAGGTCTATTATAATGGCCGCCCGGCGGTCGTGGTGAGCGTGCAGATGCAACCCGGCTATGACATTGGCGACGTGGGCGAACGCCTGCAGGACGCGGTGCAATCATTTGAGGACGGCCTGCCCATCGGGTATGCGCTCAATTTTGCCACCTACCAGCCGGAGGAGGTTGAAAAGACGGTCGTGGGGGCGCTCAGTAACGTTGGGCAAACCTTCGCGGTGGTGCTCCTTGTGGTGCTGCTGTTCCTGGGGCTGCGCTCGGGACTGGTGATTGCCTCCATCGTGCCGTTTGCCATCATGTTCGCGCTTCTGGGCATGAGTGTGCTGGATATCTCACTCGAGCAGGTCTCGATCGCGGCGGTGATCATCTCGCTTGGCCTTCTGGTCGATAACGGCGTGGTGATTGTGGAAGACATCCTGACCCGGGTGGATGCGGGCGCCCGGCGGCGCGACGCCGCGCTTGAGGCGGGCAAACAGTATGCCGTGCCACTACTGGTGTCGTCGCTGACCACCATTTTCGCCTTCACGCCCTTCTTCCTGATCGACGGCGCCAAGGGCGAATATGCCTTCTCGCTCGGCGCCGTGTTGGCGCTGACGCTGATCGGCTCATGGATTTCTGCCATGTATTTCCTGCCGCTGATCTCTGCCAAGTTCCTGAAGAAACGCACCGAAGGCCCGGAAGGCGAAGCGGTTGAGGTGGATGACGTGATCCCGGCCTATGCCCGTTTCTATGAAAAGCTGTTGAGCCCCATGCTGCGGGCGTCGGCGCTGGTAATCGTGGCGGTGTATGGCCTCGTGTTCATCATGATGCAGCTGTTTTCCACGCTGCCGAACGAGATGTTCCCGGAAAGCGACCGGTCTGAGGTGCTGATCTATCTGGATATGCCGAAAAGCGCGCACTTTGAAGCCACCGAGCAGATCGCGCTCGCGGTTACCGACTGGATCGCGGATGAGGCCATCAATCCCGAAGTGAAGGACCAGATTGCCTATATCGGGCAGGGCGGGCCACGCTTTTACCTCAGCCTCAACCCGATCAATCCGTCGCCCTCCAAGGCCTTCATTCTGGTCAATGGCCATACGCCGGAACAGTCGATCGAGTTCGCCGAGCGCGCCAAGCGCTACTTCTACGAAAATGTCCCGGACGCCCGCTTCACCATCAAGCGGCTGGCCATGGGGGCCAGCGAAAGCGGCCTGGTGGATATTGAAATCTCGGGACCCGACCATGAGAGGCTCCTGACCCTGGGGCGCGGCGTTGAGGAGATTTTCGCCAAGGTGCCCGGCATCATGCAGAATGAGACCGACTGGGGCGAAAAGCTGGTCAAGATGGTCATCGACGTGGACCAGGACAAGGCCCGTAGGCTTGGCATGTCATCCCAGACGCTGGCCCAGAACCTGAACGCCTATTTCGACGGCTTTGAAGTCTCCACCTACCGCGATGAGGACAGCACGATCCCGATCATGCTCAGAGCGCTTGAAGAAGACCGCGACAGCCTTGAGGACCTGCTGAACATCATCCTGCCCGCCGGCGGCAATGTGGTACCGCTGGAGCAGACGGCGGTCCTCAGGCCGACGCTGGAATATAGCCAGACCTGGCGCAAGGACCAGGAACGCACCATCACCGTGACCGGCAAAAGCTCCCTGTTCACGGCGGACCACCTGTATGACTATGTCAAAGACGACATCGCCAAGCTGGGCATCACTGGCGACTATAAGATGAAGATCGGCGGCGAGATTGAAGAAAGCCAGGAAATCTATGGTGACCTGGGCGCCGGCCTACCGTTCGCGGGCCTCCTGATGGTGCTGGCGGTGATGTTCCAGTTCAACAGCCTGCGTCGCACCGCCATCATTTTCATGAGCGTGCCTCTGGTGCTGGTGGGCGTACCTGTTGGGCTGATGGTGCTGGGCCAGCCCATTTCCTTCTTCGCCATGCTCGGGCTGATCAGCCTGGCGGGTATCGTGATCAACAACTCCATCGTGCTGGTGGACCAGATTGATATCGAACGTGCCGACAAGGGCCTGATAGATGCCATCACCAAGGCGGCGGGCATGCGGCTCAGGCCCATCCTGCTCACAAGCATCACGACCGTGATCGGCCTTGTGCCCTTGTATCTGTTCGGTGGCCCTTTGTGGGAGCCGCTGGCGGCGGTGATGATGTTCGGGCTGGCATTCGCGTCTGTCCTGACGCTCTTCTTCGTGCCAGCAGCCTACTTCCTGCTGTTCCGCAAGGAAGCCTAGGCGTTCAGCTCGCGTCCAGCGCTTGTTGACGGTATTCCTTCGGGGTCATGCCGTGCCTTTCCTTGAAGGCACGGTTGAATGGCCCGATGGAGTTGAAACCCGCGTCCAGCGCGAGGGTCAGGATGGGCGTCTTGGCCTGGGCCGGGTCGCTCAGCCCCTTTTCCACTTCGTCCAGGCGGTAACCATTCAGAAAGCTGGTGAAATTGCGCTGGCCCAATGCGCCGTTGATCAGGCGGCGCAACAGATATTCTTGTGTGCCCAGGCGCTCGGCGAGAGCTGCGATGGTCAGCTTTTCATCGCGGTAGGCTTTCGCTTCTTCCATCTCTCGCATCACAGCGGCGAGGTCATCTTGTGAAATTGCAGGCGCGCCACTGGCACCCATGGTCGCCTTCTCAGGATCGTCATCGTTCGCCGGCTGGCCGAAGGTATTGCTGTCCTGTATTGACGCAGGGAACAGGTCCCGCCGCAGCCGGGTGATCATCAGAATCAGTCCGATGCATAAAATCAGGATGGCCGCCGAGACAATCACCCCCGCCTGGCCCTGTGGGGCTTGCCCGTCGCTGATGATGTTATTCACCACAAGAACAGTAAACAGGGTGCCGACAGCCCCCACCATATAGAGCCGGATTTTGCGACGGCGTTCGATCAGGTCATTCCTGTATTCGCGGATCACATCGAACATGACATATAGCCCAAACCCGAGCCCCGTCAGCCGGAACAGGTCATTTACGGCTTCTGTCGTTTGGCTGTGGTTGCCCGCGTTGCCCTGCATTTGCGCCCAGATATAAGCAATAACAAGGGGTGTATAGGCCAACGTGCCAATAACCTCGATTTTTCCGACCTTCGCAAGGTCACCAAAAACCGCGCGGGAGAAGAGCCAGAAAACCAGGGGGATGTAATGGCATACTGTCGCGGAAACCCACCAGGCAGGCCCTTCGTGCATCATCCAGGGCGCTGTGCAGATCAGGAAACCGGCGATGGTTAAGGCCTGCAACGTGCCAAAAAGCCCGATTGGGGAGCCAAGTCCTCGACGGGTGAACAGGAAACCCAGTGTGATAGCGGTGGCGATGCCGCCGCCACGCAGCATGGCGTCGATGATGTCCATGGCGCCGCATTCTTCCTTCGTGACGTGAACCTGTCACAAGTGTCGCACAGGAAAAGACAGCGGTTCAAGCTGGAAGGTTTTTGGTGGCGCGGAAAAAGGACACCCGGCATCGCCGGATGTCCATCTCGCTGTCGGACTATATTGATTAGAAAAGTATGTCCATTGTTGTCAGGTCGGCGATTGTTAGCCCGATGAAAAAGATGCTGTCGCCGCCACCTGTGTCCAGAAGCAGGCCATCTGTGCCGTCAACCGCTGTTTCGGTGGCGGCTGCCTGAACGGAAGCCAGATCCGTGAAGTTGGTAAAGGTTTCTGAGAGGTCGGTGGTATCAACTGTCAACTCAAAACCCGAAACGCGATCGTCGCCGTGGCCACTTTCAAACACCAGAACATCGGCGCCGCCACCAGCGCGGTACATATCATCGCCGTCGCCGCCATTCAGCGTGTCGTCGCCCGCGCCGCCATAAAGCGTGTCTGTGCCCGCGCCGCCGGACACAATGTCATCGCCCACGCCGCCATAAAGCTCGTCCGCGCCTGCGCCCCCTGACACAGTGTCGTTATCCGATCCGCCGAAAATGACGTCTGTGCCGGCACCCCCGGCAAGGTTGTCGGCGCCGGACCGGCCGGCATAGATGGTGTCGTTGCCGCCGCCGCCATCGATTGTGTCGTCACCGTCGCCGCCGCCGAGCTGGTCCGCGCCCCCTGCGCCAAACACCCGATCATCGCCTGAACCGGCCCACAATTGATTGGCGGCCGTTTCTGCTGTCGTGGCGATGCCGTCGTTCCACCCGTGCGCCACAAGCAGGTCATCGCCCGACCCACCAAAGACAATGTCAGCGCCGACGCCGCCCGCCAGGGTGTCGTTGCCGCCACCACCAGCGATAATGTCATTGCCATTGTCGCCACTGACGATATCAGCGCCGATGTCACCGGGGCCGGCCCAGATAAAGTCATTGCCGTCACCGCCTGCCACAATGTCATTGCCTTGACCGCCAACGAGTGTGTCGTTGCCGGCATCGCCGACGATGATGTCGTCACCGTCGCCACCTTTAAGGACATTGGACAGGTCGTTGCCGACAATGATGTCATTACCTGCTGCGGTGGTAACATTTTCAAGTCGCGTTTCAGGGGAAACATAAACCGTCTGGTCGCGCTGGCCGACAAGTTGGTTCGAGCCATCAAAGTAGGATACGGTTGTGCCGACATCGATGAACTGCCCGCCAAGGCTGTCCTGGGCAACGCTCAGGTCGATAATCACGCTGTCGGCTTCTATGCTGCCTTTTGTGCCTAGGATCTCAATGGTGTCCGTGCCGCCGAGGTCATAGAGGGTCATGTAATGGTCTTCCGACAAGTCGAATGTGTAGGTGGTGTTGCCTGCATTTGCGTTTGGATTGACGCCATACATGTGCTGGATGGCCAGGATGTCGGCATACATGTAGGTGGATGGATAGATGTTGGTTGATGTGGCGGTGCTGAAAAAGGCCGAATCGAAATTGGTGTCCATGATGGTATATTCATCGCCATCGAATTCAGCGGGCATGGTAAAGGCCTCGGCGAATCCTTCGCCCGGGTGCGCCAACCCGATCGCATGGCCCAGTTCATGAATGACAACGCGCTGCAGAAAGCTTTGATCGAAGTCCAGCGCGCGGTCATCAAAGAAGATGTCGCCGGTGCGGTTCAGGTGAAAGGCGTCAGCGTCACCGAAAACGCCGGCGCCCATGTTGTCGGGCAGATCTGTCGTGCCGGCCAAGCGGATATGGCCAAAGTTGGCGCCGTTATCGGCAACTTCTGTTAGCGTCAGCCCACTGAAGGAGGAAATGGATGCGGCGGCTTCCCTGAACCAATCAGCCATCTGGTCGGTCACGGGGAAGAAATTGTCCGATACATCAACGCCGTTGAGGGGATACTCATCGTTAAAGACCGCGCCTTCTCCCGGGATGCTGAAGGTGACCTGATAGGACTGGTCTTCTTCCGCCGAATATTGAAAGCCGAAAAGCATTGAATCCAGCATCTGGTTGCCAGAGGGGCCGAAAAAGGTGACATCATGTACATTGTCTGTTGCAGTGCCTGGCATGCTATACTCCTACGTGCGGTTGCCATTACGTGCAGCCATTGCAGGGTTTTCTGCTATGGCGTTCATGGCGATAGGGCTATCGCGCGGTGGGGAAAGCTTCTTGCCGAAACCAAATAAAACATCGCCGATTTCGAAATCGGCGATAGTTTTACGGGTTTGCCGTTTTTCTGAAGCAGCCAGGGAAGTGGCGGAAGGCTATCGTGCGGTTTTCAATTGGTCCTATGTTCTGCAGCCTAATTTCGGGCCGCAGATCAACAGTTTGTAATAAAATTTGCTAAACTGGTCCTGTTTGGGACATTTTATGGCGTGACTTTGTGGCGATTTCTGCTACAAAGGCGCCAATTGACAGCGGTGTCAAAACTTCAAAGATGAGGATTTCAGTATGTTTGATCATCCATCCAAGGGCAAAGGCGAAGCAAGACGGGAACACCTTTCGGCGGCGTTCGATATTGCCGACGCGCTGATGGAGGGACGTCAAACACTCGAGGATCTGTCGGCAGACCTGGCGGCGCGCGGCAAGCCCTGTCTGGATGATCGGCTGTCGCGACTTGCGCGCCAATGGTCGGCGGTGCCGATGAAGGACAATCTGGCGCGCCTGGCTGCGCTGGTGGAAAAAATCGCGACGAACGCAGACGGCAGCCGCAAACCGTTTGATGAGTTCCAAGCGCTGGTGGAAGACGAGGTGGCAGGCTTCGTGGTGACCGCTCACCCGACCTTCTCCTTGTCTGACACGGCCTGGACCTACGCCAAGGCCTATATGGGTGCGGTTGCGGACGGCGAGCAGGCGGTGCAGACCGCCACGGCCAACCTGGATGTGGGCACGGTGCACCCAACCACGTCACCGACGCTCCATCAGGAACTGGATTATGCCGGGCTGGCCGTTGGCAACATGCGCCGGTCTGTGCGCACGCTGTACCGTGTGATCTTCACCGAAGCCGCCAAGCTGTATCCGGATGACTACCGGTCCTTGCGCCCGCGCCTTGCCACCATTGCAAGCTGGGTGGGCTTCGACCTTGACGGCCGGACAGATATTGATTGGTCCTTGGGCCTCCTGTTCCGCTACCGTTCCGCGCTTGCGGGCCTCGATGCCTGCCTGGGCCAAACCAGCGGCATAAGGTTCGAGGGCGAGGCGGTCGAGCACTGGACAACCATCCGCGCGGGCTTTGAAGACCTGCGCGCCTGTTTCGAGCTCGGGGCCCGCACGCTTGAAGAACACCAGAACAGCGTTGACGGCAGCAGTAAAGGCCTGGGCAAGCTGAACCAACTGGCGGTCGAGAATCAGTCCCGTAAGGAAGCCGCGGTCGAGCGGATTGGTACGGCGTTTGAAGCGCTTCTCGCCCTTGATCTTGATGACGACGCCTGGTGTGGGGCCGCGACGCTCTACAGCGAATGGCGCGCCATCGGTATGGGTCTGTCGCACATCCATTTCCGGCTGAATGCAGCCCAGCTCCATAACGCCATCTCGGCGGAAATCCAGTTGACCAAATCGCCTGACCAGTCGGCCATGCGTCGCCACTTCCTGGCCGCGATTTCGGAAAAGCTGGATCAGGTCGAAACCAAGACAATCCATTATGGCACCCTGTCGCGCGAACAAACCACGGCGCGGCGCGTGTTCATGCTGGCGGCCCAGTTCCAGAAGCACTTTGATGCCACCACGCCCATCCGCATGCTGGTGGCGGAATCCGATACGCCCTTCACGCTGCTGACCGCGCTATATTATGCCAAGCTGTTTGGCGTTGAAGACCATGTGGAGATTTCCCCGCTGTTCGAGACTGCCGTAGGCCTTGAGCGCGGTGACCGGGTGATCGCGGAACTGGTCGACAACCCCCACTTCCTGGCCTACATCCGCAAGCAGGGCCGCTTCTGCCTGCAGCTTGGTTTCTCGGACAGCGGCCGCTATATCGGCCAGCCGGCTGCGACGCTGGCGATCGAGCGTTTCAAGCTCAGGCTGATCCGGCTCTGGAAAGCGCGCGGGCTTGAAGACGTGCAGCTCTTGTTCTTTGATACCCACGGCGAAAGCGTGGGCCGGGGCGCCTTTCCCGAAAGCCTGAAGAAGCGCTTCCTCTATACCCACCCACCACGGGTGCGCCAGCAGCTGGCCACTTTGGGTCGGCCTGAAAAGCATGAGGTCAGCTTCCAGGGCGGGGAGGGGTATCTCTGGTTCCTGGCGGAAGAAATGGCGCTTGCGTCCCTGACCGACTTCCTTGAGGTGCGTTTCACGGACTATGACGCCAGCAAAGACAAATTCTATGATGAAAAGGGCTGGTCGCTCGATTTCTTCCTGACGCTGGTGGAGTACCAGAACCATCTGACGGACCATAAAGGTTATGTGCGCCTGATCGACAGCATCGGCCGCAGCCTCTTGTTCCCGACCGGGTCACGGTCGCTCAGGCGCCAGGGTGGCGGGGCTGTGCACCAGCGGCTTGACCGCATCAGCCAGATCCGCGCCATCCCGAACAATGCGGTCCTGCAACAGCTGGGCTATCTGGCCAACAGCTGTGGCGGTTTCGGCACCGCCATCGCGCGCTCGCCGGACCTGTTTGAAGCGATCCACAGCCAGTCGGACCGGCTGAAGATGGTCACCAGCCTGGCGGTCAATGCGCTGGCGCGCTCGGACGTGGGGGTGATTGAGGCCTACGCAAAGCTCCTCAGCCCGGGCTATTGGCTTGACCGCGCCGACGAGGTTTCCGATGTCGGCCGCCGCGAACAGCTCCGCCGCCTGTCGCGCCTTCTCGAGGGCCTGTTTGAAAGCGACAGCGTTGACGCCTGCATCCGCAAGCTCCGCCGCGACGCCGGCACCCTGACAGACTGCGTGCAGGACGAGGGCGTGATGGCCGCGTTCGATAGCGCATCCCCGGACGCAGAACTGTTTGAGCTGCACCAAATCAGGATCGGCCTCATTCAGTATATCTTCCTCAAGGCCATGGAAATCCCGCGCTTCAGCAGCCGGTTCGATGTGTCGCTTGAGGATGTGCTTGTGGAACTGCTCCATCTTGAGGTGGACGATACGGTCACGCAGCTCAGGAAAATCTTCCCGGAATCGCCGGTCAGGAACGATGACGAGCAGTTCGGCGAAGAGACGACCTATGAAGGCAGTGCATCATCGGGCTATGAGGACGCGCACCGGAATATCTTCGACAAGATCGAGCAGGCCTACGCCCAGGTGCTGGAAATCAGCGGCCTGATCGCGCTCAAGGCCGGCGCGTTCGGTTAAAGAGCCCTGTCATGCCGGGGCTTGACCCCGGCATCTCCACCCCCTTGCAGTGCAGAGTTACAGGGAAGGGTTGCATCGCCCTCGGTCCGCGCTACTGTTGTCACATGCGGCAACAGGAACCTTCTTATGAGTGATGGCAACACCCCAACTGAGCACCTCGGCAAATCATCCCGCGGCCGCCTTGGCGCCCTGATCGCGGTCATTCTGCTGCCGATCCTGGCATATGGCACGATCAAGTTCCTGCAGCGCCCGGACCATAAACCCACCTTCCACGCGCAAGTCACCGTGGACGTGGAGGTAAACGGCCAACCGGTGCATATCGAACGGGTCATCACCTGCCAGACCTTCGCAACTGGCGACAGCATCCAGATCAGCCTCTTGAATTTCTGGAAGACGCTGACGTCGCGCCGGGAAACCCAGTGGATATCCATCCCCCGCGCCTTTGGCGAAGTGCTGCCGGACGGCAGCGCCCTCATGGTTCGCACGCCCTATTTTTGTGGCTACCACCTTATTGGCAATCCGAATGATGCCTCCAGCTATGCAATACAAGACAGCGCGACCAATCGCACTCCCATCGTTGGCTGGACGCCGGACGCCAAGAAAGCTGAAACAATAGAATTTTACATGTCCGACGCGTTCAAGACGGCTCCGGGTGCGCGCTTCAAGAACTTCTCCATTGAGACCAAGCTGGTCGAGGACAGGAAGGCATCGCCAATTGATCAATTCGCCTGGTTTTCCGGCCTCTATCACCCGGAAGCCTTACGCAAGGGGCCGGATGAAAACGGCAATTATCCAGAGGACATGTTCTGGGGGGTGCCCGCGAAGGAAAAGCGCTCGATCGTAACCATCGGGTACAAGGGATACGCCGGATGGCGCCTAGAACATGCAGAATGGCGCGGCAAGGTTGAGGGACTCGATGCTCTCCTGGAAGGCATGACGAAACCCGCCGCACTGCCGAGCGGCGAGTTCGACTGGAAGATCAGAGAGATTGCTCAACAAAGGTTTGGCCCAGAGCGTACAAATATACGGGCGGTTGTGGTTCCCCAACAACGATGGGGGGGCTTGCGGTCAAGTCATACAAGCTGGAGCCGCGCAGCCCAAGAAGGAATGTCTCTCCACCCCGGTCTGCGCGATATGCTCTCCTTTCCAGTAATTGAAAATGAAGTTTGGCTGGATGGCCCTCTGCCGAAAGGTTACATAATCCTGCACAGGGAACACCTTTCCGACGAAGAAAAGAGGCAGTTGACCCTGCACGAATCCAACAAGCTAGCGCCGCCGATGGTCTTCCATCTGGGGGGACAGACCTTCGACCAACCTCGCTTTACGACCAAAGCATTCTTCGACCCATCTACCCAGCAGCTCTTTTTTGCCGAAGCTCATTATTTTGGCGCCCGCGTGCCACCCGACAACCCACTTGTCGATCCGTAATCATTCCATCGTTTTTTGGGGGAAACTATGCCTATTTCCAATGTCGGATATGCGCTGTTGCCAACGCATGTGCATGACATGGGCCTCTTTATGACAAATGAGCCGGTCAGATAATCTAAGAATGCCAGGAAACTGGGAAAGACAGTTCCACTAATTGTGTCGCTTTGCCGATTGGGCTAGGCCGTCGAAGGGCGCTCGATCAGCTCGGGTACGAACTCGGCTGTTGTGGTTTGCACTTCGCCTTCCGCCAACGCCTGTGGGCGCATCTCGGCAATCAGCAGCATCATGGCCTGGCGGGCGATCTCCCCAATCGACTGGGCGGCGGTTGTCAGCGGCGGGCGGCTGTGCTGGCTGAAGGGACTGTTCTCGAACCCCGCGATGGCCACATCGCCTGGCACCGTGAGGCCGGATGTCTTGACGGCTGCCAGCGCGCCAGCCGCGATTTCATCGTTACAGCCGAAGATGGCGCTGGGGCGGTCGCTGCGTTCCATCAGTTTGGTCGCGCGCTCGAACCCACTGTCGAACGAATAGGCGCCGGGTAGCACCAGGCTGTCGTCGACGCTGATGCCGTGGGCCTTCAGGGCTTCCTTGAAACCGGCGCGGCGTTCGGGGGTGGAAAGGTGTTCCTCTTCGCCCGACAGGAAAGCAATCCGCGTGTGGCCATGGTCGATCAGATGCTCGGCCACGCTTCTGGCCGCTGCGCGGTCATTGACATACACGCAGGGTGCTTTGCCTTTGGGCGGCTCGGAGGCAGAGATGATGCGCACGAAATGGATGCCGTGTTCCGCGAGTGCATTTGTGATGGCTTCATTTTCCGACACCGGGGGCGCGATCACGAGCCCTGCGAGCCGGGAATTGTTCACCAGGTCGCAAAGTTCCTGCACGATGCCGTCATGGGCGGCGTCGCACGGGTGAATCTGCAGGCTGTAGCCCATTTCGCGGCAGGCCTTCAGCACGCCTTCCTGCACATCCACCACATAGTAGGGGTTCGGGTTATCATAAACGAGCCCGATGGCGTATGACTTGTTGCCGCGCAGGTTCCGGGCCGACATGTCCGGCTGATATTTCAGGTCGTCGATCACAGCCCGCACTTTCTTGCGGGTGGCTTCCTTCACCGTGGGCTCATTGTTGATGACGCGAGAAACGGTCTTCAGCGATACCCCGGCAACGCGGGCAACATCTTTGATCGTGGCCTTGGACAAAACGCAGCCTTTTCTTCCCTAAGGGGCATTCTATCTGCCCGAATTTCAAAAGGGCATCTGGTGCCCGATTCTCCCCCGGTTTGGTCCGGAATGGTTGTGAAATTCGTTATGACCCGGCCTGACTGAATAGTCAACGTTGTCATGTTGACCAGAAGGTCAGGAATCCGGGATTCCGAGAGGATTCAATCAGTTAATAATGATAACGATGTCACAAAAATGACAACGTGAGCATTTTTTTATAAAAAGCTATGGACAACGTTGTCATTTTATCTCATGAAAAGATGGCTCTGTGAGGCCTTCCCGGGGAAGCGAGCTTGTCTCCTTCCCCACCCCTTCCGGGGAGTGAGGTGGCCTGAGCAGAAGATGAATTGGGGGTCGTAGGTCGTTTTTGGTGTTTTTCGACCGGACCCGATGAGCCTGGGGAGGGTATGTGTTTGAGTATTGGTTTAAATATATCCGCTGCGCGGGACCGGAGGCTGGGCATGGTTGAACAGGCCCCCGTTGTCGCCGCGGATATCGGTGGCACCCACTCCAGGCTCAGCTTAATTGCACGGGCTGACCGCACGGCGCGCCCGCTGACGGTGCGCAAGTACCATAAGTATCGCAACGCCGACTATCCCGGCCTGGATGCGATCCTGGACGATTTCCTGTCCGGTATGAACGCGAAAGAAATTTCCGGCGCATCAATTGCCAGCTGTGGCTATTTCATAGGCGACGACCTGATCGCCGCCAACATGCCCTGGCGCGTGTCGCTGGCGGATGTGCGCAAGAAGCTGGGCCTCGCTGAGGTCTGCGCCATCAATGATTTTGTCGCCGTGGCCTACGGCACGCAGTATCTGAACCCCGCCGATGTGCTGGTGCTGAACCGCCGGGCTGTGCGCCCCGAGCGCGGCGCCGTGGCCGTGATCGGCCCGGGCACCGGCCTTGGGGCTTCGGTTCTGATCCAGGGGCCGGCGAGCCCCGCGGCGCTGAATACGGAAGCCGGCCAGGCCTCCTTCGCGCCAGAGACAGACCTTGAGATTGAGATTTATAAGGCGCTCCGCGCCAAGCTCGGTTTCGTGTCGGTCGAGCATGTGCTGTCGGGCCCCGGACTTTTGAACCTTTATCAGGCGCTGGCGACGGTCTCTGGCCGCGCGGCGGTGCTGACCACGCCTGAAGCCATTTCGGAGGCCGCGCTTGGCGGCAAAGACAAGGATGCCGCTGAGACGCTGGCGCTCTTTTGTGAGCTGCTTGGCAGTGCCGCAGGCAATTTTGCGCTCAGCTACGGCGCGCGCGGCGGCCTGTATCTCGCGGGCGGCATCCTGCCGAAAATCAGAGAATTTTTGATCGAAAGCCGGTTCATGGACCGCTTCACGGCAAAGGGCGAGATGCGCCCTTTTCTGGAAGCGATCCCCGTGAACCTGATCGAACACGGTCAGCTTGGCGTCATTGGCGCGGCTGGCTGGTACATGGATTCGCTTAGTTGCTCATCATAAGCCATGAAAAACGAAAGAGGGCACTGATGCGAAGGGAGATAAAGAAGGCCAAAAACAGGGCGGCTGTGATTGCAGCGCCAGCGGCCGCTCAAAGGTTGGGAACCAGGAGGAAAAAATGAGTTTCACCAAACGTACGCTTTACCGCTCGGTAAGTGCGATTGCTCTGGCAAGTGTCGCCATGGCTGCGCAGGCTCAGGAGAGCCAGGACAGCGGGATGGAAGAATTCGAAGAGATCACCATCACGGGTATCCGTGGTGCTCTGCGCCAAAGTCTTGAGACCAAGCGCTCCAGCTATGCCATCGTGGATGCGATCTCTGCGGAAGATATCGGTAAGTTCCCGGACAAGAACGTGGCAGAATCCCTGCAGCGCATTTCCGGTGTGACCATTCAGCGCCAGTTCGGCGAAGGCCAAGGTGTAGCCATTCGCGGCGCCAGCCAGAATATGACACTGACCACGCTCAACGGCCAGAATGTGGCTTCCACCGGTTGGTTCGTGTTCGAGCCGGCACGCCGCAGTTTCAACTATTCGCTGCTGCCGTCTGAGCTTGTGGGCAACATCGAAGTTTATAAATCGTCGCAGGCTGACCTGAATGAAGGCGGCGTGGGCGGTACGGTTGTGATCAACACCCGCAAGCCGCTTGAGATGGACGACCTGTCGATCTATGCATCGGCTGAAGGCGCCCACACCAACGACAGCGGCGAGATTGACCCGCAGCTTTCCGGCCTCGTGAGCTGGAAGAACGAGCGCGGTAATTTCGGCGTGCTGATGTCTGCCGTTTACCAGCGCCGCCAGATGCAGCGCCAGGGTAACGAGGCATTCTGGGAATGGGGCGCAGGCCCGGTTGCGTTCGAGCAGGACCGCAAGCGTCGTGCCTTCAACACCACCGTGCAGTTCGAGCCAACAGACGCCCTGACGCTGACCGCCAACTGGGTGGACATGCAGATGAAAGCAGACAACACCAACTATGCCCTGTGGCTGACCCAAGGCAACACGTCCTGGTCTGGTGTTGATGTGCCGGAAAACTGCCTGCAGAACGCAACACCTGTGTGCGGCCCGCTTGGTGTCGCCTACTATCAGGCGCGTCCCCGTGAAGCGACCATGAAATCCCGCGTGTATGATTTCGATGCTGAATATCGTGGCGACGGCTATCAGGTGGATTTCCAGATCGGCAAGACGACGTCTTCCGGCGGCACGGACTTCGAGATGGTTCTCGAGGACGGTACGGGCGGCACGGCCATTCCTGGCGGCACCTACGATTTCACAGGCGGCAACCAGACATGGGATACGGCGTCGTTCGACATCACATCCTATGATCCCGGTTCCCTGGTGATGGGTACAGGTTCGGCCTTCAACAAGACGCCGAAGACCGACGAAGAGTTTTATGCGCAAGCCGACGTCGAGTATGACGTGGACCTGGGCCTGATCAAGTCGATCAAGACCGGCCTTCGCTATGCCGACCACAACACCACCAGCCGTCAGTTCACCTTCAACCAGGAAGCTGGTTTCGATCCGCGCATTTCCACCAGCGGCCTGAATGCGGGCCTGATTGATGTGGGTGCGGGCGACTATCAGATCCTGCGTATTGATGCCGATGCGGTGAAGGATTGGGCCAAGGCCAGTATCACGGGTGAGACCGAGATTCTGGGTGCCTACAGCGAAATCGACGAAAAGAACACGGCCGCCTACGTTATGGCCACGTTCGAAGGCGACGGCTTCCGCGGTAACGCCGGTGTACGCTATGTGCACACCAGCGCCACCAGCACCTACTATCTGAACAACCAGCTGACGTCCACGAACGCCAAATATTCCCAGTTCCTGCCAAGCTTCAACGTGGCGATGGACCTGAAGGAAGATCTGGTTCTGCGCGCCTCTGCTGCCCGCGTGATGACACGCCCACAATATGTGGACATGTATGTGAACCCGAACGTTGTGGGCGCGAATGACGACCTGCCGGACAACCAGTTCTGGATTGTTGGTAATGTGGGCCTGAAGCCTTTCATCTCCGACCAGTTCGATGTGTCGCTCGAGTATTACTTCGCTGAGGGCTCAATCCTGTCCGCAGGCTTCTTCCTCAAGGACGTGAAGAACTTCGTGTCGAACACCGAATATTCTGCAACAACGGCCGAAATTGGCTTCCCGGGCACGATGCGCGATACAGAGGTTCCGTTCGGCTGGACTGTTCAGGAAAAGATCAACGGCAAGTCGGCCAATATCAAGGGCTTCGAGCTGCAGTATCAGCAAGAGTTCGCGAACGGCTTTGGTACAGTACTGAACTATACCTACACCGACAGTGCCGCTGATGACGCCGATACCTTCACTGATGGCCAGGAAGTTCTCTCCGACGCGTCCAAGCACAGCTTCAACGCAACCGGCTACTATGAGAATGAAGACTTCCGGGCGCGCCTTTCCTACAACTACCGCAGCAAATATATGCTGCGTGAGACAGGCGCATACGGCAACCGTCTGCACAAGGCTTATGGCTCGCTGGACTTCAGCGCATCCTACTATGTCACCAGCCAGATTTCGGTGAATGTGGATGTGATCAATATCCTGGAGAAAAGCGCCAAGCAGTTCGGCAACAACGCAACGCCGACAGCCAACAGCGGCTTCACCGGTGGTTTCCCGCTCTATGAGTATGAAATGCCGCGCCGCATCCTGGTTGGTGTGAGCTTCAAATACTAAGGCTCGGAAAAAAGATTAGGGAAGGGGAGCAAGACTCCCCTTTTCCTGCAAATGCGATATAAGGAGCCGAACCTTTTATTGCATTTTAATTGTGGAGCGTAACCCGTGACCAATCTTGTAGCCCTGAATGTCGAGCAGCACGCCGACCTTAAAGTTAACGACAATATCGGTTTCGATCATGTCGCCAACCAGCATGTTGTGCCTGTTGTTGCGCACGAATTCGTTCAGGTTTCCACTGACGTGCCTGTTGTGTTTGTCAAGCATGCCGAGACCGGCCAGTTCCAGTCTGTGGCCATGCTGGGCCTGCAGCCAGGCGAAAACCTGCTGGTGAAAGACGGCAAATGGCTGGGCATGTATATTCCGGGTATCGTGGCAACCTTCCCGTTCCGTCTGATGCCGACGCAGCATGACGAAACCCAGCTGATGCTGGCGCTGGATACAGATGCCAAGCAGGTCGGCAGTGAAGGCCAGGCCCTGTTCCTTGACGGCAAGGAAACCGATTATCTGACGAACCGCAAAGAGGCCATCACAGCCTATTTCGAGCACAGCCAGATCACCCAGGGCTTGATCCAGCTGATCGCTGAGCTGGACCTCCTGGTGGAGCGTAACCTGACGGTTGAAGTGAACGGCCAGCAGATCAACCTCAACGGCATTTATGTGATCGACGAGAAGAAGCTCAATGAGCTTGACGATGAAAAATCCCTCGACCTGAAGAAGCGTGGCGTTCTGCACGTGATTTACGCGCATCTGATTTCCATCAATCAGATCCGCCGGCTTGGCAAGCTCAAGAGCGAACTGGGCGAAAGCGAGGCGTAATGGCAGCAGGTGGCGGGCATGATACATTAATCAAACATGTGCTGGTCGTCGGCGGGGGAACCGCTGGCTGGCTGGCCGCCTGTCATCTGGCTAAAGCTTTAAGGTCTGCGGACGCTACGGGCGTCCGCGTGACCCTGGTGGAATCGGCTGATATTCCCACCATCGGCGTGGGCGAGGGCACTGTCCCTGCCATCCGAAAAAGCCTTCAGCATCTGGGCATCGATGAGGCGGATTTCATCCGCGAATGCGATGCCACTTTCAAGCAAAGCATCAAATTTGTCGATTGGCTGCACGCCCCGAACCGGACCAGCCATGCCTACCATCATGTGTTCGACTATCCGGCCAACAATGGCCTAGATTTGACGCCCTACTGGCTGATGGGCGGGGCGGGCAATGCGTCTTTCGTGGACGCCGTCTCGGTGCAGGGCCAGGTGTGTGACGCGGGGCTCGGGCCCAAGGTGATGACCAACCGCCAGTATGAGGGGCTCACAAGCTACGCCTATCATCTGGACGCCGCCAAGCTTGCTGCCTTCCTGACCAAACATGCGACCTCAAAGCTCGGTGTTGAGCATAAACTGGCGAATGTCACGGACGTGGTGTTGGTCCAAGACGGGTCAATTCAGGCGGTCACGACGGACGCGTGTGGCGACTTGGAAGCCGACCTGTTTGTGGACTGCACGGGCTTCTCGTCGCTTCTTCTGGGGCAGAAGATGGGGGTCGGGTTCATAGACAAGCGCGATACGCTGTTTGTCGACCACGCGGTGGCGGCGCAGGTGCCGTACGCCAGTCCGGACGCGCCCATTCCGTGCCACACGATCTCGACCGCCAGGGAAGCTGGCTGGATCTGGGATATCGGGCTCACCGAGCGCCGCGGTACCGGCTATGTCTATGCCGCTGACTATACCGACCATGACCGCGCCGAGGCGGTGCTGCGGGACTATCTGCGCGAAAGCATCGGTGACGCGGCCGATGAGGTGGCCACCCGCCGCATCCCCATGCGCATCGGCTACCGCGAAAAATTCTGGGAAAAAAACTGTGTCGCCATCGGCATGAGCCAGGGCTTTGTCGAACCGCTGGAGGCCACGGGCCTTTTGGTGTTTGACGCCACGGCGCGCATGCTGGCAGACCAGTTCCCGCCTACGCAAGCCGCCATGCCCTTGTTGGCCAAGCGCTTCAATGACCGGGTCCGCAACGCTTGGGACCGGGTGATCGACTTCATCAAGCTGCATTATTGCCTCTCAAAGCGGGATGACACCGCTTTCTGGCGCGATAACCGCGATGAAGCCAAGCTGCCGGAAGGCCTCAGGGAAAATCTGGCGCTGTGGCGCACCCAGCCGCCGACCGTTTATGACTTCCCCAACAAGTTCGACGTGTTCGGGATCGAGAATTATCTCTATGTGCTCTACGGCATGGGGTTTGAAACCAACATGGCCCCGCTTGAGCACCGCTATACCGATACCGCCCTTGCACGCGAGGATTTCGGCTATGTGCGCCAGATGGCGGACCAGATGATGGGCCAACTGCTGCCGCACCGTCAGCTGATCGACCGCATCAAGCAGTATGGCATCCAGAAGGTGTAGGCATGGAATCTGATACCAGAAAATCGATATTGGTTGCGGGTGGCGGGTCTGCCGGCTGGATGACGGCGCTTTACCTGAACCGGCTGTATAACCACGCGGAAAAGACGGTCGATATCACCGTGGTGGAAAGCCCCGACATCGGCATCATCGGCGTAGGGGAAGCCACGGTCCACAGCGTGCGTTTCTTCTTTGCCGCTATGGGGCTGGATGAAGCCGAACTGATGCGCGAGACGAACGCGACGCTGAAGCTGGGCATCATGTTCAGGAACTGGATGAAGCCGGTGGGTGGGGAGACGCACGAATATTTCCACCCGTTCGAGCACCAACGGCTGGGGCGTGTGCTGGATATTTCCAGTATGTGGTTCCTCTCGGGCCGCGCGGCGACTGAGCGTTTTGACGAAGGCGTGTGCCTGTCTGCCGAAATGATCAAACGTGGGCACGGGCCGAAGGGGCCAAACACCCCCGCCTATCAGGGCGTGGTGCCCTATGGTTACCATCTTGATGCGACGCTTCTGGCGCGGTTCCTTCGGCGCAAGGCAGTTGAGGCGGGCGTGGTGCATGTGGAAGCCACCATCGACGATATCGATGTGGCGGGCGAGACGATCACCGCGATCCATACCAACACCGGCCAGACTTTCAGCGCCGACTGGTTCATTGATTGCACGGGTTTCCGGGGCCTGCTGATTGACAAGGTGGCGCCTGATAATTGGGACAGCTTCGAGGACGCCCTGCCGTGTAACCGCGCGGTCGCGCTACAGCGGGAGCTCGCGCCCGGCGAAGCCCCGAACCCCTATACGGTTGCAACGGCGCTGAAGAACGGCTGGGCCTGGCAGATTGACCTGACGAACCGGCAGGGCACGGGCTACGTTTATGACGGCAACCGCATGACCGCGGATGAGGCCGAAGCGGAGCTGCGGGCCTTCCTGGGGCCACAGTCGAAGGTGCTTAAATCCACGCACCTGAAGATGCGCATCGGTTGCCGCAAACGCTTCTGGGTCGGCAATGTGATCGCCACTGGGCTGGCGGGCGGCTTTATCGAGCCGCTGGAGTCCACCGGCCTGCATCTGATCAATCTGGCGGCGGGGCTGATGGGTACGCATCTGGCGGGCGCCGTGCCAACAGACGACAGCCGCATGAGCTTTAACCGGTTGATGCGCGGCTTCTACCAGGACCTGAAGCAGTTCATTGTGCTGCACTATTGCCTGACAGATCGGGACGATACCGCTTTCTGGCGCGCGGCGCCTCAGACGGTCGAGCATACCCCGTGGCTGAAGGCGCAGCTTGAGGTGTGGAAGCACAAGGTCTGTGAATATCACGACCTGGCGGGGGCTTTTTCCACCACCTTCACGGACGAGAATTACCGCTACATCCTATACGGCATGCAGCATACGCCCGCCCTTGGCCTGACGGCCAATGGGGCAGAGAGCGAGCGCATGTTCAGCCAGCTCCGCCAGATGCAGGAAAACGCCTGTGCGCTCACAATGACGCACGCGGACTATCTGGCAAAGCTGAACGGTACAGCGGAACAGGATATGGAGGCGAAAGCCTCCGCATGAATGGCAGCGAACCCGGGCTCGGTTATCTCCCGTCCGGGTTCACTATCCATGACAGTCCTTCGGGACTGGTTATTGGGGAACTGGGGCGGCACGGGCAGAGGCTCGTGCCAGCCCCGCTTTTTTCCCATGCAATAGAATTCCGGGCCGGGGAGGCCCAACAGACCGCGGGCACGCGGCGAGGATAAAGGGCGGAGACATATGGTGAAGAGTTTGATTGGCAGTATTGCCGTGGCATCGCTGTTGGCACTGACCGGCTGTGGCCAGGACAGCGCGCTTGAGACGACTGACAAGGCGCCGGCGCCGCAGGTGATCCCGGTGCCCGCGAAGCTTTCGTATGGTAACGAGGGCATCATCATGCCAGAAGTTGCGCGGGTTTCCACACCCGATAGCGGGCTTTTTGACCAGTTTTCTGCTTTGGTACAGAGCTACACAGATGTGTCGCTCAAGCGGGTAGGCGGGCAGGCGGATATCCGTTTTGTCAAAGCTCCTCTGGTCGAAGGCGAAGAAGCTTACCGGATCGATATTGACAAAGCCGGCGTGACGGTCAGTGCGTCTGGAGATGCGGGCCTGTTTTACGGCGCCATGACACTGGCGCAGATGCTGGACGGCGCGACCGATGGCACATTGGCGCCACTCGCCATCGGCACCATTGAGGACGCCCCCCGCCTTCAGTGGCGCGGCGCCATGCTGGATGTGGCGCGGCATTTCCGCTCGAAAGAGTTCATCAAGAAATTCCTCGATGTGATGGCGGCGCACAAGCTGAATGTCTTCCACTGGCATATGACGGACGACCAGGCCTGGCGGCTTGAGATCAAGAAATACCCGAAGCTGACGGAGGTGGGTGGTTGTCGCGTACCGGCCGGTGATGGCCCGGATGCGGATATCGACGAAGCCACCGGCGAAGCGCGGCTTTACTGCGGCTTCTACACGCAAGACGATGTGCGCGAGATTGTGGCCTATGCGGCCGCGCGCCATATTACGGTGATGCCGGAAATTGACCTGCCGGGCCACGCCACAGCGGCCATCAAGGCCTATCCGGAACTGGGCACGGCCAAGCTTGAGGGTGACATGTCCGACTGGGGTATTTTCCAGAACACTTTCAATCTGGAAGAAGGCACCATCACTTTCCTTGAGGATGTGATGGACGAAACGCTTGAGCTGTTCCCGTCAGAATTCATCCATATCGGTGGTGACGAGGTGGCGACCAAACAGTGGTCGGAAAGCGCCCGCATCAAGGAACGCATGGCGGAGCTGGGGATCGATGATGTGCATCACATCCAGGCCTATTTCACCCGCCATTTCGCCAATTATCTGGACGCGCGCGGCAGGCGCCTGATCGGCTGGGATGAAATCCTGGAAGGCGGGTCTATCGGCAATTCGGCCATCATGTCCTGGCGTGGCACCAAAGGCGGCATTGAGGCTGCGAAGGCCGGGCGCCAGGTGGTGATGGCGCCCTCGAGCATCTATTACACAGACTACCGCCAATCAGACAGCCGGCATGAACCACCGGGCCGCGAACATATCCAGACCCTTGAGGATGTCTATGAGTTCGAACCGGTCTCTGATGAACTGACGGCGGAAGAGCAGAAAGCCATCCTGGGCGCTGAGATGACGATCTTCAGTGAGCATATGCGCACGCCCGAGCGCGTCGAGCATATGGTGTTCCCGCGTCTGCTGGCCGTGGCTGAAAGCGTGTGGTCTGATCCCGCAAAGAAGAACTTCGATGAGTTCGCGGGACGACTTGCGCCGCATATGGACCGCTTGAAGGCGCTTGGCATCCGCCCGGCCGACAGTGCCTTCGCGCCCAAAATTGATGTGGTGAAAGGCGAGGGCAGCGAGCGCACCGTGACGCTTTCAAGTCAGACCGGCGTTGGCATGTTCCGATACACGCTGGATGGCAGTGCGCCAACTGCGGATGCCGCCCTTTATGAAGGGCCGATCAATGCAAGCGCGGGCCAGGCCGTGAAGGCTGCTGCTTTCTGGAATGGGGAGGCGCTTTCCGGCGTGCGCACCCGCGCGCTTGATGCCGTCAGCCTCTCGGAGCGCACGAGCGACGAACTGGCGCTGTGCTCCAAATGGCTGTCGATCAAGCTGGATGACGACTTCCCGCGCGACGGGGACCGCGCCGCCATGCTGGTGGATATCATCCAGCCCTGCTGGATGTATGACGTGCCCGATATGGCGGGCGTGACCGGCATTGAAGTGGCTGTCGGCAACCTGCCGTATAATTTCCAGATCGGCGACCAGATCAATGATGTGATTCTGAAGGAACCGGAAACCGACGTGGGTGAGATTGTGGTCTTTAAAAACAGCTGCGATACCGGCGAGGAAATTGCCCGCCTGCCGCTCGCACCGGCCACGAACAGTTTCGGCATCACCACGCTGACAGCGCCGCTTGACGCGCCGGACGCGAAGGCCCTCTGCTTCCACGTGGCGGCCAGCCATTATGAGCCGATCTGGGCCATCGACCGCGTGCGCCTGACGCGCGATTAGTCGCCCGGCAGTCGCATGCATGAAAGGCCGTCTTCTCCCAGGCGGCCTTTTTTCTTGGGGAATGGGGGGCAGGGGCGTATAGAAAAGCCTGTTTTGACTTTAAGGATAAGACCATGAGTGATCTGCCACCCTGCCCGAAATGCAACAGCGCCTACACCTACGAAGACGGCGCGCTGATGATTTGCCCTGAATGCGCACACGAATGGTCGCCTGCGGCGGATGCGGCGGCGGCAGATGCAAACGCGGTGCGCGACAGCGTCGGCAATATTCTGCAGGACGGTGACGATGTGACGGTGATCAAGGACCTGAAGGTGAAGGGCAGCTCATCCGTTGTCAAAGTGGGCACCAAGGTCAAGGGCATCCGTCTGGTGGACGGCGACCATGATATCGACTGCAAGATCCCCGGCATCGGCGCCATGGGCCTCAAGTCCGAGTTCGTAAAGAAGAGCTAGAGCGTTCTATCTTCAGTCACGTAGCGCTCGCATAGCACTCTCAAATAAGGCTGCGTCTTGTTTTTGGGAGAAGAGGAACGGTGGTGCGCAAAAACTGTTTAATACCCAAGGCAGGTTTGCCTCTGGATACCCTTGAAGACTGGCAAAATATGTAGGCCCAAACATTTGCACTTTTGCAGGATCGTTTTGAACGATACCAACGAGGACTTCTTGGTTCTTTAGCTTGACGAACTGGCGTTCGGTGCCTCCTTCCCAGAATATCTGCAGGTCTTGAGGAGGGACCCCCTTGAGTGATGCCACAGGTTTGATGTTCAAAATCAGGGAGCTCGGCTGGTTGGCACCAACTTGTGACTCTGGAATCGAGAAGCTAACCAATCTAGCGGTGATTATTAAATTGGCTTGCTGAATAGCTAAGTCTTGTGGGAATGATGAATTGCTTTGGGTGCAAGCTACGCTCGGTATCATCGCTGCGATAGTTGAATAAATGAGTGCTGCTGACGTCAAGAATTACGGCCCCCTTTTGCCGATGCATTCGTTTCATGTGGATGTTAGGGAATGGTATCTGAGCACGCAACTGAAAAGGCCGCGGGGTTAGCCGCGGCCTTCGTGTTTGGGAAATGAATAAATCAATCCCGCTGTCGTTCTTTTACCAGCTGCGCATCTTGTGGCCCTTGAGGGCGTAAAAGAGGATGTACAGATAGCAGGGCAGGCCGATCCAGTAGGCCGCCTGCATGTCCCCCATGCTGTGCGCGAGCTTGCCGAACGCGAGCGGCAAGACAGCACCGCCCGCAATGCCCATGATCAGAAGCGCTGAACCCTGCGCCGTGAACTTGCCAAGACCGTCAAGCGCCAGCGGCCACAGGGCGGGCCACACCAGCGCATGCGCGAGGCCCATCAGAGCCACGAACATCACGGCATTCGGCACAGTGGGTACACCTGCCCAACCGATCAGCACATCCGCGATGGCCGTCGAGTCCGTTGAGCTCAAGACCGCGCCGAGGACACACAGCATGCCCGCGACGGCAGAGCCCAGAAGCGCCTGCTGCTGGCTGATGAATTTCGGGATGCAGGTCACGCCGATCACGTACCCGATCACCATGCACACCATGGTGTAGCTGGTGAGGCTGGCGAAGTTGGTGACCCCGATGTTGGAGCCAAAGAGGCCGATGGTGTCGCCAGCGATCACCTCCACGCCCACATAGGCGAACAGCCCGACGGCCCCCAGGATCACTTGTGGGAACGCCAGGATGCTCGATTTCTCATCCTCGCCCTCTGCCACTTCTTCTTCGGGGTCGATGTGCGGCAGGTTGGAGAATTTTACCAGCCCGATCAGGGCGGTCAGGCCCACGGCCATATAGATGTAGGGCATCACCAGCTTGTCAGCCAGCGCCTGTTTTTCCGCCGCTGTCGTGATGGTTTCGGGGTCGGCAAGGTCAGACAGCACAAGGGCTGTAAACACAATCGGCGCCACAACGCCCGCGCCCTTGTTGATCAGGCCCATAATGGAAATGCGCATGGCCGCGCTTTCCTTCGGGCCTACCATCACCACATAGGGGTTCGATGCCGTCTGCAGGATCGTGAGGCCCGTGCCCAGCACGAAAAGTCCGATCAGGAAGAACAGATAATAGCTGGTCATCGCTGCCGGAATGAACAGCAGAACGCCCACCACCATGATGGCGAGGCCCAGCGCCATGCCGTTGCGGTAGCCGGTTTTTTCCAGCACCTTGGCCATCGGGTAGGCCATCACCGTATAGGCGATATAGAAGGCGAAGGTGACGAACAGCGCCTGAAATTCGTTCAGGTCACAGATGATCCTGAGGAACGGGATCAGGGACCCGTTCAGCCAGGTCACGAACCCGAAAATAAAGAACAGCACGCCGATGATGATCATCGGTATCACGCTGCTGCGCTGGCCCCCTGCCGGCATTGTTGTATCCACCATTTTTTCCTCCAACTTATCCCTTGTGGGCGACGCCGGTATGGCGCTCGCCACCGATCCAGACCTCTGTGACCTGGTCTTCCCCATCCAGCACGCATAGGTCGGCCCTCATGCCTGCGCGGATGTCCCCTATCTCATGCTCCAGCCCCAGAAAGCGGGCGGGGCTTCTTGATGCCATGCGGCTGGCGGTATCGAGTGGCACCCCCATCAGTGCCACGGCGTTGCGCACGGCTGACGCCATATCAAGGTCAGACCCTGCCAGCGTGCCGTCTGGCCCCGTGCAGCGGCCGTTCTCGACTGTGATCGGCAGCCCCTGCAGGGTGAAATTCTTTTCCTTGGCCCCCACGCTGGGCATGGCGTCGGTCACCAGCATCAGCTGGTCGGCGCCCTTGGCGTAAAGGGCCGTGCGCAGGCTGGCGCCGTGTACATGGAAGCCATCTGCGATGATGCCGGCGAACGTCATGCGGCTGTCGAGCGCCGCACCCACCACACCCGGCGCGCGGCTTGTCATCGGCGTCATGGCGTTATGAAGGTGGGTGAAGCCCGTGAGGCCTGCCTTGATCGCGGCCATGGTTTCCTCATAGCTCGCCGCCGTGTGCCCGGCGGCCACAATCACGCCTGCGCCCACAAGGCGCCTGACCATGTCAGGTGTCGTGCACTCGGGTGCCAGCGTCACCAACGTCTTCCCAAACTTGAGGCTTGAAAGCAGCTTGACGGCGTCTGCGTCCAGCGTGCGGAATTTGTCGGCATCATGGATGCCCTTGCGCGCGCCGCTCAGGAACGGGCCTTCGATATGGATGCCGATGATGCCCGGTACGCCAACCTCAATCGCTGCGTCCACGGCCTCAATGGCTTGGGCCACCACATTCAGATCATCGCTGATCAGGGTGGGCAGCATGCTCGTGGTGCCATAGGCGCGGTGGGCTTCGGCGATTTTGCGGATGCCCTCAACCGTTGGCGCGTCGTTCAGCAGCACGCCGCCACCACCGTTTACCTGGGTGTCGATAAAACCGGGCACCAGCTTGTGCCCGGTGATGTCAAATACCTCATCGGTGTCAAACGGTTCGCCCGGCTTGAGGACAGCCAGAATGCGGCCATCCTCAATGAGTGCCGTGGCGCCCTTGTGCCACAGGTTCGAGACCAGGATATCGCCGCCCTTGAGCGCGGTCCGCATCACACGGTCTCCGTCACTTTATTGAGATGCGGTGGTTCGTCCGGGTGATAGCCGCGCGCCACCGACAGGCCGTTGGCCATGCGGTAGAAGCTCTGGATCATCAGGATCGGTTCAACGAAGGCATGCGCGCCCCTGACCACAGGCAGGCTGATGCCGCCTTCAAGGCCCGCGCCTGCTGTCATCACAACGGCGTCGCGCGCGGCGAAATCCTTCACCAGGGCCTGAATGCCGTCGCGCGTTTCGTCGCTTTGGCTCATCACCAGCACGGGGAAGCCCGCATTCACGATGGCCATCGGGCCGTGCTTCACTTCGGCGGCCGAATAGGCTTCCGCGTGCAGGCCGCAGGTTTCCTTGAATTTGAGCGCGGCTTCCTGCGCCACGCCAAAGCCCACGCCCCGGCCAACCACGAAAAAGTTCCGGGCGTCCAGCAGCTTGGCGGCAGCGGGTGCCCAGTCGCACGCCCAGGCGGCGCTCAGGTTCAGCGGCAGGGTCTCAAGCGCGGTCAGAAGCTCACCGTCTTCCGTCCAGTGCGCCACCAGCTGCAGGATCGCCGTCAGGCTGGCGATATAGGTTTTGGTGGCGGCCACGCTTTTCTCCGGGCCCGCATGCATGGGCAAAACCACGTCTGCAATAGCGGCGAGGGGGGAGCTGGTCACATTGACAATGGCCACCACAAATGCACCCGCCTGCCGGGCGGCATCTGCGGTGCGCACAAGGTCAGGGCTGGCGCCCGACTGGCTGATGGCGATGAAAAGCGTGCCTTCAAGCATCTGCGTGGCGGCGTATACTGAGCTCACGCTGGGTGCAGCTGATGACACCAGCAGCCCGGCTTTGGTCTCGATCACATATTTGGCGTAGGTGGCCGCGTGGTCCGAGCTGCCGCGCGCGCAGGTCACCACGGCGGAAGGCTTCAGGTTGCGAAGCTTTTTGCCCAGCTCTTTCGCGACCAAGGCATTTTCCGTCAGTTGTTTCTGGACAACAGCGCTGGCGCTGCCGGCCTCTGAGAACATCAACGTGTCCTCTGGCAGCAGTTTTGTCATGGTGGTCATGTCTTCATACTCCTTACTCACGGCGTGCCTCACGCATGCAGTTCAGCGACAAAGTCATAGGCGTCGCCGCGGTAATAGGATTGCGTCAGTTCCACGGTTGTCCCGTTAGCGAGGAAACCGCGGCGTTCGATAAAGAGCCCGGCGTCGCCTTCCGAAACGCCTAACCGGGCTGCTTGCTCTGTGTTGAACTTGACGGCGCGCAGGCGCTGCAACGCGCGCACTGGGCGGCAGCCTGTTTCTTCAAGCGCCGTATAAAGGGACCCTTCCACCGGTCCGGCACCCGCCAGCGCGAAGGAGGGCACGATGGCGGTCTCCAGCGCCATGGGCGTGTCGTCGGCATAGCGGATGCGGGTAAAGCGGTGCACCTTGGTGCCAGGGCCCAGGCCGAGGCTCAGGCTTTCCTCAGGGGTGATGATGCCTTGTGAGCGGTCGATCCATTCGCTGCGGGCTTTCCAGCCGCGACCCGCCATGTCTTCCGAGAAGCTGGATAGGCGCGAGAAGGGCTTTTCAACCCGGCCGGCAATGAAGGTGCCTGCGCCGCGCCTGCGGTCAAGAAGGCCGTTTTCCACCAGGCCGTCCAGCGCTTTCCTGACTGTGATTCGCGACACCGCCATATCGGTGGCGATATCGCGTTCGGCCGGGAGCGCATCCCCCTTCGGCAGGGCGCCCTGCTCGATGGCGCGCTCAATCGCGCGCGACAGCTGCTGATACTTGGGCAGCGCCGTTGAAGTGTCCAGTTTGCCGATAACGTCTGAAAGCTGCATGCGGTCTTGTTCCCTGAAGGCTGGTGGGCTTGCGTCTGGCCTCTGTGGTATCATGGATATAATACCAATTAAATACCAAAAATGTATTTAGATGCTTATAAATTTACTAAATAATTGAAATACAACGATAAAAATAACAGTACCAATGAATTGTCTTTTGAATTTGACACCGCTGTCAATTGAGCGTAGGGTCCGAGGCAAGTAATTTTTGGGAAGAAAACCATGCAAGATGTGTTCGATTTGGTCATTTTCGGTGGTGGCGGCGACCTGTCGCGGAGGAAGCTGCTGCCGGCTCTCTATTCCGGTTTTGTGGCGGGGCGCGTGTCGAAAGACAGTCGCATCTATCTGACCAGTCGGAAGGGTCTTGATGGCAGCACCGAGCCATGGCTGAAGGATGTGTTCAAGGAAACGCCTCCAGCGTGCGAGATGGACGCCAAGTCGCTCAAGGAATTCGCAGGCATGGTTCGGGTCATAGAGCTTGGCCTGGTTGACGGCGGCGCGGACTGGGAAGCGCTGAAGGAGGCGCTGAAAACCGACGACGAAACCCGCCCGCTGGTGCATTTCCTGGCGATTCCCCCAAGCCTGTTCACATCAACCTGTGAGTTGTTGGGTGCCTATGGGCTTAACGGCCCGCGTGCCCGCGTGGTGCTTGAAAAGCCGCTGGGCCATGACCTTGAGAGCGCCCGGGCGATCAATGAGGATGTCGGGCGTTTCTTCCCGGAAAACCAGACGTTCCGGATTGACCACTATCTGGGTAAGGAAGCGGTGCAGAACCTTCTGGCGCTCCGTTTCTCCAACATCCTGTTCGAGGAACTCTGGAGCGGCCGCACCATCGACCATATCCAGATCACCATTGCGGAAAACCAGGGCGTTCAGGGCCGCAAGGGCTTTTATGAAGGCACGGGTGCCATGCGCGACATGGTGCAGAACCATTTGCTGCAGCTGCTGTGTCTTGTGGCGATGGAGCCGCCAGCCCGCCTGGAAGCCGACAGCATCCGCGAGGAGAAGCTGAAGGTCCTGAAGTCGCTCAAGAAGCTTGAGGGTGCGGACATCGACCGCAATGTGGTGCGCGGCCAGTATCAGTCCGGCGCCATGTTCGGCGAGGCTGTGCCCGGTTACGCCGAGGACGTGGAGCTCGAGAGCCCGTCCAACACGGAAACATTCGTGGCCCTGAAGGCGCACATCGAGAACTGGCGCTGGGCCGGGGTGCCCTTTTACCTGCGCACCGGTAAGCGCCTGCCGGACCGGTTCGCCGAGATTGTGATCCAGTTCAAGCAGATCCCGCATTCGCCGCACCCGGGCTGGGGAACCAATATCAGCCCCAACCGTTTTATTATCCGCATGCAGCCGGAAGACCATCTGGCGCTTCGGATGATGGTGAAGAACCACTCTTCCGCCGACGAGAAGCTGAAGGAAGTGGAGATGAACCTGGACGTGACAGGCGACGATCATCTGCGACTTGGGCCGTATCTGCGCCTGATCCTGGATGCCGTGCGCGGTGACCAGAGCCTCTTTGTGCACCGCGATGAGGTAGAGCACGCCTGGCGCTGGGTGGACCGGATCATCGGCCACTGGGAAGCATCTGCCGAGCCGCCTGAAAGCTATCAGGCCGGGACCTGGGGGCCATATGAAGCCCATGACCTGATGACCCGCGATCGCCGCGAATGGTTCCATGAAACCAGCGGCAAGCGAAGCGGCAAGTGAGCGACGCGATGACAGAGGCCCACAAAATTGAATGGCGCACCTTTGAGACGCGCGAGCAGATGGTTGACGAATTGACGGAAGCCTGCTGCGAAGCGCTTATGCGCGGTATCAGGAAACGCGGCACCGCCAGCTGGGCGGTGTCTGGCGGGTCCACACCCAAGCCTTTGTTTGAGGCCATGAGTGAGGCCGAGATCGACTGGGAAAACATTCAGGTGGCGCTGGTTGACGAGCGCTGGGTGGACACTGATCACCCGCGCTCGAACGAGGCCTTTATGCTCGGGGCGCTTCAGAAAGGCGAGGCCGCGGAGGCCATGTTCATTGGCATGAAAACCCCGCACGATACGCCGTTTGATGCGGTGGTTGCGGTGAATGAACGCTACGCCCAGGTGAAGCAGCCGTTCGACAGCGTGCTGCTGGGTCTGGGGTCAGACGGCCATACGGCGTCTTTCTTCCCGGACGCGGAAGGGCTTGAAGCCGCGCTGGACATCACGGGCGACAAGACATGCGTGGCCCTGACTGCGAAAAAGAGCGATGTGACGGGCGACGAGGTCGACCGCATGAGCATTTCCGCTGCCGCGATTGCCAAGGCGCCGCACGTGGTGCTGATGATCACGGGCGATGAGAAAAAAGCGGTACTTGAGCGCGCGCTTGAAGTGGATACCCACCTGCCGATCGCCCGCCTGGCAGAGAATGTCGCAATCACAGTTTACTGGGCGCCCTGACGTTTCGGGCAGCCCCACTTTTACCCACGGGAGTCTATCATGACCCATCCAAAGCTTCTTGAAGTAACCGAACGCATCAAGGCGCGGTCAAAAGACACGCGGGCCGCTTACGAAGCGCGCGTGAAGGCCATGCGGGATGCCGGTCCGGCGCGCCCGCACCTCAGTTGCGGCAACCTGGCCCACGCCATTGCGGCCTGCTCGGAAGCCGACAAGCAGAAGCTGATGGAAGAGGGCATGGTCAATATAGGCATCGTCAGCGCCTATAACGATATGCTTTCGGCCCACCAGCCTTATCACCAGAAACTGGACCAGGTGAAAGACGCAGTGATTCAGGCAGGCGGCGTGGCCCAGATGGCGGGCGGCGTACCGGCCATGTGTGACGGCGTCACCCAGGGCCAGCCTGGCATGGAAATGTCGCTCTTTAGCCGCGACGTGATCGCGCAGGCCACCGGCATCGCCATGTGCCACAATGTGTTCGATGGCGGCCTCTTGTTCGGCATCTGTGACAAGATCGTGCCGGGCCTATTGATTGGCGCGCTGGCGTTTGGCCATCTGCCGTTCGTGTTTGTGCCCGCGGGGCCCATGCCCACTGGTATCTCCAACAGCGAGAAGGCCAAAGTACGCCAACAGTTCGCCAGCGGCGAAGTGGGCAAGAAGGAGCTGCTGCAAAGCGAAAGCCGGGCCTACCATAGCCCCGGCACATGCACTTTCTATGGCACCGCCAACACCAACCAGATGATGCTGGAGATGATGGGCCTTCAGCTGCCCGGCAGCAGTTTTGTCAACCCGGGCGATGGGCTCCGTGAAAAGCTGGACGCCGCAGCAGCCAAGCAGGTGGTCAAGCTCGCGGAAGCTAAAAACAACATCGGTCTTGCTGAAATGGTCACTGCCGAAGCCGTGGTAAACGGCATTGTCGGTCTTCTGGCCACCGGCGGGTCCACCAACCACACGCTGCATATCGTAGCGATCGCGGCCGCTGCAGGTTACATCGTCAATTGGCAGGACTTCTCTGATCTTTCAGAAGTCGTGCCGCTTTTGGCGCGGGTCTACCCGAACGGCACCGCCGACGTGAACGCCTTCCAGGATGCTGGTGGCACGCCCTTCGTGATCAAGGAACTGTTGGCGGGTGGCCTTTTGAACGAGAACGTCCACACCATTCTGGGTGAGGGGCTTGAACCCTTCGGCGAAATGCCGGCGCTGGTTGAAAACCAGGCGGTGTGGCGCCTGTCCCCCGATGAGCCGGGCGACGACATGATCCTCAGGAAGATCGACAACCCGTTCCAGCACCATGGCGGCCTGACGGTCTTCAAGGGCACGCTGGGTGAAGCGGTGATGAAAACCTCCGCCATCAAGGACCGGCATCTGATTGTCGAGGCACCCGCGGTGGTGTTCGAGGACCAGGACGACCTTTTGACCGCCTACAAGGCGGGCGAGCTTGAGAAAGATTTCGTTGCCGTCATCCGCTATCAGGGCCCCAAGGCCAACGGCATGCCGGAACTGCACAAATTGACGCCAAGCTTGGGTGTGCTTCAGGACAAGGGCTTCAAGGTGGCGCTGGTGACAGACGGGCGCATGTCAGGCGCGTCGGGCAAGGTGCCTGCCGCCATCCATGTGACGCCGGAGGCCGCAAGCGGCGGAGCGATCGCCCGCGTGAAAAACGGAGATATCGTCCGCGTTGACGCAACAACAGGTGAGCTTCTGGTACTGGTGGACGAGGCCGAATTTGATGCCCGCACGCCGTCAAGCGGCCCCACCGTGCTGGACACATTCGGTCGCAACCTGTTCGCAGGCGTTCGCGGCATCGTTGGCCCGGCGGGCCAGGGCGGATCGTTCATTTAATTTTTCATCACTCCCCTGAGGGTCGAAACCATGACAGATGTATTGAAAGTTCTTGAAACCTCCCCGGTTATTCCAGTGCTGGCGTTTGAAAGCGCTGAGGAAGCGGTGGATGTATGCCGCGTGATTTTCGAGGAGGGCCTGAAGGTTCTGGAGATCACGCTTCGCCACCCCACAGCACTTGAGGCAATCGCGGCGGTCCGGAAGGACCTGCCGGCGGACGCCATTGTGGGCGCGGGCACGGTGATCACGCCGGACCTGGCCAAGAAAGCCATGGATGCGGGTGCAGAGTTCGGGGTCAGCCCGGGGCTTACAGAAGAACTTGCCAAGGCCGTGAAGGCCCTTGACTGGGCCTTCCTGCCGGGCGTTGCGACGCTCAGTGAAGCCATGCAGGCGCGCGAATGGGGTTTTTCAGAGCTCAAATTCTTCCCGGCGTCGCTCTCGGGTGGCCCGGGCTTCCTGAAGGCTGTTGGCAGTGTGTTGCCGGACCTGACCTTCTGCCCGACCGGTGGCATTTCCGCCGACACAGCACCTGAATATCGCGCGCTTAAAAACGTGGCCACAGTGGGTGGCAGCTGGATTACCCCACGCGGCCGCGACGGCAAAATTCACCTGGATGTGGTGCGGGAGCTGGCGCGCACGGCCGTGATCGCGCACTAAGCAGTTGGGCGGCATTGGCCGCCCCGCCTTTTGCTATTCGTCTGCCTTGATAGTGGCTTCGATCCAGTCCCTGTATCGGGAAAGGCGCTGCTGCACCGACGTCATACCGTACACGCCGCCTTTGAAGTTCGCCAAATCGCCTTCATACCAGCGCCAGCTTGAGAGGCCGAAAGCGTATGGTTTGCCGTCAATCACGACAACCGAGGGCCCGCCACTGTCGCCAGAACCGGTTGTGCCTTCAAGTTCCAGTGCGTCTGGTCCTGGCCGGTCAAAGTCAAAATACAGCCAGCTTTCATCTGCCTTATCAATCACATTGCGGAAATATCCCAGGCGCCTGGCGGGCTTGGTTTCCATTTGTTCGCCTGTGATGCCGTCGCCTTTGGCTCCTTTGCCGTAGACCGTGATTTCATGGGCGACTTCGTCATTGCCGTTATAGATGGCAATTGGTTCAGGCCCTTCGACGCTCTCTGATAGTTTGATCAAGACAAGGTCGGTGCGACCGGCCAGAAATCTCATCAAGGGTGCTGCGTCGCCTTGTCCGAGTTCTGGCGGCATTTCCTGCCAGTTCGGGTGAAACACCAGCTTCTGTATCACATAGTCTTTGTCGCCGATGGTCAGCGTTTTGCCATGATAGTCGTAGAAAATATTGTGGGCCACCGAGAGCACCCAGTTTGGAGCCACCAGGATGCCGCTACCCTCATGGCGCATGTCCACGAGATAGCCGGGCGCCTCTTCTGGCTGATAGGCCTCTGCAGGCTTGTCATGGCGCCGGACTTCGGCGTTTGCAATTGTGCCGAGGGCCATAACAAGTGCGGCCGCAAGGCATACGGTGTATTTCATAGTTTTCCCCATCGATCGATTTGCTGCCCTTTGCGCGGCAGCGATGGGGACGGTACCCACTGCAAGTTAGGTCCGCAACCCCTTCGATGAGCAAGAGGTGATCAATTGCGCATCTGATAGAAACACTTTTTTCAACAAATGTTGAAAAAAGTGACCATGGCCTCTTGACCGCTTGGGCGAAAGCCCACTAGGCTCGCAGCCAACACGCACGGCGGTCGCCGCGCGGCATAAGCGGAGGGGAGGCCGCCCATGAAGTTTCTGAATTCGGTTCAGCCGATTCACGTCGTTCTCGCGCTGTTGCTGGTGATTGCCGGCATCACCGCCTTCGTGCTTCTAAGCGAACCGCCGGCGGATGCCACCGGCGTGCCGCATGAGACCATCGCTGGCCTTTCTGTGGGGGGTGATGCGGGGCTTACGCTTGAAGCGCTGGGCAGCGCCCCTTTCTATTTCCAGATTGCGGTGATCCTGCTGTCGGGCGTGTTGCTTTATATGGGAGTGGCAGCGCACCGGCGTGACCATCGGCTCAGGTTGTTTTTCCTTTTGGGTATCGGCTTCGCCATCTTTTCCTGGGTTGCCCTGTTCCTGACGTACGAGCTCTGGGTCACCAGCGGCAAAACAACTGTTTTCATGGGGTTCCCGACGCCTACCAACTGGATGTTCTGGGGCATCTGGGGCAGCTTCGCCGCCTTTGATCTCTTCTATGTGATCTTCTTCCGGCGCTATTTCCTGCCGCCGGAGGACGAACAGGCCTTCAACGACCTGATGGATGAAATCAAGGCCGAGGGAGGCGACGCATAATGGAAGAGCTTCGCCAACCAATCATTCTGAGCTGTGTGGCCGCCTATATGGGCCTGTGTATCTGGGTCGGTATCTGGGCCATGCGCCGCACCAAATCTGCCGGGGACTTTTTTGTCGCCGGGCGCGGGCTGGGGCCTGTGGTTGTCAGCCTCGCGGTCTTCTCAAGCACGCTTTCGGGCTTCGGCTTCGTCGGCGGCCCGGGCCTTGTCTATGCCACGGGCATGTCATCCATCTGGATGGCTGTATGCTCGGCACTTGGCTATGCCACCGGCTTTTACCTCGTAGCCAAGCGCATCCGCATGGTGGCGGAAGTCAGGGATACCATGAGTCTGCCGGACGTGGTGTTCGCTCGTTACGGAAGCGAAACAGCCCGTCTGTTGACGGCCGGCACCATCCTTCTTGGCGTGCTCGGCTATCTGGCGACACAGATTCTGGCGATGGCGCTGGTGCTGCAGTCGATCCTGTCGGCCACCGAGATGTTCGCGGACATCAGCTTGCTTGCGAGCGTGGTGGTTTCCTCGGCCGTGCTGATCTTCTACTGCGTCACCGGCGGGATATTGGCCTCGGTCTACACCGACCTTGTGCAGGGCATTGTGATGATTGTCGCAGGTGCCCTGGTGGTGATCACGGCGGCCAGCGTTTTCGATGGCGGCTTCGCGGAAGCATCTAATATCATGCTGGCGAATGACGGCGATGACATCATGCCGTTCGGCACGCTGGGGACCATGGCGTCCCTCAGCTGGTATTTCCTGTTTGGCCTTGGCCTCGCCGGCCAACCCCATGTGGCAACCAAGATGATGATGAACCGTAACCTGGCGGACAACCGGATCATCCTGCCCATGACCGTGCTTGGCTATGTGGTGGCGGCCATGCTGTGGGTGTCCATCGGCGTGATCATGCGGGCGCTGGTGATCGGCGATATCGCGTTGCCGCTTGGCGCGGCGGACGAGGCTGCGCCGGTCTTCCTGTCGACCTACGCGCATCCGCTTCTGGCGGGCATCGTGTTCGCCGGGCTTTTCGCCGCCATCATGTCCACAGCCGACGGCTTCCTCAATATTGGCGCGGCGGCCATCATCCACGATATCCCCAAGGCCATCCGGGGCCGGTCGCTCAACAATGAACTCTTTTGGGCGCGCACGGCCACGATTGTACTTTCCGTCGTGGCCGCATCCATCGCGCTTTATTCGGACAAGCTTGTGGGGCTTTTGGGCGCCTTCGGCTGGGGTACGTTCGCGGCGGCATTGGTGCCGGTGGTGCTGATTGGCCTCAACTGGAAGGGGGCCTCGGCCCGCGGGGCAATTGTGGCGATTGCCTCTTCGCTCGCGATCAATTTCGCCATCCAGCTTTGGCAGATTGAAATCCCTTACAAGATGTCCGGCGGTTTCCTGGCCATGCTGACCTCCATGATCCTGTTCATTGTGGTGTCGATGATGGAAAAACAGAAGCCGCTGCCGAAAGATATTGATCGGGTGATGGACCTTTAGCGTACAACTCCGAAAGCCGCGGTTTTTGGAGTGATAGACACGTGAAGCCTATTCTTCTGCTGATGAACGGCACCCTTCGCCTGGATGACCATCCGGCGCTGGTGTCTGCGTGCTCGTCTGGCGCTGGCGTGATCCCGATGTTTATTCTGGATGACGCCGGGGCGGGTGACTGGAAGCTGGGCGGCGCACGGCGCTGGTGGCTGAAGGAAAGCCTCACCCGTTTGGCCGCGAGCCTGGAAGCCAGGGGCAGCAGGCTGATCCTGCGTGCAGGCGATACGGCCGATATCATTGAAAGCCTGCTGGGCGAGGTGAGTGCCATCTATATGACCCGCGCCTACAGCCCCATGGAGCGGCGCGCGCAGGAGCGAATCCACCAGCTGTGCGCCACCTGTGGCGTTGACTGTCGCCGCTTCACGGGCAACCTCTTGTTGGAGCCTGAAGATGTGCGCACCAAAACAGGCGGCATTTATGAAGTCTTCTCGCCTTTCTGGCGCCGGGCCGTGGAGCTGATTGACGGATCCCCGCCGCTCGGGGCGCCCGACCAAGTCCCCGCGCCGGACGCTTGGCCCGAAAGCCATGATATGTCTGACCTGAAGCTGGACCCCAAGCCCGCGCGTTGGGCCGAGCCCATCGCCGCCACCTGGGTGCCGGGCGAGGCGGCTGCACAGGACAGGTTGGCAAAGTTTCTGACGGAGGCCGTGCGCGACTATAAGGCCATGCGTGATGTGCCGGGCGTGGAGGCCACCTCGCGCCTGTCGCCCTATCTGGCCCACGGTGAAATCAGCCCGCGCCGCATTTGGGCCGAAGCCCAGCTGCATATGATGACAGAAGCGCAAGACCGCAAAGGCGCCGACTGGTTCCTGCGCGAACTGGGGTGGCGCGAATTCTCAAAGCACCTGTTGTTCCATAACCCCACGCTGCCGGTCAGGCCGCTGAAGGCACAGTTCGAAGACTTTCCTTGGCGCGAAGGCGTGGATGACAAGGTGGTGGCCTGGCAGAAGGGCCGCACCGGCTTTCCCATTGTGGACGCGGGCATGCGCCAGCTATGGCAGACCGGCTGGATGCACAACCGGGTGCGCATGATTGTGGCGTCCTTCCTGGTCAAGGATATGCTGTGGCACTGGCGTACGGGCGAAGACTGGTTCTGGGATACGCTGGTGGACGCGGACCTAGCCAATAATGCGGCCAGTTGGCAGTGGGTGGCCGGCTGCGGGGCCGATGCCGCGCCTTATTTCCGCATCTTCAACCCGATCACCCAGGGCGAAAAGTTTGACCCGGACGGGGATTATATCCGCACCTATGTGCCCGAGCTTGCCGATATGCCGAACGATTATATCCACAAGCCGTTCGAGGCGCCTGAAGGTGTCCTGAAAATGGCGGGCGTCAGCCTGGGGGCGACATATCCTGAGCCGATCCTGGACCGTAAAGCCTGCCGCGAACGGGCGCTGGCGGCACTCCAGAGCATCAAGAAACAAGCCTAAAAACCGCCGCATTCTTTTGCCTTTTATTGCGTCTGGGGCCAAGCTTCCCATATATGAATGGCAAACCTGAAGTATCGGGAGCTCTATGCCAAAATTCTTGCGGCGATTCATCGTCATCCTACTTGTCTTGACCGGGATTTACGTCCTCGCGTCACCTTTTGTCGTGCCCTGGTACGTGCAGAAAAAGGTGCGGGTGGTGTTCGCCGAACGCGTTGACGGCAGCCTGGCCTTCAGCCATGTGGCCTTCAACCCGGTTAGCCTGACGCTTCTGGTGCGGGACCTCGATATTACTGACAGTACGGGCAAGCCGGTCCTGAAGATGGATGCGGCGCATATCAATATCTCATGGCGCACCCTGTGGTCTGGCCAGCTGCATCTGCAGTCCGTTGTGCTGGACATGCCGGCGCTCCAGATGGCAATCGCCGAGGACGGCCGTACCTCCCTTGAAGCCATGCTGCGGCCGCCCGAAGGCGCGAGCGCGGGCAAGAGCCCCAATATTCGCATCGACAAGCTGGCTGCCAAGGGGCTTCAGCTGGCGCTCAAGAACCATGCGGGGCATGAGATTGCCGTTGGGCCGCTGGACTTGGCGCTGGACGGGTTCGCGACGGCTGAGGGCCACGCAATCAGCTTCAAGGAGTTCGGCTTTGCGCTCGGCGGCGGCAAGGTGACTGCGACCGGCGAGATTGGCCGCGCGCCCCTGTCTGCAAAGCTGCATCTGGAGCTCAGCCGGGTGCCGCTCAAGGCCATCATGGGCTTCATTCCGCTGGATGACCTGACGGTAACGGGTGGTCAGGTGACCGGGCCGGCGACCTTGACTTTCACGGACGACCTGCGCCTTCAGGGTGACTTCGATGTGTCGGACTTTGCAGCCACCACAACCGACAGCCTGGTGCGCAGGGTGCAGGTGCCTTACGCCAGCGCTGCCGGGTTCGACTATGACCGCGCCCGTGACCAGGTGTCGGTGGACAGCCTGACGCTGGGCGGCGGCGTGGCAGAGATGGTGCGAGCAACGAGGCCTGACAGTGTAGCTGAGGCCGAGGGCGAAACAGACGGTGTTGCGCTTGAAATCCGGCAGGCCCTCCTGAGCGGCGGCAAGCTGGTGTTCGAAGACCAGACCTTCGACACACCGCCTGTTGTGACCATTGACGGCGTTGGCGCCATCGTCATGGACTTCCGCCTCGCGGATACGCTTGCCTTCAGTTTCCAGGGCGATGGTTATCTGGGCCAGAACAGCCCTGTGCGCACGGCAGGCTATATTGAAGCCCGCGACACCATGAGCGCGTCCTTCACGCTTGAGATCAACAAGCTGGATCATGCCGTCTTGCAGCCTTACCTCTACCGCACGCTTGGCCGTGCCAGCAGCGCGGGGGAAGCTTATCTGCAGTTCGATTATTATATCGAGGATGGCCAGCTGGACGGCACCAACAGCTTCCTGTTTGACCGTTGGGAATGGGGCGACAGGAACCCGGCGTATGAGGGCGAGGAAATCCCGCTCAAGAGGGCCTTTAACCTTTTGGAGGATAAGGGCAGTCGGGTAGCGATGGAAATCCCGGTGGACGGTGAATATCTTGACCCCACTTTCCGGGTGGACGGCCTTGTGCGCCAGGCAACCAACAAGTTTGTCGGTAACCTGATTACTACGCCTTTCCGCCTGATCGGCAAACTGATCCCCGGCGGCAAGAAAGATGATATCGACCTGGACAAGGTGCGGTTTGACCCATCAAGTGCCGAGCTTGCGGCGCTTGAAAAAGCCCGGCTGACGGCTTTGGCCAAGGCGCTTCAGGAGCGTCCCAAAGTGCGCCTGCAGATTGATGGCGTTGCAGTGCCGGGGCTTGATCTGGCGCCTGCGGTGCCCGTAGAAGGCGAGGCCCCCATCAACCAGCAGGGACTGACCAAGTTGGCCAATATGCGCGCGGACGCGGTGTATCAATATCTGATCGCCGAAGGTATTGCGCCGCGGCGACTGGAAAAGGTGGTGCTGCCCCTGATGGAGATGCCGGACGGCAAGAAACCCATTGTCCGGCTTGAACTTCTGAAAGACTAGAGCCCCAGTTCCTTGAGGAGGGCCTCGCGGTCCGCGTCTTTGGTGATTGGGCCGTGGCGCACTTCGGGTGCCGTGCGGGAAAATTTCGGTGTTGGCGCGGGCTGGCGTGTGCCGTCCACTTCAATGAAGCTTTCGCGCGCCACATTATGCGGGTGCTCATGCGCTTCCCAGAAGGGCAGGATAGGGGCATAGCAGGCATCCGTGCCGCCCAGAAGGTCGGTCCACTCGTCCAGCGTCTTGGTCTTGAACAGCGCCGTCAGCTCTTCCTTCAGGGCGGGCCACTCGCCCGGGTTCAGGTGCTTCTGCATCCAGCTCTCGTCAAGGCCAGCACGCTCGACAAACACCTGCATGAACTGGGGCTCAATGGCGCCGAGGCTCGCATACTTGCCGTCCTTGGTTTCAAACGTGCCGTAGAAATGCGCGCCGCCGTCCAGCAGGTTGATGCCGCGCGCGGGCGCCCAGCGGTAGTTGGCCATTAGCGTGTGGAAGATGCTCATCAGCGCCGAGGAGCCCTCAACCATGCTGACATCAATGGCCTGCCCCTTGCCCGACGTACGGGCCTCAAGGATGCCGCACACAAGGCCGAACGCCAGCATCATGCCGCCGCCGCCATAGTCGCCCACAAGGTTAAGGGGGGCGGTGGGCGGTCCGTCTTTTGGCCCCATGGCATGCAGGGCGCCAGACAGCGCGATATAATTGATGTCGTGGCCCGCTGTGTGCGCCAGCGGTCCGGTTTGGCCCCAGCCGGTCATGCGACCATAGACGATCCTGGGGTTGGCCTTCAGGACTTCATCTGGCCCGAGGCCCAGCTTTTCCATCACACCGGGGCGGAAGCCTTCAAACAGCGCGTCGGCTGTTCCCGCGAGTGCGAGGAAGATCTTGCGGTCTTCCTCGCTTTTAAGGTCAAGGGCAATCGAACGCTTGCCGCGCCGGTTGATATCGCCCTTCATGTCAAGGGGGGAGGTGCCGGGGCGGTCGATGGCGATCACCTCCGCGCCCATGTCCGCGAGCATCATGCCAGCAAACGGGCCTGGCCCGATGCCAACAAGTTCCAGAATGCGTACGCCAGCTAATGGCCCCATATTGTCCCCCTTGATATTGTCTCCCGCTTACTTCGGCGCCATCCGTGCAGCGGCGTCCATGCGGATCACTTCCCCATTGAGATAGGTGTTTTCCACGATATGACCAGCCAGTTTGGCATATTCCTGTGGCTTGCCGAGGCGCTTGGGGAAGACCACCTGGTTCGTCAGGCTCTCGACCGCTGCTTCGGGCAGGCCGTCAAACAGTGGCGTGTGGATGAAGCCTGGTGCGATGGTCATCACGCGTACACCCTGGCGGGCGAACTCGCGCGCGGTCGGCAGCGTCATGCCCACGATGCCGCCCTTGGAGGCTGAGTATGCCGCCTGGCCGATCTGGCCCTCATAGGCCGCAACAGATGCCGTGTTGATGATCACGCCGCGCTCGCCGTCTTCACCGGGTTCGTTATGCTGCATGGCTTCGGCGGCCTGCGCCAGCACGTTGAAGCTGCCGATCAGGTTGATGGCGATCACCTTATTGAAGTGGGCCATCCCAAACCGGTTGCCTTCGCGGTCCAGCACCTTCTGCGGGGTGCCGATGCCGGCGCAGTTGACGGCGATATCAACGCTGCCGTAGGTGCTTTTGGCTGTGGCAATAGCATTCGCCACATCGTCTTCGCTGGTGACGTCTGTTTTCACGTAGGTGGCTGCGTCGCCCAGCTTGCCCGCCAGCTCATGGCCCATCTCGTCATTGAGATCGAGGATCACGGCGTTGGCGCCCTTGGATACAAAATATTCTACTGTCGCGCGACCAAGGCCAGACGCACCGCCTGTCACAATCGCGGTTTTACCCTTAAATTCCATCTGAAATCTCCAAACCTGAAATGTTGCGGTGCAGCATAAGGCCTCGCACATGCGAAATCAAGCGCTCGAAATCGTACAGCAAGGCCCGTCAGGTTTGGAGACAGGTTTTTACTCGGGCGTGGCAAAAATCCGCCGGATGGCCTTGAGAGCCGCCGGGTGGAAAATGGTGCCGTGACTTTCCTGTTCCATGGGGGCGTACGTCCAGTTGAGGCCTTTGGGATTAGCCGCCCGGAGCGCTTCAGCCAGCATGTCAGTGCCCTCCCGCATGGCCGCGCCTTCTGCACCAAACTGACCTTCGTTGCCAATGGTCAGGAACAGGTGCGTGCCCTCAGGCGCCGGGTTGGCGCGAATGAGCGCGGGTGCCGCTTTCGCCAAGGCTAGGTCATCCCACCACAGGGACGGGCTGACCGCGATATAACCGCTGAACAGGGCAGGGTCCTTGAGGAAAGTTTCAACCGTGAACAGGGCCGCGGCGGATTCGCCGATCAGGACCCGTTCGCCGGTGGTGCGGTAATGGCTGTTCACATAAGGGATCAGCTCGTCTTTCAGGAAGGTGCGGAACTGGGCGCTGCCACCTGCCGTCTTGAGGCGATCGAATTCGATTTCCGTCGCGGAGGGCGGCAACAGGTCATGATAGCGATCGATATTCTCAACACCGACTAGAATGAACTCCCGGATCTTCCGGTAATCTGCAGCAAGGGATGCAATGCCAGCGATATGGATAAAGTCCTCACGTACACCACCATCGGGCATATAGAGAACTGGATAAGCCTTGTCTCCGCCTTCATAGCTGGGTGGCAGATAGACGTTGATCCGGCGGGTCTGGCCAAGGACCTCGGTTTGCAGGTCAAAGCCGTGCCCAATGACGACCGGGTCGTGTTGTACGGTCTGTTCTGCCTGCGACGGCACAGCCAACAGCAGGCAAACCAGGCAGGCAATCGTGCGCCAGCAGGTGATAAAGCGGGGCATGCTTGCTCCTATATGGTGGTGTATTGGCTGATGCGCTCGTCGTCGCCCGGCAGTTGGATTTTGCGGTCGAATACCATGCCCAGCTTTTCGATCAGGCCGATGGATTTGGCGTTTTTCGGATCAACGATCGCGAGGATGCGGGTCATGCCCAGTTTGTTTCGGCCATAGTCCAGCACGGCGGCGGCAGACTCATAGCCGTAGCCCATGCGCATATGGTCGGGCAGGAAAGTGAAGCCAATGTCCGGCGCATCGAGGCCGGGTCGGTCCACCAGGCCGCACATGCCGACAGGTTCGCCGCTTGCCTTCAGTTCCACGATATAAAGGCCGAAACCGTTTTTCGCGTAGCTGCCCAGCAGGTTCTTTTCCAGGTAGGCCTTGGCGTCGTCAGTCGTACGCAGGCCGCGGTCGCCCACGAATTCGATGAAGCCGGGGCTGTTATAGATTTGCAGGGCCAAGTCTGCGTCATCCAGCGTGGCCTCTCGGAGGCGCAGGCGCTCGGTTTCGATGGCATAAGTCGGGCTACTCATAAATTATCCTCGCTGCCGATTTACGGATGGGTTCTTGTGTTTGCGACTGTAGGAAGCCTTTCCTATTAAGTTAAATGATAGTAATTCACTTTAGTATGAATTCTATTCACTATTGAGGTCGCCAATGAACCGCTTGCCACCCCTGAAAGCCATGCAGGCTTTTGAAGCCACTGCCCGCCACCTTAGCTTCAGCCGCGCGGCCGATGAATTGTGCGTGACACAGAGCGCTGTCAGCCATCAGGTGCGCGCCCTTGAAGAATTCCTGGGCAAGAAACTCCTGACCCGAAGCGGCAAGCATGTGTCGCTGACCTATGAGGGCGATACTTTCTATTCCGTGCTTGGCGACTGCTTCAAGCGCATGGCGTCGGTGACGGACCATCTGGTGGGCAAGGACCGCACGACGCTGAAGCTGATGGCCCAGACCTCGCTGGCGTCCGAGTGGCTGGTGCCGCGCCTGCATGAATTCAATGCGCTGTTCCCGGAGATCGATACTCGTCTGGACACCTTTGTGATGGCTACCACGTTTGAGGCGTCAGACTATGACATATTGGTTGGTGCCTGGCCTGCGCCCGAGGGATTTGTCTCGCAAAAGCTCAGGGATGACAGTTGGTATCCGGTCTGCGCGCCTGATCTTTACGAACAACTCAACAAGGCTGATCCGGCATCCCTTCTCAAGTATCCGCTTTACAGCACTGAGGAGGGCGCCGATTGGACGCTGTGGATGCAGCATCAGGGTATTCGCACGCCAGCGGCACCCGATATCCGGCATTTCAACCTGGCGCTCTTGTCGACGCGCGCGGCGGTGGCTGGGCACGGCATCGCGCTATCGAACGATTTCGTGGCGGGCAGCCTGATGGCGGAAGGAAAGCTGGTGCCGCTCAGGGAGCTCGGCTATTCCCTGCCATGGGGACAATATTATCTGCATCACCGGACCAGCAGCCACAACGCTGACCAGATCGGCACATTCATTGACTGGGTGTCGGCGGAAGTGGCAGCCGAATAAGCGCTGGACCTTGGGCATGATCATATTATTGTGATGCCCCGCACCGGTGCTTTGCCTTGGATTCCTATGGCAGGTGCCCATATTGCCAGAAAGCATTTCAAGTATTGGGCCCCAGGGGCCGGAGGCATGTATGACATTCGACTATGATCTTTTTGTAATCGGCGCGGGCTCAGGCGGTGTGCGCGCGAGCCGTATCGCGGCGGGTTTTGGCGCCCGTGTGGCCGTGGCGGAAGAGTTCCGTGTGGGCGGCACCTGCGTGATCCGCGGCTGCGTGCCCAAAAAGCTTCTGGTCTATGCTTCCCATTTTTCCGAAGATTTCGAAGCCGCCAAAGGCTACGGCTGGACAGTGGGCGAAACCAGCTTCGACTGGAATACCCTGATCGACCGCAAGGACGCGGAGATCGACCGGCTGAACGGCCTTTATATCCAGACGCTGTCGAATGCCGGTGTGGAGATCATTGATGGCCGCGCCGTAGTGACAGGCCCCAATGAGGTTCGGGTTGGTGACAAAACCTACACAGCCAAAACCATCCTGGTGGCGGTGGGCGGTTGGCCGCAGATGCCGGACGTGCCTGGGATCGAGCATGCCATTACATCCAACGAAGCGCTGCATTTGGAAAAATTTCCTAAGAAGATCGTGATTGTGGGCGGTGGTTATATCGCGGTTGAGTTCGCGGGCATCTTCCATGGTATGGGGTCTGAGGTGATCCAGCTGTATCGCAGCGAACAGATTCTGCGCGGCTTTGATGATGACCTCAGAAACCGGTTGGCCGACGAGATGCGCAAGAAGGGCGTAGACCTGCGCACCAATATCAATGTGACCAATATCGAGAAAACAGACGCCGGTGTGCGCCTGACGCTGACGGACGGCAGCACGCTTGACGCGGACGCTGTGATGTACGCCACCGGACGCACGCCCAACACCAAAGGGCTGGGACTCGAAGATGTGGGCGTGGCGCTTGATAAGAACGGCGCCGTCAAGGTGGATGCCTACGGCAAGACGTCGGTGGACAGCATTTATGCAGTGGGTGACGTGACAGACCGGGTGCAGCTGACGCCGGTGGCGATCAAGGAAGGCCACGCCTTTGCCCTGACGGTCTTTGGCGGTACGCCCACCTCGCCAGAGCATGACGCTATACCAAGTGCTGTTTTCAGCCAGCCGCCAATAGGCACTGTGGGCATGACGGAACAACAGGCGCGCGAGACTTTTGGCGAAATCGATATATATCAATCAGACTTCCGGCCGATGAAACATACGCTGGGGGGTGCGACAGAGCGCGCATACACCAAATTGATCGTTGACAAAGCGAGCGACAAAGTGGTTGGTGCGCACATGATTGGCATGGATGCCGCCGAAATCATTCAGGGTGTCGGAATTGCTGTGAAAGCAGGGCTGACAAAAGCCCAGTTCGACGCCACGGTTGCGGTGCATCCATCCAGTGCGGAAGAATTTGTCCTGATGCGGACGCCAAGGGCAGATTAATCGGGTGATTTCGAAATTATTGTAGAATAAAATTCTCACAATAGATCGATTTCATCCTGATGATAGAAAAATTACGTCGCCTTAGGGCTTGAAGCGGTGTATTGGTTGCGCGCATATATATGCGAGTATTGACAGCGGGCCAGAATAAGCGAAGGTCTGCGTGACAGAGGAATAAGTTAGATGGCTTCTGACGTTCAGGTTCTGGAATCTGCGGTTGTCCGTTTCGCGGGCGACAGCGGTGACGGTATGCAGCTTACCGGCAGCCAGTTCACAACATCCACCGCGCTTTCGGGCAGCGACCTTTCCACCTTCCCGGACTTTCCGGCTGAAATTCGCGCACCCGTTGGCACCACCTTCGGCGTGTCGGCGTTCCAGATCAACTTTGGCGCCAAGGCGATCAAGACCGTGGGCGACCGCCCCGACGTTCTGGTGGCCATGAACCCGGCGGCCCTGAAGGTGAACCTGACGAACTTGCGCCCCGGTGGCCTCTTGGTTGTCGATACCGGCACCTTCAACAAGCGGAACCTGCAAAAGGCCGGCTATGAAGAAAATCCGATCGGCAGCCACGAGTTTGATACCTATCAGGTGATCGAGCTTGATATTTCCAAGATGACGCTTGAAGCCGTCAAGGACATGGGCCTTGGCAACAAGGAAGCGCTCAGGTGTAAGAACATGTGGACGCTGGGGCTGATGCTGTGGATGTTCAGCCGCAAGCGCGAGCCTGTCATCAGCTGGCTTGAGAAGAAATTCGCCAAGCTGCCGGACGTAGCAGCCGCCAACGTGGCGGCCCTCAATGCCGGTCACGCCTTTGGTGAGACCGCTGAACTGTCAGCCACGTTCAAGCGCTACCAGATTGGCACCGTACATAGCGAGCCGGGCACGTATAAAACCGTTACCGGTAGCCAGGCGCTCAGCTGGGGTATTGCCGCGGCCGGTGAGCTTGCAGGCCTTGATATCGTGCTGGGGTCCTACCCGATCACGCCGGCATCACCGATCCTGCACGCGCTTTCCACCATGAAAGAGCAGGGCATCGTGACCTTCCAGGCGGAAGACGAGATTGCCGCCATCTGTGCCGCCATTGGCGCCTCCTATGGCGGGGCGCTGGGTGTTACCAGCTCAAGCGGTCCGGGCATTGCGCTCAAGGGCGAAGCGCTCGGCCTCGCGATTTCCACGGAACTGCCGGTTGTTGTGATCAACAGCCAGCGGGGTGGCCCATCCACCGGCCTGCCAACGAAGACAGAGCAATCCGACCTTTACCAGGCCGTGTATGGCCGCAACGGCGATGCACCACTGCCGGTGATCGCCACCCGGTCCCCCGGTGACTGTTTCGAGACTGCCATCGAGGCTTGCCGCCTGGCTGTCAAATATATGACGCCTGTGATGCTGCTGACCGACGGCTTTATCGCCAACGCCGCAGAGCCCTGGAAGCTGCCAGACCTGGACGCGCTTGAGCCGTTTAAGGTTGAGTTCGCCAAGGCGCCTGAGGGCGAAGAAGAATTCAGCCCGTTCGTGCGCAATGAGCAAACGCTGGCCCGCCACTGGCCGAAGCCGGGTGTGTCGGGCACCGAGCACCGTATCGGCGGCATTGAGAAAGACTTCAAATCCGGCCATATTTCCTATGACCCGGAAAACCACCAGAAGATGACGGACCTGCGCCATGCCAAGGTTGAAGGCATTGCAAATGACATTCCGCTTCAGGACGTGGACCAGGGTGAGGAAACCGGCACGCTCGCAGTCGTGGGCTGGGGGTCGACTTACGGTCCGATCTCCGAAGCGGTGAAGGCCGCGCGCGCTGACGGCCTCAATGTCAGCCATATCCATATCCGCTACATCAGCCCGTTCCCACGGAATCTGGAGACGCTCTTGAAGGGATATGATAAAATACTGGTGCCGGAAATGAATGCGGGCCAGCTGAAGACCGTGCTGCGCGACAAGTATCTGATCGACGCCAAGCCGTTCAATAAAGTTTCAGGTCAGCCGTTCAAGATCCAGGAAATCCTGGACGCGATCCGCGCTGAGCTGGCTGTGTAGGAGTAGGTGCCATGAACGAACTTAGCACCCCCAAAGAGAAGCTCACCATCAAGGATTTCACCAGCGACCAGGAAGTGCGTTGGTGCCCTGGCTGTGGTGACTATGCGATCCTCAAGTGCATGCAGCGTACGCTGCCGGAGATGGGTGTTACCCGCGAAAACACGGTGTTTGTATCGGGCATCGGCTGCTCCAGCCGCTTCCCTTACTATATGAACACCTACGGGTTCCACACAATCCACGGCCGTGCGCCCGCGATTGCCACGGGCCTGAAGCTTGCGAACCCTGATCTGGACGTGTGGGTTGTCACCGGTGACGGTGACGGCCTGTCGATTGGTGGTAACCACCTCTTGCACGCGCTTCGCCGCGATGTGGACCTGAACATTCTTCTGTTCAACAACAAGATTTACGGCCTGACCAAGGGCCAGTATTCGCCAACGTCTGATGTGGGCACACGCTCGCCGTCGACGCCAACAGGCTCTGTGGACCCGTCCCTGAACCCGATCAGCTTCGCGCTGGGCTCGGGTGCGCGTTTTATTGCCCGCACGGTGGATACGGCGCAGAAGCATATGCCGGGCGTGTTTACCCGCGCGCATGACTTCAAGGGCGCGTCCTTTGTTGAGATCCTGCAGAACTGTATCGTCTATAACGACAGTGCCTGGTCTGACATCACCGAGAAGAAGGCGGCGCCAGAGCGCCAGCTTCTGGTGGAACATGGCGAGAAGATGATCTTCGGCGCTGAGCGCAACAAGGGCATCCGCTTCAACCTGGACACCTTCAGCCTTGAGGTTGTGGTGATCGGTGAGAACGGCATCACGGAAGATGATATCCTGACCCACGACGAGACCAACCGCCGCATGGCCCAGATGCTGGGCGAACTGGGTGCGAACCCGGGCGAGCCGGTTGCCATGGGTGTGCTATATGCCCAGCAGGCGGACCACAGCTATACCGACGCGGTGCTGGGGCAGGTTGAGGCCGTGAAGGGCAAATCCACCCTGAAGGACCTGATGTATGCAGGCCAGACCTGGGAAGTGAAATAAGCCAGCCTCGCGCTGGAAAAGGAAAAGCCCGGCTGGTTGGCCGGGCTTTTTTTACGCCTACATGCCAGGTTTTCGCTACATACCTGTGGCTTCGATTTTCAAGTCGTTGGGGAACGGGCGACCTTTGCCGGTTTCCACATAGGCCTTCAGGCTCAACAGAAATGTCGCCCATTTCATGGAGCAGTGATGGAAGAAGGGCGTTTCCGCTTCCCAGTCCGTGTGCCGGAACATCAGCTGGCGGTGGGTGCCTTCATCCTGAATTTTAAACTCCACACCTGTGCCCAGCCATTCGTCCGGGCCGCCGGTGCATTCCCACACCACACTGTGGTCGTTACTTTCCTTGACCCGCATGTCAAAACCGCCGGCTTCACCGAAGCGGAAGGCGATTTTGCCGCCCGCATCCGGGTCACCGCTGGTGCCATCGGTCCACCAGGCGGCAAGGCCGGGCAGGGTGCGGACGGCGTTGGCAAGTGTGTCTTGCCGCGCCTCGGTACCAAACGTTAAACAGATATTCGCCATAAAATCCTCCTGTTGCGATCATCTGCCACCAGAGTCTAGCGCCCAGTTATGTAGTAAAAAGAAAAAATTGGAAAATATATAAATTATATAAAATATTGAAAAATAATGCTTTTATAAAATTGATTGAATATAAAATTTATTATATTTTCCATATATGGAAAATGAAGAACAGCTCGACACGCTTTTTCATGCACTTGCTGACCGCCGCCGTCGGTTGATGCTGGAGATGCTCGCGGAAAGCCCCAGGCCGGTCAGTATGCTGGCGGAGGAAGCCGGACTGAAGGCCAGCGCGGCGTCGAAGAATATTGCGGTCCTGGAAGCCGCCGGGCTTCTCTATAAGTCGCGGCAGGGGCGCGTGGTCTATTGCCACATGAACTTCGATGCCTGGAAGCAGGTGGCAGGCTATGTGGCAATGCATGCGCGCTTCTGGTCGGGCCGGTTGAATGAGCTGGAACGCTATTTGAAGGAGGCAGGCAGCGATGACGAATGACCCTTTGGTGCTGAAGCGCGTGATGCCGTGTGGGAAGCGGCAGCTGTTTGATGCCTGGTCCAGGCCCACGATCATGTCGGCCTGGTTCTTTGCAGACCAGAAGGCTGTGAAGCCCAGCACGGTTGAGAGCAGCTTCACGGTGGGCGGCAAGTGGTCGCTGACCATGCATATGGAGAATTCGGAGCCCCACATGCATGGCGAATATCGGGAAATCAATCGCTATAACCGCATTGTCTTTACCTGGAACAGCCATATTGCGACTGACAGCATCGTTGAGCTGACGTTTCGCGAACTGTCGCCGAACCGCACGGAAATGACGCTCATGCACACCCACTTCCCGAACGAGGAATCACGCACCAGTCACGATAATGGCTGGAATATGTGCCTCGACAGTCTTGAGAAGTATTTGGCGGCATGACCTCACGCGAACAACATTGGCAGCATGTTTATGAGACCAAGACCCCAAACGCGGTGTCCTGGTATCAGGTGGACCCGGCTCTGTCGCTTGGCCTGATCGATGGCCTGCACCTGCCGGAGGATGCCGCCATCGTGGATGTGGGCGCCGGGGCATCGGTGCTGGCGGACCGCTTGCTGGATCGCGGTTTTTCGGACCTGACGTTGGTGGACCTGGCGGCCTCAGCCCTGGCGCATACGCGCGACCGGCTGGGCGCGCGGGCAGCGGCTGTAGAGTTCATCCCCGGTGACGTGACCCGCTTGTCCCTCGGGCACAAGGTGGATCTGTGGCATGACCGGGCAGTGCTGCATTTCCTGACCAGTGCCGACGACCGCGCGCGCTACCGAGGCGCGCTTGATGCCCACCTCAAGCCCGGTGGCCATGCCATCATCGCAACCTTCGCCGTGGGCGGACCCGAGAAATGCAGCGGCCTGCCGGTCCGGCAATATGACGCCGCGCGTCTGATGGATTTGCTGGGGGATGGTTATGAGCTCGTGAACGAGTGTTTCGAAGAACATACAACCCCGTGGGGCAGTACGCAGGCCTTTGCCTGCTTCCTTGTGCGCAAGGTGGCTTAGGGCCTGAGGCCGTCGCAGTAGCCCAGGCTATCGAGGTAGGTCTGAAGGGATGTCTCTGGGGTGTCTTCGAAAAATTCACCGGTGAAGGTAGCCTGGTTGACCCGGTCCAGCCGGAAGTGGCGAAAATCTTTCCTGAGCTCGCACCAGCCCAGCATCATCCAGACCGGCCCGACGAACACCAGCGACAGGGGCCGGATGGTGCGCTCGGTCGAGCGCGCTTGCTCGTCCGAATAATCCAAATGGATCTTTTCCTTCTTCCGGACCGCCCGGCGAATGGCAGAAAAATTGATGTTCCACGGCGGACGGGCGCGCGAAGGCGGCGCAAACAGCGCGATGCCTTCAAATGTTTCGCGGTCACGTTCACTCAGCGCATTCCTGACTTTCCGGATCAGCGTCTGGGCCGAAACGCTCATGTCCGTGTCGGTCCAGCTGGAGACCATCGCGGCCCCCAGCATCAGAACCTCCAGTTCCTCCACATCGAACGTCATGGGCGGTAGGTAATAGCTTTTGTCCAGCATATAGCCCACGCCGGCCTCGCCGTTGATGGGCACGCCGGTGATGATCAGGTCCTGAATGTCGCGGTAAACGGTGCGGATGGAGATATCAAACTCGTCCGCGATGCGTTCTGCCGTCACCGCCATGCGGCGGCCCTGCAGGAAATTCACAATCTGAAAAAGTCGGTCAGCGCGTTTCATACCGGCCACCATACCCCACCATGCTGACAAAAAGTGTCAGTAAGGTGCGATAGGCGTCCGAATTTAGCAAGAAGGAATCTGGGCCGCATTTCCCATGCTGAAATTTCACGACGCGTTTCGGCACGCACGCGACAAGCGCTTTGATTTCCCGGATTTTCAGGTCATGATTTCTGCATCGAAGCGCCGACAGAGCTGCTCGATAGTCGTGATATAGACAGCGAGGAAATGATGAAAACGATCCTGATAATCCTGATGACAATCCTGTCAGTGGCTGTTGCCCTTTATGGCTGGGCCCTGATCTGGCCCGACAGCCCCATCCAGAATGATGGCATGGCCCACCATTTGGCGGACCGGCCGCTGGCCATGTATCTGCACTTCGGCTTCGGGCCGCTTGCATTGGCCATTGGCGGCTTCCAGTTTTTCAACCGGCTGCGGGCCCGGGCACCAAAGCTGCACCGCTGGGTGGGCCGCACTTATGTTACGGCCTGCATGCTGTCCGCGGTTGGGGGTATTTGGCTGGGGTTTGGGTCGGATGCCGGTGTGGTGGCGCAGGTGGGCTTCCTGGGGCTGGGTGTCGCCTGGGTGGTGACCACGGGCTATGGCTTTCTGACGGCCCGCGCCCGTCGCTTCCAGGACCACAAGAGGTGGATGACACGGTCTTTCGCACTGACCTTCGCGGCGGTGACGCTCAGGCTTTATCTGCCATTATCGCTGGGGGTCATGGGGCTGCCGTTCGGCACAGCCTATCCGGTGATTGCCTATGCCTGCTGGATTCCGAACCTTTTGGTCGCGGAATGGCTGGTGCGCCGGAAAGGTGTGCGCAGCGCGGTTGCGGCAGGGGCGGCCCAGGCCACCCCGTAAAACTGCCTAGATATAACAAGCCTCAGATATAATAAGCTTTCAGGGGCGGGAAGCCGTTGAATTCAATGGCGCTGTAGCTCGTGGTGTAAGCCCCGGTGGAGAACCAGTAGAGCCTGTCCCCGATGGCCAGGTTGAGCGGCAACGGCACCTTGTTGTCTTCATACATGATGTCGGCGCTGTCGCACGTCGGCCCGGCGATCACGACCTCTTCAAGCTCACCCTGCTTTTCGGTGTAGATCGGATATTTGATCGCTTCGTCCATGGTTTCAATGAGGCCGGAGAATTTACCCACGTCGGTGAACACCCAGCGGTGCAGCGAGGTGCGCGCCTTCCGTGAAATCAGCACCACTTCGCTGACCAGCACGCCGGCGTTGGCCACCATCGACCGGCCCGGTTCCAGAATAATCTCCGGCATGTCCTCGCCGAAATCTTCCTTGAGGAAGCGGGTGATCTCTTCCGCGTAGGTCTGCAATTCGTGGGCGCGCATGGTGTAGGCACCGGGGAAGCCGCCGCCCATATTGATCATTTTCAGCTCAATGCCGTCCTCAAGCTTGAGGCGCTCGAAAATGCTGGAAACCTTGGCGATGGCCGCGTCCCAGGCGCCGATGTCGCGCTGCTGGGAACCCACATGGAAGGAGATGCCATAAGGCACCAGCCCCAGGTCGCGCGCCAGGATCATCAGGTCGATTGCCATGTCGTTCTGGCAGCCGAACTTGCGGCTGAGGGGCCAGTCGGCGGTGTGGGTGCCTTCTGTCAGCACGCGCGCGTACACTTTCGCGCCCGGGGCCGCCTTGGCAATGTTCCTGAGGTCAGCTTCTGAATCTGTCGCAAACAGGCGCACGCCGCGTTCATGGAAATAGCGGATGTCCTTGGATTTCTTGATGGTGTTGCCGTAGCTCAAGCGGTCCGGTGACACGCCATGCTCCAGCACACGGTCCAGCTCATAGATGGACGCAATGTCGAAATTTGACCCTTTATCCTTCAGGAGATTGATGATCTCCGGCGCCGGGTTCGCCTTCACCGCATAATAGATTTTCGCGGTGGGGAACTTTTGTGTCAGGTCATTATAAGCCTCATCGACCATGCCGGTGTCTACCACAAGAAATGGTGTCTCCTGCGTGTCGGCCAGGGCTTTGATGCGGTTGAAGGTATCGGGCGAATAATAATCTTCGATCTGGGCACTCATTGGTGCGACGGCCTTCCTGTTAGGCGTTTTCGGCATGCTGCCGGCCCGGTTATCCGGGGAGGCGTAAAATACCATATTCGCGGGAAGGCCCAAACGAATAATGCAGGCCCCAATATATGGTTGGGCAGCCGACTAAAAGGCTCTACTTCTTGCACTAAGGGACAAAAAACGGAAAGGAACGAGGTTCATGATCAGGGTGCATCATCTCAATAATTCGCGGTCGCAGCGTATTCTCTGGATCCTGGAGGAAATGGGGCTCGAGTATGACATCGTCTCCTACGAGCGGGACAAGGAAACCCGGCTGGCGCCTGATAGCCTGAAGGCGGTTCATCCTCTGGGGAAAAGCCCGGTGCTGGAAGACGGCAGTGTCAAAATCGCGGAATCGGGCGCGATTGTGGATTATCTGGTGCGCACCTATGGTGGCGGTGAATTCGGCCCGAACCCCGGCGCGCAGGACTATAATTCCTATGTGGAATGGCTGCATTTTGCCGAAGGGTCCGCCATGCTGCCTTTCATGCTGGCGCTCTATACCGGCAGGCTGGGAGAGGCGGCGGCCCCGCTTGCCCCCCGTATCCAGAGCGAGATTGCCAATCACCTGTCCTATATGGCGGAACGCCTCGGCGAACGGGATTTCTTCGTTGGTGACCAACTGACCGGCGCGGATATCATGCTTGTATTCGTGCTTGAGGTAGCGGCCGTGAGTGGGATCATCGCCAAATTCCCGAACTTGAAGGCCTATCTTGAGCGCATGCAGGCGCGCCCGGCCTATGGCCACGCGCTGGAACGCGGCGGGCCCTACCAGCTTGGCGCGTGAAGCAGCTTTAACCTGTTATGATTTAATTAATCAGTGGTCTGTAGGCTGAACCCACTTTTGGGGTGGTTGGAAAGCCTGCCCGGGTGCCTGAGTGACGGGCAAAGGTTAAAAGGACCGTTGATAGTTGTTGGGTAATTTTTTTCGAGTGCCATTGCGTGTCAGCGCTGGGGGGCGGGCCGTTGTTTTGGCCTGGCTTGGTGCTTGTTGCCTGCTGGCCTCGCCCACGCAAGCCCAAGGCCCAGACATTGTCGTTTATACGGAAAGCTACCCACCCTATAGCTATCTGACCAAAGACGGGCGGCTAGATGGCCTGTCGACCCGGCTTGTGCGCCGGTTGCTGGACGAAACCGGCATTGAATACCGCATCATCCACGTGCCCTGGACCCGTGCCTACCGTGCCACGCTCGAGGAAGACAATGCCCTGATCTATACCATCGCCCGGCAGGAAGGCCGCGAAGACCTGTTCCAGTGGCTTGTCCAGCTGGGCAGTATCAAGTTCCACTTGTTCGCAAGGCAGGGCGATCATCGTTTCGATGCCGAAATAGATTGGAATATGGCTCATTATCGGGTGGCTTGTTTGGTCGACGATATATCCTGCCTGCTTGTGAAGGGCCTGAAGGTGCCGGAGAAAAACATCTACCGGATCGCTGAAGTGAACCGACCGGACGTGATGCTGGTGCTGGCGGGTCGTGCAGATCTTTATGTGGCGGAAGAAATCCACAACCGCTACCGGCTGAAGGCCTTTGGGGTGTCGCCAGACCGGCTGAAGCCTGTGAAAACGCTGGAGGCGGGCGGGGACCTTTTCCTCGCATCCGGCCTTGGGCTCAAACCTGATTTGCGTGCGGCGATCATGGGTGCCCGGGATAGGTTGCGGGAAGCGGGTGATCCGCTGACACTCGACCCAAGCGAGTTGGACAACCTGCCCGAATAGACGCCATGCTGACGGGTGCGCGACAGTGTGCCTCATGGCACCGCGGGCTATGGCAGGTTAAGGTTCCTTCCGAACAATTGGGGGGGGCATTTCTCATGAACATCTGGTTCCTGCTGGCGGGCTCTGCCAGTGCGCTGACCATGCTGATCCACTGCATTCTGGGCGGGCGCGAAATCGCGAGGCCGCTGCTTGCAGCCACAGATATCCACGCGGTTGCCAAATATACCAATTATTATTGCTGGCACCTGGTGTCGCTGACGCTGGCGGCGATGGCGGGTAGTTTCTTCTGGGCCGCTTTCCACCCGGACGGTATTGAGCTTGCGGTGCTTGCCACCTTCCTCTCCACAGCTTTCTGTGTCTGGAACCTTGGCCTGGTTACCTGGAAAAAGCAGCGCTTCAGCCAGATGCCGCAATGGGCGCTGTTTCTGGCAATCACTGCGCTGGCGCTGCCGGGCTTCTGGGGTTAGCGCGCGCCCTTGGGCACGCGCTTTTTCTCATAGCCGTTCTTAGGCGACTTTTCTGGCCGCTGCCGCCATATAGGCCTGCAGGTCTTCAATCGTGACCACAGCCATGGACTGTTCCTGCGCAAACTGCAGGATTTCAGGCAGCCGCGCCATGGTGCCGTCTGCATTCTGAAGTTCGCACAAGACGGCCGCCGGGCTGTGGCCAGCGCGGGTTACCAGCTCCAGCGAGGCTTCGGTATGTCCCGGGCGTGCCATCACCCCACCAGGGTGGGCCCTGAGTGGGAATACATGGCCCGGGCGCGCCAGGTCGTCTGGTTTGGCGTCTGGCGCAATGGCGGTGCGGATCGTGGTGATGCGGTCCGCCGCCGACACGCCGGTGGTCACGCCGTGCTTGGCTTCAACCGACACGGTAAAGGCCGTGCCCATGCTGGACGAATTGTCCGCCACCATTTGCGGCAGCTCAAGCGCCTTGAGTTTCTCGTCAGGCAGCGACAGGCAGACGATGCCGGTGCCTTCGCGGATCACCAGCGCCATCTGCTCGACCGTCATGGTATCTGCCGGGAAGATGATATCGCCCTCGTTTTCGCGGTTTTCGTCATCCATCACGAGGATGCCGCCGCCCGCACGCAAGCTGGCGATGGCCTTTTCCACCCGCGCGTGCGGGTTTCCGAAATCGGCCAGGGTTGGTTGGGTTGTGTTTGTCTGATTCACTGTATGTCTCCAATCATCAGAGGCGCAGGAATCAGGGCATATAAAGACGGACTGGGCGCAGGACAGGGCCGCACGCACCAGAAAGCATGCCCCAAGGGGCACACTGCTTCCACTCTCTCATCCGGACTATACCGTCGGCTCCGGCGTCTCACCGGATCTGCTGACCCCACCAAAGGTCTGGTGGGCGCTCGCGGGCTCGGCCGGGAAATCCAGGCCATACCGCCGGTCGGGAATTTCACCCTGCCCTGAGTACAAGCTTCACTTGTTGGCAGCTCCACCGTGGAACTGCCGTGAAACTGAATTAGCGCGCAGGGGTGGTGATTTCAAGCAGACACGTGTTAACCGATTATTGATGCTGCGCCCCTAAACTATGTGGTATGAGGCTGTGGGGCGTATCGAGTAGCCGTTTGTCACGGAGTAGATATGCGACTAGGGATTAAACTGGGGCTGGCGATGCTCGCACTTGTGTGCGGTGCTGCTGCGGCGCGTGCGGCAGATGGGCAGCCTCTCATCGTCTATACCGAAAATTATCCTCCCTTCAATTATGCCAAACCCGACGGATCGGTGGCTGGCCTAGCGACTGACAGGGTGCGGCAGGTATTGGATGCGGCCGGACTTCAATATGAGATCAAGATCGTACCGTGGGCACGGGCGATGAATTACGCGCGAACGCGGCCGGATGCGCTGATCTACACCATCACCCGCACGCCACGCCGCGAATATGGCTTCGATTGGCTCGTGCTGCTCGCTGAATCCAATTTTCATATTTTTGCCCGGGCAGAGGAAACGCGGCCCGTTACCCGGGAAAACCTTGAGGCGGGTATGTTCACCGCATCCTGCGTGTCTGGCGATCTGACATGCGAATTGTTGGTGTGGGCCGGTGTGCCGGTTGCCAACATCATTCCGATTGCCAAGGAGGGCACAGGTGATTTTCGTATGGTGCTGGCCGGTCGGGCAGACCTTTACATCAGCGATTTTTCCGTCAATCGGCGCCTTCGGAAAGCGGAAGGCTATTCGCTCGACCTGACCAAACCGGTCATGCGTCTGGACAGCCGTGCTGGCTTTTACCTCGCGTCCGGCCTCAATGTGCCTGCCGACATCAGGGCACGGATAAAGGCCTCTTACGAGCAGTTGAAAGCGTCAGGCGACTATCAGCTGGTGAGCACCGAGCAACAGGCAGATGGCGGCCGGTAGGAAGCCATTCTCCCGGATCAAGGCCATTGGCCTGATGGGTGATGCATGTCATAACACAGTGGATTGAGGAATTTTGAAAAGGGGGGCGCCGTGAAAGGTGTGCTGCATATTGGGATGCCGATGGCGCGGGCTTCGGCCATTCGGGACATGTTCCTGACCGACGAAAGCAATAATTTTTACTTGGGCAAAGGCCCCACCAGCCATGTGCCAAGCCAGGTGCAATTCGCGCTTGAGACGGAACTTCTGCAAATACCAAGTTATCACTATAACTCCGATCTGGTTGCCACCGTTTTCAGGCTTGGCCTGGAAAGCGCCGAAGAAAATGGGGCCACAGCCTTCATTGTAAGCGACGACAATATCGTCGGCCAAACCGGTGACGGCTACGACAGCCATATGCAGCGCCTCAAGGCAGTGATGCCGGAAGACACGCTGGTGATCCTGGTGATCCGTGAACAGGTCGATTTCCTGCGCGCGTCCTATAAGCATGCTCTTGTGCACGAAGGACTTCGGGCCAGTTTCGACAATTTCGTGAAATATCACCTGGTGCGCGGCAGCAAGGGCTTGATGTCCTGCATGGACCATGTGTCGTTGGCCGGTGTGGCGGCAAGCCATTTCCACAAATTCGAAGTGCTTCTGTATGAGGATCTGGTGCAAAACCCGCGTGCACTGCAGGATCTGCTTGCAGCCCACGATATTGTCATTAAAGCGGAAATGAGTGATGCGGAAAACGAGCTTTCCGATGCGGAGGCTTACCATTTTCAGCGGCTCTATCTGCGCCAGGGTATTGACCTCAGCGGCGACCGCTCCTTGCCGGTTGGTCCTGATGACCTGACAACCCTGGAATCCAACCGCCCGGTCTTTGATGACCTTCTGCAGGCGGAAGAGATCCGCGTCAAATCGATCCTGTCGCTGATTGAGGCGGCGCGGCAAGCGGTTGAGCAGCAACCTGATGTCTCGCTTGACTATAGCATGAGCGAACAAACCAAGGGGCTGCTGTATCCGTTCATTCGCCAGGTGAACAAGCGCATGGTCGACATCATGGGGCTGCCGCTTGGGGAACATGGCTATCTGTTGCCAGAAGCGGAAGCCGCGGCGGAGCAAAAGCTGGATTCCTGAAGCAATTGCGAACATGAAGGTCAGGGCTGCCAGCGTTTCTGGCGGCCCTTTTTTGTCGCCGGAAACGGACCTCTTTCTTGGCTGTTCCTTGACTTGAACGGGTTGCCAGAGCCATGAAAAGGCATGGCAATTCACAAGAAGAAGGCAGCGATGGCACAGGCTTCAATCCCTGAAAAATCAGAACTGGCCGCCCGCATTGGCGGCCTGCCGTGGGCCGATATCCAGCACCGGTTGCTTGAAACGGGCTACGCGGTCACTGGTCCCATCCTGACGCCCGGGGAGTGCGCGGCCTTGAAGGCAGGCTTCGGGCAGGAAGGCCTGTACCGCAGCCATATCCATATGGCACGACACGGCTTCGGGCAGGGCGAATATAAATATTTCAGCTACCCGCTGCCACCTGTGGTGGCGGAGCTGCGTCAGGCAGCCTATCCCCATGTTGCCAAGGCAGCTGACATGTGGGCGGACAGATTGGGGCTTGAGGCAGGCTACCCGGCCCGGCTTGATGACTATCTGGCACTTTGCCACGCGGATGGGCAGGCGCGCCCCACGCCCCTAATCCTGAAATATCAGGTAGGGGATTATAACTGCCTGCACCAGGACCTGTATGGTGACCGTTATTTCCCGTTTCAGATGGCAGTGCTGCTGTCGGACCCCGGCACGGACTTCGAAGGCGGCGATTTCATGCTGGTTGAAAACAGGCCGCGCATGCAGTCTGTCGGGCACGTGCCGCGCCTCAGGCAGGGGCAGGCGATCATCTTTGCCGTCAACGAACGCCCCAGGAAAGGCAGCCGCGGTTATCACCGGGTAAAACTGAGGCACGGGGTGAGCGAGATCACGTCAGGCGAGCGCTATACGCTTGGCATCATCTTCCATGACGCGCGGTAACTGGGGTGGCTGACCTGTTCGATAGCCTGCGCCCCAAGCAGGAGGTGATCACTGAAGGTGTCACATTGCTGCGTGGCTTAGCCGATAGCGCGCAGGCCTTTGTCCTGATGCAGCAGATTGCGGCTGAAGCGCCTTTCAGAAACCAGCGGACACCCGGCGGGCATGTGATCCGGGTGGCGACAACAAACGCGGGTGACCTGGGCTGGACATCCGGCTCGTCAGGATACCGCTACCGACCGGATGATCCTGAGACGGGCCAACCGTGGCCCGCGATCCCTGACGCACTGATGGATGTGGCGACACGGGCGGCAGAAGCAGGTGGCTTTGACGGGTGCCGTCCCAATGCCTGCCTGATCAACCGCTATGAACCAGGGCTCAAGCTTGGGTCCCACCAGGACAAGAATGAGCGCGATTTTCGCTGGCCCGTGGTGACCCTGTCGCTTGGGGTGCCCGCAACCTTCCAGCTGTTCGGCAGCGCGCGCGGCGGTACGCCCGTCAACATCGGACTTGAAGACGGCGACATGCTGGTGATGGGGGGTGCCGCCCGCATGGCCTATCACGGGGTCAAGACCCTCAAGGAGGGCCAACACCCACTGACAGGAAACAAGCGCTACAGCCTGACCTTCCGCGTGGCCTGACCACGAAACTACTTCAGGTCTCTTTGTGTTGCAATCGATTGCATAAATGATCTGAATTGAGTAAACATGGTGAGCAACAAGGGAGAAGCGAAGTGACGAGAGTAAAACGAGTTCTTTTTGTCTGGCGTGCCCGCTTGCTGGCGATGGCTTTGGTGGTTGCTTGGGCGCCGGTAGGTTTTTCGTCGGATGCGGCTGAGGATATCCTGCATTTCGCAGTGACAGAGGGCAAAATCTATAATGAGTTTTACCGGTCGGGCCCGGTTGCGGCCCACACTGTTCTGAGATCAGGCAGAAGACCGCGCCTTATCGTAGCATTCCCTGCTGGCAATAGTGGAGTCAGCCTATGGTTTGATACGACTGAGGAGCCAGTGGCGTGGCAAGCACTGGAGGACTTGACCCCGTTGAGTATCAATTCACCATCGGGGCCACTTAACGGCATTCAAGCCACTGTTTCAGTGCGAGCTGACACGCTGGTGGTGCGTAAAGTCGTTCAGGGCAACATTCGTACGATCCGCACCTATATGCATGAAAGCGTGGTGGACAATCGGATACAAGTGTCGCGCACCAGTGGAGTGGACACTGTACGCTGGTCCCGGGTTCGGCTTGATGGCTCGGGTGGCTATCAAATGGGCCTGACCATGCTGTCAGGCAAAATTGCTGAAGTAGAAGGCAAGCTCCGCTTGGATGCAGGGACGGACGGCATGATCCGCTTTCGTATGCAGGCGCTGACAGGGGACACGCCACTGACGCCTATTCCCATGCAGGACCTTCTGACCGACGAAGCTGCCCTGGACAGGTTGTCCCGGAACATACTTGCTTTCCTGACTTATGAGGAGAAAATGCTGGCCGGTTCCTGGCGCTTCAATACGTATTTTGGCCGCGACACACTGTTGTCAGCAGCTCTTCTGATGCCAGTCTTGAAGCCAAAGGCCTTTGAGGCTGCAGCAACTTCCGTACTGTCTCGCCTGGCAGCAGACGGGCAGGTGGCGCATGAGGAGGATATCGCTGAATTTGCTGTCTTGCGACAGCTCGATCGTGGCAATGAAGCCGTTGCCCGGCCAGTATATGATTATGCCATGGTGGATGAAGATTTCATGCTGACACCCGTGTTGGCGCGTTACTTGTCCATGGGAGAAAAGGAACATGCGCATCTCAAGGCACTGTTGGCTCAGCAAGCGACCATGGACGAGACATATGCCGACCTGTTGATGCGTAATGTTCGGTATGTGCTGAAGTGCGCACAGCCTTTCGCGCAAGACCCGGTGTTCCACACCCTGATCGAGATTGAAGAAGGTAGCCGTGTGGGTGACTGGCGTGACAGTCAGGAAGGCCTGGCAAATGGACGCTATTCATACAGTGTGAATGCTGTACTGGTGCCAGCGGCCTTGGAAGCGATTACCCAGTTGGTTGAGGCTGGTGTCGTCAAGAACGAAGGTCTTGCTCGCAATGCGGCTGCAATGGCTGAAGTTTGGACGCGTGAAGCGCCAAGTCTGTTCGAAGCGGCTTTGCCGCTGGATGTAGCCCAGAGACGGGTCGACGTCTATGCAGACGTTCTTGGAGTGCCTACGGTTGCTGTGCAGCCAGACGCTGACGATATGGTGCATTTTCCTGCGCTGGCGCTTGCGGCCGATGGTACGCCCATTAGGGTGATGCAATTAGACCCGGCATTTTTGCTGTTTTTCAGTGAGCCAAGTGCTGCCCGACTGGATATGATTATGCAGCAGACACGCCAGGCATTTCCGGCAGGCTTGATGACACCAGTGGGCATGCTGGTGTCGAATCCCGTATACGCGGCAGCAGACGTTCAGGCAATTTTCACTCGGGGGCACTATCATGGACCGGTGGTGTGGCCCTGGCAGCAGGCCATGATGGCAGCGGGACTTGACCGCCAAATCAGCCGTGAAGATTTACCTCAGGCTACGAAAGCGAGGCTCGCGGCATTTCGGGACGCACTCTGGGCCGCGATTGGCAACGGCCATGATGTAAAAACGGCAGAGCTGTGGTCATGGGAGTTCACAGATGGAGCCTACAAGGCTGTACCATATGGTCAGGGCCTGCAGCACCTGACCGAGTCAAATGCCGCTCAGCTATGGAGTACGGTCTATTTGGCAATCTCACCGCCGGAATAGTCACCCATCCCAGTCGTTCTGATCTTCCTCGTCATCGGCAACCACATGACCGTGCAGGTCATAGTCGTCGCTGCGTGCCAGGGTGGGGAGCCTGCGGCATCATGGCGTCTGCCAATAGGCAGCGCATGGTCTATGGTGTTCGGGATGAACCGGGAGGCATGTATGACTGTATATTTTCTGATGGCGGGGCTTGTGTGTCTGGTGACGACCGCCTTTCATGTTTTTGCAGGCGGGGCACGGGTGGTGCGCCCGATGCTGGCGTCACAGGACCTGAATGACACCATGAAAGCGGTGCTATACGGCTGTTGGCATGCCTTTACCCTGCTTTACCTGGGTGTGGCTGCGGTCTTTATCTGGGCGGGCTTCACGCCTTCCGGCGTTTTACCGGCGGCGGCATGCGCGGTGATGGCTGCGATGCTGGCAATATTGAGCGCCGCCGTTATCAGGCGTTTTGGGCAACGCTTTTGGCGGCTGCCCCATTGGTTGCTTTTCAGCTTGGCGGCGCTTTCAGGTGCGCTGGGGGTGATGTCGGCTTAGGGCCTTACCAGTCCCAGTCGTCCTGGTCCTCTTCATCATCGGCAACCACATGGCCGTGCAAGTCATAGTCGTCGCTGGCGTCGATGTGCGCCATCACCATATCGCCCGGCGAAAGCTCTGTGGCGCCCATCAGGTGCACCTGGCCGTCAATTTCCGGCGCGTCTGCGTACGTGCGGCCCACCGCGCCTTCATCTGTGACCTCGTCGATCAGCACGGCCATTTCCATGCCCACGCGGTCCTTGAGTTTTTCGGCAGAGATTTTCGCCTGCACTTCCATGAAGCGTTCCCAGCGTTCCTGCTTCACTTCTTCGGGCACCGGGTTCGGCAGCGCGTTGGCGGCGGCGCCGTCAACAGGCTCATATCTGAAGCAGCCAACGCGGTCCAGCTGGGCTTCCTGCATCCAGTCCAGCAAATACTGGAACTGTTCTTCGGTCTCGCCAGGGAAGCCGACAATGAAGGTGGAGCGGATAACGATTTCAGGCACAATCTTGCGCCAGTTCTGGATGCGCTCCAACACTTTGGCTTCATTGGCAGGGCGGCGCATGGCGCGCAGCACGTCCCGGTTCGCATGCTGGAACGGGATATCCAGGTAGGGCAGGATCTTGCCTTCCGCCATCAGCGGGATCACATCATCCACATGCGGGTAGGGGTAGACATAATGCAGCCGCACCCAGGCATCCAGGTTGCCCAGTTCGCGCGCCAGGTCGGTCATGTGGGCGCGTACTTCGCGGTCTTTCCACTTTTCTGTCTGGTGCTTGAGGTCAAGGCCGTAGGCTGAGGTGTCCTGGCTGATCACCAGCAGTTCCTGCGTCCCGGCTTCCACCAGCTTTTCGGCTTCCCGGAGAACCGCGCGGATCGGGCGGGATGCCAGGTCGCCGCGCAAGGATGGGATGATGCAGAATTTGCAGCGGTGGTTGCAGCCTTCTGAAATCTTCAGGTAGCTATAGTGGCGCGGCGTCAGGCGCAGGCCCGATTCCGGCACAAGGTGGGTATAGGGGTCGTGCGGCTGCGGCGCTGCCTTGTGCACCTCGCCCACCACTTGCTCATACTGGTGCGGGCCAGTGACCGCCAGAACGCCGGGCACCACTTCGCGCACCGCGCCTTCATCCACGCCCAGGCAACCGGTCACGATCACCTTGCCGTTCTCGTTCATGGCTTCCTTGATGGCGGCGAAGCTTTCTTCCTTTGCGCTGTCGATAAAGCCGCAGGTGTTCACAACCACGACATCCGCGCCTTCATATTCAGCAGCGATTTCATAGCCTTCCGAGCGGAGCTTTGTCAGAATCCGTTCGCTGTCCACCAGCGCCTTGGGACAGCCAAGGGAGACAAAACCAACCTTTGAAGTATGCGTGTTCATGAGCAAACATTTTCCTGCAATTGCATGGGCAGTACCGCCGATTTCGGCGGCTTATACAGAGTTTTCAGGGGAATTGCCAGCTAGAAGCGAAGGGGCCGAGCAACGTGGAACTGCTGTAGTTGATGGCTAAAATAAATCTGAGGTTGTTATTTCCCGAAAATACTTTCAGTTCACGTCCTATTGCGTGTATAAAGGAGACTCATTTGGTCAGATTTTAGGGCTGAATGGCGAATGGAGGCATTGATGACTCAGGCTGCCATGTCACCACGCTTTCGGGCGACCCTGATTATTCTACTGGCTGTGCTGATCAACGGCACAATGATCCACTGGTGCTGGACCCTGTACCGCGACATGGGGCTGATGAATATCGCCTGGACGCGGACATCTGAGGTGTCCATTGAGAAGGCCACCTCTCTGGCGCAGATCGAACGCTCGATCGGCTATGGCGAATTTATCCATAATTTCAAAAACTATGTCCTCAGGCGTACACCGAACTATGATCAGCGAACCCAAGCGTCGCTGGAGAAAGTTGAGGATGCCATTGAGGGCATGCGGGCCCTGTCGCTGCAGGCGGAAGACCGGGAGGACCTGCAGACAATCTCCCAAACGGTGGACACATACCGCAAGAACTTCCTGCGGGCACGGGAGGCGGACTGGCGGGCCTTGCCTCCAGCGGAATTGGACCGGCTGGTTTATGTGGATGACAGCGCGGCCGTGGCAGCGTTCACCGCCATGCGGGACCGCATTCTCCCGGCTTATATGTCCCAGATGCAAACGCATGAGCGCCAGATCAGCCAGGTTTGGCGCGAGGTCGCGACAGGGGCTCTTCTGATAATCCCGCTTATTCTGTTGAACTGTGCCGTCTGTATTTGGGGCGGGTTGAAGCTTATCCGGCGCAGGGGTAACGACATCATGATTTTCGAAGGGTCGTCAGACGCCATTCTGGTGTGTGACGAGCAAGGCCAAATCCTGCGCAACAACCAGATCGCTGAACAGATGTTCGAATATGGCCAGGATGAGCTGCGCAACAGGCAGTTGGCCGATATCATCCCGGATCTGGATGTCCTGTTTGGGTCGGGTTCGGGGGCGCACCGTAATAGCGAAAAGGCCTTGGCCTCAAAGCCGCTCAGGAACCTCAAGGCGCGGACAAAGGCGGGGCGCCATGTGCCGGTTGCCATTTCCGTGTCGTCGGTTCTGTTCTTCCGGCGCGCTGCAAAAATGGTGGTGGTGCGCGAGGCCGCGTGAGCCCCGCCAGGCATCCCATAATTCAGGCTTTGCATTGACGTTTTTTTGCCTATGATGGCCCCGTTTTTTCGGGAGCTGTTATGCGCGGGTTGCTTTTTTCTTTCTTAATTTTTCTGACATTCTTGGGCACGGCTGGTTCAGCGGCAGACCCTGACGGTGTGTGGCAAACAGAGGGCTATGGCTATCTGTTTGACGTGCGCGGCCAGGAGGTCGCGATCTATGAGACAACCGCGATCAGCTGTCTGCCAAGCGGCCTGATCCCGGGTGCGCTCGAGCAGCTTGAAGGCGAAGATGCGGAAGCGCGCTTTGGTGTAACTATCCCAGGCTTCATTGAGGCCGACATGGAAATCTGGCCTTTAGGCAAGGATAGCCGACGCTTCCACCGCAGCGACACCAGCACCTTCATGACAGCCCACAAGCTGGCGGCGCTGCCAGACGCGTGCAGGGCCACCCCCGCCGCAACCGCACAGGACACGGTTGCGGTTTTTCATGAGAATTTCAAAACTCATTATCCTTTCTTCGCGGAAGGGCACGCCGGATGGCCAGCCCCGGCGGTGGACGCAATCGTCACGGATCAGCAACTGTTTGACTATCTGACCGGCCTGTTGATGCCCCTTGAAGATGCCCACACGGCCCTTGTGGCCCCAAGCCTGGACGCCATGTATTTCGGGGCGGAAGGCGCGGGCCGGTCGGCGCCGGAAGAAAGCCGCAAAGCGGGGTTCGAGATTGTCGACGGCAGCTACCTCAGGAGCCCGCTGGCACCCTACTGCCGCGGCATGCTGGGCTATGCCGAGCTGGTGCGGGGGGTAGGCTACCTGCGCGTAAGCGGCTTTACCAATTTCAGTGAGGCGAACACGCCGGACGCCAACCTGGCGGCGTTCGAACGCGCGCTCGATGATTTTTTCGACCCGATCCACGGCCTGGCCGGACTGGTGATTGACCTGCGCGACAACGCTGGTGGGTCGGACGCCCTTGCGCTGGCGATGGCCCGCCGCCTGACGGAACAGGAGTATATCGCCTATTCCAAGCAGGCCTACAGGGGTGACGAAGGCGGGCAAGCCTGGACGGACGAAACCGCAACCTGGGTGCAGGCCAGCGACCGTGAAAGCTTCTGGGGGCCAGTGGTTGTGCTGACAGGCCCTAACAGCATGAGCGCAGCAGAAACTTTCCTGATGGCGCTGATGGACCGCGCACCGGAAGTAACACGCATTGGCGACAACACTCGTGGTGCATTTGCCGATATGCTGCCGCGCATCCTGCCGAACGGCTGGCTGTTCGCCTTGCCGAACGAGCGCTATCTGGACAGTGCCGGCAAAAGCTATGACCGGTTGGGCATTCCGCCCCATATCCGTGTGCCTGTTTTTTCCGAAGAAGACCTGGCTGCTGGCCGGGACAGTGCGCTTGATGCGGCGCTTAAGGTCCTGACGTCCGACGCACGGTAACGTCGGTTTGATTTTTCATCACAGGCTGGCGCCATTATGATTTTTCAAAAATGGGGACGTGTGTGGCAATTGATCTGACATGGATGGATGACTGTATTGAAGTGCATGTGGACGGGGATTTCCCGAACCAGATGGTTGCCATGAACAAAGCCATCACCGGTGACCCGCGCCACAAGAAGATCAGCCGCATGCTGATCAACGCGCTCGACGCAGACCATTTCTATGCCGACGACCATCTGGTGGGCACTATGGCGGAGATGGATGTCATGGCCTATGACGGTGCGCCGCGCATGCGGCTTGCGGTCGTCACTGACAATCCTAAGATGGCCAGGATTGTCCAGACATACGCCGCCCACTATGAAAGCCTGAAACCCGGCGCGGTGGTCAGCAAGGTTTTTGACAATCTTGCTGAGGCACGCACCTGGCTGGGAACCTGACCTGTCGGCCTACTTCCGGTCCACCTGCTGCGACTGGTCGTGGAACTGCCACAACACATTGATGATCTTCCACTCACCCTCATTGCCCTTCATCAGATGAAGGTAATCGATCCAGTCGTCGGCCGTCAGCTTCACCGATGCGATGCGCCCGTCAAGTGCCAGAATTTCAATGTCCTTGCGGGGTGGGTTTGGGAAGGCCTTGCCGTCCTTGTTATAGTTTTCGGCCACCCACAGCATGGTGTCGCGGCTGGTTTCCATGACATACTCTGTGCCGTCCGTCTTTTCCCAGTAAGTGCGTTTTTTCATGTCACCGTGTAGGGCCCGGTCCATGCGGCTGGGGTCTGGCTTGTGCTGGCTTTCGATATAATCCAGCGCCGCCTGTTCGATAACCTTGCGGTCGGCCATATCGTCGGCGCTGGCGGGCTGAAAGCTGGCAGCGGCAAAAAGGATTGCAATGAGCAGATGTTTCATTTGATCTTCCCCCATGTATAGTGTGCTGTCTGGGCGCCAAGGTGTACCGAACGGCTCTGTTGGCGCAACTCACAACCCCGTCATAAACGGTTGATCAGGACCAGGAGGAAAGCCTGCGATGAACAGCAAAGAGTTCCGCAAAAATGCACATGATGTGATCGACTGGATCGCCGACTATATGGACGGCGTGCGCGACTTTCCCGTACGCGCCCAGGTGGCCCCGGGCGAGGTGCGCGCCAAGCTTCCTGCTATACCGCCCCTTGAAGCCGAGAGTTTCGACCAGCTGATGACGGATTTCAAAGACATCATCCTGCCCGGTGTGACCCACTGGCAGCACCCGCGCTTTTTCGCCTATTTCCCGGCCAATGTGACGCCGGAAAGCCAGTTGGCGGAAATGCTGATCAGCGCCATGGGCATCAATGCCATGCTGTGGGAAACCAGCCCGGCAGCCACGGAACTTGAAGAAGCCATGATGGACTGGCTGAAGGACATGCTCGATTTGCCGCGTGCCTGGGCGGGGGTTATCCAGGACACGGCCTCCAGCGCTACCTTCTGCGCGGTGCTGGCCGCCCGTGAACGGTCAACCGACTGGAAGGTGAATGAAACCGGCCTGCAGCATGCGCCCAAGATGGCATTCTACACCTCGGCCGAAGCCCACAGTTCGCTGGAGAAAGCCGTCAAGATGGCGGGACTGGGGCGCGCCTCGATCCGCCTTGTGCCAACAGACAAAGATCACGCCATGCAGCCCGCAGCACTTGCCGCCATGATGGAAGAAGACCGCAAGGCGGGCATCATCCCGGCCATGGTGATGGCGACTGTGGGCTCCACCAGTGTCGGCGCAGCTGATCCCTTGAAGGCCATCGGCGTGATCGCGCGGGCCAATAAGGCCTACTTCCACGTGGACGCCGCTTGGGCCGGTAGCGCCATGGTCTGCCCGGAATTCCGCTATCAGCTGGACGGGGTGGAAGGCGCCGACAGTTTCGTCTTCAACCCCCATAAATGGATGGGCGTGCAGTTCGACTGCACGGCCCATTTCGTGCGCGATAAGGACACACTGGTGCGCACCCTGACCATCCTGCCCGCTTACCTTGAAACCCGCGAAGGCAGCACCGTGACAGACTACCGCGATTGGGGCGTCCAGCTTGGCCGCCGCATGCGGGCACTGAAGCTGTGGTTCGTGATCCGCCTGCGCGGCATTGAGGGCCTGCGCACCATGTTTAGGGGCCATGTTGCCTGGGCGAAGGACCTAGCAGCTACAGTCCGCGATACGGACGGGTTTGAACTGGTGACAGGGCCGAACCTGTCGCTCCTGACCTTTCGCCTGCTCAAGGAAGGGATGGACACGGAAGAACTGGATGCCCTGACAGAAAAACTGCTGACAGTGGTCAACGATGACGGCTTCACCTACCTGACCCGCACGCTGGTGAACGGACGCCCGGTGATCCGCTTTCAGGTGGGGCAGGTGCAGACCACCAAAGATGACGTCATGGCCGCCTGGGCCCGGGTGGTGGAGCTGGCGAAAGCCGTCTAGTCCTGCCGCAAAATTGCCCCGCATTTAAGGCGGGGGCGCACAATCTGGCCCCGCTTTCGGCACCATCCACCCCCATACCGGTTTGATCCGAAAACCGTATGGGGGAATGATCAGGATGGAAAATGATACAGGAAAGAAGCTTTTGTCGGGCCTGGGTGGCCCGGGCTTCAAGGCGGCGCTGGTGGGCATCTTGCTGCTGGTGCTTTTGATACCCATCACCATGGTACAGTCGCTGGTGAACGAACGGTCCAACCGGTCGACCGACGTGCTGGCCGGTGTTGGCGCCACCTGGGGCGGCGAGCAACAGATATCAGGACCAATCCTGGTGTTGCCCTATGACCATGTGCTGTCGCGCAGCAGTTCGGGCGAGGAAAAGCTGGAGCGCAGGACCCTGATCCTGCTGCCTGATACGCTCACTGCAACCGGTGATGTGGACGTGGAAAAGCGCGCCATCAGCATTTATGAAACCAATGTCTATACTGCGCATATGAAAATGAAGGCGGCTTTCAAACTGCCGTTCCTGATCGACGGCGTATCGCCCGAGCACATGAAATGGGACCAACTGTATGTCAGCCTGGTGCTGGGCGACATTCAGGGGTTGCAGGGCAATATGGAAATAATCTGCGGCGGCAAGCTGTTGCCCATAGAGCCCGGCACCGGCCTGGGCCGGCACAGCCAGGGCATTCATGCCGGCTTGGGCGGCACCTTACAGGGTGGTGACAGCCTGGCTGTGGACATGAGCTTTTCCCTGCGCGGGACCGGCGCACTGGATATCTGGCCGTCGGGCGCCAGAACCGATGTGACGCTGGCCTCAGGCTGGCCGTCCCCCGGTTTTCAGGGGCGCTTTTCGCCCATCAGTCACAGCATTTCGAAAGACGGCTTCAGTGCCCAGTGGCAGACGCTGCGGCTGGCGCAGGGACTTGGCCCGGTGTTGTTCGACGGACCGCCAAAGGGTCAGTCGATCAGCGTCAAGTTTGTCGACCCGGTAAACAATTATTCCATGACAGACCGCAGTGCCAAATATGGCAGCCTGTTCGTGCTGATGACCTTTGCGGTGCTTTATCTGTTCGAGGTGATTTCCGGCAGGCCTGTGCATCCAGTGCAATATATGCTGACGGGGCTGGCGCTGTGCCTGTTTTTCATGGCGCTTCTGGCGCTGTCGGAGCATCTGGACTTCGGCCTGGCGTACGGCATTTCTGCAACAATCGTGATCGCCATGGTGGCGGCGTATGGCAAGTCGGTGATGGGGTCGGGCAAATGGACATCCGGCATCACCATCACGCAGATCGCGCTGTTCGCCTACCTCTATGGCGTGCTGAAAATGGAAGACCTGGCGCTTCTGTCAGGGACAGCACTGCTGTTTGTCGCTCTCGCGGTGGCCATGTTCCTGACCCGCCGCGTTGACTGGTACAGGTCAAAAGCTTGAGGAAAAGGGCAGGCAACGCGTTTGCCTGCCCCATTGGCTTATCGGCTGTAGCCGCCTGTGGTCTGTTCGGTGGCCTGTTCGGCAGCCCGCGCCTGCAGGCGTTTGACCGGTGCGGCCGGGTTGGTGTCCACATAGTCATGCAGGATCGACACCGCTTCCCCGGCCGCCACTGCGGAAGGGACTTTCCCATCGGCCACGTCAGATGCGATCCCCAGGATCTGCATGTAAAGCTCGGACGGCTCCCCAAGCACCGTCAGGGCCACGGTGTCATTCTCTGCCATCAGAGTGTCCCATTCATCGCGGATTTCGGCCCAGAAGTCCTTTGTAGCGGCCCAATATTCGGTGCCGACTTCGGTTTTGAAGTCTGCGAAATGATTGTAGGTGTTCACGCCAATTTCGCGCACCAGCAGCTTGGGTGCATCGCCGGTCAGGATCAGCTTCGAGTTGTCCTGCTCGTGCACCCAGCCCTTGGGTGTCAGCGCGTGGCGGTTGATAGCCTCAATGGCGTGATAGTCGCCGCGCTTGGTGGCGTCCCGGCGTGGCAGGGGGCGCCAGCTTGGCGGGCTTGCCCATTCGGACGTGCCGTCTGTGTGGTCCCACGCCGCCACGGCGGCATAGCGCGGGGCGTCGTCCACCTGATAGACGGTCTGGGACCATTTCCCCGCGCGTTCCGCTTCCGTCAGCTGCTGTTTCTGCCAGGTGTTGGCGCCCTTGAAGGCCATGATGGTGGTCGGTTCATACTGCCAGTCCTGCCGCCAGTGTTTGATTGGCATGAAGGGCACCTTGTCGCCGTCACCCACCACCAGGATGTGTTGCAGGCTGATGAAGTCGCCGGTGTCCTTGATTACACGGACCATCTCGTGCCCGCCGGCCTTGTAGCGTTCCTTGGGTGTGTAGCCCTGCTGGAACGATACGGTCTCCTGAAAATCGAAGGTGACTTGATAGTCGCCTGCCATCGCCAGAATGGCGGCGCGGTCGGCCTCAAAGTGGCTGCCCGCTGCCACAGGGGCAGGGGCCTGTGCGGCCAGGTTGGCCGGGGTGTTGGTCGCGCAGGCTGACATCAGCATCAGCCCGGCAACCAGCATGGCATGCCTGAAAGGCCGCCATGGGTGGGTCAAATTTATCTTCATCTTTTGTTCCTCTTGATCTCAAAAACAATAATGATTCTGACTTGCATTATTAATAACCATCGCCTATGACGCTATTAATGAAATTAAGAATCATTTGCAATAACTAATTGAATACCTCAGGCAGGACCGTCAGAGCCCAGAAGTTTTCCAGGAAGGAATTTCAGGAGAGATTTTTCAAAACGCTCCCTGTGTGGCGTTTGAAAAATCATCGGGCTCGGCAGGTGAGATGGCAGGCGCGGTGCGGCGTGAGGGCAAATATGATCAAGGGAAGCAAGAGTATGTATCAGTCTGTAAAATTGAAATCCGCCCTATGCGCAGGTGTTTCACTGTTGGCTACGATGCCTGCGGCTGCTGAAACCGTGGCGGATATCACCGAAATCAGCGTCAGCGCCACCAAGAATGAAGTGGAGGCCTTCAGTGTGCCGGCGTCCGTCAGCGTGGTAACGCGCGAGGAAATGGATGACCTGCTGGCCGCCAGCGTGTCTGACCTTTTCGTCTCGGTCCCCGGCCTGTCGTTTGATGGCGGACCGCGCCGCGCCGGTGAAACACCCACCATTCGCGGTGTGGCTGGAGAAGGCGTGGTCGTGCTGTTTGACGGCGTGCGCCAAAGCTTCCTGTCCGGCCATGACGGGCGCTTCTTCATCGAACCCGACCTATTAGGCTCTGCAGAAGTGGTGCGGGGCGGAGGCTCATCGCTTTATGGCTCCGGCGCGGTGGGCGGGGTGATCAGCCTGCGCACCCTTGACGCTGCAAACCTTCTGGCGGACGGGGAGCGGGCCGGCTACCGCCTGAAAGCGGGCTTTCAGGGCACCAGCGATGAATGGATGACCGGCGCGACAGTGTTTGGCCGGTCCCGCGACGGGCGTCTCGACGGCTTGGCTAGCCTGACGTTCCGGCAGTCGGGCGACATCGCGCTGGGCAACGGCACGACGCTTTCGGGCGACGACGAGATCGGCTCGGGTCTTGCCAAGCTCAGCTTCCAGGCCAGCGACGCGTTGAGCCTGAGCGCCAGCTGGATGGGCTACAGGAATGACGCCGTTGAACCCAACAACGGTCAAGGCAACAGCGAAGGCGACCTGATGGCAAAACGGGTTGTCAGCGATACCTTCCGGCTGGGCACTCGCTATAACCCGGAAACCCAATTGGTGGACCTGCAGGCGGTGGCCTACATCAACAAGGCGCGGGTAGACGAGGACGACCTGGACACTGACCGCATCATCGGCCGTGACGTGGAAACCAAGGGCTTCACCATCGACAACCGCAGCCGGTTTGACCTGGGCAGCAAGGCAAACGTCACCTTCACCTATGGTGGGGAATATTACCGGGATGAGCAGGTAGGCACCGATAATCAGACCACAGACGGCACCCGCGGCGGTGTGCCGGACGCGGTGGCAAACACCACAGGCCTGTTCGCGCAGGCGGAACTGTTGCTCGATACATCACTGGGCGCCTTCTATATCGTGCCCGGCGTGCGCTATGACAGCTTCAGGAACCGGGCGGCGGGTGAAACGGTGGAGACGGACGAAAGTGCGACATCCCCCAAATTCGCCGCCACGTGGGAGCCAACAGAAAACCTGATGCTGTTCGCATCCTACGGCGAGGCGTTTCGGGCGCCGTCCTTCAACGAGATTTTCGCGGACGATGTGCATTTCACCATCCCGCTTGGCCCCGGCCTTGAGGCCCCGAATTTCTTCATCCCCAACCCGGACCTGCTGCCCGAGCGGTCAAAAACATGGGAGTTTGGTGCGGGCGTTGATTTCGCGGACCTGGTCACAGGCGGAGACCGCCTGACCATGAAAGGGTCCTATTTCACCTCTGACGTCAGGGACCTGATCGATCTCGAGGTGAACTTTGAATTTTCCATGGCCTGTTTTGTGCCCGGTTTCCCCGGCACCTGCAACGCCGGTACCAGCCGCAACATCAACACCGGCCGCGCCACCATGGATGGGTTTGAGCTGGAAGCGGTCTATAGCAGTCCGCGCGTGCGGCTCGCGGCTTCCTATTCCAGCGTTAACGGCACAGACAAGGACACGGGCGAGTATGTCGGTATCCTGTCACCGAACCGCCTGTTCACGTCGGCCGAGCTGAAGCTGCCGGAAATCGATGCCCGGATCGGTACGCGCGTTACCATCGCCGGTCGGTTCGACAAAGTAGATGACGTGGCCGAGGAACGCCCGGGTTACGAGACGGTCGATGCCTTCCTGGTGTGGGAGCCCACAGGCGGCCTCAAGGGACTGCGTGTTGACCTCGGGGTCGACAATCTCTTTGACGCCGCGCCGGAGCGCGTGTTCGCAGGCGTGGTGGATGCGGGCCGCAATGCCAAGGTCCGCGTCGGCTGGACCGGGTCGTTCTAAGAAAAGGATCAACGGAATGTGGAATAGCGAAAGCGGCTACGGCTGGCTTGCCAAGTCACTGCATTGGTTGGTGGCGCTTCTGATGGTCGGGATGTCTGTTGTCGGCTTCATTTTCGCTGACATGCCGCGCGGGGACGAGAAAACCGAACTGCTGACGCTTCACGCCTCCTTCGGGCTATTGCTTCTGGCTTTCATGGTCGTGCGGCTGGGGGTGCGCATGAAAGGCGTGCGCCCGAGGCCGCTTGACCCGTCGGCCACGCGGCTGAATGCCCTCGCCCACACTGTGCATCGGGTGCTCTATTTAGTGATATTTTTGGTAATTGCCGCTGGCATGCTGACGCTGATGACAGTGGGCTGGGATGTGCCCTTCTTTGGGCTGTTCGCCGTGCCCACTCCGTTCGAGCGCGACATGGCGCTGCACCATCTGTTCGAGGAAATCCACATCTATGGCTGGTGGGTGCTGGCCGGGCTCGTGGCGCTCCACCTTATCGGCGCTATGTACCATGCGTTTGTGCTCAAGGATGGAACACTCCGGCGCATGACGCGCGAGAAATCTGAGTGTTGATCAGCCCCGGCCCCTGGCTTTCTTGGCGGCGGGATTTTCCCCGAGTTTCATACCCAGGTCGCGCACCTTTTGTGGGGCATCGGGCAGGCAGATGGCCAGGCGGAAGGCGGCATAAAGCTGCACAGGGTTCTTTGAATGTTCGGCCACGGTCTCCAGCAGCGCGGTATATTCCCTGCCATAGCTGCGGAAGGCTTCCCGAAGCCGCATGGGCATATCGCGCCACAGCAGGTCTTCCAGGTTGTGGGGTGAGGCCAGAAGGGCGTTCAGGCGCTCAAGTTTCGCTGGTGTCGGGGACGCCAGCGCGCCCTTGAGTGTGGCGGCATAGCTTGCGGCAAAATCGAAGCTGGTCTGCGCCGTCAGGGGTTCAGGCGTGTCTGCTTCTTCAACTGGCGTGATCCACGCTGGGTCGCGCAGCGCGGCCATGATCGGACTGGTTTGCCTGCGGTCCCACAGTTTGAAAAGTCCCCAGCCTAATGCAAGGCCAAGTAACCAAATCTCAATCCAATTGAATATTACACCCACTCAATATTTCCCAGCGAGAGCATTATTTAGTCCTCGATGCCCACCAGGGCGCGGGCAAACTCGGCTGCGTCGAAGGGCTGAAGGTCCTCGATGGCTTCCCCAACGCCAATCGCATGCACTGGCAGGCCAAATTTTTCGGCGCAGGCCACCAGCACACCGCCGCGGGCGCTGCCGTCCAGCTTGGTCATGATGATGCCTGTGATGTTCGCAAGCTTCTGGAACACTTCCACCTGATGGACCGCATTCTGGCCTGTGGTGGCATCCAGCACGATCACCGTGTCGTGCGGCGCGCCCTCGACCTTCTTGCCAATCACGCGCACGACCTTCGCAAGTTCCGCCATCAGTTCCTCGCGGTTCTGCAGGCGGCCAGCTGTGTCGATCAAGAGCACGTCTGTGCCTTCTGCCGTTGCGCGCTCAACCGCTTCGAACGCGAGCGCTGCTGCGTCTGCGCCGATTTCCTTGGTGACAACCGGCACACCGTTGCGGTCCCCCCACACCTGAAGCTGCTCGACCGCGGCTGCGCGGAAGGTATCGCCTGCCGCCAGCATTACCGACTTGCCGTCTTCCCGGAACTTTTTCGCTAGCTTACCGATGGTGGTGGTTTTCCCCGCACCATTCACACCCGCCATCAGGATGATGTGGGGCTTGTTGGAGGGGTTCACAGCCAGCGGCTTGGCGACAGGGGTGAGGATTTTCTCAACCTCGGCAGCCAGTACCTTTTTCACCTCGTCGCCGGTGATTTCCTTGTCGAACCGGTCCTTGGCGAGCGTACCGGTGAGCTTGGAGGCGACAGCAACGCCCAGGTCAGACGTGATCAGAAGGTCTTCAAGTTCCTCAAGCGTGTCATCATCCAGCTTGCCCTTGGTGAAGATATCCGCAATGCCGCCAGAGATGGCGCTGGTGGATTTCTTCAGCCCTTCCTTCAGGCGCTGGAACCAGCTTTTCTTCTCTGATGGCTTCTCAGCAGGTATTTCCTCAGCCGTTGGCTCAGGCTCAGGCTCAGCAACAGGTTCGGGCTCAGGTTCAGGATCTGGCTCGGGTGCAGGTTCCGGTGTTGCTTCGGGCTCTGGCTCGGGCGCCGGGACAGGTTCTGCAACAACTGGTGTGGGGACTACTTCTGCCACTTCAGCTGCTGGCGCTACCGGTTCTTCAGGCTGCTCGGCAGGCTGTTCTGGCGCCTGTTCTTCGGCCTGCACGTCAGGCTTTGGCTGCTCTTCCGTCTCGGATTTCTTGCCAGTCAGGCGTTGGAACCAGCTTCTTTTCTCGCTCACAGGCGTTTCCTCAGGCAGGCTTATGGTTGGGTCTTGATGCCAGACATGGCGTTTTCATCGCGTGGCGTCAAGCGCACAGGCACGATATCGCCGGGCTCGGCGGGGCCTTCAATGACCACCGGGATGAATTGTTCGCTGTGGCCGATGGGGTTGCCGTCGTGGCCGATGCGTTCCACCAGCACATTGGCGTCGGCGCCTTCGGCGCGCTGGAACAGCTCAGCCACGCGCTTGTCACCGGCAGCGCGCAGGCGGGCAGCGCGTTCTTTACGCACGTCCTTCGGCACCTTGTTCGGGATTTTGGCGGCGGGCGTGCCCTCGCGTTCGGAATAGGGGAACACATGCAGCCACGTGAGGTCGCATTCCTCCACAAGGCGAAGGCTGTTCTGGAACATCTCTTCCGTCTCTGTCGGGAAACCGGCGATAATGTCAGCACCGAATACCATGTCGGGGCGCTCAGTGCGCACGCGGTTTGTGAATTCGATGGCATCGCCGCGCAGATGGCGGCGTTTCATGCGCTTCAGGATCATGTCGTCGCCAGCCTGCAAGCTCAGGTGCAGGTGCGGCATCACGCGTGGCTCATGGATGATCGCGTCATAAAGCGGCTCATCCACTTCAATGCTGTCGATGGAGGAAATCCGAAGACGCGGCAGGTCCGGCACCAAATGCAAGATTTTCTGTACGAGCGTGCCGAGGGTTGGCGTGCCCGGCAGGTCCTCGCCGAAGCTGGTGATGTCCACGCCCGTCAGCACCACTTCCTTGAAGCCGCGGTCCACCAACCGTTTGATCTGGTCGACCACTTCGCCCACGCCCGTAGACCGGCTGTTGCCGCGGCCATAGGGGATGATGCAGAAGGTGCAGCGGTGGTTGCAGCCATTCTGGATTTGCACAAACGCGCGGGCGCGCTCGCCGAAACCGTCGATCAGGTGGCCCGCGGTTTCCTTGACGGAAAAGATATCATTCACCTGGACGCGCGGCGCGTTCGACAGGTCAAGCCCCGCGCGACCAAGGCCGACGAAGCTTTTGGCTTCGAGCTTTTCCTGGTTCCCCAGAACGGTCGCGACCTCATCCATTTTGGAAAACTGCATCGGGTCAATCTGTGCCGCGCAACCGGTGACGATGATGGGCGTGTCGGGTCGTTCGCGCTTCATGCGGCGAATGCTTTGGCGTGCCTGGCGCGTGGCCTCAGCCGTGACGGCGCAGGTGTTGACGATAATCACATCATCAAGCCCGGCGTCTTCCGCGTGACGGCGCATCACCTCGCTTTCATAAGCATTGAGGCGGCAGCCGAAGGTCACGATTTCTGGTTCTTTTTTCATCATGTCGCTCACAGTGCGACCTCGCCTTTGAACGCCAGCGTCGCCGCGCCTGTCATTTGTACCGTGCCGTCCGCGAGCCACTCAACCTCAAGCGGGCCGCCGTCCAGCATTACGGTGGCCTTGCGGTCAATGAGGCCAAGGCGCGAGGCCGCGACAACACTGGCGCAGGCGGCGGTGCCGCAGGCATCGGTGATGCCAGCCCCGCGTTCCCACACACGCAGGCGGATTGTATCACCTTTCACGGTCCCAACCGAGGCATTCACACGCTCAGGGAACATCGCGTTCTTTTCAACCTGCGGGCCCCAGTAGGGCAGGTCAACCGCGTCGGCGTCCTCAACGAAAAAGACTGCATGCGGGTTGCCCATATTGACGCACGTGGGTTCGAACAGTGGGCCCATGGCGAAATCGATCTTCATCGTGTCCGTTTCGCGCGCCAGCGGGATCTCATCCCATGCCAGCCGCGCCGGGCCCATGTTGACGCTTATGCCCGCCTCTGCGCGGGTGGCGGTCAGCAGGCCTGCGTCTGTCTCGATCAGGACCTTTTCTTTGCCGCTTTCATCCAGCGCCAGCTGGCCCACGCAGCGGGTAGCGTTACCGCAAGCACCCACGCGGCTGCCGTCGGCGTTGCGAATTTCCATGAAGATGTCGGCTTTGCCGCTTGTTCTCAGGATGATCAGTTGGTCGCATCCGATGCCGCGGCGGCGGTCAGACAATGCACGCACGGCTTCATCCGCCAGCGCGAGGTCGTCCTCGCGGGCGTCAAAAATGATGAAGTCATTGCCCAGTCCATGCATCTTCAGGAACGGGCGCATATGCTGGCCTTTTTCCATGAGGCCGCTTATATGGGTTCTCATAGCGCAGAGTCTATGGATTTCTGTGCATCTGGCAGAAGATTTTGGCGGATTAAGGCAGGCTTGGTGGCAGCACGACAACAAATCATCATTCACGCGGGGTTTCACCGCTGCGCATCGACCGCAGTGCAGGACATGCTGCGCGCGCGGCGGGCGGCCATTGAAGCCACTGGCACGGCGCTGCTGCTCAGGGAAGATCTGGAAGGCTGGCTGACAGGCCGGCAGCTCCGGCTTCTGTACCGCCATCAGGATGATTCCCTGGTTTCCAGCCTGCGCCTCAAGTTGGTTGCATCCATGCTGAAGCGCATCAGGGCGGACCGCATTGTGATCAGCGAGGAATTACTGCTGGGTTTGATGCCCGGGGTGCGGGACACGGGCTTTTATCCTCATTTCGGGAATTTTCTGTCTGCGGTCAAAGCGCTGTCCCGCTCCTTCGATATTGAGCTCAGGTTCATTGCCCGGCGGCAGGACCGCTTCCTTGAATCTGCCTACGCCTTTCGGGTGCCGCGTGGGACGCGGTTATCTTTCCCCGACTTTGTGGCGCCGATCGGGCTTGAGAATGCATCCTGGATGCGCCTGTTGAGGCAGGTGGAAGAGGCTGGACTGGCTTCCGCGTGCCGATTTGGCGTGCTGGAAAGCATGCCCCGGGCGAAACGCGGGCGGTGGGCAATGAACTTCCTTGGGCTTGATGAACTGGCCCCGGGCGAGGAGATCAGGTTGAGCGGCAACCGCCGCCTGACCGAAACTGAGCTGATAGACATCCTTGGCACGCCCAAACAGGTGCGTTTCACAGACGCAGAGCGAGCAGCGTTTCTTGAACGCCTCACTGCAGACAATGCGGCCTTCCTGGCGCACCCCATGGTGAATGCGCCAGCGGATGCCTGGCGCGATTAGCCGAACACCATGGGTAGCAGGCTGTAGCACAGCGCCGCCACCACAAAGGTGCCAATCACATTGAGCCATAAGCCCGCACGCATCATGTCCGGCACATGCAGCTGCCCGGTTGAGAAGATCACCGCGTTCGGCCCCGTGGCCACCGGCAGCATGAAGGCGCAGCTGGCCGCCATGGCGGTGGGTGCCGCCAGCATGATGGGGTCAATGTCGGCGCTGGTCGCCAGCGCGCCCAGCACCGGCACAAGGGCTGCTGTGGTGGCTGTGTTGCTGGTCAGTTCCGTCAGGAAAATCACCATGCCGACAATCACCAGCATGATCACGAACAGGTGGGCGCCAGAAAGCCCCACCATATGGTTCCCCAGCCAAACCGCGAGGCCGGTGGCTTGAATGGCAGCCGCAAGGCTAAGCCCGCCGCCGAACAGCAGGATCACGCCCCATGGCAGCTCAACCGCGCTTTCCCATGACAGCAGCGCCTTGTGCTTGTTGGCTTCGCCGCCGCCCGCCGGGATCAGGAACATGGCAAGGCCTGCCGCCACGGCAATATGCATGTCTGACATGCGGGCGACGAAGGGCATCAGGTCTGTCAGCCACTGGGTGTCCACCAGCACCTGGCGGAAGCTCCACAAAAGCGCCATGCAGGTCATGACGACGGCAACCCGCTTTTCCGGCGTTGTGATGCGGCCCATGGCCTGAAGTTCGGTCTGCACCACCTCAGCCCCACCGCGCGCCAATTTGGCGTCAAACGGGAAGCAGATTTTGGTCAGCACCAGCCACGCTAGCGGCACCATGGTCAACACAACGGGAATGGCGAAGGCCATCCATTCGATGAACAGGATTTCCCGGCCCGTTGACTGCTGGATGAAAGCTTTCACAAACAGGTTCGGCGGCGTGCCGATATAGGTGCCAAGCCCCCCGATGGAGGCCGCCCAGGCGCAGCCGATCAGAAGCGCTATGGTAAAGCGGTGGCCGGTTGCTTTTTCCTTGAGGATGGTCTGCGCGACTGTCAGCGCGATGGGCACGATCATCAGTGTGGTGGCGGTGTTGGATATCCACATCGAAAGCAGCGCCGACGCCGCCATGAAGCCCGCGATCAGGGCCGCTGGGTGGTCACCGACGCGGGCGAGGATATTGAGCGCAATCCGCCGGTGAAGGTCCCATTTCTGCATGCCCATGGCAGCGATGAAGCCGCCCAGCAGCAGGAAGATTACCGGTTTGGCGTAAGGCAAGGAGGCCTCGCTTGAGCTGGCGGCCCCCAGAAGCGGCAGCATCACCAAAGGCAGCAGGCTTGTGGCCGGCACGGGGATGGCTTCGGTGGCCCACCAGGTTGCCATCAGCACAGCAAGCGCAACCACGGACCAGGCATCAGCGGACAGGGCCGCAGGCGGTGCACTGAGCATGACAGCCAGGAACAGCAGTGGCCCCAGGAACAAGCCAATGGTTTGGTACTTTGCACGTGTTTCACCGTGGCGATGAATTTCGCCCTGCTGATTGGCCATTCTGTTTCCTCCCGTTTCCCTTGTCTAAATTCAATATCGACTCGGGTGGTGGCTGTGAAGGCTTTATTGCGGATTGGCTGAAAATCTGCAGAAAAGAACCGACTTGAGACTTTTCAGGATTGGGCTATTCTGCGGTCATAAAACAACAGGGAGGATACCATGTCCGTCAAAAAATTATTGGGCGGCATTGCGACAGTCGCGGTGCTCGTGGGGGGCGTTTATGTCTCTAAACTAGTCTGGTTCAAGCCGTTCAGCTTCGATCATTTCCAGACTCGTGTGATCGTTCAGGAGGGTCTCGATAGCCCGCAAACCATGAGCTCGCTTCGCATGCTGGAGCCATGGGGCATCACTGGCCATAATGCCGAACTGGATGATCTGTCGCTGGCGCACGACGAAGTGCAGCGCGCACGGACCCAGGAAAACTACGAAATTCTGATGTCATACGATGACGACGGCCTCGATGCCGACCAACGCCTGAACAAGAGGCTGATGGCTTATGGGCTGAAGGAAGACCTGGAGCACCCGGAGTATGACTATTATAACTACCCGCTGACCCAGCTTTATGGCTGGCACAACAATTTCCCGGCCTTCATGACCGGCACCCACTCAATTCAGGATCTGGAAGAAGCGGACTATTATGTGGCGCGCCTGCGTGCGGCCCGTACCCAGTTTGACCAGATGATGGAGCAGCTGAAGAAGCGCGAAGAACTGGGCATCATTCCGCCAACCTTCATTCTGGAAAAAGTGGAAGCGCAGCTTAATCCTTTCGTCAAGGACGACCCAAAGGAAAATGCGCTTTATGCCGGGGTCAAAGACAAGATTGACGCGCTCGACGCCGACCAGGCCGAAAAAGACCGTGTGCTGGCGGAAATCGAAGCTGCGATCACCGACGTGATCAACCCGATCTGGGCTGATATGCAGACCTATGTGGCTGCGCTGAAGACGAAATCAAACAATGATGCCGGTGCCTGGAAATTCCCGGACGGTGAGCGTTTCTACCAGACCCGGTTGAAGCATTTCACTACCACTGACATGACGGCAGAAGAAATTCACCAGCTTGGCCTCAGTGAAGTGGACCGTATCCAGACCCAGATGCTGTCGATCTTTGCGGAAATGGGCTACGATACATCCATCCCGTTTGCCGATCTGATCAATGGATACGCTGATGAGCCGCGGCACTATTACCCTGATACACCCGAGGGCCGTGAGCAGATCCTGAAAGATTACGCCGCCCTGATCGAGGAAATTGATGCGGGCATCGCAGACCAGTTCAACATGAAACCGAAAGCGCCGGTTGAAGTAGTGCGGGTGCCTGAATTCATGGAGCAGGGTGCGCCTGGCGGATACTATAATTCGCCAGCCATGGATGGCAGCCGTCCTGGCCAGTTTTATGCCAACCTGTATGACATCAAGGGCACGCCCATATACGGCATGCGCGCGCTGACCTACCATGAAGCCGTGCCGGGCCACCATTACCAGATCGCGCTGCAGCAGGAGCAGGAAGACTTGCCAATGTTCCGCAAATTTGCGGGCTATGGCGCCTATATTGAAGGCTGGGCGCTTTATGCCGAACGCGTGGGTTGGGAACTTGGTTTCATGAAAACCAATGACGACAAGATTGGTGCGCTGCAGTCTGAACTGTTCCGGGCGGTGCGTCTGGTAGTCGACACCGGTATCCACGCCAAGAAATGGACCCGCGAGCAGGCGATTGACTATATGGCGTCCAATACCGGCATGGCCATGTCTGACGTGGTGACCGAGATCGAGCGCTACATCGTTTGGCCGGGCCAGGCTACCGGTTACAAGGTTGGCCAGTTGACGATGCTGCGGCTGCGCGACAAGGCAAGAGAGGCATTGGGCGAAAAGTTCGACATCAAAGCCTTCCATGACCTGGTGCTGAATGGCGGTGCAATGCCGCTCACGATCCTTGAGGATCAGGTGGACGCCTTCATCGCCGCCAACTCATAAGGCTTGAGCAGCGATAATTGTTTTGAAGGGCGGGTTTACCCGCCCTTTATCTTTTAGGAAATATAGTGCAGGCTTCGACCGCGATCTGGGGGCGGGCCTGCTTTTGGGAAGGGCAGGTTAGTATGGGAAGAGGTTGCGCCACAGGTGGTGTTGACGAAGAACGATAAAATGTCGCGGAAATCCAGCCGGGCGCGCCAGGTCCGCCAGGCTCTGGATGGCATCTATCTTGGCCAGTTGCCAACGATCACCCTGGTTATGGCGCTCTATTACCTGTTCACGGGTATTTCCCATGTCTTGGTACTTTCTGCGGACGTCCGCCTGCCGCTTGCATCTCTGTCTTTCGCCGCGTCCATGATCAGCATCATAACCTGGATATTGCTGCGGCTTCAGAAGATTCCGGAGCGGTTCAGCCACGCAGCCTTCTTGCCGTCAGCATTTGCGGTCATCTTGCTGGTTTATCTTCATGTGGAGATGACAGGGGATATCCTGCAGCTGACTAACGCCGTGCTGATTTTGCTGGCTTTCGGGTTCATTACGCTGCTGCCCAGCGTCTATATCGGCCTTGTGGCTGTCAGCTCTTTTTTCTTTGTCGGGTGCCTCTATTCGCTTGGCGGGCCGCTTACGATCCACATCGCGTTCATGGGGGTGGCCAGCCTGGTGCTCAGCGGCCTATGTTTTGTCCAGCGCTACCGAACCCTGTCGAACGTGGAACGGTTGTTGATATCCAACAGGTCCAAGTCTCATGCGCTGGCCCAGAAGGCCCGTGAGGCCCGGGCACTCCTCAAGGAGGCGGAGCAGGCTGCAGAGGAGGCCCGTCGGGCCAATGAGGCCAAAGGCATGTTCCTGGCCAACACCAGCCATGAGCTCAGAACCCCGCTGACCGGGGTTCTGGGCATGATGCGCCTCCTTGGCGATACGCGGCTGACAGGCGAGCAGCAGGAATTCCTGAAAGCGGCCCAGTTCAGCGCCAACACCCTGTTGACCCTGATCAACGATATCCTTGATCTGGCGCGGATGGAGGAAGGCAAGCTCAGGCTGACAGAGCAGGCCTTTCGGGCTGACGAGATTGCGAGCCAGGTTGTTGATTTGCTCAGGCCAACCGCCGAAGAAAAAGGCCTCAAGCTGACGTTCCATGACGCTGCGTCGGCCTGTCCCCCTACCATGGGGGACAGTGTTCGTATTGGCCAGATCCTGTTCAACCTGGTGGGCAATGCCATCAAATTTACCGATGCAGGCAAGGTGGATGTGAGCATACGCCTGGGCTCACAGGCTGAGGGCCGACAGCCTATGACGTTTGAGGTGGTCGATACCGGGATCGGATTTTCCAGTGAGGAAATGGAGCGCCTGTTCGCCAGATTTGAGCAGGCAGACGGGTCGGCGGTGAAGAAACAGGGCGGTGCGGGCCTCGGGCTGTCGATATGCCGCGAACTGGCGCGTCTCATGGACGGACACCTGTATGCCGAAGCTGCGGAAGGCCAGGGCGCGCGCTTTGTTTTCGAGGTTCAGCTGCCCCTGGCTACCAATGCTGAATTGGCGGCGAGCCAGGAAGATCAGGCTGGTAAAGCGCCAGAAGTCCTGCCGGAAAAGCTTTCGGTTCTTGTGGCCGAAGACAACAATGTGAACCGTTTGCTGATCGGGAAGCTCTTGGCCAAACTGAACTGGACCCTGCAGTTCGCCGAAGACGGCAACCAGGCTCTGGAAGCAGCGCTGGGTCAGGATTTCGATTTGATCCTGATGGATGTCCGTATGCCGGGCCTGGACGGGACAGAGGCAACCAAGGCCATTCGGACATCGGATGGGAAGCGGGGGCAGGTTCCGATTATTGCCCTGACAGCTAATACAATGGCCGAGGATGTTGCGGCATATCAGCAGGCTGGCATGGACGCCGTTGTGGGCAAGCCAATCCAGCTTGATGACCTGAAAGCCGCAGTGCAAACTGTACTTACCGAGCGCAGGGAGCACACAAGCGTATGACCCATGAGGCTGCGGATACAGACGTGAAACCGTCCGATGAGCATGGCATTGCAGCAGTGCCGGACCTGCTGGCGATAGAACTCAACAAGATTTCCCAGCGGTATCTGGGCGCGATGGCCGTTGTGCTGAGCGTTTTCTACAGCCTGCGTGGTACAGCCTTTCTTATAGACTCAAAGGGTGGGGACCCGGTTGTGCTTGCGGTTCCTGCATTCCTGACGGCTTTTTATGGGATATGGATTTCCCGGAAGGCCCAGGCGCAGCAATTGGGGCGCAAGGCAGTAGAGGTCAATTTTTTCGTTATCTGCCTGGCTTTGATCGGGAATACAGCACTCGCCTATATTGAGGGGTTCAATGCTGAAATCACGCCCAATATGGCATTTGTACTGGTTGCTGCAGGCCTGGGCACGATTTCCGTCTGGAACTGGCTTGCGCAGGTGGCTTTTGTGGTTGCCGGTTATGGTGCAGTGCTGGCGACGATCGGGCCACCTGACGACAAACCTTTCCTGTTTTATTTGCTGACGGGTGGCGCGCTCTCTTTTCTGGCGTTCAAAGCCCGCCTCTCTGTCATCCGGGATCGGATGGACCTGGAGGTTGAACTTATCGACAAGGCGCAGAAGCTTGAGGCTGCAAACAAGGCCAAGGACCGCTTCATGGCTAACGTGACCCATGATTTGCGCACGCCGATGACCGGCGTTCTGGGCATGATGGACCTGTTGCGCGACACAAAGCTGACCAAGGAACAGGCCCGCCTGCTTGAAACCGCCAAAACCAGCGCGGGATACCTGCTGGCGATCATCAATGACATCCTGGATTATTCGAAACTGGAATCCGGCAAGTTCGAGCTGAAGCCGGCGCCCATGGACGCCGTTGCCATCACGCAGGATGTGGTGGAAATGCTGCGCTCTCAGGCGCAGGCGAAGGACATTGCCCTTACGCTCAATCTGCCAGATGAAGACCTCATTGTGGTGAACGGCGATGGCGTGCGTATTGGTCAGGTACTGTTTAACCTGGTGGGCAACGCCATCAAGTTTACCGAAAAGGGCGGGGTGACGGTGACGATGCAGCTCCATACCCACCAGGATCGGCTGTCCATTGAATGGATCGTGTCCGACACGGGCGCGGGCATTCCGCAAGACCGCATCACCAAGCTGTTTGACCGGTTCGAACAGCTGGATGCTTCCAGTACCCGCCAGCAACAGCAGGGCACAGGCCTTGGCCTTGCCATCATCAAGGAGCTGCTGGCCCTGATGGGTGGACATGTGGAGGTCGCAAGTGTCGTGGGTGAGGGGACAGAGTTCAGTTTCACCGTGCCGCTGGAGCGCCTGGGTGCAGATCAGCTGAAAGCGGCGCCTGCAGTCGCAGTACCGGAAGCCGTCTTGTCCCTGCCGCTTCGGATTCTTGTGGCCGAGGATAATAAGGTCAACCAGGCCTTGATTGAACGGCTTCTGGTAAAGCAGGGCTGGACGGTGCAGATGGTGGAAAACGGTGAAACGGCCGTGGCGGCCGCCACCAAGACAGACAAGCCCTATGATTTGATTTTGATGGACGTTCAGATGCCGGTGATGAATGGCCTGACGGCCACCCGTATCATCAAGGAAAAGATGGTCAGTCCGCCCCCCGTGATCGCGCTGACAGCCAACACCATGAAGGAAGATGTGGCCCGGTATCTGGAGGCCGGCATGGACGCCCATGTGGGCAAGCCGATCAATATGGAAGAACTCAGGTCAGCCATCGCGAAAATACTGATGGCCCGACACAACCCGCCTGAGTAGGCCTGGCCCGGCGCCAGCTTGCAAGTTGCCGGTATGTGTGGGTAAATGCCTGAATCATAATTTTGGGGTTGGGGACGGAACCTGTGAGCGAAAAAGAGCCACCAGGCGGCATAGGGGTGGACCAGCATTACACGGCTGAAGCAGTTCAGGCGGAGATGAATGTCATCGCCCAGAATTACCTCAAGATGTTGGGGCTTACCCTGGCGCTTTATTACGGCCTGCGGTCAGTCGGTTATTTCCTGAAGTTTCCCCCTGAAATTGTACCCTATCTGGCTGCTATTTCCATTCCTTCTGCCCTGATCGGAATTGGGGTTTTCCTATACTGCAGGATACGCCAGTTGCCGCAGGTCAAGATCGAGCTGACCACGTTTTTTCTGGGCTGCCTGGTGATCCTGAATGTCTTCGGGAACATGTATCTTACCGGCAACAAGAACCAGTTTTTCAGTGCCGGGCTGGCGATCATCGTTTTCGGTATCAGCACAACCCAGCTCCGTGTCTGGTTTGCGCTGGTGCTTTTGTGTGTTGCCACTTTCATCGTGGCCGCGGCCAACATGCCGGTGCTGGGCGTTGAAGTGATTTCGCTGCTGATTGGGTGCCTGCTGATCTCCATCGCGGCTTTCTTCACCCGCGCGCCTGCTATCCGTAAAAGGGTGGAACTCCAGCTGCAGCTTGAGGACAAGGCCGACTCCCTTGAGGGCGCCTTGAAGGCGAAAGACCGCTTTCTGGCCAATATGTCCCATGAACTCAGGACCCCCATGACAGGGGTGCTTGGCATGATGGACCTGCTGCGAAGTACAGAGCTGAATTCAGAGCAGGACCAGCTGCTGAAAACCGCCAAGACCAGCGCAGGCTATCTGCTGGCCATTATCAACGATATCCTGGACTATTCGAAACTTGAATCCGGTAAGTTTGAACTGAATGTTGGCCCGATGGATGCGCTGGCGATGACTCGCGATGTGGCGGGCATGCTGCGCAGTCAGGCGGAGGCAAAGGGCATATCGGTCACTGTTCATACGCCTGCAGCAGGGGACCTGTGGGTGTTGGGGGACAGTGTTCGACTGGGGCAGATTTTGTTCAATCTTCTGGGCAATGCCATCAAGTTTACCGAAAAGGGCGGTGCCGATATCTATCTGGATGCCGAAGAAGAAGGCGACGCCGTGCGCCTGACCTGGCGGGTCTGTGACAGCGGTGCCGGCATCCCCAAAGACCGCATCGACACCCTGTTCGAGCGATTCGAGCAATTGGGGGACGATACGACCCGCGCCCAGACCGGCACGGGCCTCGGGCTTGCCATTATCAAAGAACTTGTGGCCCTGATGGAGGGTGATATCAGTGTCGAAAGCACCGTGGGTGAAGGGTCAGAGTTCCGGGTTGCGGTGACGCTGCCCAAATCCCAGAAAGTGCTGCGTGAGGCCTCTGTGCAGGCCGCCAGCGAAAGTATGGCGGCTGTTGGCCACCTGAAGGTACTGGTGGCGGAAGATAACCTGGTCAATCAGGTGCTGATCCGCAAGCTGATGACGGCCAAAGGCTGGGAGGTGATGGTTGTCGCGAACGGTGAGGCTGCTGTGGAAGCGGCCTTGGCGGAAAAGCCCGGATTCGACCTGGTGCTGATGGACGTGCGCATGCCGGTGATGGACGGCCCGACCGCTACGAAGGTCATCAAGGAAAAGATGAAATCGCCACCCCCGATCATTGCGCTTACAGCCAACACGCTCACGCCGGATGTGGAAAGCTATCTGGCGGCGGGCATGGATGCCCACGTGGGCAAGCCCATCGTGATCGAGGAACTGATGGAAACCATCCAGTCACTGCTCAAGTCGGGCCGCTGAAAACGCCGCGGCGCATGCCCTGTTTTACTTGACTCCTTGCCCCCTTCTTCCTATGTAAGGCGCGCTTCCCACAGGAAGAGACATTGCCGCAGCGCCTACGAAGACCCGAGCTTTGGGGTGCCCACCAGTCAGCGAGTTTCGCCCACTGGTGCGATTGGCATTTGGCTAAGTCCTTGTTGGGTAATTTGAATTTAGAACCGTTGCAAAGGTGGTTTTGCATATGTTTGATAGCCTGTCTGACCGGCTGAGTGGTATTTTTGATGGACTGAAGCGCCGTGGTGCGCTGAAGGAATCGGACGTTACCGAAGCGCTTCGGGAAGTGCGTGTTGCGCTTCTGGAGGCCGACGTTGCGTTGCCGGTCGTCAAGGATTTCGTCAGCCGGGTGAAAGAAAAGGCTATCGGCCAGCAGGTGCTGAAGTCGGTCACACCGGGCCAGCAGGTTGTCAAGATCGTCAATGACGAACTTGTTGCCATGCTCGGCAGTGAGACCAGCGCCATCAACACCGCGGGTGTGCCGCCTGTGGCGATCCTGATGGTGGGCCTGCAGGGCTCCGGTAAAACCACGACGACGGCGAAGATCGCGAAGCGCCTGACGGAAAAAGAGAACAAGAAGGTTCTCATGGCGTCACTCGACGTTCGCCGCCCGGCCGCCCAGGAGCAGTTGAAGATTCTTGGTGAGCAGATCGGCGTCAAGACGCTGCCGATCATCGAGGGCCAGATGCCGGTGGAGATCACCCGCCGTGCCATGGACGCCGCGAAGCTGCAGGGTTTTGACGTTGTGATGCTGGATACCGCCGGCCGCCTGCACATCGACCAGAGCCTGATGGCCGAGGTTGTGGCAGTGCGCAACACGGCGATGCCGCTTGAGACGCTTCTGGTGGCGGACAGCCTGACGGGTCAGGACGCCGTCAATGTGGCGAAAGAATTTGATGCGCAGGTCGGGATTACCGGCGTGGCGCTCACGCGTATGGATGGTGACGGCCGTGGCGGTGCGGCGCTTTCCATGCGGGCTGTTACAGGCAAGCCGATCAAGCTTGCGGGTACCGGCGAAAAGATGGATGCGCTTGAGGATTTCCATCCCGAGCGTGTGGCAAGCCGGATCCTCGGCATGGGCGACGTTGTCAGCCTCGTGGAAAAAGCAGCCGAAACCATTGAAAAAGAAGACGCTGAAAAGATGGCCAAGAAAATGGCCAAAGGCGAATTCGACCTTGATGACCTGCGCACCCAGCTTCAGCAGATGGCGAAGATGGGCGGCATGAAGGGCGTGCTTGGCATGCTGCCCGGTATGGGCAAGCTGAAGGGCGCCATGAATGCCGGCATGGACGACAAGGTGTTCAAGCGTCAGGAAGCGATCATTTCTTCCATGACGCAGAAGGAGCGCAAACAACCGAAAATGATCAACGCTAGCCGCAAGAAGCGGATCGCGGCGGGGTCAGGCACCAGCGTGCCAGAGGTGAACAAGCTCCTGAAAATGCATATGCAGATGGCCAAAATGATGAAGAAAATGTCCGCTATGGGCAAAAAGGGCCGTATGCCAATGATGCCAGGTGGAATGGGCGGCGGTATGCCCGGTGGCCTCCCACCAGGATTTGACAAACTGTTCTCGTAAGGGAACGCACTGAAACTTGAGAATACTCCCGGACCAAGGTTGGCCGGGGATCTGAAAGGAAAATAAAATGGCACTTGCAATTCGTCTGGCCCGTGGTGGCGCGAAGAAACGTCCTTACTACCGCATCGTTGTGGCTGACAGCCGCTCCCGTCGCGATGGTAAATTCATCGAGAAAATCGGTTCCTACAACCCAATGCTCGCGAAAGACGACGAGAACCGCGTTCAAATCGACCTCGACCGCGTAAAAGAGTGGATGGGCAAAGGCGCGAAGCCTTCTGACCGTGTTGCTCGCTTCCTTGAAGCCGCTGGCGCTGTTGAGAAAACTGTTCGCAACAACCCGAACAAAGGTAAGCCAGGCCAGAAAGCTCTCGAGCTGATCGAAGAGAAAAAAGCCAAAGCTGAAGCTGCTGCTGAAGCCGCCAAGGAAGCTGAAGAAGCTGCGAAAGCCGCTGCTGCTGCGCCTGCAGAAGAAGCCCCAGCTGAAGAAGCTTCTGAAGAAGCTGCTGCTGAGTAAGCTTTGCTGTTATCCAATTAAAGACGGCGCGTCGGGCAACCAGCGCGCCGTTTTTTATCAGATGAAATTTTGGCAGACCCACCCCACATATAAAATATGGATGGGATGCGGTTTAGCATGAAACTCAAACTGACGGCGATTGGCGTATTGCTTTTGGCCATCACCAGTGCGTGGTTTTACTGGAAGCATAATGTCGAATGGGCGGCGCGTGTGGCGTGGGGCGAAGCGCGCGGCGAGCCTGATGACGGAATGCATGCTGTCCTGAATGTCATGATGAACCGCAAGCGGGACCCACGCTTCCCGAACAGCTTGTCAGGTGTGGCACTGCAGCCCTACCAGTTTACGGCCTATAATAGGGATGATCCCAATCGGCAGAAGCTTGATGCTGTAGCTGAGGACGACCCCAGTTTTCAGCGGGCTAAATGGCTGGCGACCTTCGCGCAGATGGGGCTTCTTTGGGATATTACGGACGGTGCCACCTATTATCACAGCATCGGAATCGAACGTCCGGATTTCCTTTCAGATGCCGAAGTCAGCGCCATCATCGGCAATCATATCTTCTATGTGGCGGACTAAAGAGCGCAGAATTCTTGACTCTTCCCCCGCCGCACCATAGACACGCGGCTGACTTTTATTGTCAGGACCATAGACATGGCTAACGCATCGGAAGAACACCGCCAGCGCGGCATTGAAGACGGTTGGATCTGCGTGGGTGCCTTTGCGGGCGCGCACGGGGTTCGGGGCGACGTGCGCCTGAAGTCTTTCACCGATGTGCCGAATGCCCTGTTCGCCTATCCATCCCTTCACAAGGGGGCGAATGGCCCGGCGCTGAAGGTCAAGCTGCTCCGCGACGCTCCTGACGGTTTCATCGTGCGGGTTGACGGCGTTATGAACCGCGAAGACGCGCAGGCGCTGAAGGGCACCCGGCTTTATGTCTCCCGCGAGGCGCTTGAGGCCGAAGACGAAGATGAGTTCTATCTGGCTGACCTGATCGGGCTTGAAGCCCGCGATGCGTCGGGTGCTGTACTTGGCATCGTGCGCGCAGTTGAGAATTTCGGGGCCGAAGACCTCTTGGAACTGGTGCTGACAAAACCCCTCAAGGGCCTTGGCCGCCACGCCTTCATTCCGTTCCGCAAGGCCTATGTGCCGGTGGTGGATATCCGTGGCGGATTCGTCGAAATCGCCTTTGATGACTGGGTCGAAACCCACATCAGCGAACGCGACCCAGACGACACGGAAGAGGGCGCGAAATGATGGACCCGCTCTTTACCGCCCAGATATTGACCATCTTCCCGGATATGTTCCCGGGATGCCTTGGCCAGTCGCTCGCAGGAAAAGGCCTGAATGAGGGCAAATGGGCGCTAAAAACGCTGGACATCCGCGATTTTTCGAGCGATAAGCACCGCTCGGTGGACGATACCCCCGCGGGCGGTGGCCCGGGGATGGTGATGCGCGCCGATATTTTGGGCAAGGCAATTGATGTCGCGAGAGCGGATGCCAAGCCCGAATGGCCCCTGGTTTACATGAGCCCACGCGGCAAGCGCTTCGACCAATCGGAAGCGCAGCGCTGGCAGGAAGCAGGGGGTGTCACGCTACTGTGTGGTCGCTTCGAAGGCGTTGATGAACGCGTTCTTGAAGCCCGGGGCGTGGAAGAAGTGAGCGTTGGGGATTTTATCCTTTCGGGTGGTGAGCCCGCGGCGCTTGTGATGCTGGATGCGGTGGTTCGTCTGCTGCCGGGCATCATGGGCAAGACCGAGACGCTCGATGAAGAGAGCTTCGAAAGCGGGTTACTTGAGTATCCGCAATATACCAGGCCTCAGGTCTGGGAAGGTCGGGAAATTCCCGAGGTGCTCACAAGTGGGCACCACAAACGCGTCGCCCAGTGGCGCCGTGAAAAAGCAGAAGAGTTGACCCGTTTACGCCGGCCGGATCTCTGGTCGACCTATGAGCAGGCAAGTAAGAAAAAAGGTTGAAGACCGATGAATATTATTCAGAAGCTCGAGCAAGAGCAGATCGAAAAGCTGACCGAAGGTAAGGAAATCCCAACTTTCGGTGCTGGTGACACCCTGCGTGTTAACGTGAAGGTTCGCGAAGGCGAGCGTGAGCGTATCCAGGCTTATGAAGGCGTATGTATTGCGCGCTCCAACAAAGGTGTGAGCTCCAACTTCACCGTTCGTAAGATTTCTTACGGCGAAGGCGTTGAGCGTGTATTCCCGCTCTATGGTCCGGTTGTTGACAGCATCACTGTTGTTCGTCGCGGTAAAGTACGTCGTGCGAAGCTCTACTACCTGCGTGGCCGTACTGGTAAGTCTGCTCGGATCGCCGAGAAGAAAGACTTCAATCGCGGCAAGAACGCGAAATAATATTTCAAACTTTCGGCACTTTGCTTATTATTTGTTGCGAAGCGCTGAGGGTGGATATAAAGAACGGGGGCGGGACGCAGGTCTGGCCCCCGTTTTTCATTTTGGCCGGTTTGAAATTGCTGGCGCCGATGGCTGAAAAGGCTTTGCGCGCGAAGGGCTTCCACACCGGCAGGTACTGACTGGAGTTTGAGATGCCAAAAACGATGTATGATAAGATTTGGGACCATCATGTTGTGGAAGACCGCGGCAACGGTGTGGCCCTTCTATATATCGACCGGCATCTTGTGCATGAAGTGACCAGCCCCCAAGCGTTTGATGGCCTGCGCGCGGCGGGCCGCCCGGTACACCGGGTGGACAGCATCATCGCGGTGCCGGACCATAACGTACCGACGAAAGACCGTGACAAGCCGAACCCGGACCCCATGTCCACAGCCCAGCTGACGGCGCTTGAACAGAACGCCAAGGAATTCGGCCTCGATTATATCGACATGACCGACGACCGGCAGGGCATCGTGCATGTGGTGGGCCCCGAGCAGGGCTTTACCCAGCCAGGCGTGACGCTGGTGTGCGGCGACAGCCATACCTCCACCCACGGGGCGTTTGGCGCGCTGGCGTTCGGAATCGGCACAAGTGAGGTCGAGCATGTGCTGGCAACCCAGACGCTTGAGCTGAAGAAATCAAAGAATATGCGGGTGACGGTCACGGGCGAGCTGCCGAAGGGCTGTTCCGCCAAGGACGTCACGATGGCCATCATCGGCGCCATCGGCACCGGCGGCGGCACGGCGCATGTGATCGAGTACGCAGGCCCCGTGATCGGGGCGCTGAGTATGGAAGGACGGATGACGCTCTGTAACATGTCGATCGAGGCGGGCGCGCGCGCCGGGCTCGTGGCGCCGGACGAGAAGACATTCAACTACTTGAAGGGCCGCCCCTATGCGCCGAAAGGCGGTCAGTGGGAAGCGGCCGTGAATTTCTGGAAGTCGCTGAAGTCTGACGAGGGCGCGCATTTCGACAAGGAAATCACCATCGACGGCAGCGCCATCGTGCCGCTGGTGACTTGGGGCACCAGCCCCGAGGATGTAGTGCCGGTGACAGCGAATGTGCCCGGTCCGGATGATTTCAAAGACCCCGCCAAGCGCGAGGCGGTCGAAAAGGCGCTGGATTATATGGGCTACCCGGCTGGCACGCCGATGACCGGCTTCAAGATCGACCGGGTGTTCATCGGCAGCTGCACCAACAGCCGGATCGAGGACATGCGCGAGGCAGCCTCCATCATCAAGGGCCGCAAGGTTGCCGACCATATCATTGAGGCCATGATCGTGCCGGGCTCCGGTCTTGTGAAGCTGCAGGCCGAAGAAGAGGGCTTGGACAAGATTTTCACCGAGGCGGGCTTTGAGTGGCGTGACCCGGGATGTTCCATGTGCCTGGCCATGAACCCTGACAAGGCAGGCCCGGGCGAGCATGTGGCCTCAACCAGCAACCGGAATTTCGTTGGCCGCCAGGGCCCAGGCGCGCGCACGCATCTGGTGAGCCCCGCGATGGCGGCGGCGGCCGCGATCGCCGGCCACTTTGTTGACGTCAGAAACTTTTAAGCGAGGAGAAGACCCGTGGAAAAATTCGTCAGCGTCACCTCCATCGCCACGCCGTTCCCGCGCGTGAATGTGGACACCGACATCATCATCCCGGCCAAGCATCTGAAATCGATCAAGCGCACCGGCTTTGGCGAGCATGCGTTCGAGACCGTGCGCTATAACGCCGACGGCAGCCGGATCGAAGACAATGTCTTTGATGGGCCCAAATACAAAGGTGCCAAAATCCTTATCGTAGGCGATAACTTCGGTTGTGGTTCCAGCCGCGAGCATGCGCCGTGGGCGATTGCGGAGCTTGGTTACCGCTGCATCATCGCCCCAAGCTTCGCCGACATCTTCGCGGGTAACTGCGTCAAGAACGGCATCCTGACCGTGGCGCTCAGCCAGGACGAAGTGGATGCGCTGGTGCTGGCCGCAGAAGCCGGGCACGAGATTCATGTGAACCTGAATGACCAGACGGTCACGTGCCAGAACGCGAAATATGAGTTCGACTTCAACCCGGCGCACAAGGAAATGCTGCTCAATGGCCTCGATGAGATCGGCCAGACGCTGCAGGCCGCCAGCGTGATCAAGGGCTATGAAGACAAGCAAAAACTGATGACCCCGTGGCTGTTCCGCGGCTGATAAAGACGAGAGTTTGGATATGACCACACATAAAGTGATGCTCCTGCCGGGTGACGGCATCGGCCCTGAAATCATGGCAGAAGTGCGCCGCGTTATGGGCTGGATTGAAGGCGCTTATGGGGTGTCTTTTGATGTTTCCGAAGGCCTGATTGGCGGTTGCTCCTATGAAGAATTCGGCCATCCGCTGACAGACGACACATTGGCGCAGGCGAAAGCCTCCGACGCCATCGTCATGGGCTGTGTGGGCGGCCCGCAGTGGGACGGTAAGACAGACTATGACAAGCGCCCGGAAGCGGGGTTGTTACGGCTCCGTAAGGATCTCGATCTGTTCGCGAACCTCAGGCCCGCCATGTGCTTTGACGCGCTTGCGGATGCCTCCAGCCTGAAGCGCGAATATGTTGCCGGCCTTGATATCCTGTTCGTGCGCGAACTGGCGGGCGGCGTGTATTTCGGTGAGCCGCGCGGCATTGAAGACCTGCCCGGAGGCGGACGTGTGGGCATCAACACCCAGCGCTATACGGACCAGGAGATCATCCGCATCGCCCGCGTGGCGTTCGAGATGGCGCGCAAGCGGAACGGCCTTGTGCACTCAGCGGAAAAAGCCAATGTGATGGAATCGGGCCTTCTGTGGCGCGAGGAAGTGACCAAACTTCACGCGGCGGAATATTCGGATGTGAAGCTGGAGCATATCCTGGCCGATAACTGCGCCATGCAGTTGGTGAAGAACCCCAAACAGTTCGATGTGATCCTGACAGACAACCTGTTTGGTGACCTGCTTTCTGACGCCGCAGCGATGCTGACAGGCTCCCTGGGCATGCTCCCAAGCGCGAGCCTCGGCTCTGGCGGGCCCGGCCTTTATGAGCCCGTGCATGGCTCCGCACCCGATATCGCAGGGCAGGGCATCGCCAACCCGATTGCGGCGATCCTGTCGTTTGCCATGGCGCTTCGCTATTCGTTGGATATGGGTGACGCGGCCGATCAGGTTGAAGCCGCTGTGTCGAAGGCGCTGGATAGTGCCCGCACGGGTGACATCTGGGCCGACGGTTTTGAGAAAGTCGGCACCACTGGTATGGGTGACGCCATTTTGAAAACACTTGGCTGAAACGCCCCTAAAGCGTAGAAATACTAACTATTTGCGCAAATACTTCGTGTTTGCTTTTTTGAGTGGAGCAGTGTGAATAGACGCTCCAATTTTTGCACCCCATAGGAGATTAAGATGGGTTTTCGTGTCGCTGTTGTAGGTGCGACTGGTAATGTCGGTCGCGAAATGCTGAATATTCTGAATGAGCGGGAGTTTCCTGCCACAGAAATTATTGCGATTGCATCCCGAAAATCCATGGGCCAGAAGGTGGATTACGGCAATAAGGAACTCACCATTCAGGCGCTTGATACGTTCGATTTCACGGGCGTTAATATCGCGCTGTTTGCTGCTGGTTCCGGTGTGTCGAAAGAGTATGGCCCCAAGGCTGCCGATGCTGGCGCCATGGTGATCGACAACTCGTCCTTCTACCGCATGGACCCGGACGTGCCGCTTGTGGTGCCGGAAGTGAACCCGCATCACCTCCTGAAGATCAAGAAGAACATCATCGCCAACCCGAACTGCTCGACCGCGCAGATGCTGGTGGCCCTGAAGCCGCTGCATGACGCCGCCGTGATCAAGCGCGTTGTAGTGTCGACTTACCAGTCTGTGTCCGGTGCCGGTAACGCCGCGATGGATGAGCTTTTCAGCCAGACTCGCGCGATCTTTGTGAATGACCCGATCAAACCGGAGAATTTCACCAAGCAGATCGCCTTCAACGTGATCCCGCACATCGATGTCTTCATGGATGACGGCTACACGAAAGAAGAGTGGAAGATGGTGGCCGAGACGCACAAGATGCTGGACCCGGACATCAAGCTGACGGCCACATGCGTGCGCGTGCCTGTGTTCGTGGGCCACGCGGAATCGATCAACATTGAGTTCAAGAAGGAAATCACCGAAAAGCAAGCACGTGCCCTGCTGCGCGAAGCGCCGGGCTGCCTTGTGATCGACAAGCGCGAAGACGGCGGCTACATCACGCCACAAGAATGTGTGGGTGATTTCGCCACCTTCATCAGCCGTATCCGCGAAGACAAGACGGTCAAGAACGGCCTGAACATCTGGGTGGTTTCCGATAACCTCCGGAAGGGCGCGGCGCTGAACGCGATCCAAATTGCGGAATCGCTCCTCAATCAGGGCATCCTGAAAGCTGCTGCGTAAGCTGTTTTCGAAAGCGTGAGACATTCAAAATGCCGGGGCGATTGCTCCGGCATTTTTGCATTCAGGCCTTAGATAAAGCCGTCGTCGTCATCGATTACCAGATCGGGCGGGAACACCAGATGCGCCTTGGTGCCCTTGCCAACTTCACTCTCTATCTCCAGCCGGGCCTTCTGGCGGTCCATCAAAACCATGGTGGTGGGAATGCCAAGCCCTGAGCCTTCCTGATGCATGTCATAGGCATTCTTGAAGTTGGTCAGCGGTTCACACGCCTTGGTCAGTATGTCATCTGTCATGCCGATGCCGGTATCGATTACGCTCAGGACAGCGCTGCCGTCTTCGCGCTTTGTCACTTCAATCGCCACATGCCCGATGCTGGTGTATTTCACCGCGTTCGTCAGCATATTCATCAGGGCCTTCTTGGTATGGCCTGCATCGCCCTTCACATACAGCGGTTCGGTCCGGGTGGCGGCCAGGATCTTCAGATGCTTTTGCGCAGCCTGGTGCTGGATCATGCGGTTGCCGGTGCGCGCCAGGTCGGTCAGGTCGAACTTCTCTGATTTTGCCGTTTCATCGGAAATTTCGAGCATCGCAAGGGACATGATATCGCTGATCAGCGTCAGCAACCCTTCACCAGATGCACAAATTTCTGCCGCATATTCCTGAACCTGGGGGCCTTCGATCTGCCTGTCGCGAATAAGCGATGCATAGCCAATGATGGCGCTCAGGGGTGTTCTCAGTTCGTGGGTGATGTTGGCCATGAACATGGACTTGGAATAGTTCAACAGCAGCGACTGGCTTAGCGTTTCGCGCATGGTGTCCAGAGCCTTATGGTGCTGCAGTTCCACCTGTGTGCGGCATTGTGCGGCGCGGAGGCAGTCGAAAAGCTGGCTGTCCTCAAGCTTCATGCGGCTTTCAGCCACGACTGCGCCAATGGCGGTTCCCTGGTCGTCGAACAGCGGGAATCCCACATAGGCTTCTATCTGCTCTTTCTTCAGGAAGCTGTCTTTAGGGTAGTGGGCCTGTACCGTGGCCTCATGGAGACAGAAGTCCTTATTGACGGTTTCAAGGCAGGGGGTGTCATTGATGGGCCAACTCTGGAAGTCCATATGGGCACCGTCCCAGTAAAGCGAGACAGTTTTCATCTCTTCTCTGTCATCGGACAGCAGCCCGACATAGGCGATGTCCGCGCCCATGTCCTCACACAGCAGTTTGGTCAGGGCATTAAAATAGGCTTTGCCGACAAGACTGGCGATCTTGTCCAGCACAGATTGCCCTTGGGGCGGTGTTGATTTATTGGCCTTGTCGGTCATACGGTTTCCATCTGACCCCCGTCATGGCGGGCAGGCACGGCCCTTGCGGACAACCTTTCTCAAAACAGGTGCCTGCAGCCTCCTGATCATATCGTGAAGATGGTTAATGAATCGTCAGTGATTGTATCCAATCGTGTTGACTTATCGGGGACGATTTGTAAGACCGATATGGCTGGATCGGTGTGGGGACTCCGATAAGGCCTTGAAAGGGGATATCATGGCACAGTTTAAATCAGGACTATCAACCATCGCGCTGATGTCGGCGATGGCACTTGGGCTTGCGGCATGTGGCGATACAACCACTGAAAAAGAAAAAGCACCAACCGCAGAAGACGCGGCAGCCTTCATGGCAGATGCCGAGAAACAGCTTTTTGATGAAAGCGTCAGCCTCAGCCGCAAGGCATGGGTGCAGGCAAACTTCATCACTGTGGACACGAACGCCATTGTCGCGGAAGCGGACGAAGCCTTCACCCTTCTGGGTGTGAAGCTGGCGAACGAGACCAAACGGTTTGAGAATGTGGAGCTGCCCGCAGAGCTGCGCCGCAAAATGAACATCCTGAAGGGTGGGCTGACCCTGCCGGCACCGGATGATGCTGCGAAGACGGCTGAGCTTGCCAAGATCAAGGCGAACCTTGATGCCACATACGGCACCGGCAAGGTCGAGATGGAAGGCCAGACACTGTCGCTGGGCGGTGTGTCAGACATCATCGCGTCCGACCGCACGCCGGAGCGTCTGCTGGCGGCTTGGGACGGCTGGCACAAGATATCGAAGCCGATGAAAGGTGACTACGCCCGCATGGTGGATATCGCCAATGAAGGCGCGCGTGAGCTTGGGTACAAGGACGTGGGCGCCATGTGGCGCTCCGGCTATGACATGGACCCGGACGAATTCGCCACCATGGTTGACGGCCTTTGGGCTGAAGTGAAGCCGCTCTATGATGCGCTCCATTGCCAGGTGCGAGCGAAATTGTCTGATTTCTATGGTGACCGTGTCGTGTCAGATACCGGCCCGATCCCGGCACACCTGTTGGGCAATATGTGGGCGCAGGAATGGGGCAACATCAATGATGTGGTCCAGCCTGACGCGGCCGCGGGCGGCAGCCTGGATGTGACCAGCCTGCTGGTTGAAAAAGGCTATGACGCGAAGAAAATGGTGAAAACGGCTGAAGGCTTCTTCACCTCGCTTGGTTTTGAGCCACTGCCGGATACCTTCTGGGACCGGTCGTTGTTCGTCAAACCGGCGGACCGTGAAGTGCAGTGCCACGCTTCCGCGTGGGACATCGACAATAAAGACGACGTGCGTATCAAGATGTGCACCAAGGTGAATGCGGAAGATTTTGTTACCGTGCACCATGAGCTTGGTCACAACTTCTACCAGCGCGCCTACAAGAACCAGGACACGCTGCACCTGAATGGCGCCAATGACGGCTTCCATGAAGCCATCGGTGATATGGTTGCACTGTCGATGACGCCAGATTACCTGAAGCAGATCGGCCTGATCGACGAAGTGCCGGAAAGCACAGACCCGGTACCGGCGCTGATGCGCCAGGCGCTTGATAAAGTTGCCTTCCTGCCGTTTGGCCTGATGGTGGATAAGTGGCGCTGGCAGGTCTTCTCGGGCGAGGTAACACCAGACCAGTATAACGACGCCTGGTGGAAGCTGCGTGAGGAATATCAGGGCCTGAAGGCACCGAACGACCGCCCGGCGGACGCGTTTGATCCGGGTGCGAAATACCACATCCCAGGCAATACGCCTTACATGCGCTATTTCCTTGCCCGCATCCTGCAGTTCCAGTTCTACAAGGCCGCTTGTGACCAGGCAGGCTGGACTGGCCCTCTGTACCAGTGCTCTATCTACGGCAACAAGGAAGTAGGCGAGAAGTTCAAGGCCATGATGGAAATGGGCGCCTCGAAGCCCTGGCCGGATGCGCTTGAAGCCTTCACCGGCAGCCGCGAGATGAGCGGTGAAGCGATCATCGCCTATTTCGAGCCGCTCAAAGCCTGGCTTGACGAGCAGAACAAAGACCGCACCTGCGGTTGGTAACACGCTGAACAAGGGGCCCGGTATGCTATCATGCCGGGCCTTTTGTATCCGGAGACCATGAAATGACCTTAGCCCGCCCCCGCAGAAGCATGCTTTTCATGCCCGCTTCAAATGCCCGTGCACTTGAGAAGGCCAAAGGCTTGCCTGCTGATGGGCTGATCTTTGACCTTGAAGACGCTGTGGCGCCGGAAGCCAAAGATGAGGCGCGCACACAGGCCGCAGCTGCTGTCGCGTCTGGTGACTATGGTGGGCGCGACCTGGTGGTGCGTATCAATGGGCTGGATACTGACTGGTGGCGCGATGACCTGAAGGCCGTGGTGCCCAACCATCCCTTTGCTGTTCTTATTCCTAAGGTAGAGGACCCGGAGGCCATCCATAAGGTGGAAGAAGAAATCACCTGGCACAGCGCCCATCCGGACATGGAAATCTGGGTCATGATCGAGACGCCGAAAGGCTTCCTGAATGCAGGCGCGATTGCTGCGGCCAGCGACCGGCTGACCACCTGGGTGGTGGGCACGAACGATCTGGCCAAAGACCTGCGCGCCAAACACACGAAGGACCGTCTGCCGGTGATCACGGCGCTCGGGCTGGCGCTGTTGCATGCGCGGGCGAACGGGCTGACGATCCTTGACAGTGTTTACAGTAATTTCCGTGACGCAGAGGGGTTCGCGTTCGAATGCCAGCAGGCAAAGGAACTGGGCTTTGACGGCAAGACGCTGATCCACCCCGCGCAAGTGGACGTGGCCAACAGCACCTTTGCACCAAGCGAAGACGAGCTGATCCTCGCGCGCCGTATGCTGGCCGCCTTTGATGAAGCAAAAGCTGAAGGCAAGGGTGTGGCCGTTCTGGACGGCAGGATGATCGAGGAACTGCACCTTGAAGAGGCTCGGCGCATGGTGGCGATGGCCGAAGCCATCGCCGGATAATTTGCGTCTCGGGCCTAGTTGGCCGCGACGCGCGTGTTCAGGTGCTTTTCAAGGAAGGTCAGTGATTCCACGAGGAAGGTTTCCCGTGCTTCGCGATTGACGAGCCAGTGGGTCCCTTTGGCTATCTTGACGAACTTGACGTCTTTCTTTTGGCTCCTGAGAGCATCATACATGCGGTCTGATTGATTCAACTGAACGCGCGCATCATCTTTGGCATGGATCAGCAGAACGGGTGTCTCAAACTTATCTGCCAGATGTTTTGGTGATACGCTCTCGGGCTCCCCTTCTTTCGGATGCATATCCTTGACCCATTCCAGATCTTCGCCGCCGATAAACTTGTATTGTTTGTCGCCGATGAAGAAGGGTAAATCGGCGACACCGTTACCGCTTACAGCGCAAGCATAGAGGTTCGGGTTCTGTGCGGCCCCAATAAGGGCGGAGTAACCGCCATATGACAAGCCGAGGATACAGATGCGGTTTTTGTCCGCGATTCCTTCCTTGATCAGCCAGTGGGTGGCATCCGTAACATCACGCTGCATCACCCCACCCCACTCATGGTAACCCTTCGCTTCAAACGCCGGGCCATAGCCGGTTGATCCTCGGAAATTTGGTTGGAAAACAGCAAATCCTCGGGCGGCTATTGCCTGCACAATATAGTTGTAATAAGCGTCACTGCGTGAACGGGGACCGCCGTGTGGCATGATGACCATAGGCAGGTTTTTGGCCTCCATACCGACAGGTATCGTAAGGTAGCCGGGAATTTCCAGCCCATCCTGTGCGGTGAAGCTGACGGAAGATATTTTTGCGAGTGTTGTTGGATCAAGTTCTGGGTGTTTTGCTGTAACTTGGCTGAGCTTCTTTTCGGCCAGATCAAAATGATAGTAAACGCCAGGTTCTTGATCACTTCTGGACAGGATCAGATATGCTTTCTTATCGAGCGCTTTTCCCACGATCAGATTGTTTCTATCGGGAATCGCACGATTAATGAAGGCATGAAACTTTTTGTAATAGTCATCCCAATAGAAAATTTCACTGTGATCAAGTGTGTATGAGACGCCGATTGGACGCCGCGTGTTCGGGGCCACGACGAGGTCGTCAACATCCACCTTTGGATGAGAATAGATCTCTTCCAAAACCTTGCCGGAGTGTATATCAACCTTGAATAGACCTAGGGTTCCATGTTGGCTGGGGCCCCGGCCATAGGCAAACTGGGGATCGTCGAAGAAGCCCAGGATACCAAACCCTTTGTTGGCCCATTCGTGGTTTGAGACATTTTGCCATTCCCCATCAGGCATCCGATAGTAGGGTACAGTTTCGCCGTCCTTTTCTGCGATGCCATATCGGGCCTCATTTTGTTGGTCGAGGTGCCAGGCATATATATCCATCAGGGAGTACTGGACCACTTTATGGTTGCCTGTTGCCAGGTCAAATTCCACGACGTCTTCACCATAGGGCGCCAATATGTGGTTCGGATCATCCGGCAACAGATCGTAGTAGCCATATCCTGACTGTTTCAGAACTTGGAAATTCTGACCGTCTCGGCGAATGGCGGCCAGCATGTATTTTTCCCGCTTCGACCGGACATAGCTTCTGTCGATCTGTGTCTGAGAGTACCCGATTAGCAGGAAACCGTTGCTAGCCCAGCGAAACCAGTCGATGTCCGCGTTCTTGTGAAAGGGAACAGCCACCTGGCTACCGCCAAGCCGGTGCTGTATCATCAGAACTTTACGACCTTCAAAAGGTGTCAGGTAGGCGATGAATGCGCCGTTTGGCGACATTTGAAGCTGATCAAACGCCGGCAGCTGCGCAAACTTTTCTGCAGTTGCAGCCACTGAAGTTTGTTGTGCATGCACGGTTGCTGTCGAGGCAGCCAGCAACAGAGCCGCAGCCAAGCCACCCAACAGGCGGCGCAATGAGATTTTCATGAAGTCCCCCAAAGACCAGTTGATAAACCAAAGGTTAGCTATAGCGGCCTTTTATGTTGACGGCAACGGCCCGAGGCACCAATTTCGTCCATCAGACACTTAATCATTGCCGATATGCGCTTTCAGGAATTTTTCCGTCTCAGATAGAAGGGTTGCCCGTGATGCTGCGGTTACCATGTAATGGTCACCGCTTTCGATTTTCACGTACCGGGTTTCCTTGCCCAATTTTTCCAGTCGATCATGCAGTTTTGCCGATTGGTCATAAGGGACCCGACGGTCATCACGTGATGCCATGATCAGGACGGGCGTGTTGATTTCTTCGGCGCGATCATAGGGCGAAATATCTTCGTCTCTCTTGCCTTCCAGGCCCCATTTTTTGCCCCAGGCCTTGCCGCCTATAAAGTTGCGGTCATTGGCTTTCATGGAAGGAATGTCAGTTACGCCGTTTACGGAAATGGCGCATTGATACAGGTCTGGCTCCTTGATTACCCCCATAAGTGACGCGTAGCCGCCATAAGATGCGCCCACGATGCAGATACGGTTCGGGTCGGCATACCCTTTTTCGACGATCCAGTGTGTGGCGTCTGTGACGTCATCTTGCATCAGGCCTCCCCATTGGTTTTCGCCGGCTTCCTGGAAAGCCGGCCCAAAGCCGGTTGAGCCACGGAAGTTTGGTTTGATGACCAGATAGCCCCGGTCTGCGAGGAACTGAGCCCAATAGTCCCAATCTGCGGTGTCACGGGCTTGCGGCCCGCCATGTGGAAGAACCACTGTCGGCATAGTCCTTGGCGTGTCGGTGTGGTGTGGAATTGTCAGATAAGCGGGAATGGTGCTGCCATCCCGAACAGGAATATCGACCCGGCGCGTTACTGCAGATTTCGTGACGTCGATATTGGGATAAGCGCTGGTGATAAAGTGCAGTTGGCCCTGGTCGCGGTCGAACAGATAATAAGCACCGGGAACTGTGTCTGAGGCGCTGTAGATTAGATACAGGCGCTTCTCTTTTGCCTGGCCGGCAATATAGTTGACGGTGTCTGGCAGGGCTTTGTTTATGCTACGTTTGATCAGTGCCAGGTCCTTGTCGAAATAGGTGATCCTGTAGTGATCGTCGACATAGGCCACGCCTGATACATGACCAGTGATCGGGTGTTCGGTGACACTGGAAATGTCATATTCAGGGTGTGAGAAGAGCTTTTCGATAATCTCGCCGGTTTCGACATCGATGGAAAACAGACCTTTGGTGCCGCTGTCTGTCTGGCCACTGACATAGATGATCTGGGGGTCTGGCGAGAAGCCTTCGAAATCATATTTCTTACCCCAGTCTGTCTTGTCCAGATTGATCCAGCCGTCCTTCTCTGTCTTGTAGATGGTGAACCATTCATCAGACCGGAAACCGATGCCAAGCCGGATTTCCGAATTATGGTCAGTGTGCCAGCTGTGGATATTGTTGCGCTCGCGTCTGACCGGTCTTCTGCTACCCGACCTTACGTTGACCCTGAAGACTTCACTTTCGCCGTTGAGGTCGAAATCCATCGCCATCAGGATATTGTCCGGATCTTCCCATAGGAAGTCGACAATACGTTCATGGAGAGAGACATGCTCGTTCCCAGACCTTGTGGCCCTCAAGCGTCGCTTCGGCTTGCCAAGCCACAAGAAATTATTGGTCTCCCGATCAAAGGAAAATATCCGGGTGTTGAAGGTCTGGTCGCGAAACTCGCTCCGGCGCATAAGGGCGCCTACCTTTACCAGCAAGACACGGTCGTTCGCCCAATAGAAACTTGATATTTCGGAATCTTCGGGTGCCGGGATAAGGCCGCGTTCCGAGCCATCCAGATTCTGAAAGATCACAGCCTTTCGGCCTTCATATTGGACGCTGTAGGCCACAGACCCGCCACCAGGCGATAGTTTGGCGCCAGAGAAATCTGGTAGCGTGGCGAAGGCTTCTATGGGTGTTTCGGCCGGTGCCTCGGCAAGCGCAGGAGAGACCATGGACATGCCGGCAGCGGCGAGACAGGTAATGGCTGTGGCGAACCATGCCCTGATCAGGCTTGAAGATGAAATCACGTTTTTCCCCAATAAAAGTGATCAAGTTGTATTTGGTACACCTACAAGTTAACAAGCGATGCTGGCTTCTTCAAGTCTTTGCGCGGGAAACCTGCTTTGGCATGTTTTTCACAATCAAGCTTCGCGCCGATCGTGATGACAGCGCTGGACGTGGGGGCGAGTCACCCTAGATATTGGCGTGAAACAGGAAAAATGTCCCTTATTTCCCAATTCCTTCCTTGCGAAACCCGGGGCTGGGGCGTTAAAAACAATGCCTGATTCTTTCGCAGTGCAGCATCCGGCACGTGCGAGGCTAACAAAGTTAATTCCGCCGGAATTAAACATGTCAGGGGATTTATTCATGGCGCAAGTGAAACGCCCGCTCTCTCCCCACCTGCAGGTGTACCGCTGGGGATGGCACATGGCAGCGTCCATTATCAACCGGGCAACCGGTGTGGCGCTTGCTTTTGGCTCTATCCTCCTTACCTGGTGGCTGGTGGCTATGGCGACAGGGCACGACTATTTCGATCAAGTACAGGGCTATGCAGGCTCCATCATCGGGCGTCTCGTCCTGTTTGGCATCACCTTCGCGCTGATGCAGCATCTGGCGGGCGGCATTCGCCACCTGTTCATGGACGCCGGCAAGCTTTATGAGCTGAAGGCCAATACCTCATCGGCGCGGCTGACCTTTGTGTTCTCGATTGTCATGACAATCGTGATCTGGGTCGCGGCCTACAAAGTAATGGGGGTGATGTAAGTCATGGCTGATATGAAAACACCACTTGCCAAAGTACACGGCCTGGGCTCTGCCAAGGACGGTACGCACCACTGGATGGTGCAGCGCATGACCGCGCTGGCCAACATTCCGCTGGTGATCTTCATGGTTGTCTCTTTCGTCGGTAACGCCGGCAAGGGACACGCTGAATGGGTGGCCTGGCTGAAACAGCCGCTGGTCTCCGTTCTGGTGATCCTGTTCGTGGCAAACTTCGTATACCACATGCGCCTCGGGCTGCAGGTGGTTGTCGAGGATTATGTCCACGACAAGGGCACCAAGATTGCGACCATGGTCCTGATCACTTTCGCCTGTGTGCTCATTGCGGCGCTCAGCATCTTCTCCGTTCTTCGTATAGCGTTTGGGGGATAAATCATGACGGGCGCATATCCCATTATAACACATACCTATGATGCCGTTGTTGTTGGCGCCGGGGGCTCTGGCCTTCGCGCAACCATGGGCCTCGCGGAAGCGGGCCTCAAGACAGCCTGTATCACCAAGGTATTCCCGACCCGCTCGCACACTGTTGCGGCGCAGGGCGGTATCGCAGCATCCCTTGGCAACATGGGGCCGGACAGCTGGCAGTGGCACATGTATGACACCGTCAAGGGCTCCGACTGGCTCGGTGACCAGGATGCGATTGAATATATGGTGCGTGAAGCACCGGCTGCCGTCTATGAGCTGGAGCACTATGGTGTGCCGTTCAGCCGGACGGAAGAAGGCAAGATCTACCAGCGCGCGTTCGGCGGCATGACCACCGAATTCGGCGAAGGCCCGCCAGCACAGCGCACCTGCGCCGCCGCTGACCGGACAGGTCACGCCATGCTGCACGGCCTTTACCAGCAGTCGCTGAAGTATGACAGCGACTTCTATATCGAATATTTCGCCATCGACCTGATCATGGAAAAGGGTGAGTGTCGCGGCGTGATTGCGATGAATATGGAAGACGGCTCCATCCACGCGTTCCGGTCCCAATCTGTGGTGCTGGCAACGGGCGGTTACGGCCGGGCCTACTTCTCCTGCACATCCGCCCATACCTGCACCGGTGACGGCGGCGGCATGGCGCTTCGGGCAGGCATCGGCCTGCAGGACCTTGAGTTCGTTCAGTTCCACCCAACCGGCATTTACGGCGCGGGCGTTCTGATTACTGAAGGCGCACGCGGCGAAGGTGGTATCCTGATCAATAGTGAAGGCGAGCGTTTCATGGAACGCTATGCGCCATCCGCGAAGGACCTGGCGTCCCGCGACGTGGTATCGCGCTCCATCTCGAACGAGATCCGTGAAGGCCGCGGCGTTGGCCCGGAAGGCGACCATATGTTCCTGCACCTGGATCACCTTGATCCGGCAATCCTGGCGGAACGTCTGCCGGGTATTTCCGAATCCGCGAAGGTATTCGCCGGCGTTGACGTGACCAAGGAACCAATTCCGATCATTCCAACCGTGCACTACAACATGGGCGGTATTCCGACCAACTATCATGGTGAAGTGATCAACCCGACGAAGAAAGACCCTGACGCCGTTGTGCCAGGTCTGTTTGCGGTGGGTGAGGCCGCGTGCGTATCCGTTCACGGTGCGAACCGCCTTGGGTCCAACTCGCTTATTGACCTTGTGGTATTTGGCCGCGCGACGGCGCACCGGATTGCTGAAACCAGCAAGGCGGGTGCCACTCAGGCGCCGCTGCCGAAGGGCTATGAAGAGATGGCCATTGGCCGTCTTGACGCTGCCCGTCACGCCAACGGTTCAACATCTACGGCGGATATGCGCCTGAAGATGCAGAAGACCATGCAGAACAACTGTGCGGTATTCCGGACAGAGGAAGTCCTGGCCGAAGGCGTGAAACTGATCGACGATGTCGCGTCGGGCTTCGACGACCTGAAGACCAACGACCGTTCGCTCGTGTGGAACAGTGACCTCATCGAGACGCTCGAGCTTCAGAACCTGATCGGCCAGGCAGTCCTGACCATGCACGGTGCTGCAGCGCGGAAAGAAAGCCGCGGTGCCCACATGCATGAGGACTATCCGGACCGGGACGACAATAACTGGATGAAACACACCGTGGGTTGGTTTGACGGCAAGAAGGTCACGCTGGGCGAACGCCCTGTACATGAGTACACGCTGACCAAGGAAGTCGAATATATCAAACCTAAAGCTCGGGTTTATTAAGGGAAGGGAGACGACAAATGGCTGAATTTTCACTTCCCAAAAACTCCCGCGTTGGCAAGGGTAAAACCGTCAAGGCGGATGGGGCATCCAACACCCGGGCATTCCACGTGTACCGCTGGAACCCGGATGACGGTGAAAACCCGCGCATGGACACATTCGAAGTGGACATGGACAACTGCGGCCCGATGGTCCTCGACGCTCTGATCAAGATCAAGAACGAGATGGACAGCACGGTCACCTTCCGCCGGTCCTGCCGTGAAGGCGTTTGTGGCTCCTGCGCCATGAACATCAACGGCAAGAACGGCCTGGCCTGTACCACTGCAATTGACGATGCCAAGGGCGATGTGGCGATCACGCCGCTGCCGCACCAGGAAGTGGTGAAGGATCTGGTACCAGACCTTTCCAATTTCTATGCGCAATATGCGTCGATCAAGCCGTGGATGCAGACGCAGTCGACGACGCCAGAGAAAGAGCGCCTGCAGTCTCATGAAGACCGCGCCAAGCTCGATGGCCTCTATGAATGTATCCTGTGTGCTTGTTGCTCCACATCCTGCCCAAGTTATTGGTGGAACGGCGACAAGTATTTGGGCCCAGCGATCCTTCTGCAGGCCTACCGCTGGCTGATCGACAGCCGCGATGAAGCCACCGGCGACCGCCTCGATCACCTCGAGGACCCGTTCCGGCTTTATCGCTGCCACACCATCATGAACTGTGCAAATGCCTGTCCGAAAGGGTTGAACCCGGCGAAAGCGATTGCAGAGATCAAGAAAATGATGGTCGAGCGCAAAGGCTAGAAATCGCGAAACCGATATATCTAAAGGCCGGGTTTTCCCCGGCCTTTTTTATTGTATGCTGTCAGCACCGATTTTGATGGGGGTACAAGATGACAGATCCAGTTGATATTTCGGGCCAATGCCTGTGCGGTGCAGTGAGCTTCAAGGCACAAACGGCTTCAAAACACTTCGGTGTATGCCACTGCGGCATGTGTCGCCGGTGGGGCAGCGGTCCCTTCATGGAAATCGAGTGCGGGACCAGTGTCTGTTTTGAAGGCGAGGAGCATATCAAGGTCTATAGCTCTTCCGAATGGGGAGAGCGTGGGTTTTGCCGCGAATGCGGCTCCAACCTTTTCTACCGCATCAAGGAAAACGGCAGCACCGGGGTCGCGGCAGGGCTGGTTGATGACATGACCGGCTTCACCATGATCGCCCAGGTCTGCATTGATGACAAACCAGACTTTTACAGTTTTAGTGAGAAGACCCGCGAACTAACATGCCAGCAGATGTTCGATCTGTTTGCTCCGAAACCCTAGCGGTGCAACCGGGGCAATGCCCCGGTTTACTATTGGTTCAGATCACGGCCCAGGCCACCAGTGCGCCGTTATAGCTGGTGTATAGCCCATACGTGCGATAGATCACGCCGCCCCAGTCGCCCTGCACACTCACTGGCAGGTCTGCGTTCTGAACGGGGTCAGACACGTTCCTCACGAACCCGAACTCGATGCCTTTCTCATGGCACACCTTGCCAAGCACAGCGTCGTCCATCTCCACCACGGCCTTGTCGGCAAACGGCGAGTTTTTGGCGTCTGTCGCCACGACAAATGTGGCGGTGGTCACAAGCGGCTGCTTGTTGGGTGTCATGTCATACACCTTCACCGTATCGTCACCAAAGCACAGGCCATTGGCGTCCAGTGTGCTCAGGTCGTATTTGCCGTCCTCAAAAGCACTGGCCAGGCTTTCGAGGTCACTCTTTGTGGTCGGAATGGGGAACAGGCTTTGCGTGAAGTCGGCCTTCGCGAGGAAGCTGTCGTCCGCTGTCCAGTCACAGTAATAGGTGGCCCATTTGGAGGGGGCGGTTGGATAGTCGGTGTCATAAAGCTGGCCGCTCGAGACCACACGCACTGTGCCTTCATGGTCATGAAGCTCGGCGCCGCCAGCCGTGCCGATGGACAGCAGCAGCGACGCGCCTGTAGCGTCCAGCAGTTGGCTGGTCATCTGCTCCAGATAGCTCTGGCCCGGCCAGTCCAGGTGGGTGTTTGATTTGAATAGCAGCACTTTCTTGCCGCGCACTTCCACCAAGCGGTATTCGCCCCAGTAATCCCAATATTGCGGCCACTTGCCTGACGGCATGTCCCAGTCATACCGGTACCAACCGTCCCACTTGCTGGTATTGCGGGCGCTGTAGGGCATGGGAGTGCTGCTTTCCACAAACACCTGCTCTAGGGCGGCCCATTCGGCTTCCGCCCATGTGAGGATCACCACATCGGCCGCCGGCAGCGTGCCTGCCTCGCATGAGAGTTGTTTGGGGGCTTCGCCACCAAATTTTGACCAGGGCACAGCTGGCAGGTCAGGCAGGGATAACGTGGGCTCGGAACCGGTCTTGGCGTGACGGGTGGTGGCCATGGTCTGTCTCCTCAAAATGACATTTACAACCATATGATGGCGTTTTTCGAGATAAATCAATACCAGGAATTGTGTTTATCATTTATATAGGTTGTATTGGACAACTTTGGAAAGGGGAGCATGATGCGATATTTCAGGAAAGGCTTGGGGCTGGGCATCGGCGCGCTGGCGCTGTTGGCGCCAACTGGTGGTACCACCGTTGCGGACGATCACAGCAAGGTCGCGGAACGGTATGAGGGATTGAATATCCCAAGCAAGCTGGGGCAACAGTTTCCGGATTTCGGGCGCATGCTCGCCCCCGGTGAATATGACGGCCGGGTATTCCGCCTGAGCCAGGATTATCCGCGCAAAGAGCCGAATATGAAGAAGGACAAGGCGGTCCAGAAAATCCTGAAAATCGATTTCAAGGAAGACTGGTACTCATACGCCATGGCCGTGCGGGACTATGTATTCGAAGGCAATGCCCATGCGGATGACATTGAGAACAGCTTCAACCTTGAAGATAACAAGGTGCGCAACTGGTATCATATCCCCTGGCAGCATTACGGGGTGAATGGCCGCGAAGGTTTTCATGGCCTGACAAAAGAGGGACCGATCCTCAAGCAGATGCTGGCGCCCGAGCAGGTAACCCCCAGCTTTGCCTATGCCGTTGGTTTCTATAATGAGCCAGGCGGTTACACTATCGGGCAGGTGTGGCCGACACCCGCCTATCCTGACCTCTCTTACATGAAGGCCGGCAAGGGGTTTCCGGTTGGCACAATTGTGGGCAAGGTGCTGTTCACCACGCTGGACGCCGATGAAGTGCCGTATCTGGTCGATCCCATCAGTTGGAAAGGCTACATCTATAATACGGACATTCCAGGCAGCACGGGCAAGCAGTGCGGCGAAAACCTGCCGGAATGCCAGTCGGTCACCACGGTCAATCTGATCCAGATGGATATCATGGTGCGTGACCCCCGCGCGGACGATACCGGTGGCTGGGTGTTTGGTACCTTCATCTATAATGGCACGCTTGGGAACGACAACAAGTGGGACAATATGATCCCTGTTGGCCTCATGTGGGGCAATGACCCAGAGTATCGCGAAAGCTCCAACAACCCGACACCCACCAAAACCATCATCAACCCGGTGCTGAAGGAAACGGTGATCAACCAGCGCATGGTCGACGGCAAGCCGGAACTTCCCGCAAGCCACCTTGGTTGGGGCGGGCGCCTGAACGGGCCGGTGGACAACCCGAATTCAAGCTGTATGTCGTGTCATTCCACATCGCAGTATCCAACGATCTCGGCGATTATGCCGTTTCTGAATGAACCGCAGGTGTCTGTGCCGCCGGTGGGCACAGAAGCGCCGGATGACTGGATGATGTGGTTCCGCAACGTGAAATGCACCACGCCGTTCAACGCGGGCGAGGCCATTTCGCTGGATTATAGCCTGCAGCTGTCGCAGGGCATCAACAACTATATGCAATCGCTGGTGACCCGCGAAGATGGCTTGTTCTCCTACGAATATTGGTACAACAGCACCAATGACGGCAACCAGCCGGGGCAGGACGATACCCCGAACGAGAAGAAGGTGTACCCAGTGTTGCGCGGCGCCAAATAACAGTTGCGCGCAGACACCCAAATAACCGGGAACGGGCCTCACCTTGTGGGGCCCGTTTTTCATGAGAAGGCGGAATTGAGCCACTTTCATCTATATTGGCACGCTCGCACCTGCTATCCTGACTGTTCTGCTAAGCAGAAATGTGGGGACTTCAGCTGGCTAGAGAGACATATGCTAATCAGAATTGGATCCAAGATCGGGGCCGCGCGTATGGCGGCCAGGTTCGGTGCGACACATGCCGTGCGCATTGGGCCGACCGCCATGGGCGCCTTGAAGTTCTGGCGCCTTCCTGCCGAAAACATCCTGCTCTTGGATATCGAAAGCAACAAACGGGTGAACCCGAAGCATATTTCGACGCTGCTTGATTTTGTCTATTCGCTGCCGGCGGACGCCCGGCTTTTCATCCACTGTGCGTCCGGCATGACACGGTCTGCCGCTGCCGCGATTATCACAGCCTGTGCACTCGAGCCCGACAAAAGCCCGGCGCAGCATTTGGCTGCCATGCTTGAGGCAAGTCCGCGTATTGTGCCGCAGCGCCGTATGCTGGAAATTGCCGATGATCTTCTGGGCCTGGATGGGGCGCTCAAGAAGGCAGGTGATGACGACTGGAACAGCCGTCTTGAAAACCTTGAGCCGTTTGAGGTTAGGCCTACAGTTAAGGTGGCTGGTCGGCGCATACAGCGGCCCTCCCGGCTGGTCGGCAGATTGAAGCGATTGCTGCATCTGGCAACCAACGCGTCCGTGCCCCGCCAGGATGTCTGCGACCGCTGAATGGGCGTGTCGGGGCCCGAGAGGTAGCCAGGATAGGTTGCGGGGTGACGGTTTTCGATCAAGTCGATAAAATCTTCACTTTTGGGCAAGGACTTGTGGTGCACTATGGGTCCAAGAGGAAAAGGTAATCAGGGGCATTCGTTGAAAGGCGCCATTGCAATCACTGCTGGGATAATGCTGGTCACGATGACTTGCGCTGCATTTTGTGACGACGAGCCGGTGCGCGCAGGGCGTACGAATACAAGCGGGCTGGCCCCTGTGTGGGAAGCCATTGTGGCAGAGGCAGGCATCGATGTTGTTTATGTTAATCTGCCACCCAAGCGTAAGCGCCGGTCTTTTGTAGAGGGGTATCTGACACTGGATTGCTGCCACCCCAAAATTTATCGGGACACCCCCGAAGAACAGATGACTCACCTGTTCTCCGACCCCATCTACTATGCCAGGGCGCACTATGTGTTCCGCAAGGGCGAAGTGGTGCCAATTGAAACAGGGGAAGACCTGCGCCCCTTCAGGGTGGCTGGTATCCGGGGCTTTGACTATCGCTGGCAGGACTATTTCGGTGTTCGTCTGGATGGCCGCGACCATACGGATGTCCTCAACCTGGTGGTAAAGAACCGTGCCGATATTGGCATCATCACAGGCCTTCAGTTTCGTATAGAACAAGCCACCAATCCGCAGCTACTTGAGCTTGGCGGCGTCAGCGCCGAGGGGGCGCTGCTTGCAAGTGTGCATGTCTCCCGGCCCGACTTGCTGCCGCGCCTGAATGCTGCCATCGCCGCCATGAAAGCAGACGGCCGGTTGAATATGCTGTTGCTTCTAAAGGAGCGCGGCGAATGAATTTCCGGCGCATGCTTCACAGCGCCGTTTGGTGCGCGCTGGTCCTTTGGGGTGACCTATATGGGGCAGCGCCGGTCCAGGCAGAAGGTGAACCGATCCGTGCCAGTCGCTTGGAAGCCAGCGTGTTCCGTGATGTATGGCACGCTATCTTGGAGGAATCCGCGATCCCGGTGGAGCTGGTTGAAGTTCCGGGTCATGAAGACCGGCGCCGCCGTTTCGTAACCGGGGAACTGGTGCTTGACTGTTGCTCGATCAAGCAGTGGCGCGATAGCGAAGAAGAAATCGCTGTTCAGCTGTGGAGCCGGCCGGTGTTTTATACAGTAGATCACCTGGTGCTGCAGGACGGCCGTAAATATGATTTGCCTGACCCCACAGATCTGAGAGCCTTCAAGGTCGCGGTTGTGCGCGGCTTCAGTTATCAGGGCGACGATTTGTTCGGGCGCACGGTGGTATTAGCGACGATTGAACAGGTGATGGACGCTGTAGCAAGCGGCGAGGCGGACCTGACGATTGTCAACAGCCAGGAGTTCAGGCGATTACAGAAGCTCAAGCGCCGTCCACTCCAGTTAGGACCGGAGCATAATGAATTGGTGCTGCGGGCGCGGGTGCATCAAAGCCGCCCGGACCTGTTGGCGCAAATCAACGAGGCGATCAAACGCCTGCAGTCATCCGGGCGGATCGCGACGCTGACCGGCGCGCGGTTGCGGTCTGGAAACTAGGGGCGAAGGAGATGCGGTGGTGATCAGTTCTGCATGTGCTCAAGGAGCCAGGAGGTGTCTGACAACAAGGATGTGGCGCTTTTTTATGGCCTTTTGCCTGGTCAGCGCCGTGGGCCTGCCATCTTTCGCCAATGAGGAAGTGAAGGCTGGCCAAAGCGACTCGATCGAATTCGACAGGGTCTGGTCTGCCATCCTGACCGAAGCCGGGCTCGAGGCGGAAATCATCAGTGCGCCCCATGAGCGCAAGCGTGAAATGTTTATCAAGGGCGACATCGTTCTGGATTGCTGCGCGATTCCCGAGTGGCGGCAGCGGCCGGCGGAACAGGCAACACAGCTGTTTTCGGATGTCTTTTTCCAGTCTGCCGAACATTATGTTTTCCGGCGCGGTCACGCGGTCGACCCTGTTGAAAACGCGGCCAAGCTGCGGTTCGTCAAGGTGAAGGGCTTTGTCTATGACCTGAAGGCCCAGTTCGGGACGGTGATTGAAGTTCACGATATCGAGGAGGTACTGGACCATGTCGCCTCAGGCGAGGCGGACATCGCCATCGTCAACAGGCAGGACTATGAGCGCCGCCTGCGGTTGAAGCCAAGACCCCTTGAGCTTGGCCCAGTGCATACGGTCGCAGACCTTCGCGTGCGGGTTCACAAGTCGCGTGCGGACCTTCTGCCTGCCCTTAATGAAGCAATTGCGACGCTCAGGACCAAGGGGCGCGTTGCGGATATCCTGAAGGAGACTGACGCGGAAAAGGCCGGTCGGGGCGAATATGTCGGCGTTTTAATGGTGGGCCGCAGCGATACCATGGGTACGCAGCGCATGTGGCGCGAAATTCTGGCTGAAACCGGGGTCAAAGCGGTGTTTGTGAACGCGCCCCAGGCCCGTAAACGCCGCATGTTTGCAAGTGGGCGCATCTTGCTGGATTGCTGTGCCGCGCCGATCTGGCGCACGCGGGACGAGGAGGTCGCCGTCCAAAGCTGGAGTGATGTATTCTACACCTCGCGTGAGATCTGGGTATTCCGAAAAGGCGAGACCTTCCCGGTTGCAACAGCAGAGGACCGCGGAAAACTCAGGGTCGCTGCTGTTCAGGGATTCGATTTTCACGATCAGGAAAGCTTTGGTATTCGGGTGCCAGGCCAGGATATCGACGATACGTTACGTCTGTTGGCTGCAGGGCGCGCGGATGCGGCGATCCTAGGTGCATTGGATTATGACGTGCGGATTGGCGCCAATTCCACCCTATTTGAACAAGGGCCAGTGCGGGTCGAGGTCGGATTGAGTGTGAGGGCGCACAAGAACGTTGTGCATTTGCTGCCTCAGATCAACGCCGCAATCGCGCGCCTGAGAGAAAGTGGTCGCATCAAGGAGATTATCCGGGAAGTGGCGGCCGAAAGCGGCTCACCCTTCAAGAAACAGGTCCCTTAGCCGGGCTTGACGCATAGGTGTCAGGCCAAGCGTGTCTTCAAGATAGGCATCCACTGACCCGGTAGCCCGCTCAATGCTGGCATAGGCGGCGTCCAGGAACGCGGGCTCAACACCCACAAGCGGATGAACGTCATCGGGTGCGATCGCACGCCCCGCCTTTTCAGACAGGCGCTCCGCAATCATGGCGCTGGTGGCCGGGAGGTCTACGGCATCGTTTGTCATCAAAAAGTCTGCTGTAATATCAGGCTCCGACGCGCCAAGGGCCCGCATCAGCAGGGCACCCGCGATGCCCGTGCGGTCCTTGCCAGCGGTGCAGTGAAACAGCACTCTATCATCGGGCTTGCCTTCAAGAATGATATCGAAAAACCGCTTCAGGCCGTCCGCGTTGGCGACCGGGATGGTCTCGAACGCCAGGATGAACTGATCCCGCAGTTCCTTCGCCGGGAACGGGCTGGTGGACAGGCGCTCATAGAGGTCCTGCACCCAGGCGGCTGCATTGCCGCCAATGGGGGTGGCGTGATAGGCCGGTGCCCAGCCATCCGGCCAACCCACTGGGTGGCGCTTTTTCTCCACGTCAGAGCGGAAATCGATCACGGTGGTGATGCCATATGCGGGGGCCCCGGTCTCTGGGGTTCCGGTGAACTCGGCCCAGTGGCCAGACCGATACAGTTTGTCCCAGCGCATGGTGCGCCCGTCGGCCACTTTGTAGCCGCCCATGTCGCGGAAGTTTTTCACGCCGGGCATGGGGATGATACGGGGCGGTGTGGGCATTAATCGGTCCTAACAGTTGCGGTGTCGAAACGGGTTGTTCAGCTGCGGCGCCCTTTTTGGGCTGCGCGCCTGTACCCTGTTGAATAAGGCGAAGTCGGCCAAGGTCAAGCGAAAGCCCTGTTTGGGTAGCCTCACGAGCAAAGCCATAAAAGCGGCAAGCGGCTGGATTGGTATTTTGGCTTGAGGAATTTCCCTGCCATGCTAGGGAGAAAGGAACACCATCCACGGGCTGGAGACTTTTGTGGCCACAACCGAGACCCCGCTTGAAGCTTACCGCCGCCTGGAAAGCGAGGGCGAAGTACGCGCAGACGATGATCAACTGCGGGTGCTGAAGCATTTCGACCGGCTTTACCAGGATCTGCTGGATTACCCGGAAGTGGCGACGAAATCCCGCAGCCTGTCGATCAAAAGCTGGCGGCTCTCCACCCTGTTCAAGTGGGGCAATAATGAAAAGGGTGTGCCGAAGGGGCTGTATGTCTATGGCGGCGTGGGGCGCGGCAAGTCCATGCTGATGGACCTTTTCTATGAACTGGCGCCGGTGAAAGCCAAAAAGCGCGTGCACTTCCACGAGTTCATGCTGGATATTCATGCGCGGCTCAAGGAATGGCGCGGTATGTCAGCCAAGGAACGCGCCGCACGCGGTGGCCGGGTGGTGGGCGATGACCCGATCCCCCCGGTGGCCCGCCAGATCGCCATGGAAGCAACGCTGCTGTGTTTTGATGAAATGCAGGTGACAGACATTGCCGATGCCATGGTGCTGGGGCGGCTCTATAAGGAGCTACTGGAGCGCGGTGTGGTGATTGTGGCCACATCCAACCGGGTGCCCGACGACCTCTACAAAGGCGGGCTCAACAGGCAGCTGTTCCTGCCGTTTATCGAGATGATCAAAAGCCAGTTCGAGGTGGTGCCGCTGGATGGCCCCACCGACTATCGCTATGACCGCCTTAAAGGTGTGGATACTTATTACACACCCATTGATGAGGTATCGACAGCCAAGCTGTCAGAAGCCTTCTTTCGCCTGACCGACCGCGATGTTGAGAACCGCGACAAGGTGCCGTCTGACGAACTGACCGTTCAGGGTCGCAAGCTTTTCGTGCCCAAGGCCGCGCGCGGCGTGGCGGTGTTCAGCTTCAAGCGGCTGTGCGCCAACGCGCTCGGCTCAGCCGACTATCTGGCGATCGCGCGGGCCTACCATACGGTGATCATGGTGGCGATCCCGCAGATGGGGCCGGAAAACCGAAATGAAGCCAAGCGGTTTGTGACCTTCATCGACGCGCTCTATGAGCACGGCGTGAAATTCCTGTGCTCTGCTGCCGTCCCGCCCGCTGACCTTTATGAAGCGGGCGACGGCCATTTCGAGTTCGAACGCACGGTCTCACGCCTGATGGAAATGCAGTCGGAAGACTATCTGCACCGCGGGCACGGCAAGGTGGCATAGGGCGTCACTTCCTCAGCCACGGCCTGAACAGGCGGATGAGGATAGGCATGATGATATAGACCATTGAGGGCGTGATGATCGCGAGCGATGCCAGCGTGGCCAGCAGCGGTTGGGTAGTGATGTAGGCCTCCACGAACCCCGGGACCAAATAGACCGGCGCGATCAGGCCCAGGAACGTGACGACTGCCATCTTTTCCCGTGACGGCGGTTTGCCCCCATCGCCCGGTGGGAACATGAACTCCAGGCTGCGGTAGCGGCTGATGCGCGGCGGGGCGGCGCAAAAAGCCTCTGCATCTTTAAGAAGCGCCTGCCGTAAATCCGATTTCATCCAGGCTTCCAGATTGCCATAGCTGTCAAATCGAAAAATGCTGATGAATATGCCTTCTTCGTCTTCCGGCCGGATGACCTCCGTTCCCAGATAGCCCGGGAAGGTGCGGCACGCGGCGCGAATGTCGGCGGACCATGCCTCGAACAGTTTCTCTGAGCCCAGCTTGACATGGTGCTGGACGATGGTGGTGACAGTCCCGGTATCGGCAGTGATTGGCGTCGGCATGATTCTGTCCTCTGTCTGCGGTCCAGATGTCTGGACCCATACAGACTATAAGCCTGCCCTTTGGGGCGTCGATGAAAATCACGCCCTGAAATCAGCGGTTTGGTCGCCTTTTAATATATATTAGTTGCTGACGAGGTGATAGTTTGCCCTTATTAATTGAGTGCGCGCAAGTTGGCGGCGATAAAGAGGCGTTTTATGACCCTGAATATTTGTCTGATTGAAGATGATCCAACTATTCGCAAGGCCTTGTCGAAGGTGCTTGAGCGGGAAGGTCATTTTGTCGCCGTTTGCAGCAATGGCCGCGAGGGCCTCAATATTGCGTCAAGCCGCCGGTTTGATTTGGTGATCACTGATATCATCATGCCGGAGGTGGAAGGTATCGAGGTGATCCAGAAGCTGCGCCAGCATCAACCTGACTTGCGGATCATTGCCATGTCTGGGGGCGGCCGTGTGGGCAACACAGATTTTCTGGAAATCGCCAAATCAATTGGCGCGCATGAAGTACTCTATAAGCCGGTGACCCGTACCGAGGTGATGCAGGCAATCGAACGCTGTATGGCACAGTAAGGCCGCGTTAGCTGGACATGCGCCGGCTGTATATGCTTCCAAGCTCGAACGGTAAAATTCCCCAGGGGAAATCAAGCGGTGTGCCGATTGCAGTGCCGCCGATATAGCGCACGCCTGAACCGACGGCGCTGGCCGCCAGGCTTGTGTGGTCCACCCCGCTGACGAAAGTGACCATGCCCGAGCGTTCTGCCTGAATCACCAACCTGTCCAGCTCCTGGAACTTGCTGGCTTCCGTTCCGGCAAGGTCTGGCAGGTGATAGCCGATGGCGTAAACACCGCCGGCCTTAAGGTCTGAGTGGCCCTGGAACTGGCGAGGCAGGCGCACAAGGATGGCGCGACAGAAGGGTTTCAGGTACCCAACATTTTCCAGGATGCGGGATGCCCAGGTATTGTCGGCCACGTCTGTGATTTCGATAATCAGCAGCTGGCGTTCGGCATTACTAAGGCGTCTGAACATATCCCCCAGCACGGAGCGTGTTTTGGGGTTCTGCAAGATGGAATGACGAATGGTGATGCCGAACGTACAGACAATGTCGGACGCGGCCGCTTCCTTGATGTCCAGAAGCGCCTTCTGGGCGGTGATGATATCCAGTCGCTCATACATATAGTTTGGGCAATTGGCCGGCAGCATTGTTCTGAGCTCTCGCGTTACACCGCCCACGGTCAGCGCGACACTGCAGCGATAGGTGTTCACCACATTCAGCTTCACATCCCATACAGGGAAATATTGAAAGCTTGCATCTTCCCCGAATTCGGACAGCAGTTCAGGGTGGCTGGGGAACATTTCCACTTCGTCTGGATCAAGGTCAACGATATTGGCGTTGGCAATCATGCTTTCCTTGATGCAGGCACCATTTTTCAGCGTGGTGATCTCCGCGCTGGTGTCTTTCATGTCTTCCTGCACCTGGTGTAGCTGGCCATTAAGTTGGGCAGACATCTGCTGCAGCGATTCAAGGAACTGCTGCGCCTGGCTTTCAGGGGACAGTTGGAACTGGCCGGTGTTGATTTTCTCGAGATATTCCTGAGAGGTGAAAAAGGCGTAGTTCAGTTGATCCTGCAGTGATTCCAGGACGGCTTCGAAATCTTTCATGTCGCCTGTTTGCCCCAATTCGCCGACAGACTGGGCGATCTTGTCCAGAAGCGCCTGGATCTGGTCCATCATGGCGGTCTCGTCAGGCGTGCCGGGTGCTTCTGCCTCAAAGCCTTCGGCCTTGATGGTTTGCATGTTGTGGCGGGTCGGCGTGGCAAGCGACTCGATGGACCCCAGGAGGTTCGAGACGTTACCGCCGCTACCCGTAAGCTGTTCAGACTCAATAGCCGCGGCAGTCGATTCGAGCTCGAACCCTTCAAGAAGGGCGTCGGTCCCGAAGATGCGCTGGATAATCAGCTTGGAGATATGGGCCAGTTTTTTTGAGGCTTCCTGTTCATCCAGTTCGTCGAAGGCGATGACGTAGTTCAGGTCCTTGTAGTTGAACATTTCGTCATTTGGGCCCAGGTGGTCCTGGATGATTTTTTCCACGTTCATCTGGATCGTGGATTTCAACCGGGGCCACTTTTCGCCGACTTTTACCTTGATCTTTGCAGTGTTGAGGACATGCAGATTCCCTGCGACCACCAGCTCACGCTGTTGGGCCAGGTTTTTGATGGCGTCCTCGAAATTCTGTTCAGGAGAGGTGTCCACCACCTTGCGTGGCTTACGGTGATGCGCGTTACGGGTCAGAGTCTCGGTTGTCTCGAAAAAGCTGCCGAATAGCTTTTGTATCATTTCTGCTGGTTTGGCGAACTGACTCAAAGTGACCCCCTTTCAAATCTTGATGCCATAATCTCTACAATCAGGAAGTGATTTCCTGTCCGTTTTGGCTGAAACAAGAGCAGCGTCAGTTACTTGTTTCATTCGATCTGCCTGAAGTGTCTGGTAAGAACTATCTTAGTCGATAGGTTCCAGACATTTGGTTAACCATAAGATTGAATTATATTTATTTAGATATCGTTAAGGTGGTATTACTATAGTCACAAGCGTGAATTCTTGCGGCCATACAGGCTGTTGCTGGGGAAATGCCCGATGCGTTATGACGCTACTCAAAAATACCATGAATTTCTCAAGGCGATCACGCAGCATTCTGCGGATGGCATCATGGCATTTTCTGAAAGTGGGACGATTATTCTCGCCAATGCCGCTGTCAGCAGCATACTGGGCTACGACAATGGCGAAATGGAAGGGCTGAACATCCAGTGTATTCTGGGAAGCGACCATGTCGATGGCCCAACGCTCTGTCGGCTGTTCGACCAGTTCGAGCCGGATGGCGATCATATGCCGCCACTGACGCTTAAGGCGTGCCAGAAAGGCGGCGGTGAAATCCCGATTGAGATAGCCGTTGGGAACGCCGTCCTGACAGACGGCGAAAAGGTCTATGTCGCCAGTTGTCGGGATATCACCGAACGCCTGCAGATTGAAGGGCAGCTCAAGAGTCAGGCGGAAGTGATCCGCCAGATGAGCGACGGCATGATTGTTTCGGATAGTAACTTCCAGATCACGGAATGTAATCACGCCATTGCAAAGATGCTGGGGGTCAAATCAAGTGAGCTGCTCGGCAGGGCTGTCTATGATTTTATCCAGCTTGAAACGCCTGACCTGATCGATCGCGAGGAAATAAGGCAGATCGCGATGGCGGAAGGGCGCTGGAACGGCATTGTCGATTTCATCAATGTCAGGGGTGAAAAGATCAAGGCCGATGTGGCTGTGTTCCCAATCAATGCGGCCTTTGGCGAAGCTACGGTCTTTGCGTCTGTCATCCGGGATGTGACAGAGAGGGTTGAGGCAGAGGAGCGGATCAACCAAACCCAGAAGATCGAGGCACTTGGGCGTCTGGCGGGCGGCGTGGCCCACGACATCAATAATCTTCTGTTTCCGATTTTCCTGAATCTAGAAGCAGCTCTTGGCGATCTGCAAGGCCGGGAAGACCTGGGCGGTGTGTGTGAGGACCTGAAGGATTCGATGGAGGCCTGCCTCAAGATCAAGACCATGGTTCAGAACATCCTGATGTTTTCGCGCAAAAACTCGATGGATTTGCAGCAGATTGATGTCAGCGAAGAGACCCGGGAAGCGTGGAAACTGGCAAAGCTGATTGTACCGAGTTCTGTGGAATGCTCTGTCGAGATAGAGCCTGAATGTGGCCTGTTCCAGGGCAATTCGGTTCAGTTCAGTCAGATCATGCTGAATCTGGTGTCGAATGCTGTCAGTGCACTTGATAACGGTATCGGGCGCCTTGAGGTGCGTCTGAAGCCTGTGAATGGAGGCACCATTCCGGGGCCGAAATATTATAAACTGCGCCAGGATGAGGCGGTTGAACTATCGATCCGGGATACGGGCTGCGGTATATCCAGCACCCATGTCGACAAGATATTCGACCCGTTCTATACCACCAAGGGGGTTGGGGAAGGTACGGGGCTTGGACTGACTGAGGTGGCCGGGATTGTCAAATCGCTCAATGGGGCGATCGACGTCTCCACCTGTCCAGGGGAAGGCACTGAATTCAAGATCTACCTTCCGGTCACGCGGCAGAAGGCTGTCCAGAACGCCTAGCGTTTCACCCAGCCAAGGAAGCTGGTGCGCCGGTCGCCGGCAAAGGGCGCCACCACCGTTACGGCGTGGGGCTTGGGTACCAGGAAGATATTCAGCGTGTTGAAGGTGGGCTTGAAGCCGCCTTCGATGTTTTCGTCATCATCGAAAAACACCAGGTTGCCGCCCCAGTCGGCCTTCCAGTCTTTGGTCATGGAAATCACATAGGCCGCGACCCGGTCGTCGGTGGCGTGGGTGTCATCATGGCGGGTCAGGAAGTTTCCGGCGACATACTGGCTGGCGAAGCTGTCGATATAGCGCACCTTGGGCTCGCGGGTGAGCGTGCGCATGAATTCGAGAACCGGTTCTGAATTGACGAAGTCATGCATGAAATGCAGGGGGTGGCCGCTTTCGCGCCCATTCTGCACAGCGTCAGAAATATAATATTGCTGGAAGAAATACTGGAACCCCTCGCGCGCACCCTTCTGGATGATCTGCCAGAATTTTTGCTGCTGCGCGGGATTGAGAGCCGCGATCTCAGCCTGTGGCACTTCATAGAAGTTTTCGCCTTCATTATAGGCGGTGAACCATGTTGGGTTGGCGCGTAGTAACGTATACAACTCTTCGGCCACATCATCAGGAAAGAAGTTCGGCACCTGCAGGCGCCCTTCTTTTTGAAGGACTTCGCCCAAAGCTGCCGGGTCGTGACGCGCGTCAATTCTGACATCAACCATGGTTGTCGGTTTCCAATATTGAATTCATCCCCTCCCTCCCTTAGCGGGAGAAATTTCTGTTGGCAATATGGTGCGCTTATTCGTCACAAACAGAGACTCGGGCGGTGCGGGCGCGCAAGATTGTTAAAGATGTGTAAAAAAAGGGTAGTAGCTATGACCACAGCGCATGGCTGGTCATTGAAAAAGGACCACCAATGGGTCCAAAAACTCAATAATGTAACGATTCATAAAGATATAGTGTGGAAGGTTGACCGTAAATGGCTTGTCTGAGCAGGGTAAACGCGCTAGTTACCTCCCAGAATATTCTTTGTTTTTCAGTATGTGGTTACTCTCTAGTGGCCCCCAAAAAAAATTGGCTGGAGCATTCTCATGGCACGTAAAAAAATTGCATTGATCGGCAGTGGCCAGATCGGTGGCACCCTTGCACATCTCGCAGCGCTCAAGGAAATGGGCGATGTGGTTCTTTTTGATATCGCGGAAGGTCTCCCACAGGGTAAAGCCCTTGATCTCGCACAAAGCGCTCCGGTTGAAGGCTATAACGCCTCCCTGAAAGGCGCGAACGATTATGCTGATATCGCAGGCGCCGATGTCGTTATTGTGACAGCCGGTGTGCCGCGTAAGCCTGGCATGAGCCGCGATGACCTACTGGGCATCAACCTGAAGGTAATGAAATCAGTTGGTGAAGGCATTGGCAAATACGCGCCCAATGCCTTTGTTATTTGTATCACCAACCCGCTGGACGCCATGGTTTGGGCGCTGCAGAAATTCTCCGGCCTGCCAACCAACATGGTTTGCGGTATGGCTGGCGTACTGGACAGCAGCCGCTTCCGCACCTTCCTGGCTGAAGAATTCAACGTATCTGTTCAGGACGTGACAGCCTTCGTGCTGGGCGGCCACGGCGACACGATGGTGCCGCTGACCCGCTATTCCGCGGTTGCCGGTATCCCGGTTCCTGACCTCATCAAGATGGGTTGGTCCACGCAGGAGAAAATCGACCAGATCGTTCAGCGCACCCGTGACGGCGGCGCGGAGATCGTTGGCCTGCTGAAAACCGGTTCCGCTTTCTATGCGCCTGCAACAAGCGCGATCGAAATGGCGGAAAGCTACCTCAAAGACAAGCGCCGCCTGCTGCCGGTTGCTGCATACCTCACGGGCGAATATGGCCTCAATGACATGTATGTTGGCGTACCGGTGCTGATCGGCGAGAACGGCGTGGAAAAAGTAGTGGAGATCGAACTGCAGGGCGAAGAAAAGTCCGGCTTCGATCACTCCGTAGATGCAGTGAAGGGTCTGATGGAAGCTTGCATCAACATCGACCCATCGCTCGGCTAACAAGCTGAAACTCTAGAAGCCCCCAAGGAGCTCTTGGACAGATGAATATCCATGAATATCAGGCGAAAGGCCTGCTGAAGAAATATGGCGCTCCCGTCCTTGAAGGCGGTGTTGCCTACACGGCGTCGGAAGCTGTCGACGCAGCGAAAAAACTTGGCGGCCCTGTTTGGGTTGTCAAAGCGCAAATTCACGCTGGTGGCCGCGGTAAAGCGGGCGGCGTGAAGGTTGTTAAATCGCTGGACGATGTAGAAGCCGTTGCCAAGGAACTGATCGGCAAAACGCTTGTAACGCACCAGACTGGCCCAGAGGGCAAAGAGGTGAAGCGCGTTTATGTTGAAGACGGTTGCGCCATCAAAAGCGAATTCTATCTTTCCATGCTCCTTGACCGGGCCTCCGGCAAGCTTGCCATCATGGCGTCCACAGAAGGCGGCATGGATATCGAGGAAGTGGCCGAAAGCACGCCAGAGAAAATCGTGACCATCACGATCGATCCGGCAACCGGCCTGCAGCCTTTCCACTGCCGCAAGGTGGCCTTTGGCCTGAACCTTGAGGGCGCAGCTGCGAAAGAATGCATGAAAGTTGTTAGCTCGCTTTACGCGGCTTACACCGATCTCGATGCGTCGCTTCTGGAAGTGAACCCACTGGTTCTGACCGAAGACGACAAGATGATCGTCCTCGACGCCAAGATGTCCTTCGACGGCAACGCCCTGTTCCGCCATGCGGACGTGCGCGAGCTTCGGGACGAAAGCGAAGAAGACCCCAAAGAGATCGAAGCTTCCAAATACGAGCTGAACTACATCAGCCTCGATGGCTCCATCGGCTGCATGGTGAACGGCGCTGGCCTTGCCATGGCCACCATGGACATCATCAAGCTGAAGGGCGGCGAGCCTGCCAACTTCCTGGACGTTGGCGGCGGGGCTACCAAAGAGCGTGTAACCGAAGCCTTCAAGATCATTCTGTCGGATGACAATGTCGAAGGCATCCTCGTGAACATCTTCGGCGGCATCATGCGCTGTGATGTGATCGCGGAAGGTGTTGTGGCGGCAGCCCGTGAAGTGGCGCTCAGCGTTCCACTGGTGGTCCGTCTGGAAGGCACCAACGTAGAACTTGGCAAGCAGATCATGGCTGATAGTGGCCTGCCAATTATTTCTGCCGACGATTTGAATGACGCAGCCGAGAAGATTGTTAAAGCTGTGAAGGAGGCCGCGTAATGTCTGTACTCGTAGGTAAAGACACTAAAGTTATCTGTCAGGGCTTCACTGGTGCCCAGGGCACGTTCCACTCAGAGCAAGCGATTGCTTACGGCACCAACATGGTTGGTGGTGTAACGCCAGGTAAAGGTGGCATGAAGCACCTGGATCTGCCTGTTTTCAACACGGTTGGTGATGCGCGTGAAGCAACAGATGCCAACGCTTCTGTAATTTACGTACCACCTCCGTTCGCGGCGGATTCGATCCTCGAAGCGATTGATGCCGAAATCGAGCTGGTTATCTGTATCACCGAAGGTATTCCGGTCCTGGACATGGTTCGCGTCAAGCGCGCTCTCAAGAACTCCAAGACCCGCCTTGTGGGCCCGAACTGCCCAGGCGTGATCACGCCGGGTCAGTGCAAGATCGGCATCATGCCTGGTCACATCCACAAGCCTGGCAATGTTGGCATCGTATCCCGCTCGGGTACACTGACGTATGAAGCTGTTGCACAAACAACGGCTGCAGGCCTTGGCCAAAGCACCTGTATCGGTATTGGTGGTGACCCGGTTAACGGCACCAACTTCATCGACTGCCTGGACCTGTTCCTGCAGGACGACGACACGCACTCGATCATCATGATCGGTGAGATCGGCGGCTCTGCGGAAGAAGAGGCGGCCGAGTTCCTGAAGCACAGCAAGGTGAAGAAGCCTGTTGCAGGCTTTATTGCTGGTCGTACCGCGCCTCCAGGCCGCACGATGGGCCACGCTGGCGCTATCGTTTCTGGTGGTCAGGGCGGTGCCGAGGACAAGATCGAAGCCATGAAGTCGGCTGGTATCGTTGTGTCCGACAGCCCGGCTGCGCTTGGTACAACGCTTCTGAAAGCAATCAACGGTTAACCGTTAAAAGAGGGGGCGCGGCCAAAGCGCCGCGCCATTTTGCCCATGGGTGCAGATATGGACCGCATCGCCGCCTTGGAAGGTGTCAGCCCACAGTTTGTGGAATCGCTCTACGAACGATATGCCGCTGACCCATCTTCTGTTGATGAAGGCTGGCAAACTTATTTCGACGCACTTGAATCCGGTGTGTCCAGCTCGGGGCCAAGCTGGGCCCGCAAGGACTGGCCGCTTCGCCCAAGCGATGACCTGACGACGGGCCTTGACGGTTCCGACATGTTCATCGAGGACGTCGGCAAGCCTGCGCCTGCGGGCGCCAAGCTGAGCCAGGAAGACATTCGGGCCGCGACGATTGACAGTATCCGTGCACTGATGATGGTGCGCACCTACCGGGTGCGTGGCCACCTTATGGCCAACCTGGACCCACTGGGCCTTGAAGAACGTCCGCTTCACCCGGAACTGGAGCCGTCCACCTACGGTTTCGGCCCTGGCGACATGGACCGCCCGATCTTCATGGACGGTGTGCTTGGCCTTGAAGTTGGCACCATCCGCGAGATCCTTGAAATTCTGCGCCGCACCTATTGCAGCAACCTGGGCGTTGAGTTCATGCATATCAACGACCCGGAAGAGAAGGCCTGGATTCAGCGCCAGATCGAAGGGCGTGACAAGGAAATCCAGTTCACCGACCGCGGCAAGATCGCGATCCTGAACAAGCTGATCGAATCGGTTCAGTTTGAACGTTTCCTTGGTAAGAAATACACCGGTACCAAGCGCTTCGGCCTTGATGGCGGCGAAAGCATGGTGCCGGCCCTTGAAGCCGTGATGAAAACCGGTGGCCAGTACGGCCTGGACGAGATCGTCATCGGTATGCCGCACCGCGGTCGCCTCAATGTGCTTGCGAATGTGATGGCAAAACCTTACCGCGCCATCTTCAACGAATTCCACGGGGGCTCCTTCAAGCCTGATGACGTGCAGGGTTCGGGTGACGTGAAATATCACCTGGGAACTTCCGCCGACCGTGAATTCGACGGCAACAAGGTCCACCTGTCGCTGAACGCCAACCCATCGCACCTTGAGGCTGTGAACCCGGTTGTGATCGGCAAAACCCGCGCCAAGCAGGAACAGAAGAAAGACACCAAGCGTCACACCACGCTGTCGCTTCTGCTGCATGGTGACGCGGCTTTTGCAGGCCAGGGTATCGTGGCGGAGTGCTTCGGCATGTCCGGCCTGCGTGGCTACAACACCGGCGGTACGGTCCACTTCATTGTGAATAACCAGATCGGCTTCACCACCAGCCCGCAGTTTGCGCGCTCCAGCCCGTATCCATCGGACGTGGCCAAAATGGTGCAGGCGCCGATCTTCCATGTGAATGGCGATGATCCTGAAGCGGTAACCTACGCTGCCAAGATCGCGACCGAATTCCGCCAGACCTTCAAGCGCGATGTGGTGATCGACATGATCTGCTACCGCCGCTTCGGTCACAACGAATCTGACGAGCCGGCCTTTACCCAGCCGCTGATGTATGCCGCGATCAAGAAACACCCAAGCGTGGTCAAGATCTATGCGGACCGTCTGATCGAAGAAGGCGTGATTACGGCCGAGAAGTTCGAGCAGATGGAAAATGAATTCATCAGCTATCTTGAGGACGAGTTTGAAGCGGCCAAAGAATACCGCGTCAACAAGGCCGACTGGTTCGAAGGCAAATGGGAAGGCCTTGGCCTTGCCGACAAGGACCACGAAAAACGCCGCGCCGAAACTGGCGTGTCCGAGATCATGTTGCGCGAAGTGGGCGAACAGATCACCAGCTACCCGGAGAAGTTCAATATTCACCGGACGCTCAAGCGGGTCCTGGACGCCAAACACAAGATGTTCGAGGACGGCGAGGGCTTTGACTGGGCAACAGCGGAAGCGCTGGCGTTCGGCACGCTTCTGCGTGAAGGTTACGGTGTGCGCCTGTCTGGCCAGGACTGTGGCCGCGGCACTTTCAGCCAGCGTCACGCCGTGTTCGTGGACCAGAAAACCGAAGACCGCTACGTGCCGCTTCAGGAAGTCAACCCTGAAGCAGACTTCACGGTGCTCGACAGCCACCTGTCAGAGTTCGGTGTGATGGGCTTCGAGTATGGCTACTCCATGGCGGAACCAAACAGCCTGACCCTGTGGGAAGGCCAGTTCGGCGACTTCGCCAACGGTGCCCAGATCATCATCGACCAGTTTATCTGTTCGGCTGAAGCCAAGTGGCTTCGGATGTCCGGCCTGGTGCTTCTGCTGCCGCACGGCTATGAAGGTCAGGGGCCTGAGCACTCGTCCGCCCGGCTTGAGCGCTATCTGCAGTCTTCTGCCGAGGACAACTGGCAAGTGGCCAACTGCACCACGCCTGCGAACTATTTCCACATTCTGCGGCGCCAGATGCACCGTTCTTTCCGGAAGCCGCTGGTGATGATGACACCGAAATCGCTTCTGCGGCACAAGCGCTGTACCTCGGCGCTTGAGGACTTCGGCCCAGGTTCCCAGTTCCACCGTGTTCTGTGGGACCATGCAGAAAACGAGGCTGGTGGTTCGATCAAGCTGAAGGCGGATGACAAGATCAAGCGCGTCGTGCTGTGTTCAGGCAAGGTTTACTATGACCTCCTGGACGAACGCGACAAGCGCGAGCTGGACGACACATACCTGTTGCGTGTCGAACAGCTCTATCCATTCCCGGCTTCGGCAATCGGTAAGGAAATGAAACGCTTCAAGAATGTCGAGACAGTCGTCTGGTGTCAGGAAGAGCCCCGCAACATGGGGGCCTGGTCCTATATCCACGAACTGCTCGAAGACTTGTTCACAGACATCAAACTGCCCGTGACGCGCCCGGTTTACGCTGGTCGCGCGGCGAGCGCTGCAACCGCCACCGGTCTTGCGTCCAAGCACGCGGCCGAGCAGGAAGCGCTCATCGATCAGGCACTCACGGTTTAATCAGGGTAGGAGCCCCGAAACATGGCAATCGAAGATATTGTTATCCCACAAATGGGTGAATCGGTCGCGGAAGGCACGATTGGTACCTGGCTGAAAAAGGTTGGCGACGCTGTAGCCGCTGATGAGCCGATTGTGGAAGTTGAAACCGACAAGGTCGCAATGGAAGTGCCAAGCCCCGTGGCTGGTGTGCTGGTTGAGATCGTGGCCGAAGAAGGCCAGGATGTCGAAATCGGCGCCCTGATCGCGAAAGTGGATACCGAAGGCAAGGCGTCTTCCGGTGGTTCGGGCGACAGCAAACCTGCCGCCAAGAAGGAAGAGGCCGCAGCCCCCGCTGCCAAGAAAGAGGAAGCAGCACCAGCGCCTTCCCCTGCACCGGCAAGCCAGGGCGCACCAGCCAAAGACCTGATGCCGATGTCGCCTGCTGTGCGCCGCATCGTGCAGGACTATAACCTGGACCCAAGCTCCATCACCGGTACCGGCAAAGACGGTCGGCTGACCAAAGGCGATGTGATGTCTGCGATCGAGTCCGGCTCGGCCCGCACGCTTGACGTTCTGCCAGCGTCTGCGGCTGCCGCACCTGCCGGCCCACGCGAAGAACGCGTGAAGATGACGCGGCTCCGCAAGAAGATCGCCGAACGCCTCAAGGATGCCCAGAACACAGCGGCCATGCTGACCACTTATAATGAAGTGGACATGTCTGCTGTGATGGCGGCGCGGAACAAATACAAAGACCTGTTCGCGCGCAAGCACAACATCAAGCTTGGTTTCATGAGTTTCTTCACCAAGGCCTGCTGCCTGGCGCTGAAGGAAATCCCTGCTGTGAACGCGCAGATTGAAGGTGACGAGATCGTCTACCACAATTTCGCGAACATCGGCGTCGCGGTTTCCAGCCCGAACGGCCTGGTAGTTCCAGTGCTGAAGGACGCGCAGAACATGTCCTTCGCCGACACTGAGCTGTCCATTGCCAACTTCGGCAAGAAGGCGCGCGACGGCAAGCTGACCATTGACGACATGCAGGGCGGCACCTTCACCATTTCAAACGGCGGTATCTTCGGCTCGCTGATGTCCAGCCCGATCCTGAACGCGCCGCAGTCCGGTATCCTGGGCATGCATAAAATTCAGGAGCGTCCGGTTGTTGAAAACGGCCAGGTTGTGATCCGCCCGATGATGTATCTGGCGCTTTCCTATGATCACCGCATCATTGATGGCCGCGAAGCTGTGACCTTCCTGGTCCGTGTGAAGGAAGCGCTTGAAGATCCAACCCGCCTGCTCTTGGACATGTAAGCCAGCCGGGATTGTGACGAGTTACATGGGTGGGGCCGAAATCCCACCCATCTTTATGACAAGAGGGACATAATATGTCTGACGCATTTGACGTTGTTGTAATTGGTTCTGGCCCTGGTGGCTATGTGGCTGCGATCCGTGCGGCACAGCTTGGGCTCAAGACAGCTTGTGTGGAAAAACGTGAAACGCTTGGCGGTACGTGCCTGAACGTGGGCTGCATGCCGTCCAAGGCGCTGCTCCACAGTTCGCACCTGTATCATGAAGCAGGGCACGATTTTGAAGCCATGGGCCTCAGCGTGAAGGGCCTGGATTTCGACATCAAGAAGGTGATGGAATCCAAGCAGAAGATCGTGGACGGCTTGACCGGTGGCATCGAATTCCTGTTCAAGAAGAACAAGGTTGAATGGATCAAGGGCACAGGCCACTTCAAATCCAAGGATACGCTGACGGTTGACCTGAATGACGGCGGCACGCGCGAGGTAAAGGCGAAGAATTTCATCATCGCCACCGGTTCTGACGTTGCCAGCCTGCCGGGCATTGAGATTGACGAAGAAAAGATCGTGTCCTCCACTGGCGCCCTGAGCCTGCCGAAGGTGCCGAAGCACCTGGTGGTCATCGGCGGCGGTGTCATCGGGCTTGAGCTTGGCTCTGTCTGGAAGCGCTTCGGCTCTGACGTGACGGTTGTTGAGTTCATGGATCAGGTTCTGCCGGGCATGGACATGGAAGTCCGCAAAACCTTCGGTCGTAGCCTCAAGAAACAGGGCATGAAGCTGAACCTGTCGGCCAAAGTGACAGCGGTTGAAAAAACCAAGAAGGGCGTCAATGTAACGTTCGAGCCGGTCAAGGGTGGCGACGCCCAGACGATTGAAGCCGACGTGGTGCTGGTGTCCGTTGGGCGCCGACCCTACACCAGCGGCCTTGGCCTTGAAGCCATTGGCGTTGAGATGGACGACCGCTCGCGCATCAAAACAAGCCATGATTTTTCAACCAACGTTCCAGGCATTTGGGCCATTGGCGATGTGATCGAAGGCCCGATGCTGGCGCACAAGGCCGAAGACGAGGGTGTGGCTGTTGCCGAAAATATCGCGGGGCTCAATGGCTATGTGAACCATGATGTGATCCCGGGTGTGGTTTATACCTTCCCTGAGGTGGCATCTGTGGGCAAAACAGAAGAAGAACTGAAGGACGCGGGCGTCGCCTATACGGCCGGCAAGTTCCCCTTCTCCGCCAACAGCCGCGCGAAAGCCAACCTGCAGACGGAAGGCTTCGTGAAGATCCTGGCAGACAAGAAAACTGACCGCGTGCTGGGTGTTCACATCATTGGTGCTGATGCCGGCAACATGATCGCACAAGCCGCCACGGCCATGGAATTCGGTGCAAGCGCGGAAGATATCGCGCTGACGTGCCACGCACACCCGACCGAGACGGAAGCCATGAAAGAGGCCGCCCTGGCGGTTCATGGTCGCCCGATCCATATGTAAGAAAGATCGCCCGCAAGCGATGGAAAAGCCCGGCTTTTGCCGGGCTTTTTTGTTGTCTGTAAACGATTACTTTAATTGATAAAATTTTAACCAAAGTTTGACCTGCGGGTGTTTTGCGCGCTATTTCATTCACTTCAGACAATTTGAATAAAATTAAAGTCATCAGGCATTTTTGACTTCAGGCATGACCAACTGCACTTGGGGGTCCAGTTCATGCAGACCAAAAAAATAGACTTCAGCAAGCTTAACGCGCTTATCGCCATGTCGAACGACCAGCTCGGGCGCAGCGTTTGGCATTTCCTCAGGGACCAGGGTATCGGGTCCTGCATGATGGTGACTTCTGCCAAGGACGCAGTGGCGCGCATGCAGGCTAACCGCTTCAATCTGTATTTTGTGGATTATGACCTGCCGGAGTTCGGCGGGGTGGATTTTATCAAGTTCCTGCGCCTGTGCGATGGCGATATCGCGCAAGCGTTTGCTGTGATGGTCATCCCGTCGCCCGATAAGGAAAAGGTTATGGCCGCGCGGGACGGCGGCTGCCATGAGATTCTTGGCCTGCCACTGACTGCCAAACTCCTGATGACGCGGATGACTCATATGATCGGCAATCCGAAGCCCTTTATTCGGGCTGCAACCTATATCGGGCCATGCCGTAGGCGCGAGGTCGTGCGCATCTATCACGGTACTGACCGGCGGAATCGCAGCCGTTTAGTGAATGCATAATGAAGAGAAATAGGTTCTACAAGTGTTGAAGAATCGTTGGAATATTGGTTAATTTTCTATTCCAGATATAATGAAGGAAACTTGTAGTTTTCCTTCTATTTATCTTGGCTGCATTATTTTGACTATTTTGAAATATTTTACTATTGCTGTATTCAGGGTAGGGGCGTGCATGGGGATGCAGGCCTGAAAATAAATCACGCTGGGGAGCGTGAGTTCGGGAGGAACTGTGTTGAGGGGTGTTACCGGGGTGGATTACCGGGCCATGAAAGTGCTTGTGGCTCTATCGAATAAACAGTTGGGTGAAACTATTTGGCACTATCTGAAGGATAGTGGTGTCGGGCAGGTGCAGCTTGTCGATACAATGAAGGAAGCCGTGCACCGTATGCAGGCTTTTCAGTTTACTCATTTTTTCCTGGATTTTGACTTTGGCGATCATGGCGGGTCTGACTTCGCCAAGTTCATTCGCATGTGTGATGGCACGGTGTCTGAGGCGCCGATCGTCATGATCATGCCGACGCCGAGCAAGGACAAGGTCTTCACGGCGCGGGATGCTGGCGTGAATGAAATTCTGGGCCTGCCATTGACCGCCAAGCAGATGGATACGCGACTGCAGTATATCAGCGCACAACCAAAGCCGTTCGTGCGCGCCGCAACCTATATCGGACCCTGCCGCAGACGTGAAGTGATGCAGGTGTTTCACGGTAAGGACCGGCGCCGGGAGGCGAAAGGGCCAAACGCTGCGGGACCTCAACCGTATAGTCGCCAGATGGCAAATGCCTACTGACAAACCAAAGCCCTGCATCATGAAAGTTGCAGGGCTTTTTCCTTAACGGGGTTAGTCCTGGCGCTTTTTAGCCTTGGCGCGGCGCCGGTGTTCCTTCAGCGCCAGATAGGCAGCTGCCGGCAGCAACACAAGTGCTGCTTCAGGTTCCGGCACGGTAACCACCGGTCCTTCAAACTGCGCAAGCGCAGAGGTCGACAGGCCGAGTACAGCGGTTACGCCCGCCGTAATCAGATTTTCAATATGCTTTTTCATAGTTCCCCACTTTTCATCAAGTAACAGGCGCCGAATTGGCGCTGGTTTCAATGACACCCCAAGGAACTCTAAGGTAAAATCGACTGATCTACTATCCCTGATAGTGACGCTCGTTGAAAATTGTTGGCGGCAGGTTGCATTGATGTGTGCAAGGGAAGGGATTTTCCATCTGCGAAGGCGCTCAGGCACGCTCCACCCGGCACTGATAGCAGTTATATTGGGATGTGCGGACATGCAGATAGGCGACGTTTGGGTCGTTGAGCATCTCCGTGCACTGTGATTCCAGCTCATCCACGGTCACATGGCGTGCGGCCTGATACTGGATGCGGTTGTCGGTGCCGTAGCCACGCACCATCACGGTGCCCCACCGGCTGAACATGCTTGGAAACCCAGCTGCCTCGTCATGGCGGTCGCATTCACGACCGTGCAGAAAAATCGGCCCCAGCTCTGCATAGGGTTGCAGGTCATGAAATGGGCGGTAGGCCAGAACCAGTTTTTCGGCACCCGCTTCAATGGTTTGGAGGCAATGGCGGCAGGGATTGCCAGGCCCTGTGGAGGCTTCCTTTTCGGGCACGCGGCCATTGGCGTCCACGCCGCCGCGCTGGTAGGCGCGGGCTTTACTGGTTGGCATGGCGATGACTTTGAGGGCTGTCATAACGTGGTTCCTTTCTTGTTTTCGACAATAAGCTGGGGTGCGTGCGGCGCGATGCGCCGCCCGTTAGAAGGCTCAAAGGTTTGGTTAGGTAGTTAGAGGGCCAGCAAGGCGCCCTCATGCTTCAGAAGCCACTCCTTGCGCTCAAGTCCGCCCGCATAGCCGGTGAGCGAGCCGTCGGCGCCGATCACCCTGTGACAGGGGTGTATGAGCGCCACCGGATTGCGGCCATTGGCGCGACCGATGGCCCGGGGGCTGGATTTCAGGTCCTGTGCCATGGCGCCGTAGCTTGTGGTGTTGCCCGCCGGAATATCCCTGAGGGCATCCCATACACGCCGTTCATAGGGTGTGCCCATGGGGTCTGTTTCGAGACCATTAAGCGCATCGCGATTCCCCTTGAAATAGGCCTCAAAGGCGTTGACGATAGTGCTGGGTGCTGCTTCTTCTATCGGCGTCTCACCGGGGAAGAAAGTTTCCAGCTGCCGCGTCACGCGCGCTGCGCGGTCGGCGAATTCGCAGATGACGATGGTTTCGCCCCTGAGCACCAGGGTGATGGGCCCAAGGGGGCTAGGTAGGGTCGCTGTCGTGAGCATTTTTTTCTCTCCATTCACTTGGCGTGATGCCAAATTCGGTCTTGAAGGCGTCGTTGAAGCGCCTCAGGCTGCCGAAGCCGGACGCGTAGGCCACATCGGGAATGCTGGCGTCTGGCTCCTTCAATAGCGTCACCGCAAGGCCCAGCCGGTTTTCCTGCTTTACATCCATCGGGCTTTTACCCAGATGCTGCTTGAACAGCCGTCTCAGGTGCCTGTCAGTCACGCCCAGACGGTCAGCCAGCTCTGCAAGGCTGTCAGGGCCTTCGCCTTGTGCCAGCAGCCTCAGTGCCCGGCTGATGGTGGCCTTGGTGCCCTGCCAAGCGGGGCTGCCGGGGCGGGCTTCCGGCCGGCAGCGTTTGCAGGGCCGGAAGCCGGCCAAGGCGGCTGTGTCACTGTCTGAAAAATACAGGACATTTTCCGGCTTCGGTTTGGGTGCCGGGCAAATGGGCCTGCAGTAGATGCCTGTTGATGTAACGCCGAAAAACAGCTTGCCATCATACCGGGCATCCCGGTTCAGCAGTACGTCATAAAGGATATGTCGGTCTTGTTCTGTCATGAGGACAGTGTAGCGGAAGCCTGGGGTGTTGGCTCGCCATTTTCGGACCTCGAGATAACAGGATAGCTAGACGGCTGAGATCATCTCGCTGGCGGCAAACAACGTTAAAACCATCAGGACAAACGGCAATAGGGCCAGTTTGGGTCGTTCACCGCGGCGCAGCTTGCGGTAAAAATCAAGGCTTGAGCGGGTGCTCAGGATAATGGTTGCGGCACCGCATGCGGTCAGGATGAACATGTAAGTTGCGCCGTCGTTCATGGAGGGCCACAAGCGGAAGGCGGCCAGGACAAGCATCGCACCAAGGATTGCCATGGAGGCATACAGGGCCATCAAAGCCCAGCCACGGAAACGGTCGATATCTTTATCCTGCATAGGTCCCCAAGTGGTTCGAAAACATACTGGCCAGCTCTATCGGCGGCGGAAGGCCTTATCATACACATCCTTGAGGCGGGCGCTATCCACTTCCGTGTAAACTTGCGTTGCCTTCAGGTCTGCGTGGCCCAGAAGTTCCTGAATTGTGCGCAGGTCACCGCCGCGAGACAGAAGGTGTGTTGCGAAACTGTGCCTGAGCGCATGCGGCGTCGCGCTTTCCGGCAGCCCAAGGGCGATACGCACCTTCTGCATGGCCGCCTGGATGGTGCGTGGGCTCAGGCGTTTGCCGCGCTTGCCAACAAACAGCGGGCCGTCTGCTGTGATGGCAAAAGGGCATTCAGCCTTATAGGCCGCGATCGCTTCCCTGACAGCAGGCAGCACCGGCACGATGCGTTCCTTATTGCGCTTGCCGATCACCCGCATGGTGTCGCCAGACGGGATATCGTCACCGTTCAGCGACAGCGCTTCCGCGATACGGAGGCCGCAGCCATACAGAAGCGCCACCACGGCCGTGTTGCGGGCGGCAATCCAGACCTCCTCTTCAAACTCGCCCACCGTTTCCATCACTGACTTCGCGGCTTCTTCGGTCAGCGGGCGGGGAACGCGGTGCGGCAGCTTGGGCCCCTGCACAGCCTTGATGGCATCATTTTCAATGCCTTCAGTGCGCGCCAGGAAACGGTAGAAATTGCGGATGCTCGACAGCGACCGGGCCACAGAGCGGGCCGACAGGTTGTCGCCGCGCAAGGACGCCAGAAAGGCGCGGAAGTCACGCACCTCAAGTCCGGCCAGCGTGCGTATGCCCACGCCGCCGCCTTTATAGTCCGCGAGGAAACTGATGAAATCGCCAAAGTCGCTGCCGTATGCGGTCAGCGTGTGGGGTGAAACCCGTTTTTCAGAGGTGAGATATTCAAGCCAGCGGTTCACCAGAACAGCGGCTTCGTCTGTGAGGCCTGCAAGCTCGGTTGTGTCCGTGCCCGCCATCAGGCCCCCGGATAGCGCAGGCGTCCAAGGAAGCTGCTGAGGGTTGGGGCGTTTTCGCAGGCCTTGCGCATCTGGAACTTGGCTTTTTCAATGGCCATGACATTCTCGATACGGCGATCAAGGAAAGCCCAGGTGTCCTCGCATCCTTCCGACTCGTCGTTCAGCCAGTAAAGCAGTACTGAGCTATAGACCGCTGAAAGCGTCGCACGCTTGGTATACCAGTTATGGTCTGTGCTGGTATCACCTGCCGCACGCCACATAACGTCCGCAGTGCGCCAAAGCGCCTTGCTGCCCAGCGCCATATGTTGGGGCAGGGCCAGTACCGCCAGGCCGCGCTTGATGACTTCACGCTCGCTCATGTTAAGTTCCAGCCGTGTACGGATGGCTGTGGTGATGCGGTCGCGAATTTTCATGGAAGCGAGGTCACGTTCCTTGAGCGCGGCTGCCAGCACGCGGTCGGCGTCTTCAAGGTGCAATTCAAGTGCCTCAATGGCACCGCGCGGGAAGGCAAGCTCAGCCATCTCAGGGCTTACGCCCACGTCGGCTGCTGCGTTGGCCAGCGCCTTTTCCGTCCAGCCGTCAAATGCCACATGGTCAGTCATCGCCTCCATCAGGGGAAGGCGGAGTTCCTCAGGCGTGTGGTCATCTGTCTGCTTCTTGGCCATGATCCGTCTCGTGCGTCGCGTCATTTATCCTTGCCCGTTTTCTACCACGGAATGCCGGGGCAGGCGAGGGACATAGTGCCGCAATTTTGCCTTTGGCGCCCAAGTTTGCTATAGTCCACCCATGTACTGACCTTTTGACGGGCTCTAAGCCAGCGCCCGCAAAGGCTTCTGTTGTGGAAATAACTTGTGTGGAACCCAGGGTTTTGCTATATCACGCGCGCCCTGCGGTGTGACCCCGATGTCCCACACCGTAAATTATGGCTATAGAAAGGAAGGTGTAACCCATGGAGGTTACCGTTCGGGATAATAATGTGGACCAGGCTCTGCGTGCTCTGAAGAAAAAACTTCAGCGCGAAGGTGTCTACCGCGAAATGAAAATGCGTCGGTTCTACGAAAAGCCATCTGAGAAGAAGGCCCGTGAACAGGCTGCTGCCGTTCGCCGTGCTCGTAAACTTGAGCGCAAGCGCCTTGAGCGTGACGGTCTGGTAATGAAGCACCGCTAAGCTTTAGCGGGGTTTTCAGACCCACAAAGATCAAACCTCTTAGAGCCTATGCTTTAAGAGGTTTTTCTTTTGCCATTTTGTGGGTGGTGGCGCTTAGCTGTGCGCATCCTCATTGGCCGCTGCAATGGCCTCAGGCGAGGGCAGGGCCAGCAGGGTTCTGGGCTCATGAATGTCGCGGCGCACTGTCAGATAAAATTTATTATAGGGGCTGCGCGCGATACGAAGCGCCTCCCGCTTGTCACCACTTTTTACGTAATAGACAAACCGACCGCAGCGGATGCCGTCGATGGCATCATCAAGGGGAATCGGCAACAGATTGTCGCCATAGCTGCGCACATACAGGTGCGTGATGGCTTCATAAGGGTTTGCGCCGTCGATTTTTCCGACAGCGTCGACATCATATTCGCTCGCCATGCCAGGCCTCTCATAGCAGGGTCAATAAATTACCAGGTGCCTGATGGTACTCAGAACAAGCCTGAAGGCCGGTAGTATAGTGCGCAGACGTTTCTGGCTGGTTACGAACTGGCGGGCATTTGTCTAAAATTGCGCCATAGATAAAAGAAGGGCGACCCCACCAGAACCGGGGCCGCCCTTATCAGTCTCTGTGCGTTTTATAGTTGGTTATTCTTTAGTCCAGATCGAACTTGATGCCTTGTGCCAGGGGCAGCTCGCGGCTGTAGTTCACTGTGGACGTCTGGCGACGCATGTAAGCGCGCCACGCGTCGGAACCGCTTTCGCGCCCGCCGCCGGTTTCTTTTTCACCGCCGAATGCACCACCGATTTCAGCACCGGAGGTGCCGATGTTGACGTTGGCGATACCGGTGTCGGAGCCGCTGTGGCAGATGAAGGATTCGGCTTCACGCACGTCCGTGGTGAAGATGGCGCCCGACAGGCCTTGTGGCACGCCGTTATGCATGGCCATGGCTTCGTCGAAGCTCTTGTACTTCACGATATAGAGGATCGGCGCGAAGGTTTCTTCGCACATGCTGGCGCTTTGCTCAGGCATTTCAACGATAGCTGGCTTCACATAGTAAGCGTCGCTGTATTCGTCTGCCAGCGCACGGCCGCCACCAAATACCTGGCCGCCTTCGCCGCGGGCTGCTTCAAGGGCGCGCTCCATGGCATCAAAAGAGGCTTTGTCGATTAGTGGGCCAACAAGCGTACCAGCCTTGAGCGGGTCGCCAATGCGGATGCCCTCATAGGCTTTCTTCAGGCGAGGCACCAGATTGTCATACACGTCTTCGTGCACGATCAGGCGGCGCGTGGAGGTGCAGCGCTGGCCGGCAGTGCCGACAGAACCGAACACGATGCCCGGGATCGCCATATCCAGATCAGCAGATGGCGTCACGATAATGGCGTTGTTGCCGCCCAGTTCCAGGATCGACTTGCCGAAGCGCTCAGCCACGCGTGGGCCAACTTCGCGGCCCATACGGGTGGAACCGGTGGCAGAGATCAGCGGCACGCGGGTGTCGTCCACCAGCTGCTCGCCGATGTCTTTCATGCCGATGATTACGGAAGACAGGCCTTCAGGCGCGTCGTCGCCGAATTTCTCAACAGCGCGTTCGAAGATTTTCTGACAGGCAAGGGCCGTCATTGGGGTCTTTTCAGACGGCTTCCAGATGCATGGGTCACCGCACGCGATGGCAAGCGCTGTGTTCCAAGACCAAACAGCAACCGGGAAGTTGAAGGCGGAGATGATGCCAACAGGGCCCAGGGGCTGCCAGTATTCACGCATATGGTGGCCAGGGCGCTCGCTTGCAATGGTCAGGCCGTGTACCTGACGGGAAATGCCAACTGCGAAATCGCAGATGTCGATCATTTCCTGAACTTCGCCTTTGCCTTCTTCAAAGATCTTGCCGCATTCAGCGGTTACAAGCGCGCCCAGGGCGTCCTTGTATTTGCGCAGCTCTTCGCCCAGCAGGCGAACCAGCTCGCCGCGACGTGGAGCTGGCACAGCGCGCCACTTTTTGAAAGCTTCAGCAGCTGCTGCGATTTTCGCATCAACTGTTTCCTTGGTGTCCATGGTGACACGGCCCATCAGGCCGCCGTCGATTGGGGAGAAAACGTCAAGATCGCCGTTTTCAAATTCTGCTGGATTGATATCCAGATCCTTCAGGATGTCAGCAACACGTGCCTGCATCGGTACTCTCCTTGGCGTAAATAACTATTTTTGTCTCAGACCCGAAAGCGTGGCCGTGGGGCCGATGGCTTCTGGGTCTATGGTGATTTCAATCAGCGCTGGCTTGCCCGATTTGCGGGCGGCGTCCAGTGCCGGGGCGAATGCGTCTGTGGTGTCCACGCGGGACGCATGAAGGCCGAAGCTTTCGGCCATCGCCACAAAGTCCGGATTCGTCAGCTCAGTGCCTGAAACCCGGTATGGATAATCGCGTTCCTGGTGCATGCGGATGGTGCCGAACATGCTGTTGTTGAACACGAGGAAAATGACATTGGCGCTATAGCGCGCGGCGGTCGCCAGCTCCATGGCGCTCATCATGAAGCAACCGTCGCCTGCGCAGGCGATCACGGTCTTTTCAGGATGTACGATCTTGGCAGCGATGGCTGCTGGTACGCCGTACCCCATGGCGCCTGACGTGGGCGCAAGCTGGGTTGGGAAGGCACGGTAGCGGTAAAACCTGTGCAGCCAGGCGGCATAGTTGCCGGCGCCGTTACAGAAGATGCTGTCTTCCGGCAGCACCTCGCGCATGTGCTCATACAGTTTCGCAACCTGAACGTTACCCGGGTTCTCGTTGGGTGTGGTCCAGGCTTCGAAGTCCGCGCGGGCCTCTGCAGTTTGGCCCGTCCACTTGTCGCTTCCCGCCAGCTCCATGTCTTTCAGGAGCGGCGCAATGGTTTGCGGTGTGGCATTGATGGCCAGGTCCGGCTGGTACACGCGGCCCAGTTCCTCGGCCCCCTGGTGCATATGGATCAGGGTTTGGCTTGGCACAGGAACTGACAGGCGCTCATAGCCGCCGGTTGTCATCTCGCCAAGGCGTGGGCCCAGCACGAGGATCACATCGGCGTCCTGCATGCGTTTCACCAGCTTCGGGTTCGCACCAATGCCCATGTCGCCGATATAATTCGGGTGGTTATTGTTGAACCGGTCCTGGCAACGGAAAGAGACGCTGATGCCCAGGTTGTTCTTTTCAGCGAAGGCCTGCATGTCAGCGACAGACTGGTTATCCCAGCCGCTGCCGCCCAGCATGACGAACGGGCGCTCGGCCCCTTCCAGAAGCTTTTTCAGCTCTGCCATGTCGGCAGTGCCTGGGTGCGCCAGCGCGGGCTTGTAGGGCACGCATTCCTGTGCGTCACACAGTTCGCGCAGCATGTCTTCCGGCAGCGCCAGCGCCACAGGGCCAGGGCGGCCTGATGTGGCTACACGGAAGGCGCGACCGACATATTCGGCCATGCGCGACGGGTCGTTGATCTCGGCCGTCCATTTGGTAACTTCCGAAAGGAAGCGGCGATAGTCGATTTCCTGGAAGGCTTCGCGCTCCACCTGGTCGGCAGCCACCTGGCCGATGAACATGATCATCGGGGTGCTGTCCTGGAAGGCGGTATGGAGGCCGATGGTGGCGTGGGTTGCCCCCGGGCCACGGGTGACGAAACAGATACCCGGCTTGCCGGTCATCTTGCCGTAGGCTTCCGCCATGTTGGCCGCACCCGCTTCGTGGCGCGTGGTGATGAACTTCAGCTTCTCTTCCGCACCGTGGAAGGCGTCAAGGGCGGCCAGATAGCTTTCGCCCGGCACGCCAAAGGCGGTATCCGCTCCGTTTGCGATCAATGCGTCGATCAGCGCCTGGCCACCAGTGATCTGCTTATTCGGCATAGTCGTCATTCCTGGATCTCGACATTTTCAGCACGCAGTGTAACGCCTGCATCCCGCAAGCCGCGTAGCCAGATTTTGGCTTCTTCCGCGTCGGTCAGCGCCGCGTGGACGCCAGGTTCAAATGCCCCGCGCAAGGTGGCCTTGACTGCCTGCGCGACCGTCAGTGAAACGGTGCGTGCCATTGCGGTCTGCCACCCGCTGCCCACTTCGTCAAGGGCCAGCGAACCGGACCAGACAATATTGCCTTCTGTGTCGCGGGCGGTAAGGGCCAGGAACATGACAACGCGGTCTTCTTCGCCGTCGCTGTAGCCATACTCCCGCCAGAGCTTTTCGGACAGCGCCTTCAGGCTATCGGCATCGGATGTCTCGACCTGGGTGAAGATGTGGGCCCAGGCTTTTTTCCAGCCCGCTTGCCTAATTGTGCCGCGAACGAATGTCTTCAGATTTGTCTCTGCATCCAGGCCATATTCCTTCACGTAAGGCAGGCTGTTGCGGTTCGGGTATATCTCGAATTTTTCACCGTGGATATCCAGCTCCGACACAGCATGCCAGACTTTCTCAACCAGCTTTTCCTCGCCGTCTTCAATGCAGCGCGCCGGGTTTGTGAGCGCCTTCAATACGCCAAAGGGCGTCCAGGAGAACTTATAGGTGAAGTCTGTTTTTGCGGCGGGGATGCCACCACAGTGAGAGACGAAGTCGATTTCGTATCCCTTGTCAAGGACGCCAGCCTCGCGTGCAGCATTTACAAGGATATGGGCGAACAAATGGTCAATGCCCGGGTCCAGCCCAACTTCATTGACAAACGACAGGCCGTGGCGTTTCGCAGCGGAATCCAGTGCCGCCATCGCTTCATCTACATAGCTGGAGGTCACAAGGTGAGCCTCGGTTTCCAGCGCGATATCGGCCATGACGATATGCAATGTTGCTGGCAGCATGGAGACGATTACATCGCCTTTGTTCACATGGTTCTTGAAATTTTCAACCGACCCACGGTCGCCCAGATCAAGCGTGCTGAAATCGAAGCTTTTGCCTTCAGGCATTTGGGCCTGCAGCATTTTGGCGCGCTCATCCGACATATCCCAAAGAATGACGCCGTCAAGCTCAGATGCCAGGGCAATAAGGCCGGGACCGGATGCGAGGCCCGCGCCGATCCAGTGAATGTGTTTATGTGCTGTCACGTTAGGAAGCCTTTTTTTTAATCATCGCGTCGCAGGCGCTCTGGAAGGCCGCGTCGCAGTTCCGCCATACTTCATTCTGGTCGCGCTCGGGCAGGGCCTTCAGGTAAGGCAGCAGCAGCCCGGCGAACTCCATGCTTGCCTCTGTTGGCAAGAGGGACGGCAGGTTGTCAATGGCGATCAGGTCCACGCCGTTCACCTTGATGGCGGGGGCAGCCCAGCTTGTGGGCTCGCTATAAAGCGGCAGTGGGTTGAAGTCGCTGAACGGGTCGCAGGACACGTCTGAGATCACGCTCAGGCGGTGATCGCCTTTCAGGTGGTCTTTGGTCAGGAACGCTGGAATTTGGTGGGCTACGAACGCGCAGTTGATCAGGATGTCATGATCCAGGATCGTGTCGCGGTCGAGGTTTGTGGTCTCCTTGCGGCCCCATTTGGTGACCTTCACGCCGTGGCGTTCCAGGATTTCAGTCGCACCCTTGCCGCTGCGGCCACCTGCGCCGATCACCAGCGCAGTTGGCATCGTGCCGCCCGAGGCGCTTTGGCGGATCAGGTTGTCGAGCGCGTCTGCACTTTCAAAGGGCGTCAGGCCCTTGGCAATATTGGACGCCCGCCCAGCCTGTTTGTCATGCCATTCCAGCAGCGCCAGTGCGGCACCCATATAGCCGGCCCAATAGCCGAAGGCGACAACGCGTTTGCCGTCATTCTTGGTCATATATTCGATATCAAGCAGCGATCCATGACCGTTCAGAAAGCGTGTCAACAGCGCCTGCCAGCCGGATTGTTCCTTGTAGGCATGGGCGAAATAAATGTGGGTGTGCGCCAAAACGTCAGGCGTTTTCGGCAGCTCCTTGAGGCCCAGGATCACGGCGTCCTTAGGCGCCTTTTCCCACGCGCCGGGCTCGGCCATGGTACATCCCGCAGCCTCATAGGCAGCGTTATCGATGATGCGTTTTTCGGATTTCTCAACGACAACTTTAAAGCCGACGTCGATCAGTTCCCTTGCCCCCTCAGGCAACAGCGGTGTGCGCCGCTCGGTCGTACGGGCTTCTTCGCGAAGCCACAAAATTTGTTTTCCCATTCCGCCACTCATTTACTGGTTATGGTCTCCCTTTTGACAAGTCTATGCGTGAAAGTGATGGCTAGAAATACCAATACGGTATATACTTTCCGTTAAATTGACGGAAATTTTCAATTTCTTCCGTTAAATCGCCGATTTGCTGGTTTGGACAGGACACATGTCACTCGGTTCCATGCGGGGTCGAAATAAGGGCTGAAGAAATGGATGCAACAGACGAAAAACTGCTGAAGCTTTTAACTGCTGATAGTCGCGAAGGAACATCCTCATTGGCGCGCAAACTGGGACTGTCGCGCTCTACCGTTCAGGACCGTATCAACAAGCTGATCGACCGCAAGATCATCGCCGGCTTCACGGTGAAAACCCACCCGGATTATGAAGGCAAGTTGATCTCTGCGCATGTGCTGCTGTCGATTGACCAGAAATATGCCCAGCAGGCTATCGGGCTGATGAAAACGCGGGCACAGATCAAGACGCTTTATGTGGTCTCCGGCGCCTATGACTTGATCGCCATCGTCAAGGCGCCGACGATGGAAGAGATTGACCAGACCCTGGATTTCATCCTGGCAATCAACGGCGTGAACAAGACCAACACGTCACTGGTGCTGTCGGCAAAAAAAGAAAGCTGACAAGGGTCCGGAATCAGCAGGTGTTGGAGGCGTTTCAGGGGTTTATTGATTTTGGCATCGGGCTGTGCCAAATTGACACAGTTGGGGCAGGAGGCGGCGCATGAAGCCGCTTGCATGAATGAAAACTGGGGGGGTGACGTTGAAGAAAATTATCATTGTGCGTGCGTCGCCTGATTGGGGTGGATTGAGCGCCAAATTGCAGCAGCAGGGTCGACTGGCACCTTCTGACTACCTACCCACCCCCTTGCCTGCGGGTTTCCCCCCAAATGTGCCCGATATTCTGGATCTGTGGAACAGCTCTCTGGCGAGGGATTTTTTCAGTGTCCGCGCCGCCGTGGGGGCAATTGCGCAAAAGACATGGCAAAAAACCGGGGCAGACTACATTATGTCGGTGCCTGACTTCATACAGTGGGCCGCTACCCATCCGGATGAAGCTGTTTGTCTATTCCCAACCGACGATGATGATTTTTTTGCCCCTCATCTGTTCGAGGGCCTGGCGGTAGCCGACCGCCCCTATATTCGGCGGTTTCCTTCGCCTATTTATGTGGACATGCTGTTCAATCGCCCGCTCGACAGCCGGTTCCCGCGGTTGATGCCACGGCTGAGGCGGCTTTATGGCCGGTATCCCCGCAAGCTAGCGCTGTTCGCGCCGCTGGTACGGCCCGGCCCCGATATTGACGGCCTCCAGACCTTGGCTTGCGATTATTTTTGCCAGACTAACAATTATGCCTTGATGGGGCGCGGCAGTGACTGGGGGTCGAAGATGCACGAGGTCGCCGACCATATTGATGTATCGCGGGTGCTGGACCGATTCAAATATCGCTGGGACGATGGGCCTGCGAAACAGATTGCTCTGACGAACAAGCACCCCTGTTCCATCTCGCGCCTGATGATCATGCTTCGCGAGGGCTTTAAAGGCGCCACGCTTCGGAGAGGGCTTGAAGAGTATGTTCGGTCGTTTGACCACCTGACATTGCCAGCAGACATGGCCTGGATGCAGACACCGCTTTTCCAGCTGCGGGATTTGTTCGCCAACCTGCTGGATGCGAAATCGGCAGAAGTTTATGCAGAGACGCGTCGGTACAATGCTGGACTGTAAACACTCAGGTCTCAATCAAACGCGTAGATCTGGTAATGGTGGCTTAAGGCGCAGGTCTGACCACGGCACCAAGCTTGCTCCGGAACACTCAAGCTGAAGAAACAATATTGAACGCAAGCTCGCGGGTGGTAATCTACCCTGCAGGCCTAATGAAACGCGGGGGAGGCGGTTCTGAAACAGGCTTATTGTAAAAGCTGTGGAGCGGTCCTTTCAGGGCAGTTTTGCAGCACTTGCGGGGAACGCCAGCTGGACGAAAGCCAGCGCAGGCTCAGCCTCTTGTTCGGGCAGCTTCTCGAAGAAGTTTCATCGCTAGACAGCAAGCTGTTTCGCAGTTTTCGGGCGTTCCTGTTTTCGCCGGGCCTGCTTGCGTATGAGCACTGGCGGGGGGCACGAAAGCCCTACCTGAAACCAGTGACCCTGTTCCTGATCGTCAACGTTATCTATTTTCTGGTATCGCCAATCACCGATTTTGCCTTGCCGCTGAATAATCAGGCCATTCAGCCATACGGGGCATGGGTAACAAAGGTGATTGACGGCTATGTCGCCTCAAGTGGTGAAAGCTTCGATCAGGTCGCTGCCCGGTACGATGCGTTGACGCAGGTCGTTGCCAAATCCATCGTGATTGTCAGCGTGCCCTTTCTGGTGCCGTTTGTGTGGATATGTAGCCCGTTTCGGCGGTTCTACTTGCTTGATCACACTGTATTCGCCCTGCATCACTATGCCTTTGTCTTGATCTGGCCTGTGGCGGCATCGGGCATCGGCTACAGCCTGCATGCCCTTGGGCTTGAGGCTTTCCTGCCTGGCTGGACCAATGCTGCCTTGTTGTTCCTGCCGCTTTATGCATATGGCGTTGTTGGTGTGAAGCGCGCTTACGGGGGTGGCTGGATTGGCGCGCTTCTGAAAGGCATTGTGTTATTTGTCGGCGTTGCGGTGTCGCATTTTATATACAGGCTGATCCAGTTCTGGGTGGTCTGGTGGCAGGTTACATAGGAACACAAGCCTCTCACCCAAGCGTGAAGATCAGTGAATGGCGGCCAGTAGGGCACAGTGTTAGAGAAACGACTGGACATAAAAATCACTAACGGAATACGCTCGCATCAATGACCGGAAAACGCTCTTTCATTCCAAGCCCTCAGGTGGCACTCAAGCTTCGGGAACAGGCATCATATGGCGTGCCGCATGCGGTTGCGCCGGGCGTGACCATGGTGCTGGCGGACAATCCGAAAGATTACACGGGCCCAGGTACCAATACCTATATCGTGGGGGACGACCGTGTCTGGATCATTGATCCGGGACCGGACGACGTGGACCATGTTCGCGCTGTATTGAAGGCCGTGGGTAAGCGCCAGGTGGCGGGCATTTTTGTTACCCACACGCATCAGGATCATAGCCCGGCTGCAAACCATCTGGCGCGCATTTCGGGCGCCAGGACTTACGGCTTCGGCGCGTTGCCGAAAGACATATTGGGCTTCACGGACGAAGCCGTGGATGCTGAGTTTATTCCCGATGTGACGCTGGCGTGTGGCGGCGTGGTGGGAGACGACGACTGGCAGATCATGGCCATTCACACGCCGGGACATTTCCCCAATCACCTGTGTTATGCGCTGCCGCACAAAGGCATGCTGTTTTCAGGCGATCACGTGATGGGTTGGTCCACGACTGTGGTGGTGCCGCCCCTGGGGAACCTTTCGGAATATATGGAAAGCCTGGACAAGCTTGAGGCTGGTGGTGCCCGCCTGATGCTGCCAAGCCATGGCCCTGTGGTGGAGGACGCGCCGGCGCGCATTCGGGAAATCCGCGAACACAGGATTGAGCGCCACGAGCAGGTGGCGGCCTGCCTCAGCCGGGGTATCCGCTCTCCTGCCGCAATTGTGGGTGAGATTTATGAAGGCCTGACGCCGGGCCTGATGGACGCAGCGGAAGGCTGTGTGCGCGCACACTTGGAACTGATGGTGCGTGACGGCGAAAAGCTGCTTTCCGAAGCGCGTGAGGGTACGGCTTATCAGGCAATTCACCCGGCCTGATCGGGGCTGGTTATTTCGTGAATTTGAAGATGAAGCGGTTGGTCCGCCCATAGCGCGCCGGGTCATAGGGTGAGCTGAGCGGGTTGTCTTCAGGGTTCGCCAGCAGGTCGCTTTTTGCCGCAAAAATGAAGCCCGCCGCTTCAAGTTGCCCGCGCACCATTTGGGGGTCGACGCGGTGGTATTGGTTGATGTCTTCAGCCGTACTGCGCGGCTTGCCAACATGATCGATAACCAGGAGCGTGCCGCCGGGCTTCAGAGCCTTGTGGAAGGACGCCAGGATCGCGGGAATGTCTTCAGCTTCCTTGCGCGCAGCATGCTTGAACCAATAGTCATGGTAGGCAAGGGCGATCATCAGCATGTCAACGCTGGCTTCCGGCAGGTCTACTTCCTCGCGGCCATTATGGATTGGGGTGACGTTCAGAAGCGGGCCACGATAGCGGCGCTCTGCCGCGTCCTTGACGAAGCTCCAGTTCACAGCGCCATTATGAGCGTAAACTCGGCCGTCCGGGCCTACCACGCGCGCCATAATTTCGGTGTAGTATCCGCTACCGGAGTTCACATCCAGCACATGCATGCCCGGCTCCAGCCCCGCGAACAACAGAACGTCCAGGGGGCGCCGGAAGGGATCGACGGCCTTGTCGTCTTCCGGGCGTGCGGGATGAACCAGCGCGCGCCGGATGGTGTAGCCCGAATGGTCGGATTGCGCTGAAAGAGGTATGGGGACTGTGATCAGGACCGCACAGCCAACTAGCATCAGGGCAAGCTTTTTCAACATACTTAAACACCCACATCTTTCTCGCCCCACGGGCAGCAGCCTACACGGGCTGCCGCCGTTTGTGCAACAGATACGGCGTCCCCTAGAATGTCAGGGTGAAGCGGGCGCCGCCGCCCTCGCGCTCGTCCAGGCTGACGGACCCGCCGTGGGCGATCATTACCTGGCGCGTCAGCGCAAGCCCAACCCCACTGCCTTCCCGCTTGGTGGTGAAGAATGGCACGAAGATCTTCTTGGCGATATCCGCGGGTACCCCCGGGCCATTATCTGACAGTTCAATCACAATATGACCGCGCCTGTTCAGCCGGGCTGACATCCACACCGTAGCGTCTTCCAAGCCTGCCAGCGCCTGCTCGGCATTCTGCAGCATGTTGATCAGAATCTGTTCGATCATGTCGCGGTCGGCGGTGACATCCAGCTGGGAGGGTTCGACCTCCGTGATGATTTTCAGGCCTTTTTCCTCCCAGGCCTGGGTCGATAGGCTGCAGACGTCCCTGAACAGCGCATCGATGCGGATCAGTGATTTTTCGGGCGGGGGCAGGCGTGTCAAACGCCGGTAGGAGGAAACGAATTGCATCAGCGCGTCTGATCTGCGCGCAACGGTATTGACCGCATCGCGTACGTCGCCCAGTTCATCTACCACATCCGGGTTGTCGGTTACCTTACCGGCCGCGTCCTCCACCAGGTCCACGGCGGTTTTGGCAAGGCTGGCGACCGGAGTGATGGAGTTCATGATCTCGTGCGTCAGCACCCGCACCAGGTCTTGCCAGGCCTGCAGTTGGGCCGTGTCCAGTTCGCTCTGAATGTCCTGCAGGCTGACAAGTTTTTCCGCCCGTCCGCGCACGATGATCTGGGTGGCGGCGACCGCCAGCTTCTGTTCGGTGCCGTCTGCCTTGAAACAGGTCAGGCGGCGCTGCCCCGCGCCCAGCTCGACGATTTCCTTCTCGAATTCGTCGCCGAACTGACGAAGGTCCGCGATTTTGCTTACGTGGGTGCTGCCCAAAAGGCGCCTGGCGGCATTGTTCCAGATGGTCACCACCCCGTCGCCATGCAATGACAGCAGCGGTACCGGTACGTGTTCCACCAGCGCCTTCAGGTGCCTCAGCTCCTCTTCCTGGCCTGCCCGCACCGCCTGAAAGCGGCCCAGGATGTCGGTGAAGGTGTCACCCAGTTCGCCGAAGCCTGCGCCAAGGCCGTGCAGGTTGAAGCGCTGGCTGAAGTCAGCATAGCGGGCGGCTTCCAGAAATCGGCTGATTTCAGCGTTCGTTTTGGAAACGAAACGGAAAACTTCATAGGTCAGGAAGGCGACGATCAGCGCCGCCAAAAGGGTGGCAGCATGAAAACCGGGCATGGTGATCAGGTACGTGAGCAGGATCAGCATCAGCATGATCAGGACCAGCCGACCTGCCAGCAGCAGGCTGAATTTCTTAAAGCCCATGCTTTTCCATCCTTCTGTAGAGCGCCGCGCGGGTCAGGCCCAGGTCCTTGGCTGCGTGGCTGATGTTATAGCGGTGGATTTTCAGGGCTTGCGCAATGGCGTTGCGCTCAAGCCGCTCCAGGTTCAGGTCGTCTGCTGATTCCGCAGGTTCTGCGCTTGGCGCTGGGGCTGTGCTGCGTTCCGCCACTGCCCCCGGTTGGTTGGGCTGGGCTTCAAACTGGAAGTCATTACCGGTAAAGGCATCTGCTTCGCTCAGGATCACAGCGCGCTCAAGCGCGTGCCTGAGCGCCCGCACGTTGCCGGGCCAGCTGTAGGCCTTGATGGCTGCCATGGCGTCATCGGTGAATGTTTTTTCCGCCCTTCCGTATTTGCGGCAGTAAAGCCCGGCGTAATATTGGGCTATTTCCGGGATGTCCTCCGGCCGGTCTCTAAGCGGCGGCAGGTGGATTTCCACCGTGTTCAGGCGAAAGAGCAAATCCTGCCGGAACACCTCTTCACTGCGCAACTTATCAGGGGCCACATTGGTCGCGGCAATGACCCGTACGTTGATCGGCACCCGTTTGTCCGACCCCACTGGCGTGACATAGCGCTGCTCGAGCACCGTCAGCAGTTTGGCCTGAAGGTGAAGGGGCAGGTTGCCGATTTCGTCCAGGAACAGGGTACCCCCTTCGGCGGCCTGCAGCCGTCCGATACGGTCATCGCGGGCGTCCGTGAAGGCGCCTTTCTTGTGGCCGAACAGCTCGCTTTCAAACAAGCTTTCCGTTACCGCACCCAAATCTACAGACATGAAAACCTGGTCTGCCCTGTTTGACTGGCGGTGCAGCTCGCGCGCCACCAGTTCCTTACCGGTTCCATTTTCGCCCAGGATCAACACGTTGGCATCCGTGGGCGCGGCGCGTTCAATCATGGACAGAACATCGCGCATGGGTTTGCTGTCACCCAGGATGGGTTGTTTGGGTTCGCTGACGGCTTTGGCCAGCGTGCGGTTGGTTTTCTTGAGGGCGTCAGCTTCCGAGCGGCTTTGCCTGAGCTTGACGCTGGCCGACAGGGTGGCGACCATCTTTTCATTCTGCCAGGGCTTGGCGACAAAATCGGTGGCGCCCTGTTTCATGGCTTCAACGGCCACACCGACACCACCATGGGCTGTGATCATCACCACCACGGCCTGTGGGTCAATCTCCAGGATTTTCTTGAGCCAGACAAATCCCTGCGCGCCTGACGATTCCCCTGGCCCGAAATTCATATCCAGCAGAATGGCATCGAAACTGTCGCTTGCCAGCAAATCCGGGATGCACTCGGGGTTATTACAGGTCTCCACCGAAGCATAGTGGCGCTTCAGCAACAATTTGCCTGCAACCAGAATGTCTTCGTCGTCATCGACGATCAGGATTTTCCCTTGTTTTTCACTCATATAACCTCGCCTTGCTCTCTCCGGTCTTTGTTCGGAACCGTACACATAGTGTTCGAATTCGTACAGTCAAAAGTGTTCGAAAGTGAACAGTTTCATTCTGCTTTGGCAGAAAACGGCGGCTTTCCGCGTCTGGCACAATGCTTGCGCATAAGTCATGCCAGAAAGGCGCGAGGCCTTCGAACCGGGCACGACAGCCAACGGGTAGATGGAATAAAAAAATGGGTACAGTGACAGACATGGAACAAAAAAAAGAAACCGCTAAAACCATCTCCATGCAGGGGGGATCAACATCAGGAACACGGGGAGCATCCGGCGCTGTATCTGGTTCCGGCATGGACCGCCGCGTTGAAAAGAAGAAAACACCCTGGAAAACGGTGGGCATCGCCGCTGGCGCGCTTGCCGTTATTGCCATTCTGGGCTCCATGGTGATGGACGCTTCGGGCGGTCGCAGCTTCCGGGTGGATCAGGACCGCATTGTGGTCTCCACCGTCAGCACCGGCACCTTTGAGGATTTCATTCCCGTGCGTGGCCGTGTGACACCGCTCAAGACCGTCTTCCTGGACGCCATCGAAGGCGGCCGGGTTGAGCGCGTTCTGGTGGAAGACGGGGCGATGCTGAAGGCAGGCGACATGATTGTTGAGCTGTCAAACACTGGCCTGCAGCTGGACGTGACGCGCAATGAAGCACTGGTGACAGAGCAGCTTAACAACATGCGCACAATCGAGCTGCAGTTGGAGCAGAATCGCCTGGATCATAAGCGCAATATCGTTGAAATGAATTACCAGATCAAACGGCTTGAGCGCCAAGTGGAGCGTGAGCGCGAGTTGATCAAGACCAACGCCATTTCCCAGGCCCAACTGGACCAGACGGAAGATGAGCTTGAATACTATAGGAACCGCCTTGCGATCACGCTTGAGAGCCAGAAGACAGACGCCCAGATGCAGGAAACCCAGTTGGCCTTCCTGAAGGAAAGTGGGGAGCAGCTTGAGGTTAGCCTGAAGCTGGCCCGCAAGAACCTGGACGCCCTGAATGTGCGCGCGCCGGTTGACGGCAAGCTTTCCGGCTTTAACGTTGAGATTGGCCAGAGCATCAACCGTGGTGGCCGTCTGGGCCAGATCGATGACCCGAACCGCTACAAGCTGACCGCCTACATCGATGAGTTCTACCTGGGCCGCGTGGATCTGGGGCAGGAAGCGACGTATGAGCGCGGCAGCGACAGTCACAAAATGACCATCGCCAAGATTTACCCGCAGGTCCAGAACGGCCAGTTCGAGGTGGATTTTGTATTCGAGGGCGAAGAACAGCCTGACGGCATCCGCCGCGGCCAGACCCTGCAGACCAAACTGACATTGGGCGACGCAACCGACGCCATTCTGATCCCGAACGGTGCCTTCTTCCAGGACACGGGCGGCAACTGGGTGTTCGTGGTGTCGCCGGACGGCAGCCAGGCGATCAAGCGCACTGTGCGTTTGGGGCGCCGCAACAGCCGCTTCATCGAGGTTCTCGAGGGCCTTGAGGTTGGCGAAAGGGTTGTCACCTCACCTTATACCAGCTTTGTGGATATGGACCGCCTGAAGCTGTCTGGCGAATAAGCCAGCAGGCGAATAAGCCAAAAAAGAACCAGGTCCGAGTTACGACAGTTGAGGAAACGCCCACACATAAGCCTGAAAACAGGCAGGGCGGAAGCAAACGAGGAAAGGATATATAATGCTCAAGCTTCACAATCTTTCTAAGGTTTACCGTACAGACGAGGTGGAAACCGTGGCGCTGAACAGCGTCAATGTGGAAATCGCGTCCGGCGAGTTTGTCGCCATCATGGGCCCGTCGGGCTGCGGTAAATCCACGCTTCTGAACATCATCGGCATGCTCGATAGCCCGTCTTCAGGCGACTATATTTTCATGGAAGAAAATGTGGCCGGCTATAACGAGGCCAAGCTTTCGAACATCCGCAAGCAGAACATCGGCTTCATCTTCCAGAGCTTCAACCTGATCGACGAACTGACAGTTGAAGAGAATATCGAACTTGCGCTTCTCTATCACAACATCCCGGCCTCCGAACGCCGCGAGCGCGTGGCGCACGTGATGGACAAGGTAGGCATCGCACACCGCGCCAAACATATGCCAAGCCAGCTTTCCGGCGGTCAGCAACAGCGTGTTGCCGTGGCCCGTGCGGTTGTGGGTGACCAGGCGATGATCCTTGCGGACGAGCCGACCGGTAACCTTGACAGTGCACACGGTCAGGAAGTCATGGAAATGCTGCAGCAGCTGAATGAAGAAGGCACCACGATTGTGATGGTAACGCACAGCCCGGCCCATGCCGACTATGCCCGCCGCACCATCAACCTGTTTGACGGTCATGTGGTTACTGAGAACTTGCGCGCTGCTGAATAATAACAATAAGAAAAACAAAAAACGACAGCGGGAGAAAAACAATGTTTCAGAACTATATCAGTGTCGCGCTCAGGAACCTGATCAAACACAAGCTATATAGCGCCATCAACATCGTCGGCCTTGCCGTCGGGTTGGCGGCCTGTGTGATGATCATGCTTTTTGTCCGGGATGAACTGTCCTATGACAAACAGTGGGCGAACGCGGACAAGCTACACCGCCTGCATGTGACCTTTGCGGTTCCAGGCCGCGAGCCATTCGTGACCGTTTCGGCACAGGGCCCCACGAAGGCTGCCCTTCAGAATTTCTTCCCGGAAGAAATTGAACGGGTAACGCGCTTCAACGGCATGAATCCTGTTTTGCGCTATGGTGACGCGGTCTTCTCTGAGAGCATCATGTGGACGGACTCGGAAACCGTGGACATGTTTGATTTCAATGTCGTCGCAGGTGATCTGCGCGCGGCCCTGAATGACAACGCAAGCCTCGCGATCAACCAGTCATTCGCCAAAAAGCATTTCGGCGACACCGACCCGATCGGCCAGGTCATTACCATCAATAATTATGACCTTGAGCGCGACTACCGCATCGCCGCCGTTTTTGAAGACCTGCCGCATAATACGGTGCTGGACTTCCAGGCAATGGCAATGATCGACGAGCAGGATTTCGTCAATCAGGGCTGGGAGTTCGCCCAGTGGTTCAGCGTGAACAACTATGTTTATTTCCAGCTGAAGGATGGTGCCTCGATCGACACGATCAACAGCCGCCTTGACGATTTTGCCAATGCCAACATTAGCATCCCGGGCCAGTTCACGGGCGGCCGCGAAGTGCAGGCATCTGACTTCATCGAATATACGTCGCAACCAATGCCGGAAATCCAGTTGGATCCCCGCGCACCATCTGGCGGCGAGATGAAGGCCACGGGCAGTATGACAACGGTGCTGACCTTCACGGCCATTGCGGGCCTGATCCTGTTGATCGCCTGCATCAACTTCATGAACCTGGCAACGGCGAAATCCACGCAGCGGGCGCGTGAAGTGGCAATCCGCAAGGTCATGGGCGCCCGCCGGGGGCAGCTGATCACACAGTTCCTGGGCGAATCCATTCTTCTGGCTTTGATCGGTCTCACACTGGGTGTTGTCCTGGTTGAGCTGTTCCTGCCGTCCTTCGGTGAGTTCCTCGGCAAGGAACTGGTGTTCGACTATGCCGATGGCGTGACCCTGAGCATTCTGGTTGGCCTTGTTGTGGCCGTTGGGGTGCTGGGCGGTGTCTATCCGGCGCTTATCCTTTCGGGCTTCCTGCCATCGAGGGTTCTGAAGGCGAACAAGTCGGCTGAAACAAGTGGGTCGGCGGCGCTGCGCAACGTACTGGTGATCTTGCAGTTCACCATTTCGATTGCGCTCATCGTTGCCACCAGTGTTGTTTACGGCCAGAAATTCTACGCCACCAACATGGACCCGGGCTTCAACAAGGATAACCTGATGGTTATCAACAACGTTGGGCGCGCGGGTGCTGTGGACAAGCAGCAAGCCTTCAAGGAAGAGGTCTTGCGCCTGCCGGGTGTTGTTGGGGCATCCTATTCAAGTGACGCGCCTGCAAGCGGCAATGAAAGCAACAGGTCGGTTGAAATTCCGGGCAGTGAAGCCGGCTCGATTTTGATCGGCACTCAAAGCATCGACTATGAGTTCCTGGACACCTACCAGATTCCGCTTGTAGCAGGCCGTAACTATAGCCGGGATTTCGCAACCGACATCCTGCCGAAGGGCCAGAACAATGTTGATGGTGAAATCCAGAACGGGGCGATCATTGTCAATGAAGGGGCTCTGCGCCGCTTCGGTTTCGGTACGCCTGAACAGTCCGTTGGCAAGGTGATCCAGATTGGTATCAGCGATGAAAATCTGGCACAGCTGGAGATCATTGGCGTTATCCCTGATACGCACTTCCAGTCGCTCAGAAGCGTGATGCGCCCGGAAATGTATTTCCTGGAGCCTGACCAGTATCGCAGCCTAACCATTCGCTTCCAGGGCAATGGCTCCGAGCTCGCAAGCCGGATTGAAGGCGTCTGGAAATCCATGGTGACGACTGTGCCATTCGACTATCAGTATGTCGATGAGCGCATGGCACGGGAGTTCACGGAAGAAGCCAACCAGTCGGTCCTTCTGGGTATCTTCTCGGCCCTTGCTGTGATCGTCGCCTGTCTTGGCCTCTATGGGCTTGCGTCCTTCACGGCGGAACGTCGCACCAAGGAAATCGGCATCCGCAAGGTGTTGGGGGCCAGCGTGTTTGACATCATTCGCCTGCTGATCTGGCAGTTTTCCAAACCGGTGCTTGTTGCCAACCTGATTGCCTGGCCGCTGGCGGTCTGGGGCATGATGTCCTGGCTGGAGAATTTCCCGTACCGGCTGGATACCTGGATATTGCTGCCGCTTTGCCTATTCGCCGGCTTCATCGCGCTGATGATTGCCTGGGGCACCGTGGGCGGCAACGCGGCCAAAGTGGCGCGCTCCAACCCGATCAAGGCGCTTCGCTACGAGTAGAGCATACGATCAAGACAAGGGGGCGGGCCTGCGCCTATTGGGCCCGCCACCCCAAAAATATAAAGACCGCGAGAGACGGCTTTAACGACAGCATATCGAGGAAACGATGTTTAAGAATTATATGACGACAGCGATCCGGAACCTGCTCAGGTACAAGCAATATACGCTGATCAATGTATTTGGCCTGGCCGTTGGATTGGCCGCCTGCATGATGATCCTGTTGTATGTGAATTTCGAGCTGTCGTACGACCGCTGGATCCCGGAAAACGACCGCGTGATGCGGGTTGAAGTTTACACTTATGACCGGGACGGCAACTTTACCAATAATGACGAATCCATCCCGCCTGTGACGGCCCCCCTGTTCGCGGAGCAGGTTGATGGCATCGAACAGTTTTCACGCCTCCTCGGTGACGGGGTTGCGCTGTCGGTTGACGGCCAAGCCTTTGAACAGGAAATCTCAATCGCGGATCCCGGTATCTTCGACCTGATGGGCATCACGCTCATCGAAGGGGACGTGGCAACCGCGCTGGGTAGCCCCGACGCTATTGTGCTCAGCCAAAGCGATGCCCGGCGCATCTTCGGTGACCAACCGGCGCTTGGACGCGTGGTCAAGATTGACGGCGAACATACCCTGAAGGTTACCGGCGTGATGCCGGACTGGCCGAAGGCATCCGACATGGAGGTGCATGCCTTCCTGCCCGCCACAACCCCTGTGTTTGACCACATGCCCTGGCGGCTCACAAGCTGGGGGTCGTTCTCGGGCCCCACATATATGCGCCTCAGGGAGGGCGTGAACCCGGATGATGTCGCGAAGGCCATGAACGAACTGGCGCTGCGCATCGGCCCAGCCAACCGGTTCAAGGACCGGGTAGAAAAGGGTATGAAGCCCCAGTATGAATTTCACCTGACGTACGCTGTGGACGCACACCTCAAAAGTGATGTGCGTGGAGGCAATGGACGCAGCAGTGTTTCTGCGCTGATCACTGCCGGCGTCATTGCCTTCCTGATCCTGGCGATCGCTGTGATCAATGTGGCAAACCTTGGCACCATGCTGGCAATGAAGCGGGTGCGTGAGATCGCCATTCGCAAGTCGCTGGGCGCCGAGGCGCGGCACCTGACAGTTCAAGTACTGGTGGAATCCGTGGCGCTGACATTCCTGTCGATGCTGATCGGGATTGTTCTGGCGGAAGCCCTGTTGCCCATCTTCAGCGGCCTGATGAATCGCCCGCTTACCAGTGGTTTGATCTACGAGCCTGGCACGCTTGCAATCCTGCTGGTTGGCACTGTTTTCGTGGGCATTGTCTGTGGCCTGTATCCTGCCATGGTCGCGATCCGCTTCCGTCCGGTTGACTATCTTTCCGGGATCAAGCCAAAGCTTGGCAGCCGCTTCCGGAACGGCCTGATCGTTGCACAGTTCGCGGCCACCATCGGCCTTCTTGCCACCTGCCTCGTGGTGTTCATGCAGGCGGAATTTGCAAAAAGCAAAGACACGGGGTTCGACAGCGCACAGCTCCTGGAGATCAGCGGTATCTCCCGGCCTGTGGTGCTGCAACGTCAGGAGGCGTTCAGGGAAGCGTTGGCACGGCTTGAGGGTGTCGAAGGCGTTGCCGCTTCTCACGGCATGCCCGGCCACGACTATAATAACTGGAACGGTGTGCATCTGGCCAACGGCGTGTCGAAGGACATGCGCCGCTTTGCCATGTCGGAGGAATTGTTGCCACTGCTTGGCGTCAAGCCAATCGCGGGTCGTTTGTTCGACAAAAACCGTCCTTCTGATTCCCGCACGAGCACCGACCAGGGCGCTTCGGGGGCCATCATCCTCAATGACATTGCCGCCCGTGAATTGGGTTTCACCAACCCTGAGGATGCAATCGGCAAGGATGTGAGCACCTGGGACGATTTCCACTCCACCATCATCGGGGTGGTCGAAAATCTGCGCACACGGTCTGCCCGGTCCGAACCCAGCTCGACCTATTATTGGATCGGCCCGCACGAATTCCGTCATGTGGTGGTCAAGGTGAAGCGCGAGGGCATGGCTGACACGCTTGCGGCGATCGACAGCGTCTGGCGCGAGTTCTTCCCGGATCTGCCGATCCGTCGCCAGTTTGTCGATGATGCTTTCGCTGAATATTACGACACCGAACGGCGCCAGGGGTGGCTTCTGCTGTTCAGCGCGGGTGTGATGACCGTGATCGCCGTGATGGGTCTCTATGGCCTGGCGGCACTGGCAACCGAACGCCGCGCCAAGGAGATCGGAATCCGCAAGGTGCTGGGTGCCCGCAGCCGCAATATTGTGAGGCTTCTGGTGTGGCAGTTCTCGCTGCCGGTGCTGGTTGCCAACCTGATTGCCTGGCCGCTGGCATGGTGGGGGCTCAGCCGCTGGTTGGAGAATTTCATCGACCGGATCGGCCTCACGCCTTGGCCGTTCCTGGCAGCGGGCCTGTTGGTGTTGGGTGTCGCCTGGGTGACAATCATTGGCCATACCCTGCGTGTGGCCCGTGGCAGCCCGATCAAGGCGCTCCGGTACGAATAGAGCCATACCGACCAGAACCCCCGGGCAGGCACAGCAAGATGCCTCCCAAATGGAAAAGACAGCAAGGAAAGTGGTGACATTCATGTTTTTCAACTATTTCAAAACGGCGCTCAGAAGTTTGATGCGGCACAAGCTGTTTTCCAGCATCAATATCCTGGGGCTGGCCATGGGATTAGCTGCCTTTATCCTGATTATCCTGTTCGTGCGTGATGAATTCAGCTGGGATAGTCATTGGGACCGAGCCGAAGATATCTACCGGCTGGAAAACACCTATGTTCGGGTAGGGCAACCAGATAGGCCTACGCCAAACGCTGTCGAGCCGCTGAAACAGGTCTTCTTCGACACCTTCCAGGAAGTTGAGGCCATCGCGCGCTATATAGATGGCGGTGTGACGCTGAGGCATGATGGTGAGCTGTTCTCGCAGCAGGTTCATTTCGCAGAACCGGGCTATCTGGATTTTTTCGGGGTCGATGTCCTGAAAGGCGGTTTTGATGCCGCATCTGTAAAACTGTCGGACCTTGCGATCAGTGAACGCACGGCCGAGAAATATTTTGGTGACGCACCGGTACTTGGGCAGAAGCTGACACTGCGGATCGGCGGTGAGTTCCGCGACTTCTATGTCAGTGCCATTATCGCTGACCCCGAGGTGCATTCGGTGGTGCAGCATGACTTTGTCGTTCCGTTCAACCGTGAATATTTTGCGGGCGCACGCTGGTTCTCTAAAGACTGGCGCTTTGCCTACTGGCAAACCTATGCCCGTTTTGCACCGGGCACCGACATGGCCCTGATACGGGCTGAGCTGCCCGCGATCGTAGACCGCTTTCTGCCCAAGAACCAGCAAGGTCAGGAAAATGGCCGCAACTGGTCAATGACCCTTGGGCTCGTGAACATCGGTGATGTGCACCTTTATGGTAACGGCACTAACGCAAAGCCTGATGTGCTCTATGGTTTCACGGGGGTGGCGTTTCTGATTCTGTTGATTGCTGTGGTGAATTTCCTGAATCTTTCGATGGCACGGACGGCCCACCGGGCGCGGGAAGTGGCCGTACGCAAGGTTTTGGGGGCGAGCCGCCGCCAGGTTGTGCAGCAGTTCCTGGGGGAAAGCATTTTGCTCGCCTTCGGGGCGCTTCTGCTGGCGCTGACGATGGTCGAGATTGCCCTTCCTTATTATAACGAGTTCCTGTCTTCGATCATCGAGATGAACCTCTTGGGCGAGCCAGCCATGCTGGGCGCGCTTGTGCTTCTGGGTGTGGGTGTTGGTGTCAGTGCCGGCAGTTTCCAGGCCACTTATTTCGCCATGCTGAAGCCGCACGATGTGCTGTATAGCAATACGGCATCCGACAACGGCACCTCGAAGCTTCGGCAGGGGCTTGTGGTGGCGCAGTTCAGCATTTCTGTGGCACTGATGATCATTGCTTTCTTTGTCCATAAGCAGACGGAGTTTGCCCGCCAATTGGATCTGGGCTTCACCGCGGACAATCTGATCGTGCTGTCGGGCACTAATAACGAGCGCTCGAATGAGATCAAACAACGCCTTCTCGAAAGCCCATTCATCGAAGCTGTTGGCCGCTCCTCTGATGTGCCAACGGAAGGCAGCGAAGACAGGCTGCATATTCGCCCGGTCACGGGTGGTGATCCGGTGATGCTGGACGGGCTGCCCACAGGGCCGGACTTCTTCAAGGTATATGAAATTCCGCTACTGGCTGGCCGGTATCTGACCGACGCAGGCGCTGATGTGCTTCGCGACCGCGTCGAGGATGCTGAATATGCAAGTGCTGCCAATATCGTAGTCAACGAAATGGGTGCGAAGCTTCTTGGCTTTGAGACACCTGAGGCGGCCATTGGCCAACAGGTGTCGGCGGACCTTTCCAGCAGCCTGCGGGTGGACGCAACGATTGTTGGCGTGGTGGAAGACTTCCATTTCGACAGCGCCCGCGACGTGATCCGGCCGGGTATCTATTATATCGATTTCATCCGCAATTCCGACATGAGCGTGCGCATCGACGGCAAAAACCGCGATGCGGCCATTGCGGCCATCGAACAGGCTTGGCACGCCACCTATCCAGACAGCATACTGCGGTACCGCACCATGGATGAGATGGTTGAACGACAGTATCAAACCGATGACCAGTTGAGCAATATTCTGGCGGCCTTCACCCTGCTGGCTGTCCTGATTTCCTGTATGGGGCTCTATGGCCTGGCGTCCTTCACGGCGGAACGCCGGACGAAGGAAATCGGCATCCGCAAGGTGCTGGGTGCGCGGCTTGCGGATATTGTCGGCCTGATGCTGTGGCAGTTTTCCAAGCCCATCCTGATCGCCAATCTGATTGCCTGGCCTGTTGCCTTCTATTTCCTGAACGATTGGCTGAACGGGTTCGCCTACCGTGTTGAATTGGGTGTTTTGCCGTTTCTGGTGATGGGAGCCGGGGCCCTGTTGATTGGGTGGCTGACTGTGGCAGGTCACGCACTTGCTGTGGCGCGGTCGAACCCGATCAATGCCCTGAAGCACGACTAGGATCATAAAGCCCCACGGGCACGGACCTGTGGGGCGCATGCGAAAGCGAGGAGACGAACATGTTTAGAAATTATCTGCTGACTGCTTGGCGGCATATCATGAAGAACAGGCTGTTTTCGGCCATCAACGTGTTCGGTCTGGCCATCGGTATGATGAGCTGCATTCTCATCCTCCTGTTTGTGCGGGACGAGCTGACCTACGATCAGTGGGTACCTGAAGCGGACAAGGTTGTGCGCATCCATTCGGCTTTCTACCCGCAGGAGCGTCCTCCGTTCCTGACAGTCAGGTCTGCGGGCCGCATCATGGGGGCCTTGAAGGCCTACGCCAGCGCAGAGGTGGCAGAAGGTGTTCGCCTGGTCAACAACACGACCACGATCATCAAGGACAATAATGCCTTTACCGAGCAGGTGACGTTTGCAGATGGCACCTTCTTCGACGTGCTTGACCTGCCGTTTGTCCATGGTGATGCGTCCTCAAGCTTCAGCCGTCCGCTGGACATGTTGCTGACCGAAGAACTGGCGATCAAATATTTCGGGCGTACGGATGTGGTGGGGGAAACCCTGACGGCCTGCTGCCTGCGGGGACAGCCAATGACGTTGCCGATTGCCGGCGTGCTGAAGGACATTCCTGGCAATTCGCACCTGCAGCTTGGCTTCCTGGTGCGCATGGAGCCTTCCATGTTCGATTTCGCGCCCAACATCTTGAACACCTGGACCAGCGTGAATGTCTATACCTATTTCAAGCTGAAGGACGGCGCGACAGCGGCAGACCTGCAGGCGCGCTACGACACATGGCTGGATAATGAAAGCCCTTTCAGCGAGCGTACGGACATGCCGGGCAAAGTGACAGATTTCGTCAAGCCGAATGTCATGCCGCTTCTTGACCTGCATCTTCATGCCCGCCGTGACGCTGGCAACATGGGAGACCTGTCGCCCATGGGCGATATCAATATGGTCTATACCTTCTCTGGCGTGGCGCTTTTGATCCTGTTGATCGCGTCGATCAACTTCATGAACCTGTCGACCGCCAAGGCGTCCAAGCGGGCGCGGGAAGTGGCGCTCAGAAAAGTCATGGGGGCAACCCGGCGCCAAGTGGCGCTGCAGTTCCTGGGTGAAGCCGTGGCGATCGCGGCCCTCGGGCTTCTATTCGCCTTTGTCGGCGTTGAACTGGCCCTGCCACTTTATAATGACGCCATCGACAAGGATCTGGTGTTTGATGTGCTTCAGGACCTGCCGCTTCTGCTCTCCCTCGCGGGTGTTGCCATTGTGGTGGGGCTGCTGTCCGGCAGCTATCCGGCAGCGTTCCTGTCCCGCTTCCTGCCAGCGCGTATCCTGAAAGCCAACAAATCGTCTGATGTGGGGGGTGCTTCCACCTTCCGTTCGGCGCTCGTTGTGTTTCAGTTTGCAATTTCCATTGGCCTTGTGATGTGCACCGCCGTCATCTATGGCCAGACCACCTACGCCAAAAGCATGGACGTGGGCTATGTGCACAGCGGCAAGCTTGCAATTACCAACCTGGGGAACGCCGCGGGTACGCCGCAGGCTGAGACCATTCGTCAGGCTCTCGAGCAGTTGCCCGGTGTCTCGAAGGCGGTGCTGTCATCCGAAGTGCCAAGCCAGGACAATGAAAACAACACCGGCTTCACCGTGCTGGATAACACTGGCGCTGACATGCAAGGTGACCAGGTAGTCGTCAACTATCATTCTGTGGGCTATGACTTCTTCGAAGCTTACGGCATTAGCCCAATTGCCGGTCGCACCTTCGATGAAGCTTTCGGCACAGATGCCATCAACCCCATCCCCGACGGCGAAGATCGTATCGGGACGGCTTCAGTTGTGCTGAACGAAGCGGCGGTTCGGTCGCTTGGCTTCGCTTCGCCTGCTCAGGCCCTCGGCAAAACATTGCGGGCTGAAGTGTTCCAGTCGGGCCGTCATGATTTCACTATCGTAGGCGTGGTGCCGGATATCTATTTCCGATCGCTCAAGTTCGGTGTGCGGTCGACCGCCTACTGGATCAACCCGCCAGCCCTTGATTCCATCACCCTCACGCTGAATACCGATAATATCCAATCGGTTACAACCGGTATTGCAGGCATCTGGCGTGATCACCTGCCGATGACGCCACTTGGCCATCAGTTTGTGTCGGATATGCTGGCTGCCCAGTATGCCAGTGAGGAAGCGCAGGCAAAACTGTTTGCTGCCTTCTCAGGCCTGGCCATCATCGTGGCGTGCCTGGGGCTCTATGGCCTTGCGGCTTTTTCTGCCGAGCAACGCACCAAGGAAATCGGCATCCGCAAGGTACTTGGCGCCCGGGTTGTGGACATTGTCAAACTGCTCGTGTGGCAGTTCTCGCGCCCTGTGCTGATCGCGAATGTCATTGCCTGGCCCGTGGGCTGGTATGTGATGTCTGGCTGGCTGGAAAGCTTCCAGTACCGGCTGGATAGTACCTTCGTCATCGCCATGGCGTTGGCGGCAGGTATGGTGGCCTTGTTGATTGCCTGGCTCACGGTTGCGGGGCGCGCAGCCCATGTGGCGCAAGCCAACCCGATCCAGGCGCTCAGATACGAATAAAAAGCCGGAAAGTCGGCAGCGAGGAAAAAGATGATTGTAAACTATTTTCTGGTGGCGCTCAGGCGGTTGCTCCGTAACAGGATGCTGTCCGTGATCAACATCGGCGGGTTGGCCATCGGGTTCGCCGCGGTGACGCTGATCGGGCTCTATGTAAATTATGAACTGAGCTACAACCGGTGGCTGCCGAACGTGGATGCGCTCTATAAGGTTGAGTTTACCGAGACCGAGCCGGGGCACGCACCCATCCCGTCTGCCATGACACCAGCCCCCCTTGCGGCGGCTCTCGTGAAGGATTTCTCCGGCATTGAGGATGCGACGCGTCTGAAGACACGGAAATTCACAGTTCGCAGCGGGGCAAACCAGTTCACTGAGGAGCTCTATTTCGCGGACCCGAATTTCTTCGCTCTATTTGATTTGCCTGTGGTTCTGGGCCAGCGGGCCGATATTCTGAAAAACACCGGCAATATCGCGCTGTCCGAGACCGCGGCGAAAAGATTTTTCGGTGACAGAAACCCCATCGGGCAAATCCTGAATATCGGAGGTCGGGAAGACAGAACGGTCGTTGCTGTGCTGAAGGATCTGCCAGCCAATACACATCTGGATATCCAGCTCCTGACGCGCATTTCCGCCGACGAAAACGGATTGCTTGGTTTTCGTGATACCTGGGGGTCGGATCAGGCTCATACCTATATCAAGGTGAACGAAGGCTTTGATCCAATTGTCCTTGAGCAGAACGGGCGGGCATTTGCCGAGCGCAACATCACCCTGACATGGACCAAACTCCCCCCCGCAGACCTTCACCATTATAATGCTGTGGCGGTTGCTGACCTGCACCTTTATTCAGACAAGGATAACCATGAAGGCTCGGTGGGTGATATTGACACGGTCGTCACTTTTGCCCTGATTGCCTCTCTGGTGCTGGCATTGGCAGTGGTTAACTTCGCTAATCTTTCGACGGCAAACGCGCTTCGGCATGCACGCGAGGTGGCACTCAGGAAAGTACTGGGTGCCTCATCGCGGCAGATCATGGTTCAGTTTTTGGGGGAGGCGGTGCTCACGGCCTTTCTGGCGCTGCTCCTCGGGCTTGTCCTGGCGGAGCTCACCTTGTTCAGCTTCGGTAATTTCCTGGGCAAAGACATCAGCCTTGCGCCGCTTTACAGTATTCCTGCGGCTTCCCTGTTGGGCGGTACGGCGGTGCTTGCCGGGGTATGTGGTGGGTTTTATCCGTCCTTCGTTCTGTCCCGCTTCAGGCCGACAAGCGTGCTTTCGGCAAACAAGTCGACAAGCGATGGCGTTCCCTGGCTTCGCAACAGCCTTGTGGTGCTGCAGTTTTCTGTGTCTGTCGCCCTGATCGCGTCTACCGCTATCATTTACCGGCAGACGGATTATGTCAGAACTGCTGATCTGGGCTTCGACCCCGCCGGCAAGGTTATCGTGCCGATCAGCGAAAGCGAAGTGCGGCCCGTTGCCTTGGCGCTCAAGAACAGCTTTTCCCAGCTTTCGGGTGTGCGCTCCGTTGCCATGACAACGGCGCCCCTGCCTGAGGCGCCGCACGGCTTGGGCGTTTTTGTACCTCAGCATGCCAGCCGAGATGAAGCCCGCAGCATTACACAGGTGTGGGTTGATGCCGACTTCTTCCCCTTGATGGGCCAAAGCCCACTGGCAGGGCGACTGTTTGCGGCTGACCGACAGGCCGACCTGACACACACACCGACAGACCCGGCCTTGCCCCGCACCCGCGGGATCGTCCTGAACCAGTCGGCGGCAACGCTGTTGGGATATGGCAGTGCCGACCAGGCCATCAACCAGCAGATCATCACGCCGACGGGCAGGCAAACTGTTTCCACGGTTGTTGGGGTGGTGCCGGATATTCACCTTGGCAGTCTCTACAAGGAAATCGAACCCATGGCCTTCTTCGTCTCTGATCGGCCGCTCTATTATATGATTGTGGAGCTGCAACAGGGAGCAGAGCGCCAAACCCTGGCTGAACTTGAATCCATTTGGAACAATCTGGTGCCGGGCGTGCCGATGAGCCCAACCTTCCTGGAGCAGGCCTACAGGGGCCTTTATCAGGATGCCGAAAGGCAGGCCCAGCTGTTTGGCGGCTTCAGCCTGTTTGCTGTGCTGGTCGCCTGCCTAGGCCTCTATGGGCTGGCTTCATACGCTGCGGTGCGCCGCATCAAAGAGGTTGGCATTCGCAAGGTGTTGGGGGCCCGGGTTCTGGATATCGTGTTGCTCCTGACGTGGCAGTTCAGCCGCTTGGTAGCACTTGCCATTCCGATAGGTGTCCTTGTGTCCGCGTCGGGCATGAGTGCCTGGCTTGACGGATTTGCCTACAGGATATCCCTGTTGGGCAACAGCTGGGTATTCCTGTTGGCTGCCTTGGCTGCTTTCATGATTGCCTGGCTCACCGTTGGCGGGCAGGCCGCATCCGTCGCGCGGCGTAACCCGATCCGGGCGCTCAGGTACGAGTAACGAAATCTCTCGCGTCTCGAAAGCCGCTGGCTTTCGTTCGCAATTTAACTGGGGAGCCGTCTGGCTCCCCTTTTTTTTGACGATATGTGGGCTATGGGGCGCGCAAGGACAGGAGACGAATCGGTATGCGGGATGTCATGGTGGTAGGGCGAAAGCAGCCTCAACCCCGTTAAACGTTGGTGTGAAAGGGCAAAAAATCTTCATCATCAATTGCTTGGGAAGCTTTTGCTTTATTGCCATGTGGATGCTGTTTCAGCCGCAGTAACTGGGTGGTCTTGTGGCCGCACACACATTGTGCCGACCGATGACGACCATACTGGTTTTTCCTGGTTGCTTGACTGCCCCGTTGCGGGTTTTGCTGTAGGATGTATAGAAAATAGTATGTTTTACAAAGACTTATGCATTGAAGGCATCAGTCGTTAAAGCATGATGCCCGGTATGGTGTGTCCGGTTCGTGGTCGGTCGCTCACGTGCCAGCACTGGTGCAGAGGCACAGGAAAATCTGACCGGGGAGTTTTCCGGATGAAGTCCGCCAAAGCCCTGAAAAATCGATACAATTTTAGCTAACCTTTCCCCATTCGTTGACGAAATTCTCACCCCCATATGACATTGTGACAGGCATCAGGCGTGTGTTGATACCGGTTTTAATCAGGCCCGGTTAACGGATCAGGCAGGATTGGAGCCTCAAGAATGGACTTTAATGCCGTGACATTAGTGGATGCAGTGCAGCTCGAGAAAATCGTTCTCGCCAAGCGCGTTGGCCAGTTTCTGGTCAAGGAGCAGGCTGAGGAAGAGCGCGCGACTGTTGAAAATGTGGCGCGTGTGTTGGCTCAGGACGTCTCCCCACAGGTTCGGGAGGTTTTGGCGTTTGAGCTCAGGAAATGTAAGGTCCTCGCGCACGATCTGGCGGACAAAATTGCCCGCGATGTGGAAATGGTGTCCGGCCCGTTTCTGGGCGAAACCAACGTATTTACCGACAAGGAATGGATGCGGCTGATCCCGGCGCTTGAAGAACATGCGCTGATCACGCTGGCCCGCCGGTCGGACCTCTCGGAAACAGTTTCAACAGCTGTTGCGACCTACGGCAAAGAGCGCAGCGTGACAACACTGGTCCGTAATGACCGGTCGGAAATGCCCGAAAAGGCGTCCGGCAAGGTGGTTGACCGCTTCAGCGACAATGTTCGGATGATGGACCATTTGAGTGCCCGTCACGATCTGCCGCTGAGCGTGGTTGAGCGTATTGTGAATAAGGTGTCGGCCCACTGCCGCGACACGCTGGTGTCCCAATATGCCATCGATTCCGATGTGGCAGGGCAGATTGCTGAAGACAATAAAATCGAGGCCCTGTGGGACCAGCTCAAGACCGCGAGCCCGGCCCAGATACATGCCTTTGTTACAGATCTGAGGAACGACCGCCGCCTGACACACCTGCTGGTGGTGGAAATCGCCGACCGTGGCTGCGCACCCTTCATGGAAAGCTCGCTGGCGCTTGAAGCCGGCCTGCCGGTGGGGCGCATTCGCGAAATTCTGACGCTTGAAGATCCGTCCGCCTTTGTGCGGCTGATGCAGATGGCCAATGTCAGCAAGACCATGGCACCCCGTTTCCTCAAACTGGCGAAACGGTTCAACAGCCAGGCAGCTGAAGATCTTGAAGACGATAGTAATGTCGTTGCCCTTGCAGAAAAGGCAGGCGGCGCGGCAGCATAACCCTGTTCCTGGCAGGGTGGGTAGGCCGTCTGGCTTGCCTGAAATCAGGCAGTGTTTTGAGTGCGTCGAGCCAACAATGGCCGGCGTTAATATAATGTTTACAGGCATCAGGCTAAACTATAGGCGGGTGCCAAACTGGAAGAGCTGAGAAGCAGCGATTCCCAGATGGAGCCAATGTGATGAGTTTGGACCCTGAAAATCTGGCAAAAGCCGATCCTGTCGCGAAGGTGGTTCTCGCCAAGCGCGCATCTCGATTCCTGAATTCCGATAACCGTCCGGACGAAGAGCTGGCAACGGTTGAAAATGTTGCTCGTGCCCTTGCGCAGGACATTTGCCTTGAAGTGCGCGAAACGCTGGCGTTTGAACTGCGCTATTGCAGCCGACTGCCGTATGATCTGGCAGCTCGGATCGCCACAGATGTGGAAAGCGTATCTGGCCCGTTCGTTGAGGTCACCACCGCTTTCACCGACGCGCAGTGGGCCAGCCTGATCCCGCACCTTGAAGAACACGCCCTGATGCGGATTGCGGGCCGTGACGATTTGGGGGATCACGCGACCTATGCACTGGTCAGCTCTGCGCCTATTCGGCCGGCGACTGTCGCCGTCAAGAACGCAGCCATTCGTTTTTCCGAGCGCAGCTGCAACCGAACTGTCGACCGTTTCGCAGACCATCAGTCGGTTATCGATGCACTTGGGCGCCGCAGCGACCTGCCGCTTGGCGTGGTTGAGCGGATCGTGGATATGGTTTCCGAAGAATGCCGCAAGGTGCTGATGAACAAATATGCGGTTTCAGGCGAACAGGCGACCGCGCTGACACAGCAAAGCCAGGAACAGGTGCTGTGGAAGAAGATTTCAAAGGCCGGCCCGGCCCAGGTGCATGGCTATGTCATCGACCTGCGGGCTGAAGGGCGCCTGGATGAAAACCTGGTCATGAAAATGGCCGAAATGGGTAGCTTCCAGTTCCTTGGTAGCGCCCTTGCAGTTGAAGCGGGCGTGACGCTCGGCGAAGTGCGCCGCATTTTCGAATCCGGCGAACTGCGCCGGATGCTGACGCTGGTGCACGCCGCAGGCTTCAGTCAGGAAGCTGCCCAGCGCATTTATCGTTATCTGAAGCGGAATGACCTGAAGTTTGTCCGGACAGGCGAAGAGCGGGCTGTCGTTCACTGATCAAACCCGGTTAAAGCCGTGGTGCGGCGAGGGAGGAAGAACATGGGTGTGTTCTGCCTCCCTTGTTTTTGTGCGCTAGCCGCTTTTCCGGCCCAGAAGCGCCAGAAGCTGATCTTTCCGTCGCCACATGATGATAAGCGAACAGATGAAAGCAACGCATGCCATATAGAAGAGGCTGCCATCTTCCTGCATCTCGCCATTTTCCATCCATTTAACAGTCACGCCCAGCGGGCTGAAAAGGTGGAAGATGATGGCGCCTGCCATTGTGCCGGCTGACAAAACGGCGCCAAATACGCGCACAGACGGCTTCAGCATCAGCACACATATAAGTGCTTCAACGCCCCCAATGATGTATTGCCCGGTGCTTTTGAAGAAATCCAGGCCAATCCATTCACCCACCACATTGAAAATATGCGCTGGTTCTGCGGCACCGCCGAATTTGAAGAGCAGGCTGGGGGCCAAAATGCCGATGATGGCAATTGCCAGAATCCATTCGATATGTTTCTTGATAAAGTCCATTGGTCCCTCCCTCGGATCCCTAATGCGTGATGGGGTAGTGTTTGGTCAGGCGTTTTTCGCGCCACCAGGCCTTGATGATGTCGCTGAGCTTTGTGGGCTTGTGCCCCAGCCGCCGGTTCTTCGCGCCAATGGCATACAGGTGCCCGAACTGGCGCATCAGTGTGCCGTAGGCCTCAAGGAGCGTGGTGCGAGAATCCCAGATGTGCGTGGCCTCTCCGCCCGCGCCGTTGATCTCGATAATGCGGAAGCCTTCGCCTGCCTGAAAGGCTTCGAAGTCATCAAAACGCACGTCAAACCGGCCCACAAAGAAGCCGTCCATTGTTTGGGCGATGGCGTCGAACCGGTCGGTCATGGCCTCGGTTATTTCATCATTGCCATTCCGGAAAATGGTACCGCGGCAGTGGTTGCCCGCAAACGCCAGCCGGATGCTTTCGCCTTCTGGGATCACTTCATGCAGGCGTTCTCTGTGGCGCTCCAGATACAGATGTGCCAGCTTGCCGGCGCGTGCGTCGGCCAGGATCAGCTGCCTGAGTGTTGACTGGCCGTCGCCGGTGACCCGGGGGAAATATTTGAGTGTCAGGCTGATAATGCGGCCCTTCTGTTCGTCCGGGTGACGCACATAAAAGACACCCGCTTCGCCTTCCATATCCACCAGCGCTTGAAGCAGCAGGTTGGCCCCCGCCGGGAACCGCTCGATGTAGGCCATCAGCTCAGCTTTCGTGTGCACCAGCTGCACGCCGGCGCCGCGCATGCCGATGTCCGGCTTGGCCACAAAGGGGTATGCAATGCCTGCCTTATGAAGGCCGGTTTCTGCGTCCTCAAGGGTCCGCTCAATGGCGTTCTCACCGCTCCAGCGCAGCACGCGCACGTAGGGTGAGATCCAGTCCTGGGCGGTGTCCCATGCGTGGTTCAATACTTCATATTTGCTTTCGCCCACCAGGCCTGAGTAGGGCAGGGCCGGGTTGCTGCCGGTGGGCAACGTGAGGCCAAAGTGCCTCAGCGACAGCCAGCCGCAATAAAGGGCGATGGGCGTGTAGAAGAGATGCGCAGGGGCAAATTCGAACCAGCTGACCTCACCAGCGCTGGCGTCCAGCGGCGGCATGCCTGCGTGGGGCTTGTCCTGCATCTTCTGTATCTGTTCAGCTTGCATTCTCAACTCCGGACTGTGTGGCTTGCAGCTGGCCAGCGTAGCGGCTTTTACGCACCAGGCGGTGGGACAGCATGATCAGACCGGCGGCAACAAGCACGCCCGCAGTGATGCCTGCCCAGCCGCCCAGGTGCGCGACGGCTTTCTGGACGTGGCTGACAAACAGGACCATCAGCGTGACCCACACCAGCGCGGCCACGGACATCACCAGCGTGAAATGCATCAGCGGCAGGCGCAGGAACCCGAAGGTCAGGTATGTGGGTAGGCGGGTGCCGGGCAAGAAGCGGGAGGCAAACAGCACGGGGGTGCTTTTCCCCTCAAGCCAGCGCCTGAAATCGCGGGTTTTGCGAAGCGGCAGTCGGCGCTTCAACCAGCGGCTTTTCTGGGCCGCTGCGCCAAGGCCATACAGCCCCACATCGCCTGCCGCGATACCAAAGGCGACAGCGGCGATCACAAACGGCGCTGACGCCAGCCCGGCGCCGACCATCAGGCTGCCGGCAATCAAGGTGCCGTCTTCCGTGACAAGGGTGGCAAGGGCCAGCACGCACGCCAGCATGAGGGGCTGGTTTGCCAGTCCCTCCGCCATGGCCAACAATGTGTCTGGCGTGATTGTCATCCTCTCCCCTTACCCCGAATTAGGCAGCTTTGCCGGGCGCGCTGTCAAGCTGGTTTGCGTGTGGGCGCATTTCGCCATTGTCATCAAAATGCCATCCGGCATAGTGTATCAGCCGAAAATAGGGGCAAGGCGCGCGGGCGAGAAGCCCTTACACGCGACTATGACGTAAACGTTAAACGGCTTGAGGGGTTGGTGATGGTGAATGTTCTGGTGTTGTGCACGGGGAATTCTGCGCGGTCAGTGTTAAGTGAAGCGATCATTAACGAGCGAGGCAAGGGCCGCTTCCAGGCCTTCAGTGCAGGCAGCAAGCCAACCGGCAAGGTGAACCCTTTTGGCATCAAGCTCCTTGATGCCAAGGGCTATGACACCAGTGGGTTCCGCTCGAAAAGCTGGGACGAGTTCGCGCGCCCGGATGCCCCAAAGATGGATATCGTCATCACCGTGTGCGACAGCGCGGCGGGGGAGACGTGCCCGATCTGGCCGGGGGCGCCGGTGCAAGTGCATTGGGGCTTTCCGGACCCTGCCTATGTGGAAGGCACAGACGACGAAAAGCTTCAGGTATTTTCCGACGTCTATGACATGATCGACCCCTTCATCGAGCAGCTTGTGGCCTTGGATGTTGAAAAGATGGATGCAGGCACGCTAAAAGCAGCGCTGCGCGCGATCGCGGATCGCACTGGCTAGGGCTTAAGGGAAACCGAACATGACCATGACACAGAAACTGGTGGCCGAATTTGTCGGCACGCTGATGCTGCTCGCAACCGTTGTTGGCTCCGGCATCATGGGGGAGACCCTGGCGGCCGGGAATGATGCGGTGGCCCTTTGGGGCAACACGGCGGCCACAGGCGCCATTCTTGTTGTGCTGATCATGATCTTCGGGCCGTTCTCCGGCGCGCATTTCAACCCGGCAGTGACGCTGGTGTTCTTCGCGAAAGGCCAACTGACGCGCACGGAAGCCGCTGCCTATATCGCAACACAGATTGTGGCGGGTGTTGCGGGCGTGATGCTGGCGCACGCCATGTTTGACCAGGCTATCGTGCAGACATCGCTGAATGTGCGGACTGGTACGGGCCAATGGATCAGTGAAGGCGTGGCCACCTTCGGCCTGCTTGCTGCCATCCTCGGCACAGTGCGCTACCGCCCGGAAATTGTTCCCTATGCCGTTGGGCTTTATATTACGGCGGGCTACTGGTTTACGGCTTCCACCAGCTTCGCCAATCCGGCTGTGACCATCGCGCGGTCTTTCACCAACACATTTTCAGGCATTGCACCCGCCGATGTGCTGGCTTTCATTGCCGCGCAGATTGTTGGCGCCTTTATCGCTCTTTTCTTGTTCAAGATACTGGAAACGAATAAAGTGGACGCCTAATCCACTTTGATACGAGGCTCTTATGAAGGACTTGAAGTCCTATATCCGGACCATTCCGGATTTCCCTTCCGAAGGGATCATGTTTCGGGATATCACCACTCTCCTTGGTAATCCGGCGGCGCTCAAGCACACCATTGATCTTCTGTTCGGTCATTTCAGGAATGACCGTGTGCAGATGGTCGCGGGCGTGGAAGCGCGCGGTTTTGTGCTCGCAGGCGCACTTGCATGCAGGCTGGGGGCCGGTTTCGTGCCGATCCGCAAGGCTGGCAATCTACCGCACCAGACCATCGAGGAAAAATACCAGCTCGAGTACGGCGAGGCCGCGCTTGAAATGCATCTGGATGCTTTCGGTGCCGGTGATCGTGTACTACTGATCGACGATCTGATCGCCACAGGCGGGACTGCAGACGCTGCCATGAACCTGATCGACCACCTGGGTGGCGACGTGGTAGGAGCCGGTTTTGTAGTTGACTTGCCCGGCTTGGGCGGTGCTGACAAGCTCCGCGCCCGATGCGACAAGGTGGTCAGCCTGGTATCATTTGACGGCGACTAACTTGCGCCTTCACCTTTCTTGTTTTGGTTGGCGATCTGGTTAAGGCGTTCAAAAAAACGCCGGTCGCCACCATTTTCCGTTGTGATGCCCAACATGAAGGAATATCCCTCATTGTCATAAACTAGGATTATGGTGTCATTGAGGGCATCGCCCTTTTCATCGATATGCACTGATTCAATATCAGACAGCGCTGTTGAGTTTATCTGCAGCTCTGAAGCGTCATCTTGCCAATAGGAAATTACACGTTGGTCTGTGATGACGTTTCCGTCTTCCAGAGCCGAGAACGCCCCCGCGCTGTAGAAGTATTCTACGGTCTCATTCTCCGTCAGTATCCCATTTTCTCGCATTGTCTGCACGATTCGATCGGGCACAGCGGCACCTTTCTGTACTTCGGTGTCGGGCGCAAAACCAAGCTCCATTGCCAGTCCGACAATCAACAGGAAGCTGAAAATAATCGCCACCACACTCCCAGCGCCCCAAAGCAATATGCGCAATCCAACATTTCGGCTTTTGTCAGGTGTCGACCGCCGAATAATACGAGCGCCTCTTGCGCCGTTGACAAAATAATAGAGGAACAAAAAGTTGATCAGGAGTCCGCCTGTCGCCACTTCAATCATTGCCAAGATCATGGAGAGAATCCAGTAGATCACCAGGATCACGGCAGTGAAGAACGATCCTTTCCTGACGAAATAGGCCATTACCCACAAACATGCCGCGTCAATCAGAAGCCACGGGTCCAGATAGTAGGCCAGCTTTCCTGTTGGTTCGTCCACAAAGAACCCGGCAACTGCCACAAGTGTCGTTATGGTGGCTGAAATCATGGCAGCAATTGAGGCTAGTTTTACCCGGTGCCAGGCTTTTTCAAGGCCTGTGTCGGTCTTGTCCTGCGGCTCTTCCGCGATCATCTCAGTGTCGGCCATGTCGCCCCCCCCTCCCACTGCTTTTTGTATTGGTGACTATAAGAAGGTGTCTCGTTTTGGCAAGTGCCTCGCGGACTCGGGTGCCAGCGCAAGTGGTATGGACCAGGAGATGTGATGCAAAAAGCGACAATATTCTGAAGCAATTTGCGGAATTTTTGTCGCAAAATTAGACATATCTTTCTAGGGCGCAGTTGCTAACTGGGCCCTTTCCGCTACGGAAACAGAGAAATAGATACAATTTTATCTATTGGCACGCTTGATGCGGATATTGGCTCAATAGCCATCGGAACTTTTCCCGCATCGTGACCAGGCACGTACAACGACTGCAGAAACAGGCACCTCTGGATGGCACGCAAGATCATTTGGAGATGCATTATGCGCACACTGACCTTCATTCTTGATACCCAAACCGGCGACGACGGAATGGCCCCGATCACCATCACGATTGTTGAGGGCGTGGACGGCACGCTCCTCTTCACCCTGTCGAACGACGAGGATGCAGACGGCCAGATCGCAGACATCCGTGGTCTGTTTTTCGATGTGGCGGATGACAGCCTGCTGGGCAATCTGACCTTCACCGGCAGCGAAATTACCCAGGTCGTGCAGGACGGCAGCGTGTCGAACCTTGGCGGCGGAGTTTCCACGAACGGTGTTCCGGACAGCCCCTATGAAGTGGGTGTGGAGTTCGGCACGCCAGGCATGAGCACCGATGATTATCAAAGCGTGAGCTTCGTGCTGTCAGCTGACCGCCCGCTGACGCTGGATGACATCGCGCTTGAGCATATGGCCGTGCGCCAGACATCTGTATCTTCCGCCGATGGTGGTCGCGAAGACTCGGACAAGCTGTATGGCGACGCGCCCTATCCGGTGAATGCCATCGACGATGCTGCAGATGTGCTTGAGGACGATGTGGCCACGGGCAACCTGTTCGCAAACGACATTGATCTGGATGCGGGCGACGCCGACGGCGACGGCATCCCTGACGGCCTGACAGTCACCGGTGTGAATGGCGACGCAGGCAGCGTGGGGACGCCAATCGAGCTTGCGCCCGGCGTGATCCTGACCGTTGGTGCGGACGGCAGCTACAGCGTTGACGCTTCGGACGCCGACTGGATGGCAGAAGGCGAAACCTTCACGGCTGACGTGACATACGGTGTCGATGACGGCAATGGCGGCTCCGACAGCGCGACGCTGACTGTAACGGTCACAGGCGTGAACGACACCCCTGATGCGCTCGACGACAGCGGCAGCACCGACGAAGCTACTGCTGTGGGCGGCAACGTGCTGGCGAACGACAGCGACCCGGACCTGAGCGACGTACTGACGGTGTCTGCTGTGAACGGCGACAGCGCAGCGGTGGGGCAGGAAGTCCTCCTGGACTCCGGCGCGCTTCTCACCTTGGGTGCCGATGGCACCTATAGCTATGACCCGAACGGTGCGTTCGACGCCCTGAATGACGGCGAAACCGCGGCCGACAGCTTCACCTACCAGGTGTCAGACGGCCATGGCGGGTTTGACACGGCAACGGTGACTCTGACCATCGACGGCATCGGCGGTGACACGGGCCCTGAAGAGGGCGATGATCACTTCGGTACCTTCTCCAACAAGAAGGGCACGGCAGATCATGATATCTCAAACGTGGTGCTGTATCTGGATGACGGCAGTGGCGACATCCTCAAGGTGAAGATCGACGGCTGGTCGGGCGAGACGGACCTCGACAATGTCGACCTGGACAGCTTCATGATTAATTACGGCTATGACGACTATGAGCTGCTGGCGGTAAGCATCAAGGCTGGCAACAACCACAACAAAGACCTGGGGCCGGGCGAAGGCCAGTTCTTCCTGCTGGACGGCGATGAAGACATTGATTATGTCGCCGGCGGCGATGTGCCGGACGGCTTCACGCTTGCGGTCCTTGGTGCAAAGGCAGATGAAACGTATCAATATTCCACCGATCTGTTCGAATAGGCAGGTGGCTTTCCCAGAAAGGGCCTTGCCATGTGGCAGGGCCCTTTTTTGCTGTCTGTGCCCTATTCGTCCTCTGGGCCTCGGCGCTTGATGTCGGTATACTCGGTGCCGTCCTTGCGGGTATAGGCGAAGCTTTCGCCCTTGCTGACAGCCACAAGGTCGGCCTCTGGATAGTGCGCAATATCGTCGTCCGTGCGCGTACCCACTTCCAGCACCAGTACGTCGCTCGTAGATTTGTTCACCAGATGGTGGCCGTCCGCGTCGCCAGCCTTGAAGCCGGCGGCATCGCCTGCGCACAAGACCTCTTCGCCCGCGTCGGTGATCAGCGTCACCTCGCCCTCAAGCACATAGATGAACTCGTCTTCGCGTGTGTGCCAGTGCCGGAGCGCAGACCAGACACCGGGTTCAAGCCTCAGCAGGTTCACACCGAACTGCGTAAGGCCCGCTGCGTCGCCCAGCTTCTTCTTCGCTCGTGCCTTTACCGGCCCGTAATAGGGGGCTGGATATAGGGTGCCCACAAGTTCAGGCAGTGTGCTGACGTCGATTTTCTTGCTCATTCTCTCATCCTATGTCGCTGTTATTTGGCCAGCATTTCTTTAAAGCGCGCACTGGCTTCCGGACCTGCAACCTCACTGACTGTTGTCAGAAGCTGCGGCGTTGTCTTGACCGGTTGGGCGAAAAAGCGCTGCACGATCCGCAGGAAACTGTCGCGCCCGATCTGTTTCTCGAATTCAGCGAGCACAAGCGGTGCTTTTCTATAATTGACCAGATAGGGGCTGCGTTCGGTGGCGCCTTCTGTCCAGATGGGTGGCAGGTCCTTGCCTTCGATCTGATTGGCGAAGCGTTCCAATTGGCCTTTGAAGGCTTCTTCGCCCAAGATGGTGCGCACACCCACAAAGCCCGTATATTCTGCGAAGGCTTCATTCAGCCAGTTTTCAACGGTTTTGAAGGCCGCGCCCCGCGCCCAATAGTGCCCAAATTCATGGCAGATGAACTGTGTGAGGCGGTCAGGCGGCGTATCACCAATATCTGTCAGCACAATATAGTTTTCGCGCGCATAGCCGCCCGCATTGCGGGACGTGACAACCAGTTTGGCAACCGGCAGCGGCTGGGTTTGGCCGAAGCGGGCATTCAGTTCGGTCATGCAGGCGGCTGCAGTGTTACCCAGGGCCTCGATGCCTGCGTCGGTCGCGCGCAGGTCAAAGATATCAAAGCCGCCCGCCTGTGTCAGGCGTGGGGCCTTTGCCAGGGTGAAGGCGATGTCAAGGCGGGGGTCGGTGTTGGTGATGCGTATCTTACCCTCTTCAGTCTGGACCTCCCCCGTGGAGAGACCATGCCATGTGCCAGGTACGTCAATCGTCACGTCAGCACTGAGCACTTTTGAAAAACGCTTGTCTATCGGGAACCAGAAGCTATCCACATTCAACTCGATAATCTCGCTTGAGATGGTGTTGATATTGTGGGGCAGGGGTTTACTGATCAGCTCGCCGTCATAGGAAATCTCGATCTGGCGCGCTGCGCCGCCTGACGGCTTGAGGTCGACATTGATGGCAGTGAAGTCCTCCATGCCTTCAACCTGGCCGAGGCTGGAAGAGGCCGCATCCTCGCCTCCCACCGTTACGTTACCAAGGGTGTCGCGGATGAAGAAGGTGATCTGGTCGTCTGCTGGGTCGCGGACGTCGATCACCCATGAGGCTTTCAGGAAGCCGCTTTCAGGCACGATGGCTACATGCCCGCTATAATGATAGTCGGCGTCGCTGGCGGTGGCAGGTGCTGCGGGCAGCAGGCAAGCGAACAGAATCAGGATGAACAAAATCGGATTGCGCATAGATATCTCCCCTCAAGCCAGATGATAGCCGTGCGGGGCGTGCCGTCCAGTTCAAACATACGCGGGCAAAAGAAAAGGGCGGGAACATGCCCCGCTCTTCCTCTGTGAAATCTTTGCTGCCTAAAGTTCGTCAATCATCCGGTGCAGCGTGTCCATGCAGGCACGCGCCAGATGACGGCAGCGCTCCGGCGACCAGCCATAGTCCGGGTCAGGCAGGTCGGCATTGTCCTTGAACGGCATCTCAAGGGTCATTGCCAGGCAGCCGTGGGCTTCCGCAACATAGTTGGTGCACATGGAAAGGTCGGCTTCGCCCGGCTTGTCTTCGTCGTAGCCGTGTTCCTGCTGGAAGTCGGGCGACAGCTTCTCAAGGATGTTCTGGAACATCTCGATCAGTTCCATCTGCCTGTCCTTGAGGCTCGGGATGCCTTCAAAGCCCGCAATGAAATTATAAGGCAGGCCCTCGTCGCCGTGCACGTCCATGTGGAAGTCACAGCCGGTCTCGGCCATTTTTTCGCGCACCAGGTATACCTCGGGGCTGCGGTCCATGGTCGCGATATTCCATTCGCGGTTCAGGTTGGCGCCTGCGGCGTTGGTGCGCAGGTGGCCGCGCTTCGACCCATCTGGATTCATGTTGGGCACGATATAGAAGTGGGCCTTTTCCAGAAGCTTGCGGGCAACTGGATTGTCCATATCCAGCAGGTAATCAAGCGCGCCTTCCATCCACCATTCGGCCATGGTCTCGCCCGGGTGCTGGCGGGCCTGAAGCCAGATTTTCTTACGGCCCTCGGGGCCATAGCCCAGCTCGATCAGGTCCATGTCCTGGCCGTCAAGCGTGTGGCCAAGCACGCTGGTGCGCACCAGGGGTGACTGGGCCGCGTCGGCAACCAGGTCTGCGTGGCGCTCCATCGAATAGGGCGCGAAATAGGCGAAATAGATAAAGTCCTGGTCTGGCGTGCATTCCCACGACAGGGTCTCGCCGTCGAAGGCGGTGTCGACCCGGAACCAGCTTTCGCGGTCATAGGACGCGCAGACTTTATAGTCCTTCCAGCCGTCAGTATATGCCGCACCACCCGCATTCTCGATCGTGAGCTTGCACGGCGTGTCTTCAACGCCCGATACGCGGAAATGGAACCACTGATAAAAATCAGACTGGTTGTCCTTGCGGATGTTGAGGCGGATATCAGACGCGTTGTCTGCTTTGACGACTTCGATATTGCCGCTATCGAACTGGCTGGAAATCAGCATGGGGGATGCTCCCTTATTCTTCTGTGGAATGCCCTTCTGTGGATTGCCTACAGGCTAGGCGGTGGGTGGTCAATGCTGATTCCGGAGTGGGCGCCAGGAAGGGCAGGGCTGCTGCCCTTGATTTTCCATGACAAGATGGTCCCGTTTTGGTATTATCCCCTTACTGACGCACAGGCGTGAGCGGACTATCCCTGATTACTATTAGGGAAAATTTGGAGGCGTCCCACCGGGCATGGGGGGCGCCTCTATTTTTTGTGCGCTGGCCTCACGGTCCCGATTGACAAAAAAGCCAGTCTAACCGGAGTCTAAGCTATTGACAGGGGGGGGTCTCATCATTATGTTCCGCCGCCAATGGATTAGCGGAGTGACGGATTCGTCGTTCCCGCCCTGTGTGCCAAGCGCCGGCTGGCCAGGCAGGGAACAAGTTTTTGCCGGTTTGTAGTGAGACGAACGATGAAAATTCGTAATAGCTTGAAATCTTTGAAGAGCCGTCACCGCGATTGCCGCGTGATTCGCCGCAAAGGCCGCATCTACGTGATCAACAAGACTCAGCGTCGCTTCAAAGCGCGTCAGGGCTAAGCCTCTCGCTCAGCCCAGTCTGGTTTGATCCAGTCTGAATTGATTTAGCCGTGCGCTCTGATAGAGTCGCGCGGCTTTCTCATTTGGGGGTAACTATCCGTGTCTTCTAAAGCTGTTCTTTTTGATATTGGTAATGTGTTTGTCCACTGGGACCCGCGCCTTCTGTACCAGAAGCTGATCCCCGAATCGGACGCACTTGATGCGTTTCTGCGCGATGTGGTGACGCTGGAGTGGCATACTGAGCATGATCGTGGCCGCCCGTTCGCCGAAGGCGTGCGAATTCTGAGCGAACAGCACCCCGAGCATGCAGACCTGATCCGCGCGTTCGATGAGCGCTGGGACGAGACGATCGGTGACCTGATCCATGGCACCATTGATATTCTCGAGCGCCTGACGGATGCGGGCATTCCCTGCTATGGCCTGACCAATTTCTCGCACGAGAAATGGCCGCCTTTCTGTGCGCAGAATGATTTCACGAAGCACTTTAAAGGCGTGGTGGTCTCAGGCGAAGAGAAGCTGGTGAAGCCTGATCCACGCATCTTTGAAGTGGCCATCAGCCGCTATGGCCTGACGCCCGAAGCCACAGTCTATATCGATGACCGGATCGACAACGTCCGAGCCGCAGAAGGCCAGGGCATGCTGGGCCATCATTTCACCGCGCCCGCGCATCTGGAAGCCGACCTCAAGGTCCGCGGGTACCTTTAAATAAAAAAGCCGGGAACTTGCCCCGGTTTTTTTCGTTCTTATGCTCTTTGATCGTCTTCGCTGTTTGCGAAGCTGGCGGTACGCCACCTGACCGGCGAATCCATTCCTAACGCGAAGGCTAGACTCGCCGATCCAGTCGGCGAGTGACGATTTTCAATTAGCCCAGCTCATTCCCGCTGATCCATGCGATATGCAGCACGTTGGTGGCGCCCGGTGTGCCGAAGGGCACGCCTGCGGTCACCACGATGCGGTCACCAGGGACTACGAGCCCAGCCCTGAGCGCCATGCGCTTGGCTTTGCCGACCATTTCCTCGAACGCGCCCACATCCTTGGTTTTCACCGTATGCAGGCCCCACACGATGGCAAGGCGGCGGGCAACCGCCAGCTTAGGTGTCAGTGTCAGGATCGGGGCGTCCGGGCGCTCCCGCGCGGCCCTGAGCGCCGTGGCGCCGGATGACGTGAAGGTCACGATGGCTTTGGCGTTCACTGTGCGCGCAACCTGCCGGGCAGCTGCCGTGATGGCGTCTTCCGTGGTGGCGTTCGGGTTGGTGCGTTCTTCTGACCCGCTGAGGAAATAGGTGGGTTCATGCTCCACGCGCGATGCCACGCGGTCCATCACCTGTACGGCCTCAATTGGGAAGTCACCCACGGCAGATTCGGCCGACAGCATCACAGCGTCAGCGCCATCGAGTACAGCCGTGGCCACGTCTGACACTTCTGCACGCGTCGGCACCGGGGATTTGATCATGCTCTCCAGCATCTGGGTCGCGACCACCACCGGCTTGCCGGCGTGGCGTGCTTTGCGCACGATCTGTTTCTGGATGCCCGGTACGTTCTCGACCGGCTCCTCAACGCCCAAGTCGCCGCGCGCAACCATAACACCGTCCGCCAGCTCGATAATCTCGTCCAGCGCCTCAACGGCGGCAGGTTTTTCGATCTTGGCCATCACGGCCGCCTTCTTGCCCACCAGCTTCTTGGCCTCGGCCACGTCCGCGGCGCGCTGCACGAAGGAAAGCGCGACCCAGTCCACACCGCACTGCAGCGCAAAGGTGAGGTCCTTGCGGTCCTTGGCCGTGAGCGCCGCCAGTGGCAGCACCGCGTTCGGCACATTCACGCCTTTGCGGTCAGACAGTACACCCCCCACGATCACGCGGGTGCGGGCGCGGCTTTCTTCCACGGCTTCCACTTCAAGGCGGATCTTGCCGTCATCCAGAAGGATATTGGTGCCAACATCAAGGGCGGCGAAAATTTCTTTGTGCGGCAGGTATACACGCTCGCTGGTGCCGGGCTGGTCCAGAAGGTCCAGCTTGAAGGGTTGGCCTTCCTTCAGCGTGATCTTGCCGTCCTCAAACAGGCCGATGCGAAGTTTCGGGCCCTGCAGGTCAGCGAGAATAGCGATGGGGTGATTGAGCTCACGCTCAACCGCGCGAATGGTGTGCACCAGCGCTTCTTTGTCTTTGTGTTCGCCGTGGCTCATGTTCAGGCGGAACACGTCAACGCCAGCCAGGAACAGCTGCTTGATGCGTTCATGACTGCTGCTGGCGGGCCCCAGGGTTGCGACAATACGGGTTTTGCGTTGTCGGCGGATGGAGATTTGTTCGGAACTCATTTTGCCTCCCGGGCAGGAGCATCGGGCGTGAAGCTTGGGGCGGCAGCTTGCCGTGCTCGGTGTTTATTGACTTGTATGTTCAGATCGTTACTTTTCGGCGCACATGCTGCTTGATCGCAAGGTCAAGGTCCAGCCTTTTGTCGGGCTGTCCCCGAAAATTCATATGCGAACGTTGGTGTATCTCATGACTGCTTTCCCTGTCCAGCCAGAAATCCTGAACCCCGAGGCCCGGACAGGCCTTATCATTCTGTGTGACCATGCCAGCAATCATGTACCCGAAGGTTTCGACAACCTGGGGCTGGAAAACGAGGTATTCAGCCAGCATGTGGCTTATGATTTGGGCGCTGCTGCAGTGACCCGAAAGATGTGCGAGCTGATGGGCGGGGCCGCTGTGCTGGCACCTGTTTCGCGCCTGCTGATTGACTGCAACCGCGAGCCCGACAGCGAGACGTTGGTGCCGCGTGTCAGCGACGGTATTATAGTGCCGGCGAACCAGGACGTGACGCCAAGTGCTGTTGAGGCCCGCAAGCGGGACTATTATACGCCGTTCCATGACGCCTGCGCACAGCTTGTTGAGGCGCACCTGGATGCCGGCATTGTGCCGTTGATCGCGGGCATGCACAGCTTCACGCCTGAGATGAACGGCGAGAAGCGGCCCTGGCATGCGGGCTTCCTGTGGAACAAGGACCCGCGCCTCGCACAGGCCATGATCGGCCTGATGGAGCGGGAGACTGATCTGGTGGTGGGCGATAACCAGCCTTATTCCGGACAGCATCTCTATTATACTATGCAGCGTCACGGTGCAGACCACGGCCTGCCGCAAACCACCATCGAGATCCGGCAGGATCTGTTGGAAAAACCAAGCATGGTGGACGAATGGGCGGCGCTGATGGCGGACCTTCTGGACGAATGCATGGGCCGGGAAGACCTGACAACACGACAATTCTATCCGTAAGGAGAACAACCATGACAGACGAGAAAACCACCGAGATTGAAGCCGCTGTATTTCGCCGCCTGATCCAGCATTTCCAGGAGCGCACAGATGTGCAGAACATCGACCTGATGGGCTACAGCGGCTTCTGCCGCAACTGCCTGTATAAATGGTACGCTGAAGAAGCGGGCGAGCTGGGTGTGGAGGTTTCCAAGGAAGAAGCGCAGGAACGCATCTACGGCATGCCCTACGCTGACTATAAAGAAAAATATCAGACACCGGCGACGGACGAGCAGCTGCGCCGCATGGAAATCAGCGTTGCCAAAAACAAGCTGGCGAAGGCGAAAGACTAAAACGCAGCCACGCGTAGAAACACGATTGAACGGCAGCACGGCTAAGGCTAAAGTGCGCGCCGAATCCAAGGCCCCGGAAAACGGGCCAGAACAACATTCAGGGAGTTGAGCCACATGGTACAGGCTGGCGGAGTAGCAGGCGAACAATTGCGGTCTTTCATTGAGCGTATCGAACGTCTGGAAGAAGAGAAAAAAGGCATCGCGGAAGACATCAAGGAAGTTTACGCAGGCGCCAAGGCTGTTGGGTTCGACACCAAGGTGATGCGCAAGGTGATCGCGATCCGCAAGATGGATCAGGCCGACCGGCAGGAGCAGGAAGCACTTCTGGACGTTTACCTGCACGCCATCGAAGGCGGGCAGATGCCTGAGGCCGCCCCAGCTGCACCGGGCGACGCCGACGACGAATAGGCCAAGATGGCCGTAGCCGACATTGACCAAAATATAGAAAAGGGCGCTGGTTTCAGCGCCTTTTGTTTTGGGGGTACGCTATTCGGCTGGCGTGGCGGCGACCAGTTCAGCATGCCTTGCCATCACCTTTTGCCAGATGGGGCCAAGGTCCCTGATCTCAAGGCCGAATGTGGTTTCAAGGATGGTGCGATACTCATCCAGGCTATCGATCATGCGTTTACTGCTGCCACCTGCGCGAATGGTCTTGAGGACACGCCCACGCAAGACTTCCAGTCTGTCAGGGAAGTGGCGCTGGCATACGGCGTTTTGTACAAAGACCGACTCTGGCGCACTTTGCAGATAGCGGCATTTTTCGGCCAGCAAGTGCGGGTCTGCCTCTTCTTCCGTGAAATCAAAAGAGGCAGCTGCGCCATCCGGGTGATTGTGCAGCCGCCACCAGCGTTGATCGATCTTCTCAAGCCTGAACCGCCAGTGACGCTGTTGGAACGTGCCTTCCTTTAGCACCGTTGGTTCCACCATGCCGTCCCCGAAGCCCACGTCGGCCAGATAGCGCTCACCTTCAAGGTCCACGAGAAGCGCCAGATGGTTGCCGACCATCTGGTCTCCCATTTCGGCACGCCGGACACCGGCTGCCACGCGTTTCACGGAAAAGCCGATTTCACCCAGCGCCCAGCCCATGAGGCCATTCATTTCATAGCACCAGCCGCCGCGGCGCCCGCCCACAATCTTGTCATAGGCATCTTTCACCTCAATCCCTGTGGGCGTGCCCGCCTGGACATCGAGATTTTCGTAGGCGAGGGTGTCGCTATGCAGGCGGTGGACGGCACGCAGCGTCTCAAGGGTAACGCCGGGTGTTCCGGTAAAGCCGATGCGCTTCAGATAGGCTTCCAGCTGCATTCCAATCGCCCTGTGTTGTTGGTCCTTAGGAAAAACTACATAGACAAGGCCTGAAATGAAAGGCAATCTGAAACTCTATTGGGGGCCAGTTTGAAAGGCGGGTTTCAGTTCCGTGTCTATTCCTCCGTTCCACCAAGATTTCCTGACCTATTATCGTGGCCTGATGGCAGAGGCTGGGGGACAGGTGCCGAAACGGTCAGATGTTCGCCCCAGTGACATGAAAACCATGCTGCCTTGGGTGGTGATGGGGGAACGCTCGGGACCTAGGCAGATGATACCGACAGTGATTGGCAGCGCGATAGACGAAGTGCTGCACGCCAGCTTCACCGGCATTAACCTGTTTGATTTCCTGCCGGAAGAGATCGCCGTAAGGCTGGATGCCTATTATTCCAATATCACGGATACGCCCTGCGGCGGCTATGTGGAACGCACGCTGGCAAGCGACAGCGGGCTGCTCAAGGGCTATCAGACGACCCTGTTTCCGCTTGTGGGGGCAGAAGGCAAGGTTGATCGCTTGATCGGCATTGTATCGGTGATGAAAACAGACCCCTTGATGGATCACTTCGGCAAACCGCGGGACGTCCAGACGGTTGCCATCACCAAGGAAGAATATATCGACATTGGTTTCGGGGTACCCGCAAGCGTTTGAACGCGGCGGCCTGTCGCGGTAAAATAGCCCATGTTCAATGACCGGACAGAAGCTGGTAGGCAGTTGGCTGAGCGCCTGCAAGCGTTTGCGGGCCAAGACGCCCTTGTGATTGCACTGCCGCGCGGCGGTGTGCCGGTTGCGGTGGAAGTTGCAAAAGCCCTTGAGGCACCGCTCGATATCCTGCAGGTGCGAAAGATTGGCGCGCCCGGCCAGCCCGAGCTGGCGGCCGCCGCCATCGCGGAAGGCAACCCGCCCCATATGGTAAGAAACCGCGAGATCATTACTTTTTTCGATGTTTCAGAAGCCTATCTGGAAACCACGGCTGCCGATATGCTGGCCGCTATGGCGGGTCGGCGCGCTGAGATGGGGGCGGGTGATGGCCCCGTGGACCTGCATGGCCGACCAGTGATCCTGGTGGATGACGGAATTGCCACAGGTGCCACGGCCAAAGCTGCAATCACAGCGATCCGGGCTGGCGGCGCGAAGCGGATCTGCCTGGCTGTTCCGGTGGCGCCGCCAGAGACCATAATTGACATGCGCCGTCTGGTGGACGATGTCATATGCTTGGAAACGCCAGAGTATTTCCGTGCGGTAGGGGCCCATTACTGTAACTTCGGTCAGGTCAGCACGGCAGAAGTCGCGGCGATACTGCAGAAAAATAGGGTATCGCCCTCGCCCGGGCGGTAAAGAAAAGGCTAGACACAGCGCGTGGCCCTTGCCATCTTTCGGTTGCTGGGGAAATTTCAACGTGTGGTCGGGTTATGAATTTGAGTGAGCTTTCTCCGGTCCATCAAACCTTGATGGCTTACTACCGCCTGCTGATGGCGGATGAAGGCGGCATCCCATACCGCAGGAAATTCAATCCCATTGAGATCAAGACAATTTTGCCCAAGATGGTGTTGATCGAGCATTCGGCTCCGCGCAAGGCTGTGCCCCGTATTGTTGGCAGCGCCGTAGACGAATTTCTGCAGGCCAGCTACACGGGCCATAACCTATATGATTTGTGGGATGACGCGCACGGTGACGTGATGGAGGCTTTCTATGGCACCATCATGAAACATCCTTGCGGTGGCTGGACCCAGCGGACGGTGAAGACCCATTATGGCATTGTCCATTCCTATGACATTCTGCTGTTACCGTTTCGGAACAGGGATGGAGACATAACCCTGACCATGGGTACTTTCGCCATGCAGGGGGCGGTTAAGACAGAACTTCGCTTTGGCCAGCCCGAGAATGTCGAGCTGCTCACGGTCAATGACCAGAAATATCTTGATATCGGGTTCGGTGTGCCCGAGCCGTCAGCCGAAAGGGCCGAAGGCGCGGCTGGTCAAGCGCGGGTGTGATCTTCAAAGTGCCTGAGCTTTTCAGGCAGGTAGGCATCGGCCATGGTGACATCTTCAGGGCGCCCGGTGGTCAACAGCCGGATATGGCCAGTACCACTTTCTTGAAATTCCGCATGCCGCGCCAGATAATCCTTGAGCGATTTTGCAACGATTTCCGGTTGGGACAGAAGTTCGGTTGTGGCCGGTAGCGCCCTGCGGAAATAGTCCCGCACCAGCGGGAAGTGGGTGCAGCCCAGAACCGCGGCGTCGGGCGCGGGCACATCCGCCAGCACTTCACCCACAAATCCGTCGATCAGGCCGCGCATGGGCGCGTCGCCCGCACCGCCTTCAATGGCGTCTACAAGGCCGGGGCAGGCTTTCTGCACCAGGGTTACGTGCGGCGCGCGTTTGTTCACTTCATCAAGGTATGAGCCGCTTTCCACCGTCTTCCTTGTGGCAAACAGCAGGATAGACCGGTCCTTGGGCTTGCCGCCGTTCGGGTGCTCCTGGCTCCAGGGTACGCCGGTGAGGGCCTCGACCATGGGTACAAGCACGCCAAGGACACGTTTGTTCGGGTAGGCTTTCGGCAGCCAGTCCTGCTGCAGGGTCCTGAGGGCGATGGCGGCGGCTGTGTTGCAGGCCAGAACCACCAGGTCGCATCCCGCGCCGAACAGGGTTTCAACGCACTGGCGCGTCATATCCACGATCTGTTCGTTTGACCGGTGGCCATAGGGCGCGTTGGCATGGTCACCCAGATACAGGAAATCCTGTTCCGGCATGGCTTCGTGCAATGCTTCCAGGATGGTAAGCCCGCCGGAGCCAGAATCAAAAACGCCAATCATCAGCGCGTGCGCCCTTTACTTAAGTGTCGAGACCATATTCCGCTACTTTTCGATACAGCGTTGACCGGCCAATGCCAAGCCTTCGTGCAACTTCCGCCATCTTGCCGTCGTATCGTTCCAGCGCCTTGCGGATGATGTCGGCTTCCAGTTCGTTAAACTGCCTGATGTGGCCGTCGCTGCCATCGAGCGCCAACAGCATGCTGTCGCCTGATGGCGTTTGTATGGCGGCAGGGGGGGCTGCGTGAACCGTTGGCTGAGCAGGCAGGGTGCCAGCCACAGGCTGCAGGTGCGGGAAGTCTGAGGGCGTCAGCATGTCGCCGTCCGACAGGATCACGGCCCGGAACAGGGCGTTTTGCAGCTGCCGGATGTTGCCAGGCCAGTCGTAGTTCTCGAGAAGCCTGAGGGCGTCCATCGATACCTGCTTGCGCGCCATGTCTTCCATGGCGGCGATCTGGTCAAGGAAGTGTTCTGTCAGGGCCGGGATGTCGGTTTTGCGTTCACGAAGGGGCGGCAAGTGAATGGGATAAACATTCAGCCGGTAAAACAGGTCTTCTCGGAAGGCACCCGCGGCGACACGTTCCGCCAGGTTTCGATTCGTTGCCGAAATAATCCTGATATCAACCTTGATGGACTGCCGTCCACCGACCGGATCGATCTCCTTTTCCTGAATGGCGCGCAACAGTTTCACCTGCACATCCAGTGGCAGCTCGCCCACTTCATCCAGAAACAGGGTGCCGCCATCGGCCTCCTGAAATTTACCGATGCGTTTCTCGGTCGCGCCGGTGAAGGCGCCCTTCTCGTGGCCGAACAGGATGCTTTCCACCAGATTTTCCGGGATGGCGCCACAGTTGACGGCCACGAAGGGCGTGCCAGAGCGGTCGCTGGCGTCATGGATGGCGTTGGCAAAGACTTCCTTGCCCACACCGCTTTCGCCCTCAATCAGGACGGGGATAATGGCTTTGGCGGCCTTCTTCGCCAGATCCGTCGCGCGCTGCATGCTTTCGGATGTCCCGACAAGGGACTGGAAGCCGACACCAGTGGCGTGGCCGGCCATCTGGTCACGCATGGGGCCAATCTCGCCCACCAGCGAGCTGGTCTTCAGTGCCGCCTCGATAGCGGTGCGGATGCGTTCGGCGCTGGCGGGCTTGACGATAAAATCGTTGGCGCCCGCGCGCATGGCATCTACCACGGTGGTGATGGAACTGTGGGCTGTCAGCATCACAACGGGCAGTGCCGGGAATTTGGGGCGGATGGCATTCAGGACCTCAATGCCGTCCATGCCGGGCATGACAAGGTCGAGGAGCACAACATCAATTTTGGGGGCGGCGCGGTTCATCAGCCGGTCGATGGCTTCCTGGCCGCTCATGCATTTTTCGGCCGTGAAATCTGCGCGCGTCACAATGCCTTCCAAGAGTGTGATCTGGGTGATTTCATCTTCAACAATGAGAACGCGTTCGCTTGCCACTTTATGCCCCTGCCGCCGAATCAAACTGTATCATTTCAGGACACTTGTTAACAAAGTGGTAAACATAAAATTTTAGCGACCTACTGGAAAAGAAGAAATAATGTTGCTCAGATGCGCAATTGCGCTACCCTTCCGTTTCAAGGCTCTGGCAGCTCATAGGGGCAAACCAGAATAATAAGTTGGGGCCGTAAACACATGAACAGCATCAAGCGGCGCCGGACGAGAGCCTGACGCCAGCTAGGAGAAGGTGATGAGAAATAGTGGGCTATTTGAAGAGGCTTCGACGCAGTCTGGCGTCAGGCTCTCGCTGGCCCATAGGGTTGGGCCGAAAAGGCAGGTTTCTGTGGCCAAATTGCTCGCCGATGCTTCTGCATCGACTGTGCTTTTGGCCTTCGAGCCCTGTGCTTTTCGTTCCCAACGACGCTGATGCTTTTCATGTGTTTACGGCCTGAGTGCTGAAGTGCCTGTTTTGTTGTCTTTAAAAAGTTCAGGGAGAACTGCTTATGAAACTGGCGGTCCTTCGGGAGCGGCGAGACGCGGAGAAGCGCGTTGCGGCCAGCCCCGAAACAGTCAAGAAACTGATGGGCCTCGGGTTCGAGGTTATCATTGAAACGGGCGCCGGGGATGGCGCCTCCATTCCAGACAAACAGTTTGAGGAAGCTGGCGCGACCATCGCCAAAGACCTGAAAGCTGCGGTGAAGGATGCCGATATCATCTTTTCCGTGCAGGGGCTTGAAGCGGCGGACGCCAAGCACGCCAAAAAGGGTGCGGCCCAGCTTGCGGTGCTGAACCCCTTCGTTGAGCGCGACCGGGTCGACGCCTACGCCAGCGCGGGCCTGATGGCCTTCGCCATGGAGTTCGTGCCGCGGATCACGCGGGCGCAGTCGATGGATGTCTTGTCTTCCCAGTCGAACCTGGCGGGCTATAAGGCAGTGCTGGACGGCGCTGCTGAATTTGGCCGGGCCTTTCCCATGATGATGACCGCAGCCGGTACTGTGCCGCCTGCGCGCGTCATGGTGATGGGTGCAGGTGTTGCAGGCCTTCAGGCCATCGCAACGGCCAAGCGCCTTGGTGCGATTGTCAGCGCCACAGACGTACGCCCTGCCGCCAAGGAACAGGTTGAAAGCCTGGGCGGCAAGTTCGTGATGGTGGAAGACGAAGAAACCGCAGCGGCTGAAACCTCAGGCGGCTACGCCAAGGAAATGTCTGACGAATATAAGGCCAAGCAGGCGGCACTGATTGCCGAAACGCTGGCCAAGCAGGACATGGCCATCACCACAGCTCTGATCCCGGGACGCCCAGCGCCGAAGCTGATCACCGAAGACATGGTGAAAAGCATGAAGCCCGGCAGCGTGATTGTGGATCTGGCTGTCGAGATGGGCGGCAACTGCGAGCTTTCCAAGCCCGGTGAGGTGGTGGAAGTGCATGGCGTCAAGATCGTGGGGCACAGGAATGTGCCGTCACGTCTGGCGGCGGATGCCTCCGCGCTTTATGCCCGTAACCTGGTTCATTTCATTACACCCATGGTGAAAGAAGGCGAACTTGCCTTCGACTTCGAGGATGAAGTTATCCGCGAGTCACTCGTCACCAAAGACGGCGCTGTTGTCAACGAGCGCCTCAAGGGGGAGAAATAAGATGCATGACATCATTGTAAATCCGTTTATCCAGCAATTCTCCGTTTTCCTGCTGGCGATCTTCATTGGCTATTATGTGGTGTGGTCGGTGACACCTGCGCTCCATACGCCGCTCATGAGCGTGACCAACGCCATCTCAAGCGTGATCATCGTGGGTGCGCTGATTGCCGCGGGGCCTGAGGGCATGTCCATGTCCAAGATTTTGGGCGCGATCGCCATCGGGCTGGCTGCTGTCAATATCTTCGGCGGTTTCGCGGTCACGGCGCGCATGCTGTCCATGTACAAGAAAAAGAAATAGGGGGCCGGGCATATGACGCAAATGCATGCGGACCTCACAGCCGTTGCCTACCTGGTGGCTGCTGTTCTTTTCATTCTTTCCCTTCGCGGGCTCTCGTCACCTGAGACCAGCCGCAAGGGTAATATTTTCGGTATCATCGGCATGATCATCGCGGTGGTCACCACGGTGATGAACCCGGAGATCGTCTCCTATGACTGGATCATTGGTGCGATTGTTGTGGGCGGGGCCATTGGCTTCGTGATTGCCCGCAAGATCGCCATGACCCAGATGCCGCAGCTTGTGGCGGCGTTCCACAGCCTTGTGGGCCTTGCGGCCGTCTTGGTTGCGGCCAGCGCCTTCCTGCACCCGACATCCTTCGGGATCGCGGACGCCATGGGCCATATCCACACGGCTTCGAAGATTGAGATGAGCCTCGGCATCGCCATTGGTGCCATCACCTTCTCGGGCTCCGTGATCGCGTTCGCCAAGCTGAACGGCAATATGTCCGGCGCGCCGATCATGCTGCCCGCGCGGCATGTCATCAATATCCTGCTGGCTGTTGGCATCGTGGGCGGTATCGCCCTCTTTGTGGTGGACCAGAACTTTGAGATCGCCGGTGTGCACATCTTCTGGATCGTGACAGCCCTCAGCTTCATCATCGGCTTCCTCTTGATCATCCCGATCGGTGGCGCGGATATGCCAGTGGTGGTTTCCATGCTGAACAGCTACTCGGGCTGGGCGGCAGCGGGCATCGGCTTCACGCTGGCGAACACGGCGCTGATCGTGACCGGCGCGCTGGTGGGCTCCTCGGGTGCGATCCTCAGTTACATCATGTGTAAAGGCATGAACCGGTCGTTCATCAGTGTGATCCTGGGCGGTTTCGGTGGCGACGGCGGCCCGGCTGCTGTGGGGGCTGCTGAAACGCGGCCTGTCAAACAGGGCAGCGCGGACGACGCCGCCTTCATCATGAAGAATGCCTCCAAGGTGATTATCGTGCCGGGGTACGGCATGGCGGTAGCCCAGGCCCAGCATGCGCTGAAGGAAATGGGCGACATGCTGAAGAAAGAGGGTGTTGAAGTGAAATACGCCATTCACCCGGTCGCGGGCCGGATGCCGGGGCATATGAACGTGCTGCTGGCGGAAGCAAACGTGCCGTATGACGAGGTGTTCGAGCTTGAAGACATCAACAGCGAATTCTCGCAGGCTGACGTGGCCTTCGTGATTGGCGCAAACGATGTCACCAACCCGGCCGCCAAGACAGACCCACAAAGCCCGATCTTCGGCATGCCGATCCTGGACGTTGAGAAGGCAGGCACGGTGCTGTTCATCAAACGCTCCATGGGTAGCGGTTATGCGGGCGTGGAAAACGAGCTGTTCTTCCGCGACAACACCATGATGCTGTTCTCAGACGCCAAGAAGATGGTGGAAGAAATCGTCAAGGGCTTCCATTAGGCGCCTATGGCAGGTTAAAACAGAAGCCGTCCCCTCAACAGGGGGGCGGCTTTTGTCGTTCAGGCGGGGTTCAGTGACGGCACCCTATGATGCACCTGAGGTTGAGAAGAAAGGGTTTAGCATGAGATATCTGATACTTGCGGCAGCATTGGGTGCGGCATTGATGGTGCCAGCGGCAGCAGCACAGGCCGACGTGAAGGTCAGTTTCACCGATCGGCTTCAGTCCAAGATGGACCGCATCAACGCCATTGACGGCAGGCGCGAAGAGGCCTTCCGTGAATTCCGTACCGAGGGCACCCGTGGTGGCCTGCCACCGAATGCGCGCCTGAACGCCAGCCTGTTCGCGGGCACAGAATGGGCCAACGAACGCCTGTTCCCCGACATCAAGGATTATAATGTCCCGGCGCTGTTTCAAGCGATGATGGAGCGCGGCATCAAGGCCGCCGACCCGGATTTTGACGGTACGGTGACGGTGAAGATCAAGAAGCTGCAGATTGAGGCCTTCTCGCTTGCCGGGCTTCGGGGCCGGAACACCCAGGCAGCAGGCGATGTGACTGTGCTGGACGCAGATGGCAACATGGTGGCCCAGCATTATATCTGGGCATCCATTGTACCGGCCTATACCGCCAGCCGCAGCTATACAGGGCCGGACTATGCCTATCGCAAGGCCGCAACCACCACGCGGATAGGGCCCATTGCGGCCGAATTTACCCAGAAGGCGCTGGGGAAGCTGTACCCGGATTATGACGCGCCGGGCCTGGTGATTGTGGACCGCTAGGCCGACAGAAAACCGACAAGACAAAAAAAGAAAGCCGCTCCGGTTCGGGGCGGCTTTCTTTGGCTCGGCCAAAAGGAAATTCAGGAAAGTTAGGGGCGGGCAGCCACAGGAGAAGTTAGGGCCAATCATGGGGCCGCCCGCCAAGGGAATGCGCCGCTGTCAGGGCCGACGCAAAAGGGACGGGGCATCCGGGTCCGCCCCTGTGGGAACCTTATCCCATACATGCAATTAATAATCAATATTAAAAACAACAATCCTTCGAATTATGGAGGTTGTTTTGGGTGCTGATGGCGCGAAAGGATTGTAAATCGTGGAATTCCAGGCTTCGCAAGGGACGAAAGAATCTTTGCAGCAGATCTGAAAATGCCACTTACTGCTCGGACGGGCACCCCAATGGGTTGTGTAATGCAAACCTAAACGTTGATATCCATGGCGCGGCTTGTGCGTTATCCTTGCATCCGGGGGCAGAAGGGAAACACCCATGGACGTCCGGCGTTTTGTACGGCCGATCTTTATCGCCATGTTCTTGTGCATGGTGGGGTATTTCGCGCTTGCCGGCTTCCTTGCGTACCAGCAGGACAAAACCTCCATCGCGGCGGAACGCCAGAAAATCCAGTCTATCATGCAGCAGTATCTGCGCCGGCTTGAATTGCTGGCGGAAGACAATGCCTGGTGGGACGCAGCGGTCCAGAATGTGGTGCAGGACTATGACGAGCGCTGGGTGAAGGAATCCATCGCAGACACTACCTATACCTATAGTTTCGTGGTGGGTGTCCTGGTTATGCGGCCCGACGGCACGGCGATTTATAGCCGGGTGACCGAAGGCCTTCCGGGCGCGCCTGCGCTGTTGGATGCCGGGCTTGCGGATGCCATCCGGTCGATGGAGCTGCCGGGCATTGACGAGCCAGAGAGCGTCAGCGGTTATATGGTGGTTGATGGGCGGCTGTTTGCTTATGGCGCCAGCATGGTGACCACGGCGCTTGGCTTGGAATCGGCAGTGACACCAGCCTTTTTTGATGAGCCCCGTCCATCCCTTGTTTTCGTGTCCGAGATCACCCCCGCGATCATCAGCGAGATGGAGAGAGAATATTCCCTGGCTGGTATTGTGTTTCAAACCATACCGCCGGAAGGGCAGGAATATATAAGCCTTGAAGCTGTGTCTGGTGGGGCGCCCGCCGGGTATCTGTCGTGGGACGTAACGCGTGCGGGCCGCGATATGCTGATGACCCTGGTGTGGCCGACCCTTCTGATGCTGGTGATCATTGCCTTCTTCATCCGCAGTTTCCTGAAGCGCGTGCGTGTGGTGGTGGAAAAGGTGGAAGCCGCGGACAAGGCCAAGTCAGATTTTCTGGCATCCACCAGCCACGAAATCCGTACGCCCCTGAATGCCATCCTTGGCTTTTCCGAAATGTTGCAGATGGAGATCTTCGGCAAGATCGAAGGTGAAAAGAACAAGCAATATATCCAGTTGATCCGCGACAGCGGTACGCACCTTTTGTCTGTTATCAACGACATATTGGATATGTCGAAGCTGGAGGCTGGTCATTTCGATATCCATCTTGAGAAGCTGGATATCCATGAGCTGGTTGAATCCAGCTGCGAACTTGTCCAGTCGCTGGCGCAGGAAAAGCATATCGCCGTCACCTGTGAAGTGCCGGAAACCCCGGTTTATACAGACAGGCGGGTGGCACGGCAGGTGATGCTGAATGTGCTGTCAAATGCGGTGAAATTCTCGCCGGAGGGCAGCGCGGTCGAGCTTTCCGGCAAACCGAATGGCCGCTGGTATGCCGTGACCGTGAAGGATAACGGCGTCGGCATGACCGAAGAGCATCTTGAAAAGGCGCTTGAGCTGTTTGGCCAGGTAAGGGGCGGCGTGCACACTAGGCACGCAGGGACGGGGCTTGGCCTGCCGCTTGTGGTGCGCTTCATGGCGCTGATTGGTGGCGGTTTCGATATCCAATCCGAAAAGGGTGTGGGTACAGAAATCACGCTAACCTTCCCGATGCAGGATCCTGCGGTTAACGCCTGAGCAAAAAGGCGGCCAAAAGTTTCCTAATTTATAAACCTTTTAGAAAGAGACTGCGCCTAGACTGCCTGCGGGGTGGTTCAGGGCGATCGTGCCTGGACCTATGACGTGACTGGGGAATCTGTGGGCATATTTGGGTCGTTTGCCAGAGCATTTGTGCTGCTTGTAACTGTGTTGCAGGCCCCTTCTGCCGTGGCAGAAGATGGCAAGCTGACGCTTCTCTATAGTGATCTGGCGCCCTATGTCACGGCATCGTCAAAAGGTGCGCAAGGCTTTCTTGCTGATCACCTGGAAGCCGCAGCGGGTGCCGCAGGTGTTCAATTGGACTGGAGCTATATGCCCTGGGAAAACCAGATGCCACTGCTGAGGCGCGCGCCTGGAAACGTTTGTGCGGCAGCCTTGTTCGATACGCCGGCGAGGCGCGAATTCCTGGTGTTTACCGAAGCCATCGGCAAAGACTATGGCATGGCCGTCGTGGTGCGGAAAACAGATGACAGGATTTCCGGCCACACCTCCCTTGCAAGCTTGCTGGATGACCCGCGCCTGAAGGGTGTGGTGCAGGTGGAAACCTCCTATGGGCCATTTGTGGATCCCCTTCTGGAAGGGCGTGATTTGCTGGTGTCTTCGGGGTCTACCCCGCGCGTGCTCCGTGACTTGGCTGAAGGCACAGGCGACTATCTCGTGGTTTCCGGCCCGACGGTTGAGTTCCTGATTCCACAATATGGGCTTGAGGGCCAGCTTGAGATTCTGACAGACCTTACAGACATGCAGGATGACATTTTCTTCTATATCGGCTGCACCATAACAACGGACGCCAAGGTCCTGACCCGCCTGAATCGTGAACTGCGCCGCATGGGCCCTGTCTGCCCAGACGGGCCTTGCCGCTAGCGATTGACTAGCCCTCAGGTGCGCCTGGGCCAAATAGGAAAATCCTTACTGAATCGATCAATCTTTGGAAGATTGTTGGCGCGGGCCGCTGCAACCTGTATAGGAAAACGGGTCAGGGTAAGGATCAGACGTGACAGAACAGGCAACCATTATCGATTTTCTGGGTGCCAGCCTTCGGGGGCTGGAAGCTTCAGGTCGCGCTATTTTGAGCCCCAATGAGCAAAAGCTGGCCGATGAGATCGCCGACGCGCTGGACCGCGAACTTGAAGACATGGTCAGCCAGCTTGAATCTGTCGCTTCCTGCCAGCAGGAAGAAGACCTTGAGGATGATACGCCCGAGGAGGAGCTGCCACCTTTCGCAGCCTTCTGCGCCGGCTTGCGCCGTATTGGCACCACGCTTTTGCCGCACCTTGTGCGCGAATTTGTGAGGTTGTGCGAGGATCGGGATGTCCCAACAGGGCCTTTCCGCTGGATTATCCAGGCGCGGGCGGATGCCTTCGTGGCTTACCTGCTGCAACTGGCACAGGTGCACGGCCTGGCGTTCGACGACAGCCTGACAAAGGTGGGCCGGACAGAACAGATTGCGCTTGCAAACCTGGGGGCGGACCTCCGTGTGGCCATGCAACGCGAACTTGAGGACCTTGACTAAAGTCGTATAAAGCGTTCAGCAATTGTTCAGACACGCCCTGATAGGGTAGCCGTGAAATGAGACGAAAGGTGAGACAGAAAATGAAACAAAAATCCCTGTTCTCAGCGGCAATGGTAGCAGTACTCGCGTTTTCTTTTGGCATGACATCCGCGGATGACGATAGCGGCGACGAAAAAGAAATGACGCGTGGTGAGAAGCGCCTTGAGCGCATTATGGAAAAATATGAGCCCACGGGCGAAACACGTCACTGTGTGCCGCTCCGCTATCTGCGGGATTCGCAGATCATCGATGACCAGACCATCTTTTTCAGCGGTTTGGGCAAGCGGGCCTATATGAACAGGATGCCGCACCGCTGTGGCAGTCTGGCGCGGGAAGAGCGCTTCATGTACAGCACATCGATCTCCCAGCTTTGCAAGTCGGAGATCATCACGGTGCTCGATAGCTTCGGCCGTCAATGGGGCAGCTGTGGCCTTGGCGAATTCGAGGAATGGCAGAAGAAGCCGAAAGACGACAAAGCCGAAAAAGGCGATAATTGATCGAGTCGTAAAACGCGTGCTTTAAGCGAAAGTTTAGGAATTCCGGGGGCTCCAGGCCCCCGTTTTTGCGTTTTGTCGCATGCTCATGGCGTCCCGTCGCATTCAAATTCCGCATTATAATATAACGGGTCATACCGTGTCGTAACGAAATAAATGGATACGACGCGAGGAAACCCGATCCATGAAACTCACAGAGAAAAGCCTGAAGAATCCGGCGGCGGTCATTGTAATTGCTGCCATGGCGCTTGTGCTTGGCGCCGTCATGCTGACCAAGCTGCCAGTGCAGTTGTTCCCAGCGATTGAACGCCCCCAATTGGCCGTGCAGGTCTTTTGGCGCGGCGCCAGCCCGTCTGAGATCGAATCGGAAATCATCGAGCCCGTTGAGGAAGTGATGCAGGGCATCCCTGGGCTTGAGGAAATGCGTACATTCTCGAACAACAGCTTCGGCTTTGTGTCGCTGGAGTTCGCGCTTGAATCAGACATGGACCGCACGCTGATTGATGTGATCAGCCGCATCAACCGCTTGCCGCCCCTGCCAGCCGACGCAGACCGGCCGCGCATTCTGATGAACGGTGGCAACCCCACAGGCGAGACACTGATTTACCTGTTCACCCAGTTCCGTGAGGGCAGCGCCCTGCCGCAGGACCAATATGTCAACTTCATCCAGGATGAAGTGGTGCCACAGCTTGAAAGCGTTGAAGGTGTGGCGGATATCTCTGTGGAAGCGGGTGCCGGTTTCGGCGAAGAGCTCCGCATTGAGTTTGACGCAATCCGCGCCGCAGAACTGGGCATTGACCTGAATGCGATCGCCCGCCTTGTGGGCCGCACGGTCGACAGCTCAGGCGGGTTCCTTGAAGTCGGTCGCCGCCGTTATATGCTGAATTTCCAGGGACGTTATGAGCCTGAAGAACTGCGGGCGCAGATCCTGGACTGGCGTGATGGCCGTCCGATCACCCTTGGTGATATCGCCACCGTGGAAGTGGGGCCACCAGACGCCCAGCAGGTTGTGTATCAGAACGGTAACCCGGCAGTGGGCATGCGCGTGATCCGTGAAAGCGGCGCGAACGTGCTGGCCACCATCGATCGCCTGACCGAAAAGCTGGACGAGATGAACAGCGGCATGCTGGCCCGCAACGGCATTGCGATTGAAAAATCCTTTGACCCGTCTGTCTTTATCAAGCGGGCGATCAACCTCCTTTCCACCAATCTTGTGATTGGCATCATACTGGCAGTGGGCGTGCTGTGGTGGTTCCTGCGCCAGATGCGCGCGACGCTGCTGATCGCGCTGACGATCCCTGTCTGTTTGCTGACCACCATCATCGTACTGGCCTTGTTTGGTCGAACCGTGAATGTGATCTCACTTGCGGGCCTCGCGTTCGCGACCGGTATGGTGCTTGATGCTGCCATTGTGGTGCTGGAAAATATCGTGCGCCTCCGGGAACGGGGCGAAAAGCCCCGCGTGGCGTCGCTTTTGGGTGCTGGGCAGGTGTGGGGCGCGCTTCTGGCTTCCACCACGACGACCGTGGCCATCTTTGTGCCGATCCTGTTCCTGAAGGATGTGGAAGGCCAGCTGTTTGCAGACCTGGCGCTGACGATCGCCATCGGTGTCGGCCTGTCGCTCATCGTGGCGATGACCGTGCTGCCGGTGGCGGCGGAAGCCTGGCTCAAGAAGCTGCCGGCCAACGAAGCGGCGGGTGAGCGCGCCAAGCGCTTTTCCGGCAAGCTGATGCGTCTCTCGGGCACGCCGATGCGCCGTGTGGGCCTGATCGTAGGGCTGATGGCCGGGGCCGTGGGCGTCAGCTACGCCATGTTGCCGAACCTCAACTATCTGCCGCCGGTGAAGCGGGACGCGGTTGACGCATTCGTGTCCTTCCCATCTGGCGCCAACACCGAAACCATCGACCGCGAGATCGTCAGCGTGATTGTCGAGCGCCTGAAGCCCTATATGTCGGGCGAAAAGGAACCGGCGCTGAAGAACTATTATTTCATCACCTTCCCGAACGGGCAGGGCGGCTCGCTGGGTATTCGCGCCAAGGACCAGGAAAAAGTGAAGGAGCTGGAGAAGCTCGTGAACGAAGAAATCCTGGTGGGCTTCCCGGATGTGTTCGCCTTCGGCCAGCAGGGCAACCTGTTTGGCGGCTTCGGCGGCAACGGGTCTGTGCAGCTGCACCTGCAGTCACGTGACCTCGACAGCCTGCGCGACGTAACCATGACAGCCATGCAGCTGGTGCAGGAAAACCTGCCGGGCGCCCGCGCGCAGCCAAACCCGGACCCAAACGTAGTGTCGCCGGAACTGAAGGTAGTACCAAACGACCGCCGCCTGGCGGAAGTGGGCTACACTCGCGGGGACGTGGCGCGCATCATTCGTGCGCTTGGTGACGGCCTGTGGCTGGGCGAACACTTCGACGGCGAGCGCCGTGTGGACATGATCCTCAAGTCCCAGGAATGGGCGGAACCAGAGGCACTTGAAAGCGTACCTGTGGCCACCCCGCGGGGCGGCACCGTGCTTCTGGGTGACCTGGTCACCATCGAACGCGGTGTGGGCCCAAGCTTTGTCCAGCGTGTGGACCGCAAGCGCACCGTGACGCTCAACATCAACCAGCCGGAAGGCATGGCGCTTGAAGACATGATTGCAGTCCTCAAGGAAAAGGTTGAGCCTGAACTGCGGCCAATGATGCCGGCGGACGGCACCATCAGCTATGGTGGCAGCGCGGACTCGCTCGAGCGCGCGGTCAGCTCGCTCACGCTCAACTTCGTGCTGGCGCTCGGCCTCCTGTTCATGATCCTGGCGGCACTGTTCCGCTCGGCCAAGGACGCCATCTTTGTGGTCATCACCATCCCGCTGGCGACTGTCGGCGGGGTGCTGGCGCTGAGGCTCCTGAACCTCTTCTCCTTCGCGCCGCTCGATCTCCTGACCATGATCGGCTTCATCATCCTTCTGGGTCTGGTGGTCAACAACGCCATCCTTTTGGTGGCGCAGACCCGGTCGGGTGAAGCCGAAGGCCTGACCCGCGATGAAGCGGTTGAGCGCTCGCTCGCGCTTCGCTTGCGGCCGATCTTCATGAGCACGCTAACCTCCATCATGGGCATGCTGCCGCTGGTGCTGTTCCCCGGTGCGGGCAGCGACATCTACCGCGGCATGGCCACCACCATTGTGGGCGGTATGGCCGTGTCCACCATCTTTACCCTGGTTCTGTTGCCGTGCCTGTTGCGGTTCAAGGAGCTGGGCATGATTGGGGCCCTGTTCGCCCGCCTGCGCGGTCGCACGCTGCACCCAGCTGAATAATATAAAAACGCGAGGAACTGAGAGATGACTTATACAATTGCAAAAACGAAAATCCCCCTCAGGGGAACCCTGGTGGCGGTGCTTGCAGCCGCCAGTCTGTTCACCGGTACCGCAGGCGCCCAGCAGCGCCAGATGCCGCCTGCCCTGGTTGAGGTGGCGGAAGCCAGTGCTGAGATGATGGCGCCGCAGACCTACCTGCCGGGCACCGTGGTCAGCCTGAACGACAGCCGCATTTCGGCCGAGATCGCGGGCCGGGTGGTCTGGATCGCCAGCGAAGGCACTCTGCTGGCGGAAGGCGATGTGATCGCCGAAATTGATGACCGTAACCAGACACTGGCGCTGGCGCGCAACAAAAGCCAGGCAGCCCGCCTGGAGGCCCGGATCAAATATCTGGAAAGCGACCTGGCACGCCTGCAGGAACTGGCCGCGAACAACAACATCCCCTCGAGCCGGCTTGAAGAGGCCGAAAGCACGCTCGCGATGACCCGCGAGGAGCTGAGCCAGGCGCGTGTGGCGGTAGAGCAGGCCAAGATCGACCTCGCGCGTACCAAGGTACGCGCGCCGTTCCCGGGCCGTGTGGTTGAGCGCCTCGCGCAGATTGGCGAATATTCGTCTCCTGGTCGTCAGATCGTGCGCCTTGTGGATACCGAACACCTGGAAGTGTCCGCCAAAGCACCGGTGACGCTGGCCCGCGTGCTGAACGATGGCCAGCAGGTGGTGATCCGTGAAAATGACGCGGTGGCAGACACCCGTATCCGCGCGCTGGTGCCTGTGGGCGATGCGCTGAGCCGCACCATGGAACTGCGCGTCAGCCTGCCAGTAGGCAGCCAGTATGTGGTGGGGGCAGCACTCCAGGTGGGTGTGCCCGCAAACACACCGGAACAGGTCGTGGCGGTACCGCGTGACGCGCTGGTGCTGCGGCGTGAAGGCACGTATGTGTTCCGCGTGAAGGATGACAACACAGCCGAACGCCTGATGGTAACTACGGGTGCAGCCACAGGCCGTGTTGTGGCGGTGACCGGCGGCATCGAAAGTGGTGACCGGGTGGTGATCCGCGGCGGCGAACGCCTGCGCGAAGGTCAGCCAGTTGAACTGCGCGGCGGTGTCAACCTCGCAAGCGGGCGCTAGAGAGCGCCCGCCTGTTCTGAGTAGCCTATATGGACAAAAAGCCAAAAAACAGTGTTGGCGAAGACCCGAACGGGTCCCATAATGCCCCAGCATCATCAAGCGAGTCCCCAAAGACGGGCCCGGTTGATGTGCCGGGGCTTCTTGATTTGGTCCTCGAAGAAGAAAAACGCCGAACGGCAAATCAGGGGGCTGACACCACTATGGACCGTTTCTTTGGGACCAGAGAACGCACATTCTGGACCTTTCAGGCCATGGGCTGGACCGGATATGGGCTGGTGCGGTCATTCACCGCCTTTGCCATCGGGTTCGACCTGCGTTTTTATTCCATCCTGATTTTGGTAGCCATTGTCCTGGGCCTGACCATGACAACAGCGCTGCGGTATCTGTATCGGTATGCGCGGGATTGGTCTTTACCTCTGTTGCTGCCCTTGGTGGTTACTGTTTGTGCGGCGCTTGGGCTGCTCTATTCATACATCGAGGTGTCACTGGGCCCGGTCCTGATCCCCAATTTTTCCCAGGCGTCTGGCCTGGGGCTGTTCTCTAACGCCATGTTCGAGGCCACAACACTGTTTGCCTGGTCGGCCATCTATTTCGGCTATCATTTCTATACCGGCATGCAGGAACAGAAGGAGCAGGCGCTGAAGGCCACAGCGATGGCGCACCAGGCGCAGCTGAAGATGCTCAGGTACCAGTTGAACCCGCATTTCCTGTTCAACACGCTGAACGCCATCTCCACCCTCGTGCTGGAAAAGTCCGAAGAAGACGCCAACAAGATGCTGACGAAGCTCTCCAGCTTCCTGCGCTTCACGCTGGTGAACCAGCCCACCCAGCGCATCCCGCTGGATCAGGAACTGCATGCGCTGGGGCTCTATCTGGAGATCGAGAAAGTCCGGTTTTCGGACCGGCTGAATGTGGAGTTCGATATCGACGAGCAGGCGCGCTCGGCCTTGATCCCAAGCCTTATCCTGCAGCCGCTCATTGAGAATGCCATCAAATATGCCATCGCGCCGGAAATTGACGGCGGCACTATCAGTGTGTCGGCCACCGTGAAGAACCACCGGCTGACCGTATCCCTGAAGGACAGCGGCCCAGGCATCGAGGACCTCAATAACATCGTCAGCCAGTCGGGCTCGGGCGTGGGCATTACCAACACCAAGGAACGCCTGCAGCAGATTTACGGCGATGATCACCGCATCACGCTTGAAAATCTTGAGCCGCAAGGCCTTGGCATCTTTATTGAAATTCCTTGCGAACGACAGAAACGACCTTAAAATTCCAAGCGAGCCGAACACCATTGAAGGCAGAGCTCGCAGCAAACTTTGACCGGGGTAAGAACATGGGGAAAATACGCACCATTCTTGTGGACGACGAGCCACTGGCGCTGCGTGGGTTGAAAATCAGGCTCGATAAATTCGACGATGTTGAAATCATCGGCACCTGCTCAAACGGGCGGGAGGCGGTGAAATCCATCAAGGAAATGAAGCCAGACCTGGTGTTCCTGGATATCCAGATGCCGGGCTTTGACGGCTTTTCCGTGCTGCGCTCGCTGGTGGGCGAAGCGGAAATTCCGCTTGTGGTGTTCGTGACAGCCTATGACCAGTATGCCCTGGACGCGTTCGAAGCCCACGCGCTGGATTACCTGTTGAAGCCGGTAGACGAGGAGCGTCTTGCCGAAGCGCTGGCCCGGGTGCGTGACGCCATCAGCCAGCGTGTCGCCATTGAACAGAACGCCAAGCTGGTGGAGTTGATCGAAGGCATGGACGAACCGTCCAAGGAAGCGCTGACGGCGATTCTTGAGAAGCCCGTTGAAACCCATGACCAGCGCTTTGATCCGCACCTCCGCATCAAGGACCGTGGCCACATCACCATCGTCAGCGTCGCTGACGTCGAATATATCGATGCGGCGGGCGACTATATGTGCATCCATGTGGGCGAGAAAACGCATATCCTCCGGGAAACCATGAAGACCATGGAAAAGCGGCTCGACCCCAAGATTTTCCAGCGCATCCACCGCTCCACCATCGTCAACCTGGATAAGGTGCGTGAAGTGAAGCCCCATTCGAACGGCGAATGTTTCCTGACGCTTGAAGGCGGCACGGAACTGAAAGTCAGCCGGTCCTACAAGGATGTGGTTGGCCGATTTTTGTGATTTGAGATTTGATCAGACTTTTCGTGCAGCAGAAATGATGGTTAAGTCACTGCATTAATTAGGAAAAACACATTATTGGCTGCTTTCCAGGGATATAAAAAGCACAAAATATGTGATTCGAGGTATGGGAAATTTGAATTATTAGGAGTAGTCTCTGATTCACGAGATGGTTGGACGCGAAAGCTGTTCTACTCTTTCAAGGCCGACAGTGGTTGGATGCTGCGCGGCATATGTGGGGTCGGATCCACTTATTAGAACAAAGCCGTAATATCAGGCCGATATTGCGGCTTTTTTCGCGTCCAAGAACCAGTCTATGTGTGAAAAGGCGGGGGGGACAAGCCCTATTTTTCACTTTAATACAGTTGACATTGGCCCATTTTATCAAGTGCGGGGGACGACTCATTGTAGGACCATGAGTCTTTGGAAATCGGGTTGTGATTTTCTAAGCGAAAAAAAAATCACCAATGATGCTAAAGAGTTGGTTGAATCGGCGCCACTCCCTGATCTGTTGATGCAATTTCGATGCTTCTAACTAGTTTTCGGCCGTTCTGAGTGTTGTCAGAATGGCATGCATGCGGGCATTATGCTTCCAATCTGTCGAGCCTTGCAAAGGCAGGTCGCGGCAAACGAATAGATTTTTCTAGGGGGAACACCTATGACCACCATCGCAGAAATCTGGCGCTTTCCGGTGAAGGGGCTGGCGGGGCAACCGCTGGAGACAGCCCAGCTTGTGCCGGGGCAGGCGATTGAGGGTGATCGGGCCTATGCCATCCGCCACGGCAACACCGAGTTTGACCGCGATAACCCCAAGCATCTCTCGAAAACCAAATTCCTGGCGCTGATGACCCACGCGGAACTGGCGGCACTGGAGGTCAGCTTCGATGACACCGGAACGGTGATGACCGTATCGAAAGACGGCGAGCTGCTGTTCCACGGCAACCTCCAGGACCCGGACGAAGCCCACCGGCTGGAGGTGATGATGGGTAGCTATATGGGCGACCGGGCCAAGGGTGCGCCGCGCCTTGAAATGGCGGAAGACCACATGTTTTCAGACGTGCCGGAAAAATGCCTGTCGGTGGTCAATCTGGCCAGTGTTCAGGCGCTTTCGGATCACGTGGGGGAGCCGCTCGACCCGCTGCGGTTCCGCGCCAACATCTATCTTGATGGCCTGCCCGCCTGGGCCGAGCGCGACTGGGAAAAGGGCAGGCTGTTCACCGCAGGGGATGTGACGCTACGCTTGATGAAACCCATCGTGCGCTGCAACGCCACCAACGTGAACCTGAAGACAGCGGAAGTAGACCAGAACCTGCCAAAGACGCTGCAGAAAGACTTCGGCGCCAACCTGATGGGCGTCTACTGCACGGTCGAAAGCCCCGGCACCATCAAGCGGGGCGACGTGTTTTCTGGCTGATTGCAGCTTACCCTTATCGTCACCCTGAACTCGTTTGGCGTACCGCCAGCTTCGCAAACAGGGTCCATTCACGAACTTCATATGGCGGTGTTCATGGATGCTGAACCAAGTTCAGCATGACGGGGGAGTATGCTGCTCGCGCCATTCCTCTTTGGTGATTTCCCACACAAGGGACGCGCGCGTCGTGCCGTCAGGCCGGGTGCTGGTGATCTCGCCTTTGCGCACAAACCCCAGGTGGTCCAGCAGCTTGGCGGTGCGGATGTTGTCAAGCGCGGCGGTTTCCACGATCAGCTCGAGGCTGAGTGCGTCGAACATCCAGGCGAAGCTCATGGCCGCGCCCTCTAGTCCGCGTCCCTGGCTTTGAAGGTCCGGGTGCACGGCGCCGCCCAGTTCCCCCGCCGCCCACTCTGGCCAGACACAGAAATCGCTATAGCCCACAACGTGGCCCGCCGCATCCAGGTTCAGGAACAACAGGCCCACGCCGTCTGCCTGCTCCTGTTCATGTTGTTTGATGAAGGCCAGCACGCTGTCGGTCGTCAGCGGGCGGGGCAGGGTATAGATGGGGGCATGAACCTTGGGGTCGCTCAGGAAGGCGTGGAAGGCCGCTGCGTCCTCGGGCGTGGCCAGTCGGGCATTACCGTCCGGCGTCGGCAGCCTGCTGGCTGTGCGAACGGCCTGCCGGATCGCCTGCTGCCGCTCGTCTGGCACGCTATGCCGTGTGATGGGGATGCCACTGTCGGCCATTTTTCCCTCCTGCCTTGCCCCTGTGAAGTGGGGCAAGCGGCGGGTATGTCAACGGAGTACCACCATGACCGAGGGGCTCAATCAGTTGTAGCGCGGTGTGAAATGGATCTCGGCTTTGCAGCGCCTGCCGTTCACCATGCTGTCGAACGTGCCGAAATAGGTGAAAAACTGGCCATGAGGTCCGGTGGAAACCGTGCTGGGATAGCCCTGCCCGGCGTTTGCCCACAAAGGACACGACTGAATAGGTGGAATTGGCCGGAAGCGCTGGCCGGCCGGAATGGCGGGCCTTGCACTGTATGACGGATTGCCAGACCCAATGTCTTGATAGTGCCGTATGCGGGCGCGTTTGCGCTCAAGGCATTCGGTGCTCAGGCCGACATACTCGCCGTCAGGGCTATAGACGCTGCACTGCTCATAATCGCCGCTCGACAGGCTTTGCGCCCCGGCAGGCATGCCCCACAGGGTGCCTGCAACTGCAAAGCCAAGGAGGTAGAACAAACGGGTCATCGTCTGGCTCCTTTCACGCCCCCAAGCGCTTGAGATCATACACTAGGGCACGGAAAGGGCCAAAATGTGGCGGTTAGAGCGTGGGCATATGTTCCATCAGGCGCGGGCCTATGCGAACGGGCTCGATGCGTTTGGCAAGGCCCGTGCGGTCATCGGTTTCCACGAACGTGCCGCACACGGTGGCCTCGCCGCCTGCGGGGCTGAAACGCTCGCGGTTCATGCGGGAAATGAAGCGGTTGATCGGCTCGGTCTTATCCATGCCGATGACGCTGTTATAGTCCCCGCACATGCCGGCGTCGGTCTGGTACGCCGTACCCTTGTCGAAAATCTGGCAGTCAGCCGTTGGGATATGGCTGTGGGTGCCGACAACAAAGCTCACGCGGCCATCCAGATACTGGCCCATGGCCATTTTCTCTGATGTGGCCTCGCCGTGGAAATCCACGATGATGGCATTCACGGTGGCGCCCAGGCGGTATTTCTGCAGCACCTTGTCGATGGCGCGGAACGGGCATTCCAGCGCATTCATGAACACGCGGCCCATGGCGTTGATCACCAGCACCTTCTTGCCCCGCGGTGCGTCATAGACGGCATAACCACGACCGGGCGTGCCTTCAGGGTAATTCACGGGCCTGAGGATACGGTTGTCGTTATCGATAACGGAAAGGATGTCTTTCTGGTCGAACGTGTGGTTGCCGCCCGACAGCACATCGGCGCCGGCCTGAATAACGGCGCCCGCGATCTTGCCGGTGGTGCCAAAGCCAGAGGCCGCGTTTTCCGCATTCACCACAACAAAATCAAGCTTCAGCTTTTCCCGAAGGTCGGGGAGGGCGTCGATGGCAGCCGTCCGTCCGCTACGGCCCATCAGATCACCAAGGAATAATAGTCGCATACCTATCCTGTTTTTCTTTTTTTGTTTACCGCCTTCAGCGGGATTATACGCTGAGTTTGCGAGGCAGGATCACGCCTTCTTCCGTGATCACACCCTGCAGCGGCCAATCGTGCGCCTCTCGGGGGACATGATCGACGATTTGGGCGCCAAAGGCAAAGCCAAATGCTTTAATCTCGCTGTGGGCCGCCAGTGTGCGGTCATAAAAGCCGCCACCCCAGCCCAGGCGGTAACAGTCTTCGTCGTAAGCAAGCAGTGGTACGATCAGCGCATTCGGCACCACTTCGGGCGCGTCAACGCATGGATGCATGGTGCCGAAGGTACCGGCCTCCAGCGGGTCGCCCACACCCCACAGGCGGAACGTCAGCGGCGTGTCCTTCGCGCCCACCACGGGCAGTGCCGTGCGGTAACCGGCGCGCGCCAGCGCACTCATCAGAAAGCGCGGGTCCAGCTCATCCCCCATCGGCCAGTAGGCGCCGATGATGGCATGCTTCTCGAAGCTCTGGAACAAGCCCATGCCGTGCTTGGCGGCTTTTTCAGCCGCTTCCACGGCGTACATCTCATGCGCGCCCATGCGGATGCGCTTGGCATCCTCACGCATTGCCTGTTTGTCGTGCTTGAGTGTCATTGGATGGCCTGTTTCAGGAGAGAGAAGGGTGCGGGACCGCCTCTGCCGCGTTGACGTATGTATCCTCCGTAGCCTGATAAATCAGGTGGGTGCCGTGATGGTAAGGACCACGGTCCGAACCAGGGACAGCTCCCTAGGAGAATTTATAGCCCCGGGGATTACTGCATATCGTGCGCACAGCGCAGAACCCGCGCCGCATATTTAGGCGTTCGCGAGCTTTTCTGCAATAGCTTCCACGTCTGTGGACACTTCATTGAGGATGGCCGCGAGGTCTTCTTCACTGAGCGCGCCCATGATTCCGGCGCCGCCCTGGCCCTCCAGCGCGTCATGCAGTTCGTCGGCAATCAGGATGGCCGCCATCAAAAGCAGTTTGTTTTCAGCCACATGCCCCAGCTTGCCTGAAAGGTCCTTGGCTTTGCTGTCCACATAACCCGCCAGTTTGCGCAGGCGTTCTTCGCCGCCTTCGCCGCAGGCAAGCGGGTAGGATTTTCCGGCAACATCAACATTAATTTGCGGCATCAGGCGTCTCCCACGATCGTTTCAAGCTGGCCGATGGCACCATCAAGCTCATCGCGAATCCCGTCGCGTTCGGCCTTCAGTGCCATCACCGCCCGTTTAAGCTCGGCGTTTTCTGCGGCCAGTGCGGCGTCAGTGCCGCTGCCCGCGTCACCGCCTTCAGCGGTTGCGGCGGCCTGGGCGGCGAGCCTGTCTTCAAGCGCCTCTATCTCATCCTGCAGCGTGGCATATTGGCGCTTCAGCAGGGCGTAATTCTGTTCAATCGCGCCCTTCTCCTGCTGCATGGTGGCGAGCGCAGCGTCAGCATCAGCGCCGTTGTCCTGCAGCGACAGGGTGGCGATCTGCTCATGGAGCTTCAGGTTTTCCTGCTCCAGTGACGTCACGCGGCTCTCGAGCGTGGCTTTCTCGGCCCGCAGCTTTTCGGCTGTGATTTTTGCCGCGCGGGCTGTGGCGACTTCCTGTGCCAGATGCGACATGGCGCTTTCGAGTCGCGAGCGTGCGGCCTCAAGGACGTCGTTTTTCTTGCTTTCACTCATTATCGGTAGTCCCCCTGCGACAGTGCCTGGTTGGCAACATGCAAAACACCGGATTCGGCTGGTTTCTGCCAAAGATAGGGGGGATGCCCCCCTGTCGTCAATCGCGCAGAAGGGGGCATTGTGCAATCATTCGGCCATAAGGCCGCATCAAATCGCGCTAGACGGTTGACTAAAGCGGGCTTCCCCGCCATTTTGGCCCCCGATTTTTGGCCCCAACGCAGCACGGGACACGCCGCCAGTCCCGGGCTCAAAATACAAGATGCATTAAAACCATGCCCGATACAGACATTCAGCAAGACGACATTCTCAACCAAAAAATGGCCAACGCGATCCGCGCGCTGTCGATGGACGCAGTCCAGAAAGCCAACTCTGGCCACCCGGGTATGCCAATGGGCATGGCCGATGTGGCGACTGTGCTGTTCTCGAAATTCATGCGCTTCGACCCAAAGTGGCCAACCTGGCCAAACCGTGACCGCTTCGTGCTGTCCGCCGGTCATGGCTCGATGCTGATTTATTCGCTTCTGCACCTGACGGGCTATGAGCGCCCAACCATGGAAGACATCAAGAACTTCCGCCAGCTGCACAGCCCAACCGCCGGCCACCCGGAATTCGGTGAATGCCCCGGTGTTGAAACCACCACTGGTCCGCTCGGGCAGGGCCTTGCGACTTCTGTTGGTATGGCGATCGCTGAGCGCCTGTCGAACAAGGAATATGGCGACGACATCACCGACCACTTCACCTATGTGCTGGCCGGTGACGGCTGCCTGATGGAAGGCGTATCCCAGGAAGCCATTTCGCTTGCGGGCCACCTGAAGCTCTCCAAAATGATTGTGCTGTGGGACGACAACTCCATCTCCATCGACGGTTCGACTGATCTTTCGACCAGCGAAGACCAGGCCATGCGCTTTGAAGCTGCTGGCTGGCACGTCCAGGCGGTTGACGGCCACGATATGGAATCGATTGAAGCCGCGATTGCCGAAGCACAGCGTGCTGACCAGCCTTCCCTGATCGCCTGCCGCACCACCATCGGTTACGGCGCACCAAACAAGCAGGGCACGGCTGCAACACACGGCGCCCCACTGGGTGACGACGAGATCAAAGCAGCCCGCGAGTTCCTGGGTTGGGACCACGCTCCGTTTGAAATTCCTGAAGATGTTCTGAGCGCATGGCGCGCTGTCGGTGAAGCCGGTGCAAGCCTGTCCGCAGACTGGAAAGCCAAGTTCGAGACACTCGACGGTTTCGTGAAAGAAGACTTTGAGCGCCGCCTGAACAAGGACCTGCCAAAGGGCTTCACGGCTGCGATCAACGACTATAAAGCCAAGCTGGCGGCTGAGCCTGTGAAAGTTGCCACCCGTAAGGCAAGCCAGATGGCGCTTGAAGTGGTGAACGGCGTTGTGCCTGAAACCATCGGCGGCTCCGCTGACCTGACCGGGTCTAACCTGACCAAAACCAGCCAGACCGACGGCATCACGGCGGACGATTTCTCAGGCCGCTATATGTATTACGGTATCCGCGAGTTTGAAATGTGCGCCGCCATGAACGGTATCGCGCTTTATAACCAGCACATCCCGTACGGCGGCACCTTCATGGTGTTCACTGACTATGCCCGTCCGGCGATCCGCCTCGCGGCCCTGATGAAGCAGCGTTCCATCTATGTGATGACGCACGACAGCATCGGCCTGGGCGAAGACGGCCCGACCCACCAGCCGGTTGAGCACCTGCCAGCCCTGCGCGCCATGCCGAACCTGAATGTGTTCCGTCCATGCGACGCCGTTGAAACAGCTGAGTGCTGGGCTCTGGCCCTTGAAGCCAAGGAAACGCCATCTGTTCTGTCGCTGACGCGCCAAAGCACGATCCAGCAGCGCCTTGAGCACACGGACGAAAACCTCTGTGCCAAGGGCGGCTACATCCTGCATGAGGCATCCACTGGTGCGCCGAAGGTTGTGTTGATCGCGTCCGGTTCGGAAGTTGAGCTGGCGGCAGCAGCGCGCGAAACGCTTGAAGCGGACGGCGTGCCGACCCGCGTTGTGTCCATGCCGTCGACCGAGCTGTTTGACGCGCAGGACGCAGCCTACAAGGCGTCTGTTCTGCCGGAAGGAACTGTGCGCGGTTCCATCGAGGCAGCGTCGACTTACGGCTGGGCCAAATACACTGGCCTGGACGGCGTTAACATCGGTATCGACAGCTTTGGTGCATCAGCACCAGCTGAAGACCTGTACAAACATTTTGGCATCACGTCGGACGCGCTGGTTGCAGCGGTACGCGAGAAGCTTTAAACAAAGGCATATTTTAGCCCACCCGATCTTTTGACCCTACTGGAGGACCCCGCGGATGACTGTTCGTGTTTCCATTAATGGCTTTGGCCGCATCGGCCGTAACGTACTGCGCGCTATCTATGAAAGCGGCCGCACCGACATTAAAGTAGTTGCCATCAACGACCTCGGCGACGTTGATATGAACGCCTACCTTCTGAAGCGCGACAGCGTGCACGGCCCATTCCCGGGCGATGTTGCCGTTGACGGCGACAGCATTGTGGTAAACGGCGACCGCATCCGCGTAACTGCCATCCGCAACCCTGAGGAACTGCCATGGGGTGAGCTGGACGTAGACGTGGCCATGGAATGCACTGGCATCTTCACGGCTCGTGAAAAAGCCTCCATGCACCTGACGGCTGGCGCGAAGAAAGTGCTGATTTCCGCCCCAGGCGCGAACGCAGACAAAACCATCGTATATGGTGTGAACGACAAAACGCTGACAGCTGATGACAAGATCGTATCGAACGCATCCTGCACCACCAACTGTCTGTCGCCTGTTGCGAAGGTCCTCAATGACCTCGTGGGCATCGAGCGTGGTTACATGACCACTGTTCACGCCTACACTGGTGACCAGCCTGTTCTGGACACGCTGCACTCTGACCCACGCCGCGCGCGTGCCGCAGCCCTTTCCATGATCCCGACATCCACGGGCGCTGCGAAAGCTGTTGGTCTGGTGCTGCCAGAGCTTGCAGGCAAGCTTGACGGATCCGCTGTTCGCGTACCAACGCCGAACGTATCCATGGTTGACCTGAAGTTTGATGCCGGCCGCGCGACCACTGCCGAAGAAATCAACGCTGCGATCAAAGCGGCGGCTGAAGGCGAGCTCAAGGGCGTTCTCGGCTACGAGGACATGCCTGCGGTATCCATCGACTTCAACCACAACCCGAACAGCTCCACGTTCGATTCGAGCCAGACCAAGGTTATCGACGGCAAGTTCGTCCGTATCCTGACTTGGTATGACAACGAGTGGGGCTTCTCCAACCGCATGTCTGACACTGCGGTTGCGATGGCCAAGCTGGGCTAAGGCCCGCACGGTTGATCAATATAAAGGGCGGCCCTTTCGGTCGCCCTTTTTTGTCTTAAGTGATTTGCATTCGGAGCATTTGAAAATGGCTTTCAAACGTATTTCTGACCTGGGCGACCTGACCGGCAAAACCGCCGTTGTGCGCGTGGACCTCAATGTCCCGATGGCTGACGGCAAGGTGACAGACGACACCCGCCTGCAGGCTGTCAAACCAACTGTGGACGCGATCGCTGCCCAGGGTGGCCGGTCTGTCCTTCTGGCGCACTTTGGCCGCCCCAAGGGGCAAGTGGTGCCTGAGATGTCCCTCAAGCCCGTTGTGCCTGCGCTCGCATCCGTTCTGGGGCGCAGCGTTGGTTTCGCAGAACTGGGCGATGATCTCCCCGCTGACGAAGTGGTGGTGATGGAAAATACCCGCTTCTTCCCGGGCGAAGAAAAGAATGATCCTGAGCTTGCGGCCAAGTTCGCGGCGCTGGGGGACGTTTATGTAAACGACGCTTTCTCGGCGGCGCACCGCGCGCACGCCTCCACGGAAGCTGTGGCGAAGCTGCTGCCGTCGGCGGCAGGCGAGACCATGGGTGCGGAACTCGAGGCGCTTGAAGCGGCCCTTGGTAAGCCTGAGCGTCCTGTTGTGGCCGTTGTGGGCGGTGCCAAGGTGTCATCCAAGCTGGCGGTGCTCGAAAACCTTGTGGCCAAAGTGGATCACCTGATCATCGGCGGCGGCATGGCCAACACCTTTCTGTTCGCGCAAGGCCATGACATTGGCTCCAGCCTGTGTGAGAAAGACCTCAAGGACACCGCGCTGAAGATCCTCGCGAACGCTGACAAGGCGGGCTGTAAGGTGCATCTGCCGACGGACGTTGTTGTGGCGCGTGAGTTCAAGGCCCATGCCGACAACGAAGTGAAACCGGCTGATGCGGTTGTTGAGGGCGAGATGATCCTAGACGCAGGCCCGGCCACGGTTGAGATGCTGGCAGGCGTGCTTGCGGAATCGAAAACGTTGGTGTGGAACGGCCCGATGGGCGCCTTTGAGATGGCACCGTTCGACATGGCGACTGTGGCACTGGCGAAGGCAGCAGGCAAGCTGACGGACGAGGGCAAGCTCCTGACCGTAGCAGGCGGTGGTGACACCGTCGCCGCCCTCGCGCACGCAGGCGTAAAGGAAAGCTTCACGCATATCTCAACGGCGGGCGGTGCCTTCCTGGAGTGGATGGAAGGTAAAGACCTGCCCGGCGTGGTTGCGCTCGGATAAACCCAAGCCACTCTCATGATGAACGAATCACCAATGCCCCTGACCACCGGTCGGGGGCTTTTTCGTGTCCGCTATGCACCCCGAGTCGTAGGGCCGGAAAATTGGCAGCGCTGTCAATTTTGACCCCAGGCCAATCAGGCCCTAAACCCGCACAAAAAGTGGCTTTTTCGGCTCCGATGCGCGTTGCGTGGATAGGCCCATTTGTGTATCAAGGGGCCACTGAATTTGCGCCGACAGACGCGCGAAACTGAGGCCCCAATAAGCTGCGAAACAGGATTAACCATGAAACCAGGTGTTGTATTCGGCGACGACTATGCCGCTCTCGTCCAGAATTGTAAGGATAAGGGTTTTGCCCTCCCTGCTGTGAATGTCACCAGCACGAACACGATCAACGCGGTGATGGAAGCTGCGGCGAAAAACCGCTCTGACGTGATCATCCAATTCTCCAACAGCGGCGCACAATTCTATGCCGGCAAAGGCATGCCTGACGAATTTGGCGCGAAAGTGCTGGGCGCTGTATCGGCTGCCCGCCACGTGCATCTGTTGGCCGAACATTACGGCATCTGTGCCATCCTGCACACAGACCATGCCAACCGGAAACTGGTGCCTTGGGTTGAGGCGCTGGTGGAGGAAAGCCGCAAGAACCTCAAACGTGAAGGCAAGCCGCTTTACACCAGCCATATGCTGGACCTCTCGGAAGAAGCCATCGACGACAACCTGGAGACCTGCGCACGCGTCCTCAAGGACATGGCGCCGCTGGGCATGAGCCTGGAGATCGAACTGGGTGTGACCGGCGGTGAAGAAGACGGTGTTGGCTCTGACGTTGATGACGATTTCGAGAACCCTGCGCTTTATACCCAGCCGGAAGACGTGCTGAAGGCCTATGACCTCCTGACGCCGCTGGGGCATTTCTCCGTTGCGGCATCCTTTGGTAACGTGCACGGCGTCTACAAGCCGGGCAACGTGAAGCTGCGCCCGGAAATCCTGAAGCACAGCCAGGATCTGGTGATGGCGGAACGCGGCCTCACAGGCAACCCGCTGAACTTCGTGTTCCATGGTGGGTCGGGGTCCGAGAAAGCCAAGATCGAAGAAGCGGTGGGTTACGGCGTGTTCAAGATGAACATCGACACCGATACCCAGTTCGCCTTCTCCAAAGCCGTAGGCGAATATGTGAACACCAACCAGGACGCCTTCAAATGGCAGGTGCACCCTGAAACGGGCCAGCCTTACAAGAAGCAGTATGACCCGCGCGCATGGTTGCGGGCTTGCGAGCAGTCGATGGTTGAGCGCCTTGACGAGGCCTTCGCTGACCTGGGTGCCCAGGGCAAGACGATGGCTGACAGCTAAGACAGATCAACTAACCTGTCCTGCCGGGCCCCTGAGCCCGGCATCTCTGTCAGAATATCCCGCTGGAAAAGATACAGGGGTCTGGGCCCCGGTATGACAGCTACGGCTTTAAACAGAAAATTTTGAACCCTTTCCCTTTTCGTCTGCGCTAAAATAGGGCATACGCGGGGAAAGGGTTTTTCAATTTTACGAAGGGTGATTGCGGTGTCTGAAACAACGGAAGGCTGCCTCCTTTATCTGATCACGCCGGACCGGATCGACGATCTGGACGATTTCGCCATCAAGTTGGACGAGGCCTTGTCTGCGGGCGAAGTGGCGTGCGTGCAGCTGCGCCTGAAGGGTGTGGATGACGACACGATCATCAAGGCGGCGGAAAAGCTGATGCCGATCGCCCATAGCCATGATGCCGTTTTCCTGATCAATGACCGCGCTGACCTGGCGGCCCAAGTGGACGCAGACGGTGTGCACTTGGGGCAGGAAGACGGCGACGTGCCTTCCGCCCGCACGCTTCTGGGCCACGGCAAGGACATTGGCGTGACGTGCCACGACAGCATGCATCTGGCCTACAAGGCGGGTGACGAGGGTGCGAACTATGTGGCGTTTGGCGCCTTCTTCCCAAGCGACACCAAAGACACGGAATACCGGCCCGAAACCGATATCCTGAGCGTGTGGGACGAGGTAACCGAGCTGCCGTGCGTGGCCATTGGCGGCATCACGCCTGAAAACTGCCGCGAGCTTGCTGACGCGGGGGCTCACTTTGTGGCGGCCTGTTCCAGCGTCTGGAACCACCCCGAAGGGCCTGCCGCTGCCGTGCGGGCCTTCAATGAGGCGCTGGCGTAACTCAGAAAAAGGGCCGCTTTCGCGGCCCTTCGTTTATCCGCTTCAATATTTGATGCCCAGCTTGGCATCCAGGCTATAGCGCCCGCCGCCCTTCACCACAAAGGATGCCGCGAGGATGGCCCACAGGATGGGGTATTCAAAGCCGCCGTCCGTCCAGAAGAAGCCTGCGCCAAAGTGGAACGTGCTGGCCACCAGCAGCATCACGGTGATGGCGATGCCGGCAGACCGGGTGAACAGCCCAAGCGCAAGGGCAAGGCCCGCGAAAAATTCAACAGACCCCGCGCCGAGGGCCGCCAGATAGCCGTTCGAGAAGCCAAGCTGTGTCTGGAAGAACTGCCCGGTGGCTTCAAGGCCGTAGCCGCCGAAAGCGCCGAACAGCTTCTGCGCGCCGTGGGGCATGAGGAAGGCGCCTGCCGCCACGCGGACGGCCAGGTCGCCCACGTCTTTGAATTGGCCCACAAGGCCTTCAAGGGTTGGCAGGCCAAACGGGCCCGTATTGTCGGTTGTGTTGATTGCAGTTGTCATTGTTGGTCTCCTGATCATCGTGCTATGGCCGCGCCGTGCGGCCCCGTGTTATGCGTTGATCAGAAGATAACGTTCGCTGGAGTGTTTGAAAATTTCGTAATTTGGTATCCTGCGTTCGCAATTGTGCAACAATCACGCACAGCATTGCATCGCGCATGCGAACCTGATATACCGCGCGCCAACTTGTTCTTTGACACATTGATAGTTCTTGAAAGAGGTATGCCATGAAGATCGATGGTAACGCGATCCGTCCCGGTAACGTAATTGAACACAAAGGCGGCCTATGGCGCGCTGTTAAAATTGCCCACACCCAGCCTGGTAAAGGCGGCGCATATCTGCAGGTTGAACTGAAAAACCTGCGCGACGGCACCAAGCTGAACGAGCGTTTCCGCTCCAGCGAGAAAGTGGACCGTGTCAGCCTTGAACAAAAAGACTATCAATTCCTGTTCGCCGACGGCGACATGTACAATTTCATGAACCAGGAATCCTACGAGCAGATCGCTATCTCCGCTGAAGACATCGGCGATGACGCCGTCTTCCTGCAGGACGGCATGGTTGTTGTGATCGAATTCCATGAAGAGACTCCGCTGGGCGTCAGCCTGCCGGACAAGGTGACCCTGGAAGTGACCGAGACCGAGCCTGTTGTTAAGGGCCAGACGGCATCGTCTTCCTACAAGCCCGCGATCCTTGAAAACGGCCTGAAAGTTGGCGTTCCTCCGTTCGTAAACGCTGGTGACAAGATCATCGTGAACACGGCTGAGCGCGAGTATGCTGGCCGCGCTGACTAAGCCACGTCCGAGTTTCTAAAGAGTATTGAGTAAATCCCGAAAGATTGGAGAGCCCCATGGCCCGTCGTTCGCCCCTGATTAACGTGATGGTTGCCGCTGTCATGAAAGCAGCCCGTAACCTTCGCCGCGATTTTGGTGAAGTGGAACAGCTTCAGGTTTCCAAAAAAGGCCCAGCTGATTTCGTATCCGCCGCTGACCGCCGCGCTGAGCGCACCATCTATGAAGAGCTGAAACACGCTCGCCCCGATTTCGGCTTCCTTCTTGAGGAAAGTGGCGAAATTCCGGGTACCCGCGGTGACATCCGCTTCATTGTTGACCCGCTTGACGGCACCACCAACTTCCTGCACGGCCTGCCGCACTTCGCGCTGACCGTTGCTGTGGAAGAACGCGGTGAAATCACGGCCGCTGTAACCTACGCACCGCTGACTGATGAGCTGTTCTGGGCTGAAAAGGGCCAGGGCGCTTACCTCAACGACAGCCGCCTGCGCGTTTCGGGCCGTGACAAGATGGAAACCGCGCTTCTGGCAACCGGCATTCCGTTCAAGGGCAAGGAAGGCCACATGGACTTCATGGCCGAGATGGCAGAATTCATGCCGTCTGTTGCCGGCATCCGCCGCTTTGGCGCCGCAACGCTGGATCTGGCCTATGTCGCCGCAGGCCGTTTCGACGGTTTCTGGGAAGCCAACCTGCAGCCTTGGGACATCGCAGCGGGCATCCTCCTGGTGAAGGAAGCCGGCGGCTATGTGACAGACATGAACGGCAAGGCCGACATGCTCAAGACCGGTAGCATCATCGCGGCGAACGACCGCCTACATGCACCGATCGAACGGGTGATCAAGCGGGCGCACCGCAAGCTGGCCCAAAACGCCGGTTAAAAAGCGTTCCAGAACATAGAATTGGCAAGGCCGTGGGGTTTGGTTCCGCGGCCTTTCTTTTTGTGCCGATGAAAGCCTTTCACAAATGTATGGAAGGCATGCAAACTTATTGGACGCAATTCCACAACCGGCCCTTACATATAGGGTCTTCCCACAAGCAGTGAGAAGGGCAAGGCTATGACAGATAAGTTGACCATTATTGGTGCTCCAATCTCCCCTTATGTCAGGAAGGTTCTGGCTATCCTGATTATGAAAGACTTGCCCTTCCGCTGCATTCCTCAGGTTCCATTTCTGGGCGATGACAATTTTACCCGCATCAGCCCGCTTCGGCGTATCCCGGTGCTCAAGCACGGTGATTTCACCCTGCCTGACAGCACAGCCATCATCCAGTATCTGGAAGAGGCCTTCCCCGATACGCCTGCAGCCTATCCGGGGGATGCCAAGGCCCGTGCGCGGGCGCGCTGGTTCGAAGAATATGCCGACGACCATTTTGGCCGGAACGTGGTCTTCAACCTGTTTTTCCAGCGCGTGGTACGCCCGCGTGTGCTAAAGGAAAAACCGGATCAGGCGCTGATTGACCAGACGCTGGAGAGCACCCTGCCGAACGCTCTCGATTATCTCGAAGGCGAAGTGCCGGCGGACGGTTTCCTGGCGGGCGACATCAGCGTGGGCGACATTACCATCGCGGCCATGATGAAAAACGCCTTTTGGGCCGGGTGGGAGATGGACGAAGATCGCTGGCCCGGCTTTGCCGCCTGGCTCAAGCGCACGTCCGACCATCCGGCACTCATGAAGGTCAACACGCTGGCGGATGAAATGATGGCCGTGCCCCCGACGGAGCACGAAGCCATCATGGAGCGCTTCCACGCCGCCGCCTGAAGCCTTCAGGCAGGCTCAAGCGGGATGTGGATGTACATCTCGGCGCCCTCGGCCCGTGGGTCGCGGTCATTGCTATAAAGCGTATATTGCGGCCCGTCCGTACGCTTCCGGCCTGATTTCGGCAGCCACGATCCATAGATATAATTCTTGGTGTGCGCCAGCGTCTTAACCGGCCCGATATGGGTGAAGACGGCATAGTCGCCCGCGGGCACTTGGCGCAGGCTGGCGCCTTCGGGTAAGGGTGCGCCGGCACCCGCCACCGTGATCCCCGCCAGATACTCAATCTTGCCGTCCGCCTTGGCCTCGTCAGGGCCATGGATTACCGATATCCGCCGTGTGCCCGGCCCGGTGGGGAACGCACTGATGTGGCGCCCCAGCGCCTGCCATAGGCCGGGGATCACCTTCATATTGTCAGTATCCGGGTTCAGAAGCGGCACAACAAGGCCGGCGAAGCCTGCGGCGGTCAGGGCGGGCATATGTTTGATGGTGGGTTCCATGGTCATTCCTTCATATAGATGCGCGAGATACGCTGTCGTGATCCTGGGTTTGCGAGGAATGAGCCTGTCGGCCCTGCGGGTCGTGCGGAACGCCTGCGGATTGGTGCCAAAGGCGCGCCGGAAGGCCCGCGTGAACACTTCGGGCGATGCGAAATCGCAGGCAAGCGCGATATCGATCACCTTCCGGTCGGTGGTCAGTAACTGGCTGGCGGCGTGGGACAGGCGCCGGTGCTGGATATATTCCTTCACCGTGTCGCCCACCATGGCCCGGAACAGGCGCTGGAAATACCATTTCGACAGGCCAGCTTCGCGCGCAATGGCCGCCACCGTCAGCGAGGCAAAAAGATTGTCCTCAATATAGTCAACGGCGCGGCTGATTTGCGTCTGGTAACTCATGCTGTCCCCTGGTCGTCCCTGCTTATTCGCCCTGACCGGTCCGGCCCGGTTTCCTCGGCGCTGACCATGCCCCGGCGCCTGCATCCGGTCTTGACGATTTGTGCGAAAGTTAGGCCTTAGCACCCCGGGCCGGTCAAGGGGACGGAAAAATCATGTAATTTGACCCATTTACAGCCACAATTCTGTCCTTAAACTAGAAGCACATTCATGCCATAACTGTTTGTGGTTATTTGATTTCCTGATGGGAGAGGCAGGCGAGATGCAGAAACCAACCAAGTTCCTTATGCGCATGACGCTGTTTGTGGTCGTTGTTCTCGCGCTCGGTGTGCTTCTCAAGGACTCGCTCATCGATGCCTTTATGGCCAACGTGGCGCTCAACGGGGTCATCCTGGGCACGCTGGTGATCGGCGCCATCTTTGCCTACCGCCGGGTGTTTGACCTCAAACCCGAAATCGACTGGATCACCGCCTTCAAGCGGAATGAAAGCGCAAGCTCCAGCGTGACGCCGCGCCTGATGGCGCCAGCTGCGTCGCTTCTGTCGGCGCAGGAAGAGGGCGGCATGCGCCTCTCCACGCTGTCGATGCGCTCGGTGCTGGACGGCATCATCTCCCGGCTTGAAGAAAGCCGTGAAATCAGCCGCTATTTCACCGGCCTGTTGATCTTTCTTGGCCTGTTGGGCACCTTCTGGGGCCTTTTGGGCACCATTGGCGCCATCGGCCAGACGATCAAGAGCCTGACGGTGGATGGCGGCGATATGGCCCTGATGTTCGATGAACTGAAGGCCGGGCTTGAGGCACCGCTTTCCGGCATGGGGACGGCCTTTTCAAGCTCGCTCTTCGGCCTTGGCGGCAGTTTGGTGCTCGGCTTCCTGGACCTGCAGGCCAGCCAGGCGCAAACGCGTTTTTACAACAGTGTGGAAGACTGGCTCGCGGGCGTGACGCACCTGTCGCGCAGTGAAATGAGCGAAGGCATGGCCAGCCCGAATGCCTATATGACGGCGCTGATGGAACAGACCGCCGACGGTATCGACCGGCTGCAGCGCACGCTGAAAAACAGCGAAGACGCCCGCGCGCAGGGCCAGCATACCATGACGGCCATTGCGGAATCGCTGGCGACGCTCGCAGACAAACTGGAGGCCTCCGACAAACGCCGCAGTGAAAGCGACAATACGGTCAAGGAACTGGCGGGTGCAATCGAGAAGCTGGCGGCCAGCCACAAGCCTGTGGAAATGCCGCCCATACCGCCCGCGATGGACGACGCCACCAAGGGTCATATCCGCAACCTGGATGTGGGCATCAAGCGGCTGATTGATGAGCAGGCGCGCCAATCCGACAATCTGGTGGATGAACTTCGGTCTGAACTCAAACTGCTGTCGCGTACCATTGCGGCGGCGTTCGACAACAGCAAGACCGGCCCAAGCAGCAGTGCACCCAGCCCGCAGCCCATAACCGCCCGCCGCGACGGTGAAGAGGACGAAGGCTGATGATCGGCTCTCGGCGGCGCATCGGGGGCGGCGGCCAGGACAATAGCTGGCCTGGCTTTGTGGACGCCTTGTCCACGCTGTTGATGGTGATCATTTTCCTCCTGTCCATGTTTGTTCTGGCGCAGTTTTTCCTGGGGCAGGCGCTCTCAGGGCGCGATCAGGCGCTGGCGGAGCTCAGGGGGCAGGTGGCCCAGCTGGGTAATCTGCTGAAGATGGAAAAGCAGTCCAATCAGTCACTCAGGGACAGCATGGCGGAACTTTCAGCAAGCCTCACGGCAGCCAACAAGGACCGCGATACCCTGAGCGCCGACCTTGAGGCGACAAAGTCGGCACTTGCGGCCAGCGATGCACGCCTGGCCGAAATGACCGCCGCGCGCGAACGCTTTGAAGCCGACGCCACAGACCTGGCCGAACGCTTCAAGCTGGCTGATGATGCGCTGTCGGAAGAAAGAATTATATCGAAGCGGGCGCAGGAACAGGTCGCACAGCTTCAGCGCAACATCATCGCCCTTCAGGAACAACTGGGCCGGCTTGAGGCCGCGCTGCAGGCCAGTGAAGAGCGCGACCGCCGCAATCAGGCCGTGATCGTGGACATGGGCCGCCGCCTCAACCGCGCGCTGGCCAGCAAGGTTGAAGAACTGGCGGGCTACCGCAGCGAATTCTTCGGACGGCTGAAGGAAGTGCTGTCGACCCGCCCTGAAATCCGGGTGGAAGGCGACCGTTTCGTGTTCGCAAGCGAACTGCTGTTCGCGTCCGGCAGCGCAGACCTGGGGCCTGAAGGCCGCGCGGAAATGCGCAAGTTCGCCGAAACCCTGATCGCCATCTCGCAGGAAATCCCGCAGGAGCTGAACTGGATTTTGCGGGTCGACGGCCACACGGACAAACGCCCCATTTCAAACGCGCAGTTCCGCAGCAACTGGGAGCTCTCAAGCGCGCGGGCCATCAGCGTGGTGCGGTTCCTGATTTCCGTGGGTGTGCCAGCTGACCGCCTGGCCGCCACTGGCTTCGGCGAACATCAGCCCATCGACCCGGCCGATAACGTCTTCGCCTACTCGCGCAACCGCCGCATCGAAATGCGCCTGACACAAAGGTAAGGGGAAGGTCTTTCAAGTCCCAGGTTGGCGCTCTTGGATAAGACTTCTTTGCGTGCTTAGCGTGAGAATTTTCGGACGTAAAAAGAGGAAGAATGGTTTCGAAGCTTTATATTCATGACATCGTCTGGCCTGCTTCGCGCCAGAGAGGCATCAATTTACTCCTGCAATTTGAAGTGCGAGTGCTTCGCGCGGTTAAATATGAATTCCCGGCCTTTTTGGGGGACCCTGTCTGCCTTACCGAGAGCTATTTGGAGGGGAAATGCAGTTCTGAAGCTTTTGCGTCCCTAATTGACCAATGCTGGTCGGTTCTGGAGACAAAGGAATATATTAATAATCTCAGGGATCCCTTGCCATTGGCCTGTCGTTTGGCTCTTAGCTTGGTGCCCAACAATATGCACCGTGATCCGTTGGAGCTTCATCTAGAGTGGTTTTTGGAGTTCGTTAAGGGCGTCAATCCTGAGTTTGAGAGGTTGGCCGAAGACATTCGAAGAGAATTTTTCATGTATGGAAAATAGCAACCTGAACTTCCAAACTGACCGCCTGACGGTTACCCATTGGCGCGCGGATCTAGCCGACCCTGAGGCGCGCCGGGCGCTTGAATTGACGCTGCCTGGTATCCTGGCGCCCGAGACAACGGCTTTCCTGCCGCCCCATATGCAGCTCGGTGCTGCCGCAGAGGCGGCTACGTGGATCGATGCACGGGCGGCGGAGTCGGACGTGTGTCTGGTGAAAACCCACGATGATATGCTGATCGGCCTCCTGATCCTGTTTGTAGCGGATGAGGACGAGCGTACGGTGGTGCGTATTGGTTATCTCCTTGACCAGGCCCAGTGGGGCAAGGGATATGCGTCAGAGCTGCTGGCGGGGCTCGTGGATTGGTGCAGGGGGCAAGTGCAATCTGGCGGCAAACCCATGGAGCTGATCGGCGGCGTCGAGGCCGACAACGGGGCCTCTATCCGCGTTCTGGAAAAAGCCGGATTTGCGCTCGAGGGTGACACCTCGACAGACACAAACAGATATTACCACCTGCAAGTGGAATAACGACCGGGGGATAGTATGCGGAATTTTGTGACAGCGGCCCTGATGGCCTTTGGTTTGGCCGCAGCGGCGCGGGCGGATGTGGTCGATGATATCGCAGCCAAAATGCGGGCGGGCGACTATAAGGGCATCACCGGCATGATGGTCAGCCAGGACGGTAAGATGCTGGCGGAAGCCTACGCGCCCGGCTGTGGGGCCGACAGGCACCATGATATCCGTTCCGCAACCAAAAGCATCACGGCGCTGCTGGTCGGTGAGTTGATCGAGGATGGGTCGCTCAAGTCCGTCAAAACGAAGCTTTCGAAAATCCTGCCGGACGCTTTTGCGCACATGCCGAAGGATGACCCACGCCGCGATATCACGGTGGAGGATGCGCTGACGATGCGCACGGGCCTGGCCTGCAATGACTGGATACCCGCAAGCGTGGGCCTGGAAGACAAAATGTACAAAACCCGCGACTGGGGCGCGTTCCTCTGGGCCCTGCCGATGGCCTATGAGCGCGGCAAGCATTTCAGCTACTGTACCGGTGGCGTCGTGTTCCTGGGGCGCGTGATTGAAAAGCTTTCCGGCAAGTCTGTACCAGCGTATGCCGAAGAACGGCTCTTTGGCCCCATGGGCATTGAAGGCGCCAAGTGGGAGAAAACCCCCAAGGGCCATACCGACACGGGTGGGCACCTGCGCCTGACGCTTTCCGACCTGCACCGGCTGGGGCAGTTGGTGCAGCATGGCGGCGAGGGGCTCGTGGACCCCAAGTGGCTCAAGGATGCGACGTCCGAGAAAACCCACGTGTATGAAAGGAACGAGCGCTACGGCTATCTGTGGTGGCTGAATAGTGGCATCGTCAAGGAACAGCCCATCAGCCTGGTGTACGCCCACGGCAATGGCGGTAATTTCATTTTTGTTGTGCCAGAGCTGAAGCTGGTCGCCGCCTTCACCGGCAAGAACTATGGCGACCGCACGCAGTTCATCCCCATGCAGCTGCTGACCCGCGAGATCATCCCGAGCCTGATTGAAGAGAAATGATTGCACCAGGGTCACGGACCCTGTAGTCAAGGCTGACTATAAAAAGCCCCGACAGAGGGCACTAAAAGGACAGCGACTATGCAACTTTCTTCTCTTCTTGGTGACAGGTTCACCAAGAGCCGTTTGGCCATTATCATTCTTTTGGCAGGCCTGCTCGTTTTCTACCATATTTCAACGGTCTATGACCTGTATCTGGGGGACGGCATGGCCGATCACCCGCTGATGATCCATATCCAGTCGGCATTGCGGCTTTCGATCGCAGCAAGCTTGATGCTTGTGGTTATCGGCGTAAGGCGCGCGCTCTACGCCATGTGGCTGACGATTGGTGGGTTGGTGCTGACACAATATATCGTGCATTTTGGCTCGAATCCGCCCGAGTTTGCGCTGGAACGGTCAGCTTTTTCCTACCTGCGGGGGTTTATCTTCCCCACCATCATCACGTTGCTGTTTCCTTACCGGAAGAGCCCGAAGAGCTGAATTTAACGCCAGACACGAAAGCTCCCATCTCGAACGCGCAATTCCGCCCGAATTGGGAGTCTTCAAGCATGTGGGCCATCAGTATGCTGCCGGGGATGTCGCAACGTCCCCGGCCATTATTTGTTTCCAGTTAACCGAAGATGAAATCGTCAGTTGTTAGCAAGGTCATATCGAAATTCTGCAGCGTGATACTGCTGCCCATGCCTGTGCTGATGATAGTGTGTCCTTCGCCTTGGGTAATGGTCAGATCATCAAATTGCAGTCCTGTGGATGTCAGGTCCAACAAATCGATTCCATCCTCGAACCCAACGACAAGGTCATTTCCCCAGTCGGTATCGAAGACAAGAATATCCGTCATATTGTCAGGATTGGCTGGTGCGCCGGCGATTGTATCGTCTCCGGCTCCGCCAATGACAGTATCCTGGCCCCAACCACCGAAGACATAGTCGTTACCGTCACCGCCATCGACCACATCGTTGCCACTGCCACCCTTAAGGATGTCATCTCCGGCGTCACCGTAGACAAGGTCCGACCAGGAACCAGCGTTGACGTAATCAGCCCCTTCGCCGCCAAATATCGTGTCATTCTGACCGCCATAAATGGTGTCGTCGCCGTCATCCCCAAGAATATGATTATGGCCGGACCAGCCTGTTATATAGTCGTTACCCGTTCCGCCAGACATGACGTCGTTGCCGTATCCGCCATTCATTGTGTCGTTCGCGGCGCCACCGAAGACATAGTCATCACCGTCACCGCCGTCGACAACATCTGCACCGCCACCGCCATAAAGGATGTCGTTCCCAGCGTCGCCATAAACTAGGTCTGCCCAGGACCCGGCACTGATATAATCTGCGCCTTCACCTCCATGAATGGTATCTGCTTGGCCACCGTAGATGACATCGTCGCCATCGTCGCCAAACATGAGATTATGGCCTGACCAGCCTGCCATAAGGTCATCGCCTGCGCCACCAGCCATGGTATCGTTGCCGTACCTGCCTTCCAGCGTATCATTGCCGCCCAGGCCGTTTATGGAATCATCACCATCCGTGCCGACCAAAGAGTCGTCAAAAATGGTGCCTTCGATAATATTGATAGGCATAAAGTCTCCTTATTCGCCATTGAAAATGGCACCCAGCGTAAAGTCCCAAAAAATGTTCAGGTCGGATTGCAGAAAGCTTTAAAATGCTTGGGAAATTGTATGAAAAGTTGGCGATGTCTCAGGGGTGGAAGGCTGTTGTGGTCAAGCTTGCGGGCGACTATATCAACCGGTCTAGCTAATCGGCTAGTTCAGTTTCTGTACCAATTGCTTTAGGCCAACCTGGACGGGGCTACCTGTTGCGGTCGTTACTTTTCTGGCATGTCCAGCGAACTGCCACGCCAACTGGCCACTTGATCTAGATCACATTCCCTTGAAACGAACTCTGTTATCCAGAGGCTGGACCGATTTTGGCTGGATAATATGTATCGCGATACGACACGACAAATGGCGACGGTGGCCGTGCAGAAAATGGAGTACCTGAAGGCGCATCCCCTCGGGTTTTCCATCTCGACCATGATGGCGGGTGCCTATGTGGGCATTGGCATCATTCTTATCCTGACGCTTGGCAATGACGCCGAGCCCCTGTCCCGCAACCTGATCATGGGCTGCTTCTTTGGCATTACCCTGACGTTGATTGTCTTTGCCGGTGCCGAGCTGTTCTCGGGCCACACCATGTTCATGGCATTCGGGTATCTTTATAAAAGGCTGACGGCCATTCAGGTGATCTGTGACTGGGTGATCTGCTGGGGTGGTAACCTGTTTGGGGCCATGATGCTGGGCGTGCTATTCACGCTTGGCGGCGGGGGCGGCTGGCTGGATGATCCGGCTAGCCTCGTGCATCAGATATCTGCGGCCAAAGTGGAAAGCAGCATCACCGCACTGGTCGCCAGGGCGATCATCTGCAACTGGCTTATCTGCCTGGCCATCTGGATGACGGCCCGCACCATGAGCGATACCGCCAAATGCATCCTTATTTTCTGGTGCCTGTTCGCCTTCGTGGCGGCGGGGTTCGAGCATGGCGTCGCCAATATGACGGTCTTCACCATTTCGCTTCTGGGCGCGCATGCTGACAGCGTGACCGTCTGGAGCGCCTGGTACAATCTGATCTGGGTGTCGGTGGGCAACATCATCGGCGGGGCCGGATTCATCGGCGTCGCCTATTATCTTACCGGCAGCCCAACGCAGTTCTCGCAAACCGACAGCGAGGAAGACGTCGAAAGCTCAGGCGCCAACCTTCACTAATAGGGCTGCTCTGCAGGCTTGGTAGACGCGCCTAGGCCGCATATTCGCCGAACTGCAGGTCCGCGAGGCGCTTATAGAGGCCGCCCTTGGCCACCAGTTCATCGTGCGTGCCTTCGGCGACGATCTTGCCGTCTTCAAGCACGATGATGCGGTCCACCTTTTTGACAGTCGCCAGTCGGTGGGCGATCACCAGCGTGGTGCGGCCTTCCATCAGATGTTCGAGCGCTTCCTGAACCTTGAGTTCCGACTCGGCGTCGAGCGCACTTGTGGCCTCATCAAGAAGCAGGATCGGTGCGTCCCGGAGGATCGCACGGGCAATGGCGATGCGCTGGCGCTGGCCGCCCGATAGGCGCGTGCCGCGTTCTCCCAGGAAGGTATCGAAGCCGTCTGTGGCGCGCTCGACAAACTCGGTTGCCGCCGCAGCCTCAACCGCCTGCCGCACTTCCTCGTCCGTGGCATCCTGACGGCCATAGCGCACATTCTCGGCGATCGTGTCGGCGAAGATGATGGTGTCCTGCGGCACGAAGGCCAGATGCTCGCGGAAGGCTTTGGGGTCTGTCTGGGCGATATCGACGCCGTCCATCTTCACAGCGCCCGATTGCGGGTCATAGAACCTCAAGAGCAGCTGCAGCACGGTGGATTTGCCCGCGCCAGACGGGCCCACAAGTGCGACCGTCTCACCCGCCTTCACATGCAGGTTGAAGTCTTCGAGCGCGGCCACGTCGGGCTTGGTCGGATAGTAGAACGTTACGTTATCGAAATGAATATCGCCTTCGATTTTAGCCGGCAATGCCTTGGGGTTGTCTGGCGCCTTGATCTTGGCTTCCGACGACAGCAGTTCCGCCAGCCGCCCGGCAGCACCCGCCGCGCGCTGCAGTTCGCTGTAGACTTCCGAGAGCGCACCAAAGGCACCGGCCACGAACACAGCCAGCATGATAAACTCAAGCATCTCGCCGCCTGTCATGTCCCCGGTCATCACATCCTGCGCGCCTTCGAAAAGCACCAGGGCGATGGCGGAAAAGATCATGAAGATCATGATGAAGGTCAGGCCTGCGCGTACCTGGATGCGGCGTTTGGCGGCAACGAAAGCGTCATCAACCTGTTCACCGAATCGGCGGGCTTCAGTTTTTTCCTGGGTGAAGGCCTGCACGATATTGAGGGCCGAGAGCGATTCGCCCGCGCGTGCACCCACATCGGCCACCTTGTCCTGGCTGGTGCGCGACAGGTTTCTGACCTTGCGCCCGACCACAATGATGATGCCGAGAAGGAGCGGGATCACCAGAGCGATATAGCCCATCAGCTTGGGCGACATAATGAAAAGCGCAATGGTACCGGCAACGGCGATCAGGAAGTTTCGTAGCCAGACGGACGCGCTGGAGCCCACGATTGTTTGAACCAGCGTGGTGTCTGCCGTCAGGCGGGAGACGATCTCGCCGGGGCGGTTCTCTTCAAAGAACTCGGGCGACAGGGTGATCAGCCGCTCATAGACCGCTTTCCGGATGTCCGCGACAACCCGTTCGCCGATCCAGGTAACAAAATAGAAACGGCAGGCGGTTGCCACAGCCATGACAACAACAATGGCCACAAACACAAGGAAATAGTCGTTCACCGCCTGGGCGTTGTCGTTTGAAAAGCCGTTATCGACAATGTTGCCAAGAGCCTTTGGGACCACCAGTGTGGTTGCCGCCGCCACCAGCAGGAAGAAGCCGGCCAGTACCAGTTGGAGCTTGTAGGGCTTTACGAAAGTCCAAAGCGTCCTGAGGTTCGCGAGCTTGCCCTTTGGCGGTTCGTGCTCGCGGCGGATGGTACTGTCTGACATGGATGCTCCCTTGGCTTATGTTTGTGCTGATATAGGGAATTGGGCGCCATAATCCAATCAACGATTTTGACTTTGTTATAATGCGCCTGTGCAACATGTGGTTATAATGCGCCTGTGCAACATGTGGGAAGGGCGCGGCATATTATTTTCACCACTGAGGGCAAAAAGCGTAGAAACAGCCTTGCATTCGTTGAAATATTGACCTATACGGACGCCTCGTTTTCGGAGGTAAGACCATGAAACAAGAAATTCATCCCGACTACCACAACATCAAAGTGGTAATGACTGACGGGACGACTTTTGAGACCCGCTCTACTTGGGGCTCGGAAGGCGACACCATGACGCTTGAGATTGATCCTAAGTCGCACCCAGCTTGGACTGGTGGCGTTCGTCAGGTTCTTGAAGGTGGCCGTGTGGCTAAATTCAACAAGCGCTTCGGTGGCCTGTCGCTCAAGAAGTAAGTCGTTCTCGACATTCGAGTTTTTCGGAAAAGGCGTCCCGTTCGGGCGCCTTTTTCATTTTCTGCTCTTGAAGGCCAAAAACTCCTCCCCACATATGATTTGTCCGGTCGCCGAATTCGGGGCCAGACAGTGAACCGACCCGGCATTTATGCGGGTCACGTAAAATCAGTCGCTTCACTTGGAGGACATGACATGAGAAACTTTGACCTTACCCCCCTTATGCGCAGCACCGTTGGCTTCGATCACCTGAGCCGCCTGCTCGATTCGGCCCTGACATCAGAAGGTGCAGCCGCGTATCCGCCCTACAATATCGAAAAGCTGAGCGAAGATGATTACCGAATCACCATGGCGGTGGCCGGTTTTGCTCCCGATGAACTGAATGTCACCGTTCAGGAAGGCACGCTCTATATCTCCGGCAAGGGCCGTGAAGAGGAAGAAGAGCGCCGTTTCCTGCACAAGGGCATCGCAAAGCGCGCCTTCGAGCGCCGCTTCGAGCTTGCGGAAACCATCCGCGTTGGTGACGCCAAGTTTGAAAATGGTCTTCTCGAGATCGAACTGAAGCGCGTGATCCCTGATCACAAGAAACCGCGTCAGGTCGAGATCCGCTCTACGGACGCGAAGATGAAGACCATTGAGGCAGACGCCGCCTAAGGGCGCGTCAACTCTAGCGCCCTGACCCCTTCCGGGGCGCTAACCTCCCAGTTTCCTCCACGACTCCTCGCTGTCGTGAACCTGACGTGAGGGCCGGGCATTCCTCCCCCAAAGCTCCTGGCTCTCACGGCTTTTTGCTGCAAATCGGACAAAAGTCCCTCGGCTACGCCTCAGTGTACTTTTGCCCGGGGCTCAATATGAAAAACCGACCCTCGAAGCGGTTCTTCGGGCCTGTTTTGCTCATTGTCTTGAAATCCGCCTCTGGCGGATTTTTCATGTAAAATTTGGAAACAAGGCGAAGAGCCGCCTCGAGGCTTGTTTTCGCCTTGTGGCTACTGAAGGAAAGTACATTGAGCGTTAGCGAAGGACTTTTCTTCAACTCTTAAAGAAGGCCTCAGCCGCTGCCTTGCTTGAACCCTTGGAGTCGAGTTCGCCCTTGGTGCGGGTGATTTCTGCTTCAAGCCGGCTGATGCGTTCCTCAAGTTCATGGGCGCTCAGGGTGGACAGGTCTTCCTTCTCGACCGCCGTCAGCGGACTGTCTTTCTTGATCGGGAGATCGTCAAAATCCATGGCATGTGCCTCCTGCCTTTTTTCACCTTTTACCTTGTATTCCTGCCTATCGCCCACAGATACTTTAGGCAAGCAGGGAGATGACTTTATGAAAGCGATTGAGATTACCACACCGGGCGGGCCTGAGGTCTTGAAACCGTGTGAGCGCGACAACCCGGCGCCGGGTGCGGGTGAATTGCTGATCCGGGTGATGGCGGCAGGCGTAAACCGGCCAGATGTGGTGCAACGGCTGGGCCGCTACCCCGCGCCACCGGGCGCCAGCGATATTCCGGGCCTTGAGGTCGCGGGCGAAGTCGTGGCGCTGGGGGACGGTGCTGAAGGCTTCAAGGTCGGCGACAAGGTCTGTGCGCTGGTGCCAGGCGGTGGTTACGCAGAACTATGCACGGCCAATGCGGCCTCGGCCATGCATGTGCCGAAGGGCTTTTCAATGGTGCAGGCAGCAGCGATCCCCGAAACCTATTTTACTGTATGGTCGAACCTGTTTGACCGGGCCGGTCTGACGGCGGGTGAAACACTTCTGGTGCATGGTGGTTCGTCTGGCATCGGCTCCACGGCCATCCAGCTCGCGAAGGCTTTCGGCGCCAGGGTCATCACCACCGTGGGTAACGCCGAGAAGGCTGAGTTCTGCAAGAAGCTGGGCGCTGACGTGGTGGTGAACTATCGCGAGGGCGACTATGTCGAGGCCGTGAAAGACTTCACGGAAGGCACGGGCGTGAATGTGGTGCTGGATATGGTGGGCGGCGATTATATCGCCAAGAATATCGAGTGTTTGGCGGTTGAAGGCAGGCATGTGTCCATCGCCTTTCTGCAGGGGCCGCAGGTGACCATGAACATGCTACCGGTGATGCTGAAGCGGCTGGTGCTGACGGGCAGCACGCTTCGGGCGCGGGACAATGCCTTCAAGGGCGCGATTGCAGCGAACCTGCAGAAGCATGTCTGGCCACTGATGGAGGCAGGCAAGGTGGCGCCGGTGATCGATTCGACCTTCCCGCTGGATCAGGCCGCAGACGCCCACGCCCGCATGGAAACAAGCCTCCATATGGGTAAGATCATGCTTGAGGTGGCCTAAGCGGGGCCAAAGTGCGGAAAAGCGGTCAAATTGAACCAGAAATCTGTTCAGGGCGCCATTATTCGCCATGACAGGGGCTTTTTGACCTGTTACACATGGGGCGGGAGGAATTTCTCTCCCCCCTTTCAGGAAAACATGGATCCAGAGAGGGCAGGTAAGCGGTACCGCTTATCTGGGCGAAGAGGAATTTCCGTAAACAAGGGATAACGGGATGACACAACCTTTGATGCCGATGGCCACCGCTGTATGGCTGGTGGATAACACGGCGCTTACATTCAAGCAGATTGCCGAATTCTGCCAGTTGCACGAACTTGAAGTTCAGGGCATTGCAGACGGCACTGTTGGTACGAATATCGTTGGCCAGGACCCGACTGCGAGCGGCCAGCTGACGTGGGACGAAATCAATCGCTGCCAGGCAGACCCAAAGGGTGCGCTTGTACTGAGCGAAGACGATGTGAAAGCGGTGCCGCGCACCAAGGGCCCGCGTTATACGCCGGTGTCCAAGCGCCAGGACAAGCCAGACGCCATCGCCTGGCTGGTGCGTAATCACCCAGAGCTTTCGGACCTGCAGATCAGCCGCCTGGTGGGCACCACCAAGCCGACGATCTCTGCGATCCGCGAGCGCAGCCACTGGAACATCCAGAACATCAAGCCGCAGGACCCGGTAGGTCTGGGCCTGTGTAAGCAGCTTGAGTTGGACGAAGCCGTGCGTCAGGCCGCAGCCCGCCGCGACAAGGCCGCTGCCAAATCAGGCGAAAAGCCTGCAGAGGCTGCGCCCGTAGAGGCGCCGGTTGAAGCCCCTGTTGTAGAAGCGCCAGCTGAAGAAGCTCCTGCGAAGGAAAAAGAACTGACTGCCGCTGACGTGTTCGGTGAAGAGCCAGCAGCGGACGCTGACGAAGAAGCTGACAAAGAATAAGGCCCACGCTAACTGGGCAAACAAAAAGCGCGAGGACTTGCCTCGCGCTTTTTTTGTTAAGCTTGTCTGCCCTTAGTGTCTGACCAGGCGGGTCATTTCCTCTTTCAGGCGGAGTTTCTGCTTTTTAAGCTGTGCTATTCGTATGGTATCGGGGCACGGCCTGTGTTCTTCCCGGGTGATGATCTCTTCAATTTCAGCATGTTTCGCGTTCAAGGTATTCACATGCGACTGTAGGTTCATTCCCGCACTCCTCTTCATTACGATTTTAAGACAGCATTATGAGACCAAATGAAGGGGCTCTTGTCACGGAAAAGATTTGCGCCCGAGCACTTGTCCTGTATCTTCGGGCACTTAGCAAATCGCGGAAAACCCCCGTTTGAAGGATTGTTGCGCCAAATGGCAGAGACTCGAAAGAAAAGGCTGATTATTGCCATCACGGGCGCTAGTGGTGTGGCTTACGGTGTCCGCGCGCTTGAGCTTCTGAAGGGGCTGGATGTTGAGCGCCATCTGGTGATGTCAAAGGCGGGTGAACGCACGCTTCTGGAGGAAACCGACTATAGCGTGCGTGACGTGCAGGCGATGGCGGATGTGCTCTATCCGGCCAAGGATATCGGCGCCGCGATCGCCAGTGGGTCCTTCCGTACCATGGGTATGCTGATTGCGCCGTGTTCGGTCAAGACCATGGGGGAAATCCGCACCGGGATCACCTCCAGCCTGGTCAGCCGGGCGGCCGATGTGATCCTCAAGGAACGCCGTCGGCTGGTGCTGATGGTCAGGGAGACGCCGCTGCATACCGGACACCTCAGAACCATGACGGCGCTCAGTGAAATGGGGGCGATCATCGCGCCGCCTGTCCCCAGCCTCTATGCCAAGCCCGCAAGCATTGACGACATGGTCACCTACACGGCGGCCCGCGCGCTGGACCTGTTTGATCTGGAAGTGGAAGGCCTTAACCGCTGGGGTGAATAACCGCCTTCATGCAGGCATATTGGGCGCCTTCAGCTTGGCCCCGCAAATCTGCAGATAGCTGCTGACACACGGCCATACGTCCCGCGCGTGGCTTGATTTGAGCGGCGGTTTGGTCAGGCACTTCAGAAGCGCCCGCTGCTCCTGCTGTTCGGCTTCAAGCTCTTCGGCCTTGGCGTCCTCATAGCCGTCCTGGCCCTTGAGGGCGCGCCGTGCCATACGGAGCGGCGCCAGCTTTTCCTCCTGCCACCAGCTGGCGGCTTCCATCAGCAAATCCCAGTCGTCAGCCACCGGGCGAACACCATGGTCATCCATCCACAGGCACAAAAGCAGCAGGTTTACGTCCGCGCCCAGGCTGTCCTGCGCATCAAGGCAGGCTTCCTGCATCGATGCATGGCTATAGGTACGGCAAGTGAAGTCCCAAAAATCGTCAGGCGAAGGCCAGCGGGTCGATTGCTGTGCTTCTATGTCGGCATTTGTCATGCTATAACCACCGCAATTCTAATGAGTTTTGGGGCCAGTATATGGATGAAGATGCCATCAGGGAGCAAATTTCTGCCCTCATGGAGGAGCACCGCGACCTGGATGATGCCATCACGGCAGTACAACGCGCCGGTACGTTCGATCTTTTGCAAGTGCAGCGCATGAAGAAGCGCAAGCTTCTTCTGAAGGATGAGATTGCGAAACTGCGTAATATGCTGGTGCCTGATATCATCGCTTGAGGCATAGCCCCCTGAACAGGGAGCCCTTAGCGTGGCTCGCTGTCGCCCTTGAGTTCCCGCTTGTTTTCATACATGGCCTTGTCCGCCTTATCGAGCGCGTCATGCGGCTCGTCGCCCTGGCGGAAGGTATAGGTGCCGAAGGCCATGCTCATCTTGATGGTCTCGCCGCCAATCACCAGCGGCGTGTCGGCAATGGTCTGCGCCAGTGAAGCTGCCTTGTCGTGTCCCACCTGTTCGTCAGCTTGCGCCAGGATCACGCCGAACTCGTCGCCGCCCAAACGACCAATCACATCGGTGCCGCGGACATTGTCCACCAGCGTGCGGGCCACATGAAACAGGGCCTTGTCGCCAGCTTCGTGGCCATATTTGTCGTTGATCAGCTTCATGTCATTGAGGTCAATGAACATCAGCGTTGAAGGCGTGCCGTAGCGTTCCGCGAAACTGATCATGCGGTTCAGCTCGCGCACAAACGCCCGCCGGTTCGGGATTGGCAGAAGGGCGTCCGTGTCGGCCACATCTTCCATTTCCCTGAGGCGCCGGTTGGTGGCATCCAGTTCGCGCCTGAGCTTGTCCACCTCTTCCATCAGCGACATGATCGCCTGCTGGACGCGCGGCGTCATTTCCTCAGGGGGAATAGTGGTAACCTGTACGGTGTCATTGATTTCGCGTGGCGCGGACGTTTCAGTCGCGCTGCCGGTCGCCCCCGTTTTGCGCACTGGGCGCGTCGGAGCGGTACGCGTGACGCCGGGTGTATTGGTTATTTTCATACAAGACCCTGTACCGGTTACTTTCGACTGTAGATAATCCATTATGGCGTCTTTGTGAATCGACTTGCAAGTTTCCTGATGAAATTGGCGTGAAATAGGCGGTTTTTGGGGCTTTTCGGCAAAGCTTGCAATAAGGAGGCGCATGCCTATAATGCGCGCTCCGCAGGGATGGCAGATGGGTTGCCCCTATGGCGGCACCTGTCATGGCTTTTAGGATGGAAGCGACCATGAGCACTGAGACGCCCGAAATTGGTATCATTATGGGAAGCCAGTCTGACTGGCCAACAATGAAGCACGCAGCAGATGTGCTCGCCGAACTTGGGGTCTCCTTCGAGACCCGCATCGTTTCGGCCCACCGGACGCCAGACCGCCTTTATGACTATGCCAAAACAGCCAAAGACCGTGGCCTGAAATGCATCATTGCCGGTGCTGGCGGTGCCGCGCACCTGCCGGGAATGGCAGCCGCCATGACCCCGCTGCCGGTTTTCGGTGTGCCAGTGCAATCCAGCATGCTTTCCGGCAAGGACAGCCTGCTGTCGATCGTGCAGATGCCAGGCGGTGTGCCTGTGGGCACCTTGGCGATAGGCAAGGCCGGCGCCAAGAACGCGGGCCTCCTGGCCGCGGCTGTAATTGCCCTGATGGATGAAGGCGTTGCCGAACGGCTTGACGCCTGGCGTGCCGCGCAAACCGAAAGCGTGGCCGAAATTCCGGTAGATGACGCTTAAGCGCTAACGGCTCAAAGGCAGGATATCAGCATGACACAGATTAAACCGGGTGGAAAAATCGGCATTTTGGGCGGTGGCCAGCTTGGCCGCATGCTCGCTATGGCCGCTGCGCGCCTTGGCTATCGCTGTCACATTTTTTGCCCGGACGTCCGCAGCCCGGCGTTTCATGTGGCGTGCGATTTCACTATCGCTGAATATGAAAATGAAGAGGCGCTGAAGGAGTTCGCCTCCAGCGTTGATGTGGCAACTTACGAGTTCGAAAATGTCCCGGCCCGCACGGCTGAGATTGTCTCGAAGGAAACGCTGCTGCGCCCGGGTGCGCGCGCCCTTGAAGTGTCGCAGGACCGGCTGACGGAAAAGAAATTTCTCAATGAATGCGGTGTGAAAACAGCGCCCTTCAAGGCTTTCCAGACACAGGAAGAGCTGGATGAGGCCTACAAGGAAATCGGCCGTCCGTCTGTCGCCAAGACCCGGCGTTTTGGCTATGACGGCAAAGGCCAGTTGATGATCAAGGCGCGCAAGGACGTGGACGACGTCATGGGCGTGACCAAGGGCACCGCCGCCATTCTTGAAGGCTTCGTGACCTTCGACCGCGAGATCAGCGTTGTTGTGGCGCGCTCGGCGTCGGGTGACGTGGCGGCTTTCCCGGTGGCGGAAAATGTGCACACCAACCATATCCTGGATACCAGCACCGTGCCGGCGCAGATCAGTGAAGTGGTGGAGGCCAAAGCCAAGGTAATGGCCACCCGCATCGCCAACGCGCTCGAATATATCGGTGTGATGACCGTTGAGATGTTCGTCAATGACGGCACGGGCGAGATTGTGGTTAATGAAATTGCGCCGCGCGTGCACAACAGTGGCCACTGGACCATCGAAGGCGCTGCCACCAGCCAGTTCGAACAGCATATCCGCGCCATCTGCGACCTGCCGCTGGGCGGAACGGATGCCCGCGGCAAGGTGCGGATGAAGAACCTGTTGGGCAAGGATATCCTGGATTTCGAACAGTATCTCACGGACCCAAAGGCCCACTTCCATCACTATGGCAAGCTGGAGCCGCGCGAAGGCCGCAAGATGGGCCATGTGACCTGGGTCGAAGACGCAGACTAAAATCTGAATAAGGAAAGGGAGGCCTTCGCCTCCCTTTTTTATTGCCTGCATAAGGCTTTGGGTGATTGGCTTGTCCTGCGGGATGGTTGTAATGATATAACTTTTGGTATAGCCTTTCCCTGTCAGAAGGGGGGCTTATGCAGTTTTTGAAATATTCACTTGTCGCCTTGCTTGTGGTCGGCTGTACGGCAGTGCCGACAACCGGCGACTGGCCGGAGGCGAAGATCGACCGCTCTGAAATCGAGCGCGTGTCGCTGAAGGGCCGGATCGTAATTATTGAACAGGTGCCCCGTTTTCTGCAGTTCGGCAGTGCGCAGGTGGTCAGCCCAAGCCTGGATCATTATCTGTTCTGGGACTTCTGCCGGGGCTCGGGCACCGTGTGGCAGATGGTGGCGCTCAGGCCCGATGAGAGGGCCAGTTCAGGCTGGTCCTATACGCGTACCAGGACCTTCCCTGCCACAAAGAGGCATGAGGCGGAAACGCGGGTAACCGAAGGGTTTCTTGAACGGCGTATCGCCGGATTTGAAGACCTGCGGAAAGCGGGCCTGTCCTTCTTCAAGCCCGGCACCATCAAATGCGACGCCACCTACGGTGACCCGATCTAGCGCCTAGCGCTCGAGAATCCAGGTGGCGTGTTCGGCGCGCACGGTGAAACCGTATTTATCCGCAAATGCATTGACGATATCGCGCATGGGGAAGCCTTTTGACCGGCTCCAATGCCAGTCATCGCCGGTGATCTGGGCGTCGGGCCACAGCTCATGGCAGACCTCAAGGTCCACGGCCTGCTTGTTGGCGTCAATATAGACCAGCTCCGGCTCGAAGCCCTTGTCTTTCAGTTCATAAAGCGCGTCGGGCGACAGGCCGCGGTACGGCACGAAGCGGCCCTCGAAGCCGCGCAGGTTCGCAAGCGCGGTGGGGAAGGGGCCCTGGCGCTCCACGTCTGCGGCAAAGCGCTTCTGGTCTTCCATATTGGGGTATTCGCGGGTCAGCTTCGGGCGGCCCACATAGCGCTGGACCTGCTCGATCAGATGGTCGCTCCAGGGGTCCACGCCCACAAGGCGAAGGTCCGGCTCCACCGACAGCCAGCGCTTGGCGCTGGAGCACAGGAAGCAGCCGATTTCCAGCATGTAGCGGGGCTTACGCGTGCGGATGATCTCATCCACCATGTCGCGCCCATAACCACCAAGCGTATAGTCCCACGCCACCAGGCCTTTGGTCTCGGGCCACGGGTTTTCCGCCAGAAGTTTTTCGAATGCCGTGTCCGTCATGCTGTGCTCCGGATACAAAAAGGGCGCGGTGTGTCCGCGCCCTGATCGATTGGTTCTTTAGAGGATCGAGAAGCCAGTGGCTGCCCAGTCCTTGTCGAAGCCCGCGAGGCCATTGGTGGTCAGCGGGTGATTGAACAGCTTCCTGAGCACGTCGATCGGGAAAGTGGCAACATCGGCACCGATGCGCGCGCTCTCCAGGATGTGCGTGGGGTGGCGAACAGAAGCCACCAGGATTTCCGTATCGAAATTGTAGTTGTCATAGATGTTGCGGATGTCTTCAATCAGCTCCATGCCGTTGAAGCCCACATCGTCATGACGGCCCACGAACGGGGAAATGAAGCTTGCGCCCGCTTTGGCGGCCAGAAGCGCCTGATTGGCACTGAAGCACAGCGTCACATTCACCATGATGCCTTCAGCGCGCAGCGCCTTACAGGTTTTGAGGCCATCGATGGTCAGTGGAACCTTGACCGCGATATTGTCGGCGATCTTGGCGCACTTGAGGCCTTCCTTCAGCATGGTTTCATGGTCGTGGGCAACGGTTTCAGCCGATACCGGGCCATCCACTTCCTTGGCGATCTCGGTAATCACTTCGAAAAACTCGCGACCAGCTTTCTTGATCAGCGACGGGTTGGTGGTTACGCCGTCAAGAAGGCCCGTGGCGTTTGCTTCACGGATTTCATCGATGTTGGCGGTATCCAGGAAAAATTTCATTGTTAGCTCCTTCGGCACTCCGGGCATGGAGTGGGTCACAGTATCCAGTGGGCGGCTGCAATCTTATATATCGACAAATGATGTGCGATGCACTCAATTCCGCCTATTCGAGGCCTGACTAATCAAGATTAGGGCTGCATGCAAGCACGGAGTGCAGAAGCAGCGTGCAGAATCAGGCCTCAACAGGATGGCCGATGTCGTCTTCCGCCTGATCCTGCTTGGGCATCTTGACAAAGAGGGATGCCAGAATCACCACAAGGGCGGCGGCAAACAGCGCCATATAGGCATTATTATAGGCCATCATGGCGGCTTCGCGCTGTACCAGCATGTCGCTGATGGCCAGTTGCTGCAGTGCCTCCGGACTGCCGGACATGGAGATGGCCTTGGGCGTGAAGGCCCTCAGCGGGCTCAGCCGCTCCACAAGCTCGGCGTGGTTGATCTGGCTATAGCGGCTGACGAGCGCCACCACCATGGAAATGGCGGCCGCCTGGCCCAGCCCGCGCACCAGCGAAAAGACGGATGAGGCCTCCACCTGCATCTCATGGCTGATGGACGCATAAGCGACGGTGGAAGCAATCACGAACAGGATTCCGATACCGAAGCCGTGCAGGATGGGCGGCACCGCCAAGAGCATGGCCGGTGTTTCCGTGGTCAGATGGATGAAGGGGTAGAGCCCTGTGGCCATGCAGGCGCCGCCAAGCGCCAGGAGCAGCCGCACGCTCAGGAACTGGGTCAGCTTTGGGGTCAGCATCATGCCCACCATCATGCCCACACCGCGCCACATCAGGATCACGCCGGTCTCCAAGACCGGATAGCCCATCAGGTTCTGCATCATGGGCGGCTGTAGTACCACCGAAGCGGTCATGTTGCCGGCGGTGATCAGGATCAGGAGCATGCCGATCATATAATTGCGGTCGCGGAACAGGGCACCGGGCAGGAAGGGGCGGGGGCTGGTGCGGCTGTTGACCGTGAAAATCCAGGCCGCGGCCAGGAACACCAGGCAGTAGGCGATGATTTCCATGCTTTCGAACCAGTCTTCGGTCTCGCCCCGGTCGAGCGCCAGTTGCAGCGTGCCGATGGCAATAGCAAGGCTGAAGAAGCCAATGAAATTCAGCTTGTGGCCGGGGAAATGCATGCCCTTTTTCATGGTCATGCCAAGGCCGAAGGCCGTCAGGATGCCCACAGGCAGGTTGATGAAGAACACCCAGCGCCAGTTGGCGACATCGGTGATATAGCCACCCAGCGACGGCCCCAGCACCGGCCCCGCCATGGTCCCCAGGCCAAACAGTGCCATCAGGCGTGCGCGGTCTGTATTGTCGGTGGACATGCGGTTCATGGTGGCGATGGCAAGCGGGATCAGCGGGGCGCCCGCCGCGCCCTGCAAAATGCGGGCGGCCAGCATGGCCTCAAGCGTGATCGCCAGCCCACACAGCACGGACGCCAGCGTGAAGATGGAAACCGACAGGATCATCAGCCTTTTCACGCCAAAGCGGCTCGCGGCCCAGCCCACCAGGGGGGTCAGCACCACGGCGGCGATGATATAGGTGGTGACCACCCATGAAATCTGGTCGAACGTTGCCTGCAGGGTGCCGCGCATTTCCGGCAGCGCCACATTGACGATGGTGGCGTCAATGGTGTGCAGCGACACGGCCGCCATCAGGCAGACCAGAAGGCCGCCCCGATGGTCTGTGATGGCGCTTGCGGGATGCTCGACTTCCGCCATGGATCAAAGCCCCAGAAGCGTCAGCAGGTCATCCGTTGTGCGTTCATGACCGGTGTCGATCGAGACTTCGGCGCTCAGGCCCGCGCGCAGGGCGCTTGTGTCCTGGCCATCATCCAGCCGGATCTGCACGGGAATACGCTGGATTACCTTGACCCAGTTGCCGGTGGCATTCTGGGCTGGAAGGACGGCGAATTCAGCCCCCGTCGCAGGGTCGATGGATGCCACCTTGCCGGTGAAATGCTCACCCGGCAGGGCGTCGATCATCACATCAACCGGCTGGCCAACCCTGATGAATGTCAGGTCGGTTTCCTTGGGGTTTGCTTCAATGCGCAGGTCGTTGTCCACCGTCAAGCCAAAGATTGGGTAACCTGCGGCGACATATTCGCCCGGGTGCAGATCGATCTGCGTGATGGTGCCGCCGGTGCGGGTGCGTACCTTCAGGTGGTCCAGCATCACTTCGGCGGACCGCACAGCCGCCTTGGCCTTCAAGACCATTGGGTGTTTGTTGGTTTCCAGGTCCGGGTTGCCGCCCAGCTGCGTCAGTGCCATGTTGGCTGCTTCCCGAAGCACTGTCAGCTGGCGCTCGGACTCCATCACCTTGTGGCGGTGGTTGTCGAGTGACGCTTCAGAGATATTCTGGTCCTTCGCCAGCGCTTCGGCGCGCTCCAGCTCACGCTGTTCGAACGCCAGCACTTCTTCTTCCTTGGCGATGGCGGCCAGGCTCTGGCGGTGGTTGGCGCGGATCGCGGCCACAAAGTTGCGCGCGCTTACCACTCCCGCCTGTGCTTCCAGAAGTTTCACCTGGGCGTCGGCGTCATCCAGTTCGGCGATCACATCGCCTGCGTTCACATGCTGGTTCCGTTCAACAAGCACCGTGCGTACTTCGCCGGAGACGCGCGCCGCACCCGTCAGGATGCCGGTGCGCACATAGGCATTGTCGGTGGTGATCATGCGCCCGCCAGACAGGTAAACCATGGCGGCAACCACGGCGATCAGGCTGGGAACACTGATATAAAGGAGGATACGCTTCATTGTTTGTTACTCGCGGTCTGGTCGGCCCGCCGTTGGCTGGCGTCGGTGATGACACGGTCCATCAGCTCAAGGAGTGTGTCGCGCTCGGCTTTTGAAAGGGCCGACAGGAAGAGGTCGGATATCCGGTCGATCCGCTCCAGCATGGGGCGGATAACGGGGTCTGTTTTCTCGGTGATGAACAGGCGGCGGACGCGGCGGTCTGTGCTGTCGGTGCGCCTCTCGATCATGCCGCGCGCCTCAAGAGCGTCAACCTGCCGACATACGCTCATGGTGGCGATATCCAGTCGGGCGGCCAGCGCCTGCTGGGTAATGCCCGGGTTCCGCCAGATGGCAATCAGCATCTTGGCCTGGGCGCGGGTGACGTCCAGATCCTGTTCGGCTTCAAAGCTTTGGCGCACCAAACGGTACAGGTCGCCCACCTGGAATACGAAGGAGTTATGGTTTTTTTCCTGTTTCATGGCGCCTGATATGGGTCGGTGAGTTTCATAAGCAAGGATAATTGTAAGCTAGGCTTATTAATATTTCCTTGCGCGGAGCTTTTGGCGCAATTGCTGTGGCGGATTTTGTCGCCTATGGTGGCGCGGATTGGTTGTCCATTCGGGCAGATATTGGCAGAGGTCTTACCGCGTGACGCAGGCGCAGCTTTTCAAGGATCAGGAAGTGGTGAGCGAGGAGGCTGGCGCGCGCGTGCAGGTGCTGTTGCCGCTGCCGCTGGCTGGTCCCCTGGATTACCGCGTGCCGGACGGTATGGCGAACCAGCTTGAACCTGGCGCAGTGGTGGAAGTGCCGCTTTCGGGCCGCAAGGCGATTGGCGTTGTGTGGCCCAAGAACACGTCCGGTAAGGCCAGCGGTAAAACGCTGCCCCTCAAAAAACTCAAGCCGGTGGAGCGCATCATCGATGTGCCGCCCTTCGGGACAGACCTGATGCGATTCGTCGATTGGGTATCGGCCTACACGCTCTCCAGCCAGGGGGCGGTCTTGCGCATGTGCCTGTCAGTGCCCGCCGCCTTTGGCGACGTGCCGGTGAAACGGCATTATGCCACCACGCCCGATATGCCAGACGGCATCCGCATGACGCCCGCGCGGGAAGCGGTGCTGAAAGTGCTGGCCGACGGCAAACCGCGGATGGCGCCGGAGGTGGCGTCGCTCGCGGGCGTTTCGGACGGTGTGGTAAGGGGGCTGGCGGACGCCGGCGCGCTGGTGGCGCTTGATATCTCCGTTGACCAGCCCTATCCCCAGCCGGACACCAGCCTCAAGGGGCCGAAACTGTCTCCTGAGCAGACCGAGGCCGCAGAAGCGATTCGCGCCGCCGTGTGGGAAGGCGGCTTCCAGCCCTTCCTGTTGGACGGCATCACGGGGTCCGGCAAAACCGAGGTCTATTTCGAAGGCCTCGCCGAAGCCCTGCAGGAGAAGGGTACGCAAGTACTGGTTCTGGTGCCCGAGATTGCGCTGACATCCCAGTGGCTTGAACGCTTTGAAGCCCGCTTTGGGGTCACGCCGGTGGTGTGGCATTCGGAAGTGGGGCAGGCCGAGCGCAGGCGCGCCTGGCGTGCGGTGGCATCAGGCGACGCCCGTGTGGTGGTGGGTGCGCGGTCCGCGCTCTTTTTGCCGTTCAAGAAGCTGGCCTTTATTACAGTAGACGAAGAACACGACCCATCCTTCAAACAGGAAGAGGGGGTGCTGTATCACGCCCGCGACATGGCAGTGGTGCGGGCGATGCAAGCGGGGTGCCCTGTGGTGCTCGCCAGCGCGACCCCCAGCCTGGAGACGCAGGTGAATGCGGACGAGGGCAAATATCAGGTGCTGAAGCTTCGGGAACGTCACGGCGTGGCGGTGCTGCCGGAAATGCGCGCGGTGGACATGCGCGCCGAACCGCCCGAGGCCGGCACCTGGCTGTCGCCCATCCTGGTGCGCGAGATTGAAGAGACACTGGCGGCGGGGGAGCAGGTGATGCTGTTCCTCAACCGCCGGGGCTACGCGCCGCTCACGCTCTGCCGCACCTGTGGGCACCGTATTGAATGCCCCAGCTGTTCGGCCTGGCTGGTGGAACACCGCTTTCGCCAGGAACTGCAGTGCCATCACTGCGGCCATATGGAGCCGATCCCTGAGGCCTGCCCCACCTGCGAAAGCAAGGAAAGCCTGGTGGCCTGCGGCCCGGGCGTGGAGCGCCTGTTCGAGGAAGTGACCCGCCGTTTTGCAGACGCCCGCACCAGCGTGATGACCAGCGACACGATGATGAGCCCATCACAGACGGCGGCGGTGGTGAAGGAAATTGCGGGCGGGCATCTGGATATCGTGATCGGTACCCAGATCGTGACCAAAGGCTATCATTTCCCCAACCTGACACTGGTGGGCGTGGTGGACGCAGACCTGGGACTGCGCGGCGGTGACCTGCGCGCTGGCGAGCGCACCTACCAACAACTGGTGCAGGTGGCGGGCCGGGCAGGCCGGGCGGAAAAGCCGGGCAAGGTGCTGCTGCAAAGCTATGAGCCCGAGCACCCGGTGGTGCAGGCACTACTTACCGGCGACGGCGACGCCTTCATGGCGGCAGAGAAAGCCGCCCGCGCACAATATCATATGCCGCCATACGGCAAGCTGGTGGCGATTATCCTGTCGGGCCCGGAAATGGCGGAGGTGCTGGAGGTGGGCCGCGCGCTTGCGAAGGTGGCGCCTGTTGAACACGGTGTGGATATCGTGGGCCCGGCACCCGCGCCCATGGTGCGCATCCGCGGCCAGCACCGCTTCAGGATGCTGCTTCATGCCAAGAAGCACATCAAAGTGCAGCAGCTGGTGCGGAATTGGGTTTTGCGGGTGAAGCCGAAATCCAGTGTACGCATCAAGGTGGACATCGACCCCTATAGCTTCATGTAGTAACCCTTCTGAAAAAAGGGGAGGTGTTGGCCTCGAAAGGTTACTACTGAATGAGGTTAAGGGCCGGGTTAGCCCTTTTCTTCTGCCTTCAGGGCGTCCATTTCTTCCTTGTGACGCTTCTTCAGGGCTTTCTTCTCGCTTTCATGCTTCTCATAGAGGCTGGCGAGGTCGGCATCAGGGTTGCCCTGCATGCTTTTGATCTCGTTCGCCTGCGCGTCCAGAAGCTCACGCCATTCTTCGTGCTGGCGTTCTTTCAGTTCCTGCACTTTCTGTGCGAATTCGCTATTGCCTGATTGTGCGACTGCTGTCGCAGCCGTTTCAGAGGTCATCGTTGCAGCGGCCTGGGGAACAGCTGCGCCTGCGACTGCGGTTGCAGCAGCCAGGGCGATGAAGAGTTTCTTGTGTGTCATTTTATTTACTCCCTTGTTCTAGCCCCACGGCTAAAGTTATGAGAGCCACTCGTGGACGGATTGAGGCGCGAAAGCGGTTAAAATGAGGCAGGTCGGGACCCCGGTTTACACGAACTGGGCCCTGCTTCAGTAGCGGCTGGACGGGTAGGCGATTCGTACCACCCGGGCGGATTTCGGCTGATGGTGGCAAGGGGCCGTGGCATATGCCCAATGTGGCCCCGCGACGGGCTGTTTTGGGCCCATATATAGAAGAAGGGGCAGCTGAAACGCCCAAGCCGTTGCTGGCCTTCAATTCCGGGCGGTCGTCTCGCCCGGTTCTCACCCCCTGGCATGCCCGCGCGTGGCGGGGGGAATGGGATTTCCCCATAAGATTCCAAAAACGGGTTCAAGGTGGCTTGCGCCCGCCAAATCCTTATGCTAGAGGGAGCACGCATTTCGGCTGGCCTTGGCCGCGGTGGGTCTATCTACAGGTTCGTCAAAACAGGTCAAAAATTGAGCGTGGGCGGTGCTTTCGAGTGGCCGTCTCACAGGTGTGTCAAACAGGTTCAGACCTAACCCAGGGGAACGTCTGACGTGACCTCGCACAAAGCGATAGTATCCGGGATTTCAGGCCGCTATGCGGTAGCGCTTTTTGAACTCGCCCTAGAGTCCAAGGCGCTCGAGGCGGTTGAATCCGATCTCTCAACGCTTAAGGCAATGCTCGACGAAAGCGCCGATCTGCGCGATCTCGTCTCCTCGCCGCTTTACAGCCGGGACCAACAAACTGCAGCCATCGAAGCTGTTGCGAAAGCAGCCAAGCTTGGTGACCTGACAGTGAAGTTCCTTGGCGTGCTTGCAGCGAATCGCCGCCTTGGCGCTCTTGGTTCAACCATTGCAGCATTCGAAAAGCTGATTGCCCATCACCGCGGTGAAGTGCGGGCGTCGGTTGTGAGCGCGCGCAAGCTGACCAAGACCCAGCTTGGGAATCTTGAGAAAAAATTGAAACTGGCTGTCGGCCAGGACATCCTCATCGACGCTAGCGTTGATGAAAGTCTGCTCGGCGGTCTCACGGTTAAGGTTGGTTCGCGTCTTATCGACGACAGCCTCAAAACCAAACTCGACAACCTCGCAATCGCCATGAAAGGGGTTCAGTAATGGATATCCGTGCGGCGGAAATTTCCAAGGTCCTGAAGGACCAGATTGCAAACTTCGGCAATGAAGCCCAAGTTTCTGAAGTAGGCACCGTTCTCTCTGTTGGTGACGGTATTGCTCGCGTTTACGGCCTCGACCAAGTTCAGGCTGGTGAGATGGTTGAATTCCCAGGTGGCGTTAAGGGCATGGCCCTCAACCTGGAAACCGACAACGTGGGTATCGTTATTTTCGGTGACGACCGTGGTATTAAAGAAGGCGACACCGTTAAGCGGACCGGCGCAATCGTTGACGTTCCTGTGGGCAAAGGCCTGCTGGGTCGCGTTGTCGATGGCCTCGGTAACCCGATTGACGGCAAAGGCCCACTCAAGGACGTTGAGCGTACGCGAGTGGAAACCAAGGCGCCTGGCATTATCCCACGTCAGTCAGTATCCGAGCCAATGCAGTCGGGCCTGAAGGCAATCGATGCCCTGGTACCTGTAGGTCGTGGCCAGCGTGAGCTGATCATTGGCGACCGTCAGACCGGTAAAACGGCTGTTGCGATCGACACATTCATCAACCAGAAGCCAATCAACGACGCAGCAAAAGAAGACGGCGACAAGCTGTTCTGTATCTATGTTGCGGTTGGCCAGAAGCGTTCCACGGTTGCACAAATCGTGAAAGCACTCGAAGAAAACGGCGCGCTGGAATATTCCATCGTAGTTGCCGCAACCGCTTCCGAGCCTGCTCCGATGCAGTTCCTGGCACCATACACCGGTACGGCGATGGGTGAGTATTTCCGCGACAACGGCATGCACGCTGTTATCGTTCATGATGACCTGACCAAACAGGCTGTTGCCTACCGTCAGATGTCCCTGCTGCTGCGTCGTCCTCCAGGACGTGAAGCATACCCAGGTGACGTATTCTACCTGCACTCACGTCTTCTCGAGCGTGCAGCGAAGATGTCTGACGAGCGTGGCGGTGGTTCCCTGACGGCTCTGCCAGTAATTGAGACCCAGGCTGGTGACGTATCTGCATACATCCCAACCAACGTGATCTCCATTACCGACGGTCAGATCTTCCTCGAGACTGAACTGTTCTATAAAGGTATCCGCCCTGCGATTAACGTTGGTCTGTCCGTATCCCGTGTGGGTTCCGCTGCACAGATCAAGGCGATGAAGCAGGTTGCAGGTTCCATTAAGCTTGAGCTGGCCCAGTATCGTGAGATGGAAGCCTTCGCTCAGTTCGGTTCCGACCTTGATGCGTCTACCCGGCAGCTGCTGAACCGTGGTGCCCGCCTGACCGAGCTTCTGAAGCAAGGCCAGTACAGCCCACTGCCAGTTGAAGAGCAGGTAGTATCCATCTTCGCGGGTGTGAATGGTTATCTCGACAAGATCGCGACCACGTCTGTAACGCGCTTCGAAGAGCAGTTCCTCGCTGAGGTTCGTGCGAAGCACGCTGACGTCCTGAAGACGATCCGTACCGAGAAGAAACTGTCCGATGATACGATTTCCAAGCTGAAATCCATCCTCGACGCCTTCGCGAAATCTTTTAGCTAAGAAGCTGGATAGGAGAGGCTGAGCAATGCCAAGCCTTAAGGATCTAAAAATCCGCATCAATTCGGTTAAGTCGACGCAGAAAATTACCAAGGCCATGAAAATGGTTGCTGCGTCGAAACTGAAGCGTGCGCAAGAGGCGGCTGAGGCCGCCCGCCCGTACGCAGAGCGGATGGAAAAAGTACTGACTGGCCTCGGCGCATCCGTCGCTGGCCAGCCGGGTGCTTCTCCGCTTCTGATTGGTACGGGTAAAGACGATGTCGAGCTGGTGATTGTTGCCTCTTCAGAGCGTGGTCTCTGTGGCGGTTTCAATACCAACATTGTCAAAGCCGCCCGTATCCATCTCCGGGAGCTGATTGCAGCCGGCAAGACGGTCAAAATCCTTTGCATCGGCAAAAAGGGCTTCAACGTCCTGCGCCGTGAATTTGGTGATAAAATCATCGACGTGAAAGACATGTCTGGCATCAAGAAGCTTGGCTTCGCGGACGCCCAGACGATCGCCCAGGAAGTCCTGGCGATGTATGAGCGCGGTGAATATGACGTAGCGACGCTGTTCTATGCGAAGTTCCAGTCTGCCCTGGTGCAGCTGACAACCAAGCAACAGCTGATCCCGACGCCTTTGCCCGAAGCAGCCAATGAAAATGAAGCTGCGGACGAGCTTGGCGGTGCTGCCTATGATTACGAGCCGGACGAGACAGCGATCCTTGATGATCTGCTGCCCCGCAACGTGGCTGTGCAAATCTATCGTGGTCTTCTTGAAAATGCTGCATCCGAGCAGGGTGCGCGTATGACCGCAATGGACAACGCAACGCGTAACGCTGGCGACATGATTGATAGCCTGTCCATCACGTACAACCGTACGCGTCAGGCGAACATCACCAAAGAACTGATCGAAATTATTTCTGGCGCTGAAGCGCTTTGAGTTTGATTACACGAAGGAGTGTAAAAAATGGCTAAGAATACTGGCCGCGTAACACAGGTAATCGGTGCTGTTGTCGACGTACAGTTCGACAATGAACTGCCGGCCATCCTGTCAGCGCTGGAAACTGAAAACAACGGTGCCCGCCTCGTTCTCGAAGTGGCATCTCACCTGGGCGAAAACACTGTTCGTACCATCGCAATGGACGCCACCGACGGTCTGGTGCGCGGTCAGGAAGTGACGGACACAGGCGCACCGATCTCCGTTCCTGTTGGTCCTGAGACGCTGGGTCGTATCCTGAACGTGATCGGCGAGCCAATCGACGAACGCGGTCCTGTTGGTCACAAGCAGGTTGCCCCAATTCACGCTGAAGCGCCTTCTTTCGAAGACCAGTCAACAGAAGCCGAGATCCTGGTAACAGGCATCAAGGTGGTTGACCTTCTCGCACCTTACGCAAAGGGCGGTAAGATTGGTCTGTTCGGTGGTGCCGGTGTGGGCAAGACCGTACTGATCATGGAGCTGATCAACAACATCGCAAAAGGCCACGGTGGTTACTCTGTATTCGCCGGTGTGGGTGAGCGTACGCGTGAAGGTAACGACCTTTACCACGAGATGATCGACTCCAAGGTTATCAACCTCGAAGGCGAATCGAAAGCTGCCCTCGTATACGGTCAGATGAACGAACCTCCAGGAGCCCGTGCACGTGTGGCCCTGACTGGTCTGACGCTCGCGGAATACTTCCGTGACCAGGAAGGCCAGGACGTTCTGTTCTTCGTAGATAACATCTTCCGCTTCACGCAGGCGGGTGCAGAGGTGTCCGCACTTCTGGGCCGTATCCCATCTGCTGTGGGTTACCAGCCAACACTGGCAACTGACATGGGTGCCCTGCAGGAGCGTATTACTTCCACGAAGAAGGGCTCGATCACTTCCGTACAGGCCGTTTACGTACCTGCGGATGACCTGACTGACCCTGCACCTGCAACGTCGTTCGCACACCTTGACGCAACAACAGTTCTGTCGCGTCAGATTGCGGAACTTGGTATTTACCCAGCTGTGGATCCACTCGATTCCACCAGCCGTATCCTTGACCCACGCGTTCTCGGTGACGAGCACTATGAAGTTGCGCGTTCGGTTCAGGAAGTACTGCAGAAATACAAATCCCTGCAGGACATCATCGCGATCCTGGGTATGGACGAGCTTTCTGAGGATGACAAACTGGTTGTGGCACGTGCCCGTAAGATCCAGCGTTTCCTCTCCCAGCCGTTCCACGTGGCAGAGATCTTCACCGGCATTAACGGTGAGTTCGTATCCCTCGAAGACACGATCAGTGGCTTCAAGGCGATCGTTGCCGGTGAATACGACCACCTGCCAGAAGCTGCCTTCTACCTCGTAGGCAACATCGAGCAGGCTGTTGCGAAAGCTGAAAAACTGGCTGCTGAAGCCGCATAAAGAAACGGGACAAGGACATCATGACCGATACCCTTCACTATGAAATCGTTTCTCCTGAGCGCCTTCTCAAGGACGCTGAGGCAGCGATGATTGTTGTGCCAGGTGCCGACGGCGACTTCGCCGCGCTGCCAGCGCACGCGCCCATGATGTCCACGATCCGCCCTGGTGTTGTTGAGATTTTCGAGACTGAAGGCGGCACGCCTGAGCGTCTCTTCGTCAAGGGTGGCCTGGCACAAATCAGCCCGGCCGGCCTGACGATCCTCGCCGAAGAGACCCTGTCTCTCGACGATGTGGACCTGGACGATCTCAACAAGAAGATCGCGGATACCCGCGAAGACATCGAAGACGCCAAGGATGATGTGGAACGCGCAGGCTTTGAAAAAGAGCTCGCATGGATGGTCGCCCTCGCGGACATCGTCGCTCACTAAGCCTAGCCAATCGGCGAAAGAATAAAGAAGCGCTGCCCCGACCGGGCGGCGCTTTTTTCTTATGAGGCTGCCAGATTGGCGGCCGAAGGGTCTTCCGCCGTCCGCATCCAGGCTTTCATTTCCGGGAATTTGGGGTGCGCCATCGGCCCTTCCACTTCCGGCATGCCTGTCAGGCCCATCCAGGCCAGCAGCGGCACACCCGGCCAGTGGCCTTCGCGGTAGAGCGACGCCGCATGGGTCCCGCCGCCCTTGTAGCCGTGGTCATGGAACACCACCTCGGGCTCAATACCGCAGGCGATTGCGGCAGCATAGGACCAAGCCTGGGCCGCGATCTCTTCGCCCATCTCTGGACCGGCGTCGGCAAAGCGAGATTCGCGCTGGCTGGGGGCCATAACGGCGATATGGCCGGCTTCATGCAGCAGGTCGCCCGGGTAGGTCATGCGCGCGGGGTCATATACCAGGCCGCCATGTTCCAGTCGGATGCCGGGCAGGAAGGTATCCTCCGGCAGCGTGCCTTCGCGCACCGGAATGCCGATACCCGTCAGAAAGGCGGTGATTTTCTCGATGATCGTCGTTTTGTCCATGGCCCCAGTATCGCCTTTGCAGGGATTTCCTGAAACCATAAGACGAATTTATTCGCCCTGTCGAGGTTGTATTCAGTCCTTGGCCGCACCGGGAAAATGCAGGTTCAGCATCAGCATGTCGATGTTTTCGCCGTCGCGGGCCAGCGGCAGCGCCAGCACATGATAGGTGGGGTGTTCCTCATGCTGCCACGGGGTAGGGCGGTCCAGCGCCAGATAAGGCTGGGCGGCGTCCACCAGCGCCGTGAAACGGGCCTGCAGCACGTCACCACCGCGCAAGGACGCCACATCCATGCCTGTGGGGTCGCGGCCCATCATGTGCGCGATGCCGGTACCGGCCAGCCGTACGGTGAAGCTGGTTGGGTTGCTGAGGACATCCACCAGCATGATGGTGGGCAGGACAGAGGCGCTGAGGTCCTTGGGCGAAAAATCGTGCCGCCCGGGCAGCTTCTCGTCCCTCAGCTTTGAGGCCCACAGCGCATAGGTCCTGCGGCCGCCTTCCCAGAGAATGCTGGTCTCATCGAAGTCCCACCGCATATTGGCAAAGGTGCTCGCTGTCATGGCGCTTATCCCAGCAGCTGGTTGACCACCTCAGTATAGACTGCCTGCTTGAAAGGGACAATCTCGGCCACCAGGGCTTCAGGCGTGGTCCATTTCCACTGGCTGAACTCAGGGTGCTCTGTTTCGATATTGATGGCATCGTCGCCGGCCTTTAGCTCCATCAGGAACCAGCACTGCTTCTGGCCGCGATACTTGCCGCCCCAAGCTTTGCCCAGAAGATGCGGGGGCAGGTCATAGGTGACCCAGTCTTCGGTCTGTTTGATGATCTTCACATGCTCTGGCGCGACGCCGATCTCTTCTTCAAGCTCGCGTACGGCGGCCACCTCAGGCGTTTCGCCGTCATCAATGCCGCCCTGCGGCATCTGCCAGGCGCCGGGTGTGTCGATACGCTCGCCGGTGAAAATCTGGCCCTCAGCGTTCACAAGCATGATCCCCACACAGGGGCGGTAGGGCAGGTCCGTCATGACGCTTATCTCGGCAGGGGTTGTTTGTTGGCAACAGCGCTGATTGGCACCAGCACGAAGCCGCGCTCTTCAAGCCCTGCTGCCCAGACCTTGATGGCATCAACCGTCACCGGATATGGCCGTCCCATGCCAACGGCATAATCCAGCGACCGTGCCCGGCTTTCAAGTTCTGCCAACTGTTTGGCAATCTCGCCGGGGTTCACATTCTCGTCGACAAAATTATTGTTGATGGCTGTCGGCAATCCCAGGTCACGCCCCATGGAGGCCGCGCGGCTATATTGCGATGCCCGGCTATCCAGCAGCATCAGGCCGCGCCGGTTCAGTTCCTCAAGCACCGGGCGCAGGCTTTCTGACGCCGCGGTGAAGCGCGACCCCATATGGTTCACCACGCCCACATAGCCCGACATGCGGCCAAGCGATGCCCGCAGCAGGTTGATGTTTTCGCGCGCGGACCGGCTGGTCAGCAGCGTGAACGGCCCCGGGTCATTCTGCGGGTAATTGATCGGCTCCATCGGGATCATCAACAACACTTCGTGCCCCGTGCGGCGGGATTGTTCCCCCCATTCAAACCCATTGGTGGAATAGGGCGAGAAAGCAAAGCTTACGGCAGAGGGCAGCTCGGTGATCACCCGCTGGGTGCTGTTGCGGCGCTGGCCCATGTCGGTGATGACAATGGCAATCTTGTGCAGATGCATGTTCCGAGGCGGGGGTGCGGCATATTCGTCAAATGGCCGGCGGCCTTCTGGTGAGACGCGCGGCAGCGGGCCGTTGTTGGTCTGTTCAATCAGGTCCGAGTTCGCATCCACGCGGATGCCGCTGCGGATCTGTGTCTGCGAATTTGGCTGGGTTGCCGGGTTTTCTACCGGCTGGGTCATGCCTGTGGTCATGTCCTGCTGCATGGCAGGCGTGTCGTCCGTTGGCTCGTCACGGGTGGTGGCAGCAAGCTCTGCGGGCTCATCCGCCGTGTCCATCTGTGTCTCGCCGGGGGTAGCGTCAGCGGTGTCCGTGCGTGTCGGTTCAGCGTCTGCCGGTTCCGTCTGTTGCACAGGCGGGGTCGCCGCGCCCGCATCCGCATTGTCAGGCGTGGCCATGGCGGCCAGTTTCTCGTTCGGGTCGTAGGACAGTTCAAAGTAAACCGTACCGCCAACAATGATAATCAGGCTGACGGCCCACGCGATCAGAAGAGCATTAAGACTGGACGGCACGATCGTGAATCCCTCTTGAGTTTTCAGTCATGCCGTCCAAACCGGCGGTGCAGCGGAGGTCCTTAGCGGACTTCGGCCACCTGTGATTTTGGAAGGCCTGACATATTCTTCAATAGCTTAATGGCATACCTGAGCTGTACGTCAACCTGTTCGTCACTCGTTTCGCTGGTTTCGGTGGCTTCGCCAACATTGTCGACCTCGTCGGTCATGGCCTGGGCATCATATTCGCCGTCGAATTCGCCGGTGCGGTCGACGTTGTCCTGGTCATTCTCGATGTGGCCCTGCAGGTCTGCCTCGCGGCGTGGGTTGCCGCGCTGACCGGCAGGACGCGGGAACAATACTTCGATATCCGGCTCAACACCGCGTTCCTGGATCGACTTGCCGCTTGGCGTATAGTAGCGCGCGGTCGTCAGCCGGATGGCGCGGTCGCCCGCGCGGCCCAGGCGAATTTCGCTTTGCACGGTGCCCTTGCCGAATGTCTTGTCGCCCAGCACGATGGCGCGGCGGTGATCCTGCAGCGCACCGGCTACAATCTCGCTTGCCGAAGCCGAATAGGCGTTCGTCAGTACCACAACGGGCAGGCCGTCCAGCATGTCACCCGAAGTCGCATACCAGCGGTTATTGTTCTGGCGGCGGCGGCCACGGGTGGACACGATCTCGCCGCGGTCCAGGAAGGCATCAGACACGCGGATGGCTTCGTCCAACAGGCCGCCCGGGTTGTTCCTCAGGTCCAGGATCACGCCGTCAAGGTCCGGCCCCAGTTGGGACTTGATCGCCTCGATGGCCTTCTCCACGCCTTCGCCGGTCTGCATGTTGAAGGTGGTGATACGGATATAGCCGATGGTGTCATCTTCCACGCGGTGACGCACGGATTGGACCATGATCTTTTCGCGCACGATGGTGACGTCGAACGGGCCGTCATAGCCTTCGCGGATAATGGTCACCACAATCGGTGCGCCCACGGCGCCGCGCATTTTCTTTACGGCTTCGGTCAGCGTTTTGCCCTGGATGCTCTCGCCGTCAATGTGAGTGATATAGTCGCCGCCCTGAATGCCGGCCTTGTCCGCCGGGGTGTCATCAATGGGGGAAACAACCTTCACCACGCCCTTTTCCATCTGCACCTCGATGCCGAGGCCGCCATATTCGCCTTCCATCTGGACGCGAACCTGCTGGTAGATGTCAGGGTTCAGATAGGTGGAGTGAGGGTCAAGGGAGCGGAGCATGCCCTGGATGGCCGCTTCAATCACTTCCTTGTCGTCAACTTCGTCAACATACTCGGACCGGACGCGCTCGAAAATCCGCATCAGGAGGTCAAGCTGCTCGTAGAACTCGTCCTGATTCTTGCGCGTGTCTGCCTGGACTGCTGCGGGGGCTGTGAAGGCCACCATCAGGGCCACCATAGTCCCGGTAATAAGTTTCCGCATGTTGACACCTTTCATCGTTAACACTCGTAACCCTGCACGCCTTAACGCGCAGATGCTGTTTGTCTGCTCAGCCACGGGGCCGGATCAACCGATTCCCCATTGTGCCTCAGTTCCAGATAGAGCTCGGCCGTGGCCTTGTTGTCGCTCATGGAACCTACGGGTTCTCCCGCCAGAACCCACTGGCCTACCACTGCCTGCAGCGTCTCAAGCCCTGCCAGAAGGCTATGGTAGCCATCACCGTGCGAGATGATCAAGAGCTGTCCATAGTTCCTGAACGGTCCCGCAAAAACAATCTGGCCGTCATAGGGCGATACCACCTGGGCATTTTCCCGCGTACCGATGCGGATACCCCTGACATGCACAGCGCCGTCCACTTCCCCGAACCGCTTGATAACCGATCCAATCGCCGGATAGGTCAGCCGACCTTTCATCCGGGTAATCGGCGTCCGCAAGGTCGGCGCGGGCAGGGGAACAACCGGCTTCTGCCTAGGCGTAACAGGAACCGGTGCAATTTCCGCCCGTTTTGCGGCCTGCTGTTCCAGTTTTTCGACCAAATCCCTCAGGCTGGACGCTTTTTCCGCAATATCGGCCAATTCTTTGGCCAGCCCTTCGGCCTGCGCGGTCGCCCTCTCAGCCTCCGCTTTTCGCTTATCTAAGAGTGAACCAAGTTTTAGTTGACGTTGGGTTAACTCGGCCAAGGTATTTTTCAGCGCAAAACGCTCTTCGCTCAGGGCTTCCTGCAGGGAGGCAAGGATACCAAGCTCTTCCCGCAAGGTTTCTGTCTGGCGGTTGATCTCCGGCACTAGGTTGCCCATCAGCGATGCGGTGCGGGCCGTTGTGATGGCTTCGCTGGGCTGCACCAGGGTGAAAGCCACAGGCCGCTTCGACAGGCGCTGTAGCGCTGATAACAGCTTCAGAAGCTCTCCCCGCCGGGCACCCAACTGGTCTTTTTTCAGCGCCGTCTCTGTCTCAAGGTCCTTGATGCGGTCCTCAAGCCGGATGGCTTCTTCTTCGCTCATGCGGATGTCCCGCGCGGCGGCCACAAGGTCTTCGGAAAGCTGGCGGGCTTCTTCGGCGGCCTCTTTCGCGGCCTCCTCAAGTGCCAGCCGTTCCTTTTCCTTGAGTTCCTGCTGGCGTTCCAGCCGCTCAAGGTTGGTTTCTGCCGCATCCTTGCGGTCCTGTGCGGCGGCCTCGGGCGCCACCGCGGCAAGGCTCATCAGCGCCAGCAGGCTGACGCTGAAGCTCCAGTATGCCGCGCCTTTACGCAGTGGCCCGGCCCTCGCTGGAAGCTTGCTGTGTTTCAGTCAGCAAGTTGTGGCCGGTCATCTCCGTCGGTTGGTCAAGGCCCAGAAGCGCCAGCATGGTGGGCGCCACGTCCGCCAGGCGGCCGTCTTTCATGCCCTTGTCGCTGCCGATCATCAGCACAGGCACATCAAAGCTGGTGTGCGCCGTGTGGGCCTGGCCGGTGCTTTCGTCCTTCATCATCTCCACATTGCCGTGGTCTGCAGTCACCAGCATAGCGCCGCCAACCTCCAGGATGGCTTCCTCGAGGCGCCCGATGCAGCCGTCGATGGTTTCAACCGCCTTGATGGCCGCTGACAGCACGCCGGTGTGGCCCACCATGTCCGGGTTGGCGTAATTGACAACAATCGCGCCATAGGTGCCCGACTTGATGGCTTCCACCAGCTTGTCTGTCACTTCAGGTGCGCTCATTTCGGGCTTCAGGTCGTAGGTGGCGACATCAGGGGACGGCACCAGGATACGGTCTTCGCCTTTGAATACGTCCTCGGACCCGCCGTTGAAGAAGAAGGTCACATGGGCGTATTTCTCGGTCTCCGCGATACGCAGCTGGTTGATGCCATTGTCTGCCAGCACCTGGCCGAGCGAATTGTTGATCTCTTCCGACGGGAACAGGACGGGCAGGAATTCGTTCAGCGCTGCGGAAAACTCGACCATGCCGGCAACGGCGGTGAATTTTGGCAAGGTGCCGCGCTCGAACCCGTCAAAGGCCGGGTCGACCATGGCGGTCAGGATCTCACGCGCGCGGTCGGCGCGGAAGTTGGCCATGATGAAGCCGTCGCCGTCTTTCATGCCGTCGTAACTGCCGATGGTGGTGGCGGCGACAAACTCGTCGTTTTCGTCGCGGGCGTAGGACGCTTCCACAGCCGCCTTGGCGCTATCCGCCTGCTGCTGGCCTTCGCCTGATACCAGGGCGTCATAGGCTTTCTTCACCCGGTCCCAGCGCTTGTCGCGGTCCATGGCCCAATAGCGGCCAGTAACGGTTGAGATGACTGTGTTTGGCGCGTCTGCAATATCGGCTTCGAATTTGTCGAGAAACTCAAGCGCAGACCGTGGCGGCGTATCCCGCCCGTCCATGAAGGCATGGATGCGCACAGGCACGCCTTCACCTGCGATGATAGTCGCCAGTGCCGCGATATGGTCCTGGTGGCTGTGTACCCCGCCGGGGGACATCAGCCCCATCAGGTGCGCGGTGCCGCCTGAGGTCTTCATCTTTTCAATAAAGGATTGAAGTTCCACATTTTTCGCCAGCGCGCCGGACTTGACCGCGTCATCGATGCGCGGCAGGTCCTGCAGCACCACGCGGCCGCCGCCCAGGTTCATGTGGCCCACTTCACTGTTGCCCATCTGGCCGTCGGGCAGGCCCACAGCCAGGCCACTGGTCGCCAGCCATGCGCGCGGCACGCTGGACCACAGGCGGTCGTAATTCGGGGTGTTTGCCAGTTTGATGGCATTGTCGGCCGTTTGATCGCGATAGCCCCAACCGTCCAGGATACAAAGGACTACGGGTTTTGGTGTGGTGGTCATCTACTTACTCTTTCCGCATACCTGCTATGTTTGATTTCAAGTTTGGCCTTATTTTCTGTCGCTATTGGGGCATTCTAGTCGCGATGATAGGGATGCCCAGCATTAATTGACCACGCGCGGTAAATTTGTTCCGCCAGCATGGCGCGCACCATCATGTGGGGCCAGGTCAGCGTGCCGAACGCCAGCTTAAGGTCGGCTTTTGCGAGCACGCTATGGTCCAGCCCGTCGGCCCCACCGATCACGAAAGCCACGCGGCTGATGCCCGTGGCCTGCCATTCATCTATCTTGCCCGCGAACTGGCGGGACTTGAGCGCCTTGCCGTGTTCATCAAGGGCCACCAGGGCCGCCCCAATCGGCACAGCCGCCAGAATGCGTTCGGCTTCCCGTGCCTTGCGCTCAGCCGCGTTTGCGGCCTGCTTCTTGATGTCGATTTCCGTGATGTCGGCCTTCCACGGCAAGCGCCCCAGATATTGGGTCACAAGATCCATTTCTGGTCCGCGCTGCATGCGGCCAACTGCAATGATTGAAATCAGCAAAATCGCCTCTTCAGGGCCGTGTCTGCCCTGTTACCCTCAAGCCTTTGGCGCCACCACATCCGGCGCCTGACTGGTCATCTGGCACTGGTCACAAGGGGGTTGATGCCCCCAGACCCAAGTATCAGACTGAACATCAGGGAACGCGGTTTAGTTAACCGTGTCGCCTTCTTCAATCTCAGTGCCCCACATTTTGTCCAGGTTGTAGAAGCTGCGGACTTCCGGGCGGAAAATATGAACGATCACGTCACCGGCGTCGATCAATACCCAGTCTGCTTGCTCCAGGCCCTGTACCACAATGTCCTTGTGGCCAATCTGTTTCATTCCCTTGATCACATAGTCAGCAAGTGCTGCGACTTGCCGCTGCGAACGGCCGCTTGCGATAACCATATGGTCCGCAATGCTGGATTTGCCTGCCAAATTGATGGAAACAATGTCTTCCGCCTTGTTGTCATCAAGGTTCGAGACGACCGATTTGAGAAGATCCTCGGTTTTCACAACCGGGATAGGATCAGTGACGCTGAGCGTCTCCGATGAAGCTTGCAAGTAATAATCCTTTCTACTGTTCGCTTGTCAGCCAGGTCTCACCCAGTTGCTGACGAAGCTTTGTAGCCGAGGCCGGATGACGCGGTATTGTCAAAAAGGCCCAGGCCGGTGAAGCGGACTTGCCAAGCTGTTCCACTGTCGTGCGGAAGCGCCCAAACACGCGGGCAAACTTGGCGTTCTGTCCAGCTATAGAATACCCCGGACGGTCAAAAACCGCAATGGGCAGCGCGTGGGCAATTTTTCGCCAGTCACGCCACTTGTCGAAGGTAGCCAGATTGTCTGCACCCATCACCCAGATGAAGCGGGTGTGGGGCATCTGTTTCTGTAGTTCCGTGATGGTATCGGCGCTGTAGCGCGTGCCCAAACGGGCTTCGATATCCGTCACCATCATGCGCGGGTGGCCCGACACCAGCGCACTGATGCTCGCGAAGCGTTTCTCAAAGTCCGCCATATGCCCGGCGTCCTTCAAAGGGTTGCCGGGGCTCACCAGGAACCAGACGGCATCCACCCCCAGGCGCTTGAGGCACTCACGCGCCACGCGCCGGTGGCCCTTGTGCGCCGGGTTGAAGCTGCCACCATAAAGCGCCACGGTGCGGCCACGCCACCGGGCGGCCTCGGGCAGAATTATGTTTCGGCTTCGCAACAATCCAGTTATGGCCTTGTTTGGCCGCTGCCGCGAACCTGATATTTGAAGCTGGTGAGTTGCTCCAGCCCCACCGGGCCACGGGCGTGAATGCGGCCTGTTGCGATGCCGATTTCGGCGCCCATGCCGAACTCGCCGCCGTCGGCGAACTGGGTGGAGGCATTGTGCATCACGATGGCGCTGTCGACTTCACGCAGGAACTTTTCGGCCGCATCAACATCTTCGGTGACGATGCTTTCCGTGTGGCCGGATGAATTTTCCGCGATGTGGGCGATGGCGCCCTCGACCCCGTCCACGAATTTGGCGGAGATGATCGCATCCAGATATTCGGTTTTCCAGTCGGCGTCCGTGGCGGGCTTCACCCGGTCATCCAGCGCCTGCATGCCTTCATCGCCGCGCACTTCACAGCCGGCATCAAGCAGGGCGCCAACTGTGAAAATCGCGGTGGCTTCGGCGTCCTTGTCCACCAGCAGGGTTTCGGCGGCCCCGCAAATGCCGGTGCGGCGCATCTTGGCGTTCACGGCAACATCAAGTGCTTTCTGGGGGTCAGCCGCCTTGTCTATATAGACATGGCAGATACCCTCGAGGTGCGCGAACACGGGCACGCGGCTCTCATTCTGCACGCGCTCCACCAACGACCGGCCACCCCGCGGCACGATGATATCAATCAGGCCTGTCATGGTCAGCATTTCGCCCACGGCCGCACGGTCGCGGGTGGTCACAAGCTGGATGGCGTCTGTGGGCAGGCCAGCGGCTTCAAGCCCTTCCTTGAGGCACGCATGGATCGCACCGGAACTGTTCAGGCTGTCGCTGCCGCCCCGCAGGATCACCGCGTTGCCGGCCTTCAGGCACAGGGCGCCGGCGTCTGCCGTCACATTCGGGCGGCTTTCATAAATCACACCAATCACGCCAAGAGGCACGCGCACGCGCGCGATCTTGAGCCCGTTCGGGCGGTCCCATTCGGCCATGGTGTCGCCCACCGGGTCAGGCAGTTTGGCGATGTCCTCAAGGCTTTTGGCGATGGCGATGATGCGGCTGCGGTCAAGCGCCAGCCGGTCCATCATGGCGTCCGAGAGGCCCTTTTCGCGGCCATACTCCAGGTCTTTTTCATTGGCCTCCAGAATGGCGGGCACGTTTTTCTTCAGCGCGTCTGCGGCCTTCAACAGGGCCTTGTTCTTGGTGTCGGTGGAGGCGAGCGCGAGCGCGGCCGCGGCGGCTTTCGCCCGCTCGCCCATTGTCCGCATCATGGTGGAAATATTCTGAATATCGTCCATCGTCTTCCTCCTTTAAAGTAAAACCAGGTCGTCGCGGTGCACCAGCGCCGACCGTCCAACATAACCGAGGATATCATAGACATCCTGCATCTTGCGGCCCTGGATCTTTGTAGCGTCGATATGGTCGTAGGACACAAGGCCTTGTCCTACCAGATGGCCGTCCGGGCCCATGAAGGCCACTAGGTCGCCGCGGTCAAAGCCACCGTCCACTTCCGTCACACCAGCCGCCAGAAGGCTCGCGCCTTTCTTGAGCGCAGCCACGGCACCTGCATCAATATGCAGATAGCCCCTGGGCGCCATCAGGCTTCTGATCCACTGTTTGCGGACCGTCAGCGCATCGGTCGTGGCCGGGAACAGGGTAGCGCGTTCGCCCGCCTCAAGCCGCCCGATCGGGTGCGCTTCCTTGCCGTTCATGATGATCATTGAACAGCCGCCGGCCAGCGCGATCTTGGCAGCCATCAGCTTGGTGATCATGCCGCCGGTGCCGGGCGTGGTTTTGGATGGCGGGCCAGCCATGGCTTCCACCTCCGGCGTGATCGCCTCGACCCGGTCAAAGAATTTGGCGTTCGGGTTCGTGGTCGGATCGCTATCATACAGGCCATCGATGTCCGAGAGCAGCACCAGCGTATCCGCGCCCACCATCTGGGCCACGCGGGCCGCCAGCCGGTCGTTGTCGCCGAAGCGAATCTCACTGGTGGCCACCGTGTCATTCTCGTTGATCACCGGGATCACGCCGCGCTCCAGAAGCGCCTCAACCGTGTTGCGGGCATTGAGGTACGCCGGGCGCTGCTCCAGCTCATGGATGGTCAGCAAAATCTGGCCGATCACAATGTCATGATGCTCGAACAGCGACTGGTAGGCCTGCGCGAGCCGGATCTGCCCCACGCTTGCCGCCGCCTGGGCTTCTTCAAGCTTTTCGGGGCGGCTGGTGAAACCAAGGGGCGCCATGCCCATGGCAATTGCGCCCGATGAGACCAGGATAACCTGTGTGCCACTGGCCCTCAGCGCCGCCACATCATCGGCAAGGGCCGCCAGCCAGTCACGCCTGAGCCCCCGGGTGTCCTTATCAACAAGCAGTGCGGAGCCGATCTTGATAACAAGACGGCGGGCAGTCTTTACCGCTGATAAGGCACTTTCCATGGGGCGCATTCCATTTGCTTAGATGGGAGACCAGCTGCCGCCGGTTGACGTGCTGTCGTCTTCTTCAGACCCATCTTCTTCGATATGGCGCTGGGCGATATCTTCCTTGACCACGTCCCACAGGGCAGACAGCACATCGCGCACGCCTTCCTGCGTGGCGCCCGACAGCACCATGACGGGGCGCGCCGCTGCGTCCTGCAGGGCAACGCGCTTTTCTTCAAGCTCGTCTTCTGGGATGGCGTCGCATTTATTGAGGCCGACAATCATCGGTTTGTCCCGAAGGCCGCCGCCATATTCGGTCAGCTCTTCCATGATGGTCTCATAGGCCGCGACCACATCTTCCTGCGTGCCGTCCACCAGGTGCAACAGCACACCGCAGCGTTCCACATGGCCAAGGAAGCGTGTGCCCAGCCCGTGGCCTTCGTGCGCGCCTTCAATCAGGCCCGGGATGTCCGCCAGGACAAATTCGTTTTCGCCCACGCCCACAACGCCCAGCTGCGGGCTGATGGTGGTGAAGGGATAATCCGCGATCTTCGGCTTGGCGCGCGATACGGCGGAAAGGAAGGTGGATTTGCCCGCATTCGGCAGGCCCACAAGGCCGGCGTCCGCGATAAGCTTCAGGCGCAGCACCACATACATTTCCTCGCTCTCGCCGCCCGGCGTCGTGCGCCGTGGCGCGCGGTTGGTGGAGGATTTGAAGTGGGTGTTCCCCAAGCCGCCTTCGCCGCCCTTCGCAAGCACCACACGGTCGCCCACCTTCGAGAGGTCAGCGATCTGGAATTCCATGTCTTCGTCGTAAACCTGGGTACCAACAGGCACCTGCATGATCAGGTCGTCGCCAGACGCGCCGGTCATGTTCTTGCCCATGCCGTGCTGGCCCTTTTGCGCCTTATAGTGACGCTTGTAGCGGTAATCGACGAGCGTGTTCAGCCCGGCTACCGCTTCAACAATCACGTCGCCGCCTTTGCCGCCGTCACCCCCGTTGGGGCCGCCGAATTCGATATATTTCTCACGCCGGAAGGAAACACAGCCGTTTCCACCCTTGCCGCTTTGAACAAATACTCTGGTCTGGTCTACGAATTTCATGCGCTGCTTGTATCAGATTGGCGGGCGTCGCGGAAGTCGCAGGGCCCTGGGTTAAGGCAATAATTTGTTGCCGGATTATCAACGATTGTACCGGTGTTTGAAGCCCCCGGGGGCTGACACGAGAAAAGGCGGACCGATCTGGCCCGCCTCTCCCAAACTTTTCAGCAATGATGCTGGGCCTTAGCCTTCTACAGAAACAAACGCGCGACCGCCTTTGCCTTTGGAGAATTTAACTTGGCCTTCGGTCAGTGCGAACAGGGTGTGATCTTTACCCATGCCTACGTTCTCGCCCGGGTACCATTTGGTGCCGCGCTGACGAACGAGGATGTTACCGGGGATCACGTTTTCACCACCGAATTTTTTTACGCCCAAACGGCGACCTTCAGAGTCACGACCGTTACGGGAACTACCACCAGCTTTTTTATGAGCCATTAGAGTACTCCTTTATCTTTAACGAGGCCGCTTACTCAGCCGCTGCTTCTTCAGTCTTCTTCGCTGCTGCTTTCTTTGCAGCGGCGCCTGCGATCTTCGTCACGCGCAGTACAGTGATCTCCTGACGGTGACCAACCTTACGGCGGTAGTTGTGACGGCGCTTCTTTTTGAAGACCGTGATTTTCTTGTCTTTCTTTTGCTCAAGTACCTCGGCGGTTACTTTGGCGCCTTTAACGAGTGGCTCGCCAACTTTGATGCCCTTGGCATCGCCAACCATCAGAACTTCGTCGAGGGTGATTGATTTGCCTGCTTCGCCATCAAGTTTCTCAACTTTGATAACGTCGCCTTCGGCTACGCGGTACTGTTTACCGCCGGTCTTTACGACTGCGAACATGTATGTTCCTTCTCTATCTTCGCGCCGCAGCAAACCGGATGGGCCTAACCCTTTGAAGCGCCTCATACTTTGGGCGGTTTCCGCTGGCTTTTTTCAAAAGCAAAAGCGGCGGAAGGAATCAGGCTCCTGCCGCCAACTCGCGCGCAATATACGGATGTGGGCCCCAGAGTCAATATTTTAGTGGCTATGGGGCAGGGTGCCACGGGGTATGGATGGTGCCGGGCGGCACAGGGCCGCACGGGGGAGCAGCACCGGGGCAGCACGGGGCCGCCCTGGCGTTGTCTATAGGTTTGCTACTCGGCCGCTTGTGCCAAACCGCCCAGGCGGGCCTTGGCGGCGAAATACTCATCCGCCAGCCGGTCAACCATCTTGGCCGCCGGAACAATCTCCTTGACCGCGCCAATACCCTGGCCACAGCCCCAGATGTCTTTCCAGGCTTTCTTGTCCTGGTTACCGCCCGACCCGAAGCTCATCTTCGATGGGTCGCTTTCCGGCAGGTTCTTGGGGTCCAGCCCCGCAGCTTCAATCGACGGTGCCAGATAGTTGCCGTGCACGCCGGTGAACAGGTTCGAATAAACGATATCGTCGGCATTATAGTCGACAATCGCCTGCTTGTAGCGCACGTCGGCGTTGGCTTCTTCGGTCGCGATGAAAGCCGAGCCGATATAGCCCAGATCCGCGCCCATTGCTTCGGACGCCAGCACGGCACCGCCCGTGGCGATGGAGCCCGAAAGCGCCAGCGGGCCATCGAACCATTCACGGATTTCCTGAATGAGCGCGAAAGGCGACAGCGTGCCCGCGTGCCCGCCCGCACCTGCAGCCACGGCGATCAGGCCATCAGCGCCTTTTTCAATCGCCTTCTTGGCGAAGCGGTTGTTGATGATGTCATGCAGTACAATGCCGCCATAGCTGTGGATGGCGTCATTCACTTCGGTGCGCGCGCCCAGGGACGTGATCACGATCGGCACCTTGTATTTCACGCACATTTCCACGTCATGCATCAGCCGGTCGTTTGACTTGTGCACAATCTGGTTCACGGCAAACGGCGCCGCCGGCTTGTCCGGGTTGGCTTTATTATAGGCGTCCAGCTCGCTGGTGATGCGCTGCAGCCATTCCTCGAGCACGTGAGCCGGCCGGGCATTCAGTGCGGGGAAGGAGCCCACGATGCCGGCCTTGCACTGGGCAATCACCAGGTCGGGGTTCGAAATGATAAAGAGCGGAGACCCGATCACCGGGATACGGAGTTTTGATAACTGTGTCGGTAGCGCCATGAATTGTCGTCCTGCTTGCCGATTGAACTGAAGATTTTACGTGAGGGTAGGCCCATCAGCCCGCCCGTCAAATTCCATACGCCAGAAAATAGGATACTGGACCAATTAGTCCAGTAAATAATTCGCATGCGAACTTTATGGTGAAAGTCGGGGCTGATTTGCCTGCGGTTTCCTCGTGCTGAAAATCGCCCTGTTTTCCCCTTGATCGGGGGAGAGCGTTGGAGTAGGGTGCGCGCCGCTGTCGCCCCTTACGGAGCGGCCATGCCCCGATGCGGAGAGTTGCCAGAGCGGTCGAATGGGGCGGTCTCGAAAACCGTTGTGCGTGCAAGCGTACCGAGGGTTCGAATCCCTCACTCTCCGCCACTTTCTTTTGAAGATTTCGGTACAATATGTCGTGTTGTTTGTTTTGGCTGCGTGGCAAATATTCTTTGCTACGGAAACGGCTACGCCAATTGCGACCGGCTCAGTTACGTAGTCCGGCTCCCTAAACACGCTTGGCCTTTAGGCCGCTCCTGGCCCAAGCGGGTATTAATGGCAGCTTGCCCTAAGGACTGCCTCTCGCCAGAAGGGGGCATTTCGATGGGGAAAAAGGTGTGACGTTTCCGCCCAGGCAGACACTTCTTCTCAGGCATATGAAGGGCGGGCCTCAGGTTTGAGCAGGGAAGGTGCTCAAAAAGAGCTTTCTGGGGAAAGTATGCCCAATCTGGGACCCGCCAGCAGCGTCCTTGACGGACGGGGAAATGCCCCGCCTTTTCTGCTATCGGAAGTGATCGCATGGCGGGACGTGAATGAATATGGCTGTTTGTGACTGTTTGGGTCCGTTGGTGCCAATTCAGGCTGGCCAACCTCATTGGCATGATAGCACTTTCGTGTGGCATGGTTGCATGATCAAGGCTTTAGGCGGGGCTCAGCGCCTGGCAGGAGGGGCTGTCTCCGTGAAGTCACGCTTCTCTGGGAGGAGTCATGCCGGCAATGAGACCCGCCTCAGGCTCTTGAAAAGCCAGGGGCATTCACCACGCTTTGGGTGAATGACCAAGGGAACTCTGGCACGGTTAGCTACTCATGCTAATGGCTGTTTGTGACTATAAGAGGCAATATGTGCCAACCCTATGCCGCGATTTGTGGGCCGCGATTTGTGGGCCACGGCTTGATGGGCAAAGCTTGATGCATGCTGTTTGCCTGGGCGGGGCATACGTCAACTTGCTGCGCCAATGGCCTTGAAGCGTTTGCGGTAGTTATGCGGGGACACGCCTGTCCGGCGTTTGAAAAGGCGCCGGAATGCGCTGGAATCGGCATACCCGACCTCTTCGGCAATGTCGTCGATGTCGGCATCGGTTGCTTCCAGCATCTGTTTTGCTTCCTCCATCCTCAATGTCTGGACATAGTCAATGGGGGTATAGCCGGTTGCGGCTTTGAAGCGTCTCTTGAAGGTTCGTGATGCCAACCCTGAAAGGTCAATCATTTTTGCAACAGGCGCAGGGGTGGCGTAATGATCAGCCACCCAGGACTGTACGCTTGCGATAACAGAGTCCTCATGCTGACGGGGGCGCACCATCGCGGTGAACGGAAGCTGCCCCTCGCCCCTGTCGCCGAACAGGAATATTTTCGCGATGCGTCTTGCTTCTTCTTCGCCGCAGAAGCGAGCGATCAGATATAATACCAGATCGTTCCAAGACGCAGAGCCGCCTGACGTAACAATCCTGTGGGCTTCGCCCGTGGGCAGTAGGACGCGTTCGGGCTTCAGTAGAACTTTCGGGTAGCATTCCGCAAACGTACGTCGGGCACTCCAGTGTGTTGCGGCCTCTTGATTGTCCAGGATGCCGGCTTCGGCCAACATCAGCGAGCCCGTGCAAACTGAGCAAATTACAGCGCCATGTCTATATTGCTCTCTGATCCATTGCGTTGCCTCGGGCCACAAGTCGGAAAGTTGGGAGCCCGGCTTTATCATGAGGTCCGGTACAATCACAACGTTGCTGTAATGCATGTCGCTGAATGTATGGCTGGTTGTGACTGTCACGCCCATTGTCGTTTGAAGGTTGCCTTCAGACTTGGCGACAATGCGAGGTGAGATTCTCCGTGCGTGTGTTTTAGCCCCGGTCAACTGTTCCCAAGTGCTGCCTACAGCAGCGAAAACTTCATGCAAGCTATACAGGACCGCAGCCGAGGACTCCGGCACGGCCACCAGGCTGATGGAAAGCTCATTTTTATATGTCGGCACTGGCATAATGGCTGAAATGGCACAAATGGCACGTTCTTGTCAACTATCGCACTAACATTCTCCGGCTCCAGATGACACCTTTGTCAAGACCAACAGTTGTAGTCACGACAAGTAAGGGATTGAAGCCAGCCATGTTTGAAGTCTCTCGAAGAAAGCTTTTGGGTGCCTCCATGTTGGGAGGCGGCCTGCTTCTGTCCAGCTTGGGTGGAAGAGCGAGCGGTGAACAGCTTGCCAGGAAAGGACGTATTTTGCTTAACCAGTTTGACAAGATTCCTGATGGCTTGAACGAAGCTGTCAGTTTTCCCCTCATTGAGGCGATCCATGGCAGGCGTTCCCGGCGATTTGCCCTTGGGGCATCAATCCCTGACGGGCCCTTCAAATATCAGTCAAAACATGAAGCGAAGCCGCTTAGCGAGTTGGAGCAAATGCTTTTGCTGACGACGGTTGGGGGGAATACTGGTTGGTCCAATCTGATACCCTACAATCGGTTTTACCTGCCAAATATTCCAAACTATGCCGGCGCAAGTGGTGGGCGGACCTTCCCCTCCGCTGCGGGGTTCCATACGTCGGACATATTCTATACCGATGACAATGGCGTCTATTACCTTCCCACGCGCGATATGCCTTCAGCCAAGGCGATAGGCGAAAATGGTGAGACGGATCTGAATGGTTACCTGGAAGAGCACAAAAAACGCATTGTCAAACTTGCCGATGGCCGCCTGAATATTCCGGCAGCGCCGGAGCATATGGAAATGCACAATGAATGGTGTGCCAATGTTCCTGGTAGCACCTTCATTATCCCCGTCGCAGATTTAGCGCAGCACCATATCCTGAACCTATGCTATCTGGTTCAAAATGGCGCCTGCATATATGATGACACCAAAGGGAAGCAAATCCCGGGTCTAGACCGATTCAAAAGCCTTGTTGATATCGGCAATCCATATCCAATGTCATTCGTGGACCAGATGAGCTTAACCGAGGTGACGGTGGAGACCTCTACGGCTTGTTATAGTGGGGCGCTGATGCTTCAGGCTCTTGGCCTGGGCGGTTGGATGTATCAGGGCGTAAATCCATTCAGTGTTCTGGGCGCCAGTGGTGACCCCGCGGTGCCAGGACTTGGTTTCTCCTATGATTTGGACGACCGATGGCCGCTTCCGAATGTTACTGGCCTCGAAGGCGTGTTCGAAGGCCATTGCCCGCCACACTTCCCCGACATGAGGGCTGCGGTTGATTCAGTGATTGACCGGAAGTTCGGCAAAGGGGGGCCTTTTAACAAGCAGACGTCAGGGCCATACAAAAACACCGAAGCAGCTCGCGGCAGTGCAGCGCCAGTATCCGAGGAGTTCCGCCAATGCGTGAGCGTGATGGCGCAATATATCTATGATGAATACGGGCGCTTTCCTGCGTCTGTACCTTCCATCTTTACCATGATGTACCTCCAAGCCCACAAGCTGGATACGGACTTTTATGACCACTACCACGAGGCAGGCGGTTACTTGCGCACGCATGCAAACAACAAGAAAAACTGGTAGAGGCGCGCCCTTGTTTCAGGGCAGGCATTCTCACTGACACGAAAGCGAAAAAAATGAAGAAAACTCTGTTCCTGGTTTATGCAATCGTTGGCTATCTGATTGGGCAGGCCAGTTTGCTCTATATATTCGGGTTCCTGATCGACCTTGCGGTCCCTAAAGGCATCAGTGACGGGAACCAGTTATCGCCGCTGATGGCAAGTGCCATCGATTTGCCTCTTATCATGGCATTTGGGCTTCTCCACTCGATCATGGCCAGGGCCAGCTTTAAGCGCTGGTGGACACAGTTTGTGCCTTCGCCGATCGAAAGACCAACATATTTGCTGGTCACGGCTGGTGCCACAGCAGCTTTGGTGTGGTTTTGGCAGCCAATTCCAATCACGATTTGGCATGTTGAAGCACATTGGGGTCAGGTGGCGTTTTATGGTGCCTATGGGTTGGCGTGGTGCATGATGCTGGCTGCAACTTTCCACTTTGGGCATTTCGACTTTTTTGGATTGGCGCGCGCATGGACGGAGTTCCGCAAGGCTCCGGCTGAAAGCAAGAAAATGTCCATCCGTTTTCTGTACGCGCTGGTCCGGCACCCAATAAGCCTAGGCTGGATGATTATGCCGTTTCTGACACCACATTTTACCTTGGGGCATCTTGTGTTCGCGGTTGGGGTGCTTGCCTATGTCATGGCAGCAACGCCCTTTGAGGAAGCTGACCTGATTGATGAATTGGGTGATGAATATCGGCAGTATCGCAAGCAGGTTCCAGCTTTTCTTCCATACAAGAAGACAGGCCGACCCCAATAGGGGTGGGTATCGATGCCTATTTCTTGGAGTTTCACCTCCATCGCGCCGGTGCCGGCACCGATGCTGAGCACACCGCGGCTGCTTTCGGAGAGGCCGCCAATAAGGTCTCGTTCGTAAGCGCGCCTGCAGTTCCTTCAATCAGGTTGGTTGAACAGAGTGGCCAGTTCACATTGTGAACTCGCCAAATAACCTGGACTGCCTTACGGCTAAAAGCTGGCGACAGGCGGCTGGCGGCAGGCGGCAGAAATAGCGAGGCTGTTGACGGTTTTGGTGATTGTCTGTTGCAGGCGTGTTTGTGTGGCAGCTCGTTATTTCGGTGAGGTCAGATCTTTATTGAATTTAAGTGATCGCTATTGTTCATCAAAATATTGACGCGCTTCCCATCGAAAGGTATTTAAATTTAAGTGAACAATATTGGTTGTTTAAAATTTAAAGAGTAATTCTCTCATGACGGCACGCGTTCACCCTGAGACCAGCCAGCCATGACATTCTCCGGATGACATCAAAATGGCAGAAAAGAACCTTTTCTGGCTTTTATGGCGCTTAACGCTGAAGGGCTGATGCGGCAAAACAGTTCGCTGTTCACGGTATCGGATTCTGCCGTTGGCGGCTTGTGAGCAGGCTACGTACCCAGCCTGTTTTCTCGGTGGGTTTAACCATCTTTGGTTAAGCTTTTCGAGGCACCCGTGTGGCCTGGACGTCGGACATATGCTGATCGGTGGAGGATTCATGGCAAGTGCACCTTGAGTACAGTAGATCGCCCGCTTCTGCTTTGAGACGGTGTGTTGCAGGACACAGTCCTCTTTACAGAAAAAAGCGATGAACAGGGAAAGGAGGAAAGTTAGTTGAGGGTGCCGCGTACATGAATATAGATTCTTTTGACTTAAAAGCAGGGCCTATTGCACAGGCAGCTGACATCATAAGCATGCCTTGGAACCCGCTAATAATTCGCGAACTGATTTGCGGGTGCAGGCGTTTCAACGAAATTCACAAAAACATACCTCGTATTTCCCGCGCTTTGCTGGCGAAAAGAATGCGCCATCTGGAATCAGCAGGAATTGTGGAAAAGACTGGCGCCAAAGGCACAGAATATAAATTGACAGAAAGTGGCATGGAGCTCGCGCCAATTATTTCTGAAATGAGCCGTTGGGGGCAGAAGAAAATTGAGCACCTATATCAGCCTGACGATTGGCAAGTGCACTGCACGATGTATGCCATTGGCGCCCTGGCGGCAGCGTCGTTCCGCTATATTCAAAGCTGTGTCATTAGCGTTGAAATATCAGGGGCCTCAGGCTTGGTTCGAAATTGGTGGTTTGTTGTTCGGCCTCAAGGGGTTGAGCTCTGCAACATAGATCGAGGACTGGCCGTTGATCTTCACTTGGTATTAGACTTCAAGACAGTCAAAAGCGTTTGGAGCCGAGAGCTTAATTTGTGGGCCGCAATTGAAAGAGATCGTATTTTCTATTCAGGAAATAGGGACATCGTCAATTTGGTAAGCCACTGGCTGGAGCGGCTTAAGCTGTCAGGCTTGCTGGATGAGCTGGTTCTAAGGTTTTAGTTTTATCCGCTGTTTTTTGGTTCACATTGTGAACTATTCGATACCAAAAATCTCATCTAGAGGTCGTCATTGAAACTTTTGGTTGGTTACACCTCCTTGTTCGCAAAGGAGGCTAAACTAAAGGATAATCAATGCGTCTTCGTGCATCCAAAATTGAAGGCCTTTGGCCATGTTTTCCGGGTCTTGGCGCCTCGCCGAGTTTGCGAGAGCAGGGCGGAGGTTTTGCTCTGCCGATCTCAGGAAAGAAGCTTGAAAACAGAGTGACGTATGTATGAGTGGCTTATCTACGGCGGGTATACCTATGCCTCCAGACAATATGTTTAACCATTTCATACGCTATTATATTAGCTTGGTGCAGGATGGCCAAATACCCTCCCGAGCCCAAATCCATCCGAAGGATATTCAAAGGATCCTACCTTGGCTTTCCATCGGGAAATATATAAAGCCAAGGGTCATGGTGCCAACCCTTGTGGGGTCTGCCATTGACGAGTCGATCGGCACGCCTCTTACCGGTAAAAATATCTTCGAAATTTTGCCTTCAGACGCTTGGGCGCACTATGAATATTTCTACGACACGGTATGTGAAACCCCCTGTTTTGGCCGTATTCGCCGTTCCTTTCTTACGCCTTATGGGCGCTATGCCCAGCTGTGCAGCCTGTACGCACCCCTGAGGTCCAACACAGACGGAGAGATGCTGTTGCTGGGATGTAGCAGCGTATGTTCCATGGGCCGTGGAAACGACAAAAGATGTATGACGGCAGGGTTATGTCCCGTGCTGCCGGCACAGCCTCACACTGAAGGCAGTGACTTGTCGTCCAGGGAATTGAGATTCGGAAAACTAATCGATGTGTCTTTTGCTGATTTTGAATTTGGTCAGCAAGCGGGCCAGCCAGTGGCTGAAAGCCACTTCACTCCGGACTGGACCGTGAAGATTCCCGCGTCCGGTTAACCCCGGTACCAGTTTTATGCCACTTAAGGAGCGCACTTATGTTGAATTTGGGTGGTCAAAGAATTGCGACACGACTACCGCTGGCAGTCGTCTTGTTTGTGACCTTCACATCGGCAGCTGTCTCGGTATTTGCTTTTTTTCAGGCAGGAGCCGAACTGGAAGAGCAAGTAAAGAGCCGTCTGGAAGCAGTTCTGGGAGCCAGAAAGTCAGAGCTGTCCGGCTACCTTTCTTCCATTCAGGAAGATTTGGAGTTGGTTGCTGAAAATGAAAATACATTGACGGCCCTGCGCGCGTTTAGTGCTGCCTGGGCAGATATTGACGGAAACCCGCAAAACGTCCTGCAGCAACAATATATTACGAACAACCCTCATCCAACGGGCGAAAAAGACAAATTGTACGACGTTGGTGATGGAACTGCATACAGCCTTGCTCATGTGAATTTTCACCCTTGGTTCCATCAATTGCAGCAGGCGCGGGGATATTATGATGTCTTTCTGTTCGACCTAGACGGAAACCTTGTCTACAGCGTGTTCAAGGAACTGGACTATGCGACCAATATGAACAGCGGTGAATGGCGATCAACTGATCTCGCCAACTCCTATAGAGCTGCCATCAAAAATGGTGCGCGAGGGGGCAAAAGTTTCTTTGATTTCAAACCTTATGCGCCCAGCCAGGGCGCCGCAGCCAGCTTTATCTCGACGGCAATCCCTGATGAAAACGGTAATACAGCGGGCGTTCTCGTGTATCAGATGCCGATCAATCGCATAAATGACATTATGCAGAAGACTGAGGGAATGGGTGAAACTGGTGAGACCTATATCGTAGGTGAAGATCGTCTCATGCGTTCAGATTCCCGCTTCTCCAAAGAAAGCACAATTTTGAAAACTCGCGTGTCCGGGGCGACTGTTGATGCTGGTTTAAGTGGCAAAACCGGCGTGGACATTATTGAGGACTATCGGGGCGTTGACGTTGTTTCTGCATACATCCCCCTCGAATTCCTGGGCGCCAAATGGGTACTTCTTGGCGAGATTGATGTGGCCGAGATGGAAAAGCCGGTAAACGGCATTGCCTGGATGATGGTGCTTATTGCCGTTTTGGCTGCGGCCATCATGGCTGGGATCGGCTTTCTGTTTGCGCGCAGCATCACGGTCCCCATTCATACCATGGTCGCGGCGATGGCTAAGCTGGCTGAGGGCAATACCGACGTTGATGTGCCATGCAGAGAAAGGAAGGATGAAATTGGCGATATGGCGTCGACTGTTCAGGTGTTCAAAGAAAACCTGATTGAACGGCGCCGATTGCGTGAAGAAGCCGAAGCTGAAGAGAAAGCCAGAGCCGAACGGCAGACGGAGCGTGAACGAGCAGCAGCAGAGCAGCGAGAGGCTGAATTGGCACGCGAGCGCGAACAAATAGAAGCCAAGGAAGCTGTTGCGAAAAAAATGACAGACCTAATCCTGGATTTCGACCAGAAGACGGCCGACTTGCTGGAAACCGTTTCTTCAGCAGCTACTGAATTGGAGAGCACGGCCCAGTCCATGAGTAATACGGCACAGCACACCAATGAACTGTCTTCTTCGGTGGCATCTGCGGCTGAGGAAGCCACGGTAAATGTTCAGACAGTAGCAAGTGCGACTGAGGAGCTCAGCGTTTCCATCTCCGAGATCGGAAAGCAAATTTCTCGGTCATCCGATGCCAATGCAGCCGCTGCCCAGAAAACGGAGGAAGCCAGTTCCGTTATGAACGAGCTGGAAGCTGCCTCAACCGCCATTACGGAAGTGGTCCAGCTAATTAACGATATCGCGAAACAGACAAACCTCCTTGCCTTGAATGCCACTATTGAGGCTGCAAGAGCCGGGGATGCCGGAAAAGGTTTTGCAGTAGTTGCATCAGAGGTGAAGTCGCTTGCTGGCCAGACTGCCAAGGCGACTGAACAGATTGAGCACCAAATTAGATCGGTACAGGAGAGAACATCGGTAGCCACGCTTTCTATGTCCGGAATCCAGAAGGCCGTGAAGGAAACCGCCGAACTTGCAAGTGCTGTAGCTGCTTCAGTCGAGCAGCAAAGAGCAGCTACCGACGAAATCGCTCGCAACATTCAGCAAGCATCAACAGGTACTCAAGAGGTCAACAAGAGTATTACAAGTGTCGCCCAGGGCGCCTCTGAGACGATGGCTGCATCCAGCCAGGTCCTTGGGGCCTCGGAGCAAGTTTCCAGTGTATCCGATACTATCAAGCATTCTGTTGAACAGTTCCTGAGTAGCGTTCGTAGCGTTATGGCCCGCTAACCATTGGTGGGCAGTGACGTTTTGCAGCCATGCACAAAAGCCAAGAAGGGAAGCCTATGATGATGACAATAAATGCCTGGACTAATGCAGTTCCACATGACCGCACGTCGCCGCGTGTCGCTATCCTGATTGTAGCGTTTGGTATTCTCGCGTGCGCTTTTTCTAGTCCAAAGGTGGTGGCAGACGACGGCAGTAGCTTCAGTCTGTCAGCCAATGCCGCGATTGTGAGCGAATATAGGTTCCGCGGTTTGAGCCTTTCCGATCATGATCCGGCAATTCAAGGCGGCTTTGACCTTGAGCACGAGAGCGGCTTTTACATCGGCACTTGGGGTAGCTCCATCGAGCCGGTCGGGGGATCAGAGTTCGAATTCGATATTTATGCCGGCTATGCCTCTGAAATTGAAGGGATTTCCACTGATATCGGCCTATTGGCCTATACCTATCCCGGTTCCTCGGGAACATACTATGTCGAGCTCTATGGCTCGGTTGGCGGGACAGTACAGGATACGGTCGACTGGACGCTTGGTGCTGCATTTGTCTGGGATCAGGAAAATGTCGGCAACAAAGACAACATATATCTGTATCTGGACCTGAGCATGCCGATAGCAAAGACACCGCTATCGCTTGCTGGTCACGTGGCATACGAAGACGGCGCTTTCGGTGACAAAAAATGGGACTGGAGCCTTGGTCTCACCCATGCGTTTGACCGGTTTGAACTGAGTGTGTCCTATGTTGATACGACTGTTGAAGGGATTGGTAAGGGCGCGATTGTTGCCGGACTGAGTGCAGGCTTCTGATCTGGCAGCAGCGTCTAAAAAGCATTCCCAGATTGCTCATGGCAAGCCATGCCAGAACAGCCATTCCCACGCTGAATTATTGAGAGAAGCCTCGGTCTGGTTCTGGCTGTTCTGGCATGGTTGGTCATTGGGGAAAGAGCCTGCCGCATTGAGATGGCAGGGCTGTTGCCGGTGAAATTCACTGCACCAAATGTTTCACCGGCCACCCATGAGAGCAATTTTGACGACGTTCGGAATGCTGCAGTGGCCAGAAGATTGTTTGGGAATGACTGACATCACCCACTAGCAATGCACGGGGAGGGGGAGTTGCATCAAAAAAAGATTCATGGATTACGTGTTCTTCTCGCGCTTGAGAACGAACAAGTCGCTCGGGGGTTGAAGCACATGCTGCTGAGCTATGGAGTTAGTTCTTCCATGGCAGTAGACAATCGGCGGGCGACCAACCTGATGGCTACTGAAACCTACAATATTATTGTAACAAATGAGAGCTTTCCAAAACTTGGGGGCGCTGATTTTACACGATTTATTCGTCTGACGGATAAACCCATGGCGATTGCTCCAATAATATATGGTCTTGAAATGCCGAGCAGGGAGCGAGTTCTGGAAGCACGCGACGCCGGCGCAACCAAAGTTGTCGCGATGCCCTTCACTGTAACAGGGCTTATGAAGGCTATTTCGTTAGCCATGACCGATGGACGGCCCATTGTCCAGCATACCAGCTACAGCGGTCCCGACCGCCGTATTGCCAATGATACAAGCTATATAGGGCCTGAAAGGCGTTATAGGTCGGCCGCCGTCATTTCTTGGGGTGATCAGTTAAATATGTTGCGATCCACCCTCTAGCTGCCTCGCGGTCGCATCATCAGTTCCAGGTCGATTGAAGGGCGCCCTGTTGCCGGAAACAGTTTCCTTCGTCCCTGGCAAAGGTTCCCTGATAAATGGCGTGCATCGATTGGATTGACCTCAGGCAGGCACAACCGACACCCGGAAAGGCGTGAGCCTGAGGGACGCATACAGCACCGGCATCATCACCGGCTCGTAATCCGGGCACAGGGCGAAGGGTTGGCTTTCCGCGCTGCCGACCACCAGCGCGCCGTCCTCCATGCGCCAGCCAACCGACCACAAGCGGTTCGGGTTGGCGAAAATGGCGCCGCCTTCGGCCTGATAGTCCAGATAGTGCGGCTGGCCCGCGATCTGGCATTCCAGATAGTCGGTATCACCCTCGAAATTCAGGCGGGTGAAACTGGTGGCCTGATCCTTGTGCGGCACAAAACAGAACAGGCGGCGCGAATTGGGCCGGTATCCCAGATAGCCGGTCTCGCCCTGCTCGTTACCGCTTCTGTATGTCAGCTTCAGGAGCACCTTGTCACCCGCGCTGGTCAGGCGGTCTTTAAGCAGCATCTCCATCACTTCATCCGCAAGGGTGAATTTAGCCAACATATTCATTTCAACTCTCCTGGACCCGGCCCGTCCGTTTTGGCGGCCCGGTTCTGCCTTGGCGTTTTCGCATTATGGCGCCTTATCAGCAGGAAGCATGCCAACAGGCGGCCCCGCGGAAACCGGGGACTTCGTGTGAATTTTCCCTCAATTGGCCGCGCAAACGCGTGTCCAGTCCGTGTCAGACGTGTCCGACACGGACATGGGAGGTGCAGGTCCTCCTGGTCATCCATCAAGTCATTGAAATAAATGAATTTTATAATTGGCATGCCCCCTGCAATCGCCAGTCCTACGGGGTAGATCACCGACGACACTTTGAGGGGACGATGACAATGAATGCACCACTGGTTTCAATGCAACGGGGCCTGGGCCATGACCTGGCGTCAGAGTATAAAGAGGAGCTCCTGGGGGTTGTCCTGCACGCCAGTGCGGCGCTTGAAGCCCCGGCACCATCACGCGGTCTGCCGGACGCTTTCCAGAAGCGCTACAGCGAGGCCAAGACAGCAGCCTACAGGTTCGTCAACCAGGTGCTGGACCCGCTTCTTGAAGTGCCCATGTACCTGAAGCGCCAGCAACAGATCATCTGCAAGAACCCGGTTGGGGTGCGGAACTGCTTCACGTTGCTGCGCGACAGCGCGGCCCCCGCAGACGCCCGCAAGCAGGCGACGGATTTCCTGAAAGTTCAGGCAGACACAGCCTATTTCAGCCTCAACAGCAGCGCCGGCAAGGTGCTGACGCTGGAAGCCAGCATCCGCGACTATGCCGACAAGATGACCCAGCCGGTGCAGAAGCTGAAGAAGCTGGCCGGTGAAGTCCGCGCCCAGACAGCGCGCAAGGTGGACCTGGCGCAACTTCATGCATTTGAGGGCCAGCGTGGGCATCTGGCGATGCAGCTTCGCGCGGCTTCCTGGCAGTTGATTGAAAACGGTGTCCGCACCGGTGACCGCTTCCGCGTGGCGCACGCGGAAATCTCAACAGAGATGCCGTGGAAGAAGGTGCCGTTTGTATCTGTGGTCGCCCAGGTGGGCGAAGACACGATCCGCATGGACGGCAAGCTGCTGCAGAAATCGGCGGCGCGGGCGCAGGCCCTTTATCACAGCCTGTGCGAGGCGGCAAAAGCCGTCTTTCATGCCGGTGCCACGGCAGACGCGTTGGCGGGCCTGATGATGCATGCCCAGGATGTGCTGGCCCAGCGCAAGGCCATCTGCGAGGCGCTTCTTATTGTTGCGGCGGAGATCGAGCGTGCCACCACCCACTGCACCCAGGCCCAGAAGGCGCTTGAGGCTGATGATTATGCGGGCGCCGAGGCCGCGTTCGAGAATATGGCCGAAGCCTGGCACGAAGCGGTGCTGACCGCCCAGGGCATGGAAGTGGATATCGCCTACGCCAACGGTGATTTCGTCAGCGTCGGCATGGAAGGCAAGCAACTGGGCGCAAAGCTCGCGGAAGTCACCCCCGCCCATGGTCTCGCCAGCGAGATCTGTTGACCCCCAATCGAGGGACGGGGCGTGAGAGCCGGTGCAGCGGGAAACCGCCGCACCGGTTTTTATATGGGGAAGGTGGGCGACGGGAAACCGCCGCACCGGTTTTTGTTTGGGGAAGGGGCTCGGTCGTCACCCCGGACCCGACACTTGCCTTGGTGCACTCTGTCGTCATTCGCCGGCTTGACCGGCGAATCCATTGGTCATGCCATCCAACATGGACTCGCCGATCAGGTCGGCGAGTGACGAAGATGAGGGAGAGCGGACCCACCCCTTGATGCGTGTCTGACACGCCTAACATGTCTGAAGGCGGGGCGGATGAGCGGCAGGCAATAAAAAAAGCGGGCACCGCAGCGCCCGCTTTTGTGGGTGTATTTGGGCAGTGCATCAGTCTGGATTATCACCGCCACCGCTACCGGTTTCTGGGTCAAAGCTCAGCACGCGCGGAATGCGCACGATGTCGTCGCCCATGTTCTGGTATACGGCCACACCGAGGAAGCCTGAAAGCTGCCAAAAGCCTTTTTCGGCAACGACCGTGAGCGTGTCACCTGACCATGTGCTGACCCAGGTGCTGATGCCAGTGGACGGGTCTGTGGACTGCGTCGGCTCGCTCCAGTCGCCCACCAGGCATTTGGTTACCTGATCCATTTCAAAGGGCGAGAAGCTCTCAATCTCATGCCGCACATTGGGTTGGGATACCAGGTCCAGGCTGATCACCTGCATGTTGCTTACTTTGCGCAGTTCATCTGGTGTGGCGGTCATGGTGACTTCCACCTCAATGGTGTCGCCCGCATTGAACTGGATACAGCCGGTGTAGCGGCCTTGTTTGGTCATAGCGTCCTTGCCGTTATGCTCAAACCGGTACAGTAGCACGTCGGAAATCTGGTCCCCGTCGAACTGCAGCCTCAGTTTATAGTCGTTCTTTTGCTTGGTCATAAAAAGACTCCCCTGTGATTAAACTGTTTTGTCAAATGGGGGCAGGTGCCCAACTCGGAACTCAGGAAACTTCGTGGCCCTTGCCACCCCACAATGGGGATACAGCAAGATGCGTGCCTTATTTTGATGGTTGGCTGGCAAGAAGTTTGTGATAGGCCGGGTCCTCCCGAAGGGACGCCAGAAACGGTTCGTTTTCAATCTCGCTGACGGGGTGGCCAGCAGCCATTGCTTTTACCAAAAGGTTTAAGGCCTCTGCACGGTTACCGGCCTGTTCCTGCACAACGGATGCACGGAACAAAACATATCTGCTGTTGGGGGCAAGCGAGAGCGCGCGTTTGGTCATTTCAAGGGCTTTGGCGGGCTCCCCAGCTTTGGCATAATAAAGGCCTGCACGACTCAGTAGTGTTGGCCGTTCTTCGTTTGGCTTCATTCGAGCAGTCAAAAGCTGAATAGCCCTGCGATATGCCAATCTTGTGTCTTCCATCTTATTAGGAAGCATGCTGTATGCATCGCCAAGGTTGGCCCAAAGGAAATAGTTGTGGCTGTTGCCTTGGGCATCAATGGCGCGTTCAAAGGCCTGAGCAGATTGGGCATATTGGCCAAGGGAAAAATAGAATGACCCAAGATTGTTGTAAAGCATTGGGTCAGAGCGGACTTGCAGCCCTTTCTGAGTAATAGCTATAGCATCAACTGTTCGGCCCTGCGCAAAAAGTATCGCGCTTAGCGTCCGGTATGAATTGACATTGTCAGGCTGGGACTCAATAGCTCGACGGGTTACATTCTCTGCGGCTTGTTGATCACCTTTTTTGAAGTATAGATCGCCGAGATAGGTCAGTGATCTGCTGTCAGTAGGGTACAACTTTATGACATGTTCGAATTGTTTGACAGCTGCATCGATATTTCCGCGCATCATCTGCAATCTACTATGGCCAAACAGCCCAAAGTAATTGGTCGGGTCTAATGCCAAAGCTTGCTTATATGCATTCTCGGCTTCATTTAGCTCTCCTTGGAATTCATCTGACCAAGCATTGGCTACATGGCCGAGGGAAAGTTGGTCATCCAATTTCAGCGCTAGTTCCGCAGCCGCTTTCGCATTCTTCAGGGTCGCCGGGTCGCTCTCGACATTGGCATATTCCTTCAGCAGCGCGAGGCTGTAGCCCGCTGTTGCCGCAGCATTTTCCGGGTCTTCGGTCAGGATGCTTTGGAAATAGGCCTTGGCTTCCTCAATTGCGCCTTTTTCCTGGCTGTGGCGCAGGCGGTCCATGCCTGCCTCGATGCGGCCGCTGACGGTCAGGGGTTCGTCACCCATGTAGCGGGAGCCGATGAAGCCTGCTCCCAGCGCAATGGCAATGGCGGCCACAGCGGCGATGCGTTTGAAGGAAACCAACCGCTTGGCCTTGTCTGCCGCTTTACGGTCACGGAGCGGCGTGCCGGGGTCGGCGCTGTCGATCGCCTTCAGAACATCCGCGAAGGTCTGGGGCCGGGCCGCGCGCTCCTTGGATAGCATCCGCGCCACCAGGTTGGCGCACCAGGCGGGGGCGTCCGGCGCGTGGGTTGATACCGGCGCTGGGTCCTCGTTCAAAATCAGGTGCACGATCTCGGCGTCCGATCCCGCCTTGAAGGCGCGCTCGCCCGTCAGCACTTCATACAGAAGCGCGCCGAAGGAGAAGATATCAGACACTTCATCGGGCTTCCCGCCCTTCATCACCTCAGGCGCCATGTAAGGCAGCGTGCCCAAAATCAGGCTTTGCCCCAGCGACCCGCGCGTCAGGGTTTCCATGTCATTGGCGGTGGGTGCGGTTTTCGCCAGGCCAAAGTCCACCAGCACCGGAACCCCACCAGATCTCATGATGATGTTGCCGGGTTTGATGTCCGCGTGCACGATGCCGAGTGAATGGCTGGCCCGGAGCGCGTCGGCCAGTTGCCGCACCAGCGCGAGGCGGTCGTCGAACGTTGGGTTCACGCGCGTCAGGTAGTCTTTCAGCGGTTCGCCGTCCAGATATTCCATCACCATGACGGTGTGGCCGTCATGCTCTGAAATCTCATAGAGCGTCACAATATTGGGGTGGTTCAGCTTCGCCAGGGTCTTGGCTTCCACAAGGCTGGCCTTCGGGTCCGCACCGTCAGACACCGACTTGTTCAGAAGCTTGATGGCGACAGAGCGGTCCAGCAGCGTATCTTCGGCGCGGTAAACCGTGCCGTAAGCGCCCTTGCCCACCGTTTCGCCAAGCTGATACCTGCCGATTGCCTCAGCCATAAATAGACTTCCCCCGAGCCACGCACTTTTTGCCCCGCGCACCAGCCCCCACACAAAAGGCTCGCGCCCCTTTGACCTGCCTGCTATATCGCCTTAAGTTGCTATAGAGGCACGCAAAAGTAGACAATATTGCTTTTACGCGCAGGATGATGACATTTCAAGGACAGTGCATCAGGTCCGTGAGCGGGGAGAGGGCAGCATGCAGGACGAAACCGGTGAATACGGCTTGATGGACGAAACCGTATCGGTGGAAGGCGCGCGCACCGGCGGCCCCGGGCGGGAAATTCTGCTGCCCAGCCTGGGGATCATCTGGCACCCTGACGCCTCGCGCATCGGTGCCGTGGCGCCCCTGATGTTCGGCCGTGCGACTGAGGCCAGTGTATCCCGGAACGCACCGCAGTTCCGCAAGCGCGGCGTGAGCGAAGAACCCCTTGCTGACCGCCGGATTTCGCGGTCCGAGGTCAAGATCAAGCGGGTGGGCCCGCGCGAGTTTTCCATCACCCCGCCAGACAGCAAGATGAAGGTTCTGGTGAACGGCCATCAGGTTACCGCGCCCGTGACCGTCAGCCTCGATGCGCTCGGCGACGATATCATCATCACGCTGGCCGGCACCATTGTGCTCTCCCTGTTCCTCAGCCCTGCGGAGGCCGCGCCCGCGCCGCCGGAAGGCCGGCTGCTGGGGGTCAGTGGGGCCATGCAGGCCATCTGGCGGGCGATCAGCCGGGTTGCGCCGACACATCTTCCGGTGCTTATCCGCGGTGAAACCGGCACCGGCAAGGAGTTGGTGGCGCAGGCGCTCCATCTGGCCAGCGACCGGGCGGCTGAAAACCTGGTGTCGATCAATATGGCGACGCTCTCAAAAGAACTTGGTGCGGCGGACCTGTTCGGTGCCACCAAGGGGGCCTTCACCGGCGCCGTCAGGGACCGGGTCGGCTTTTTCGAAACGGCCGACGCCAGCACCATTTTCCTGGATGAAATCGGCGATACACCCGCGGACCTGCAGGCCATGCTGCTGCGCGTGCTGGAGACCGGCGAATTCCGCCGGGTGGGGGAAACCCGTCTCAGGTACACCGGCGCGCGGGTGCTCGCGGCCACTGACCGGCCCCTGGGCGCGGACGATTTCTCGCAGCCGCTCCTCCGCCGCCTTGAAAGCATGGTGATCGAGATGCCGCCGCTTCGTCACCGGCGGGTGGATATTGGCATCCTGATCAAGCATTTCCTCGACACCGGGTCGTTCGGTGCCGCGCCCACGGATTTCACCGAGCATATGACCGCCATGGTGCTGCATGATTGGCCCGGTAATGTGCGGGAACTCAGAAACGCGGTGCAGCAGATGTCCGTCGGGCAGGTGCCCGCGTTCAACGTGCCTGAAATGGGCCCTACGGGTGTGCCCCAAATGGGCCCAAAATCCTCAGGTGTGCCCAAAGCGAAGCCGTCCTACCGCGCGCCGGCGAGCGTGACGGAAGCCGAGATGCTCGCGGCGCTGGATGCCACCGATTGGCGCATCAAGGAGGCGGCAGAGCATCTGAATGTCTCCCGCACCGCGCTCTATGGTTTGATGGAAAAATCCAATAGTGTCAGGACGTTAGAGGATATCTCAGACGCCGACATCCGCACCGCCATGGAGGCTCACCCCGGTGATATCGGCGCCTGGGCGCGGGCGCTGAAGGTCCCCCACGGCGTGCTTGAGCGCCATACCAAGAAGATGATGTTCGACTAGAAGCGCCTAAAAGCGCCAGCCCAGCTCCACGCCGAACGTGCGCGGGCGAAGCGGTGTTGCGTGTAACCCCGTGGAAACCAACACGAAATTCGGGTCATCCGGGTCTTCGCCCTCAATCACTTCAAGGCTGAGCGGGTTGCCGAAGGCGAAAACATTCGATGTGTCGCCGATCAGGTTGTTGCCGTAAACGGTCAGCGACCAATTGTTTTTCTGCAGGCTGAGGCGCGCATTTACCAGGTGATAGCCGTCCATTTCCGGCGAAAAATCGCTCTCGAACAGAAGGTCCGCGCCGCCTTCATAGCTATAGTCCGCGCTCACGCTCGCCCGCAGGTCGTCGTGGACGGTGAATTCCTTGTAAACCGACGCACCCGCAGAAAACTTCGGCGCCGCGGGCAGGGGGGTACCAATTTCGGCCCCGAAACGAGCGGTGGTGTCCGTGAGTTCGCTGTCGCTCGCGGACAGGTGCGCGCGCACCTCAAAGTCATAGGCCGGGCGGTAGGCCAGCTCGAACTCGGCGCCAATCACCCGCGCGTTGCCGACATTGTCGATATCCGGCAGGCCTTCGAAGCTGAATTGCTGGCTCTGGATACGGCGCCACAGGGCCACGTAAACCGCCCCTGACGTGGTCAGCGCCTTGTCGGGGCTCTGGTACTTGTAGCCCACTTCATAGTTGGTCAGCGCGTCGGATTTGTAATTCGTCAGCTCGGTCGCGACTGTTTCGCCACCCCCGATCGGCGTGGGTCCGGCCAGGTTGATGCCGCCCAGCCGGTAGCCTTCCGCCACCTGGGCATAGATCATCAGGTCCTTGGTATGGTGGTAGGCCAGCACCGCCTTGGGCGTGACCCCGGATTTCTTCTGCTCGCCTTCGGTCTGCGCGAACAGGAACAGGCCCAGGTCGACAAGGTCAGAGGACGCGCGTTCGCGGTAGTCGAACCACCGAAAACCGCCGGTGACGGCCAGTTTTTCGGTCAGGAAATAGGTCACCTCGCCAAACAGCGCCGCTTCCTTGAGGGTGCTGGTCAGGTCTTCGGTATAGATATCCAGATCGCCTTCTTCATCCGGCCAGATGACGGACGCGGGGATCGCCAGGTTGGAATTGATCCGCTCATTTCTCTTCGACCAGAAGGACCCGATGGTCCACTCAAGCCGCCCCCCGGTCTTGGACGAGAGGTGCGTCTCATTGCTGGTCGTCGCGATATCGCGGTTCATGGTGAAGGGGCTGGCGACCACATCGATCAGCACCAGTTTCGGCACTGCCAGCGAGCCATCAAAGGTGGCGTCGATATTGCGGTCTGTCCAGCTGAAGGTGGTCTCAAGCGTGCCCCAGCCATAGTCCGCGCCCAGTGTGGCATAGACCTGGCTGAAACTGTCTTTCCTGGGTTCCTGCACATAGTTTCCGCGCTTGCTGAAGCTGCGCTCGACATCATAATAATTGCTGTCGTCGCGGTCGTTTTCCTGCAGGGTGACACCCGCGAGCAGGTGCCAGTTGGGCCCCAGGTTCAGATGGGCCGAAAGCCGCCCGCCATAGGTGTCCGCCTGGTTGACATTATCAAGCCCGAGCCGCAGGTCATCGATATAGCCGCCTTCATGCTCGAAGTAGGCCGCGGCGCGGATGGCCATCTGGTCTTCGACAAGCGGGACATTGACGATGCCGGATAGATTGCGTGAGGCCGTACCGCCCTTGGTCCAGGCAAGGCCTGCGCTGGCGGTGAGCTCAGTTTCCGCCAGATTGGGTTTCTTGGTGACCACCCGGTAGAGACCCGTGAGCGCGCCCGAGCCATAAAGCGTGCCCTGCGGGCCCCGCAGCACCTCGATGCGCTCGACATCCACTAACCGAAGCGATGGGTCGGGCGCGTTGTAGGTCAGGCGCGTATTGTCGAAATAGGTGCTCACGAGCGATTGCGCCCGGCCAGAGAATGCCCCGTCTGACAGCCCGCGCACCATCACCTTGTTCTGGCCATCGCCCTGCGTTGTGGCATGCATGCCCGCAATCCGGCGGGCGGCCGCGTTGGTAGTTTTCAGGCCAAGCTGCTGCTGGGTGCTGGCGCCGATGGCGCTGATACCGTAAGGCAGCTTCTGCAGGTTATCAGTGCGTCTCAGAGACGAGACCATGATCTCCTGCACGAAGGGTTCGCTTTGCGCCTTGGCAGCCGGCTTCGGAACTGTTTTTTCCCTGGCTGGTTCACGGAACACCCGGACTACGCTGGGGCTCACGACCTCGAACGTGAAGCCGGTGCCTTGCAGCAGCTGTGTGAGGCCTTCTTCAACAGTCAGGTCGCCTTTGAGAGCGTGCGCTTTGCCGTCCCGGTATGATAGGGGTGGGCGGCCGATGGAAATGCCCGCCTGACGCGCGAAAGAGGCCAGCGCTTCGGCAAGCGGCATGGCCTCTATCTCAAAATGGCTGGTGTCGGATGCTGTGGCAGCTCCGGGCGGCGCGGCAAGGCAACAGGCCAGCAGCACCGCAGCGGAAGCTGTCTTCCCATTTATGCGCACATGCTACTCCTTGCGACCGATCAGGATTGCCCCATCCGTTTGTTTTACGGTAACCGGCAGCAGTTGTTCAAGCGTCGCAAGCACGGTCTGCTTGTCACCCATGTTAAGGATTCCAGAAAAGTTGATATCCCTCGCGCTGGATGTCACGGCGATGGGTTCGCCGAAATAGCGGCTCAGGTCCCGCGCGATCTGATGCAGCGCCGCGTCTTCATATTCCAGATAGCCTTCAAGCCACGCGGTGACTTGCCGTGCGTCGACTTTTTGGACACGGGTTTCACTGGATTTTTCATAGGCAACCAGTTGGTCGCCGACCCGCAGACGTTCCCGCGCGTCTGACTGGACTTCATCCTCGATCACCTGTGTCGGCGCTACATCCACGATGCCTTCCGCCACGGTAACAACCAGCTGGCTGTCGTGGCGCAGGATATTGAACTGGGTACCCACCACCTGCACAGAACGGTCGCCCAGGCCTACCCGGAAAGGCCGGTCCGGGTTCTTGGCAACGGAAAACAGCGCTTCACCGTACGCGAGGGCTGTCTGGCGCACGTCGCCAGTGAAGGCAACTTCGATTTTCGTGTTGGTGTTCAGCTGCACAGTCGTGCCGTCTTCGAGCGTCACAAGCCGGGTTTCGCCCAGGCCGGTCTGGTAAAATTGCGCATCCGGGGCCATGAAATTGGTGCCGATCATGACCAGCAGGGCTGCGGCCACCGCGGCAGCTGCTCCGGCCCACGCCTTTGGCTTTGTCCAGCGCCAAGCAGCATCGATTACGGTGCCAGTGTCTGTTTCAGTGTTTTCAACGGAAGCCGCCACCACATCAGCGTCCTCTTCAACCATCAGGGCCAGGTCTTCCACATGGTCATAGGCCAGGCGGTTGGCATCATCGGCTTCAAGCCAGTCTGTGAAGGCAAGCCAGTCGGCCTCCGTCACGCTGTCGCCAGTGAGGCGCGCGTGCCAGCGGGCAGCGGCGTCAAGCCGCTCGTCCGTCAGGAAACTGGTATCGGTTTTGGTCATCTGTCTGTACTGCCTTCACGAGCCCTGGGGGCTCAAATCAATCCTATTCAGGGTTAAGACGCCACCACAGGCACCCACCCGCCATGTCCAGCTGCTAATCCTTGTCCTTCAGGTGCAGGACAAGGAACTTCATGGCCTTGGCCATGTGTTTTTCCACTGTGCTGACCGCAATCCCAAGGCTTTCGCTAACCTCGCGGTGGCTTTTGCCCTTCAATTTGTGCAGCACAAATACCTTGCGGCATTGGGGCGGTAATTGCTTGAGCGCTTCTGATACCTGCGCCAGCTTCTGCTTGGCTTCAATCGCGCGGTCTGCAGCCGGGCCTTCGTCAACGCTTTCACCGCCCTGGTCTGCCCTGCTGACATCCACCCAAGCCTTGTCGCGCGCCATCTGCCGGGTCTTCTGACGGCGGTGGTCCAGCGCCACATTATTGGCCATGCGGAACAGATAGGCGCCAACATTACTGATGGCTGAGGCATCCTCAATGCGCTCCAGCTTCAGATACAGGTCCTGCAGCAGATCATCGGCGACAGTTTCATCCCGAAACCGCGCGACCAGAAATCGCTTCAGTGCCGGGCGTTTTTCCAGGAACGCCTCCAGCAATATTGATTTTGTTCCAGTATCCAAAAGGGTCGCCCTGACAAATGCGGCGCCTTCCGCGCCGCCATACCGGTGCCAACCATTCCAGATGTCAAAAGATTTCGCAATATCGCTCATAAGCAAAAATAAAATGGCCCCCCGCCAAAGAGGGAAACGGGGGGCCAGGTTACGGGCCAGAGCTCGATCGCAAGCTGGACAAAATTATCCATACTCAGCCCGATGAGGAAATCGTCTTCAAGCAGCGGACGCGCCGAGGATAACTCCCCGGCGCCGCCCCACAGGCCGTCATCACCATGACCCCCATCGATGGTAATGTCGTCCGCGCTACCAGAGGGTCTTGTGGCGCCAGCCTCGCCGACCTTCTGGTGATTTCGGGTGCCCAATCTGTCCGGCCATCAGCAGCCCTCTCGAGTGCAAGGTCTTGCTGCTGCCTCCTGAGCGGCCAGGGCACCCAGAAATTCTCACCCCTTCGGGTGGTCTACTAGGACTATGACGCCGCGCGTGAGTGATACCCGCCATTCAAAAAAACATTTTTTATTGGTGGTGATTTGACGGCGGAAATGGGCAGGATCGGCCCTCTGTTTGCAAAAATAAAAGGCTTCCAAAATAATGGAATTTCTTGCTAAAACAGGGATAAGAAAGAATACGACAGAAAATTTTGCAAAAATATGCAACTCGGGGTGACAGCATGAGTGACGACGAAAAAGAAAAAAATCTTCACCGTCTGGAGGATCTGGCCGCAATTGCCGGTGTGTCGATTTCCACTGTGTCGCGCGCGCTGAATGACAGCCCGCTGGTATCGGACCGCACCAAGAAGAAGATCCTGTCGCTAGCCCAAAGCAATAACTACAACGGCCGCCTGCGCGACAAGGTCTATACCGAGGATGCAGACAAGACGATCTCCATCGTGATCCCGCCGCCGCAGGGCCGCGACACGCGCCTGTCTGACCCCTTCACGCTGGACCTGATTGGCGGTATCGGTGACGCGCTCAAGGAACAGAATTGCGACCTTCTGATTTCGCACCTGACGATGACCGATTACCACAGCGCTGCAAACCTTGTGGCCAGTGGCCGGTGCGACGGCCTGATCGTGCTGGGGCAGAGCACAATGCACAAACAGCTAAACCAGTTGGCGGCACAGCGTGTGCCGTTTGTGACTTGGGGTGCACAGTTCCCGGATCAGCGCTATTGCTCGGTCGGCAGTGATAACCGCCAGGGCGGGCGCCGTGCCACTAATCACCTGATCCGTATGGGGCGCACGCGCATTGCCTTCGTGGGCGACTGTGAAGGGCCTGAGATGAAGTTGCGGCAGGAAGGCTACCGTGAGGCGCTTGATCAGAACGGCATCGCCTTTGACCCACGCCTCGTCAGGCCTGCGCATTTCTATCCGGAATCCGCCATGGAGGCGGTGGATGTGCTGGTGGAGCAGGGCGTCGAGTTTGATGGCGTTGTTGCCATGTCGGACATGATCGCCATCGGCGCCATGAAGGCGCTGGCGAACCGCGGCATCAATGTGCCCAAGGACGTATCCGTGATTGGCTATGATGATGTGCTTGTGGCGGCTTATTCAAGCCCTGCGCTCAGCACCATTCGCCAGGACGTGACGAAGGCGGGGCGGCTTCTGGTTTCCAAATTGCTGCGCATGCTGGAAGGCGAGGATGTGCAGTCTTCCACGCTGCCGACGGACCTGATTATCCGCGAAAGCTGCGGGTCTTAAGTCTTCCTTATATGGATATGAAAAAGGCGGCACCAACGGGCGCCGCCTTTTTTGTTTGGGTATCGGCTTTGATCAGCCCTCGCAGGCTGCTGGTTTGAACAGGGCCCAACTCAGCGCTGGTGCCGTGTAGGCCTCGCCAGTCTCACCCGCTGTGCCGTCGATGAAACAGAGGGGGTCTTCAAGCGCCGGGACGCTTGCTGTCGCCACCTCGGCCGAGGTGTTGAAGACCGCCAGAACCGTGTCGCCTGTGGTTTCGTCCGTGCGCTCAAACACCAGCAGCCCGGGTTCACTGTCGGCATGCAGGAAAGTCATCTTGCCGTGCCTGAGGGCCGGGTGCGCGCGCTTGACCATGGTGAAGCGCTGCATGGCCTGATAAAGAGGGTGATCGACGTCGAAATTATCCTCGGCGCTCGATTTTTCCGTGCCCAGCAGGTCATTGTCGGCGTAGGACGCCACCTGGCTCACAAACATATCTTCGCGCGCGTCCTGGTCATGGCCGTCGCCGATAAAGCCTTGTTCGTCGCCATAATAAATCACCGGAACCCCGCGGCTGTAGAACATCAGCGCGTGGGCGAGCAGATCTTTCTTGAAGGATACTTCCGGGCTTTCGTCCGGATTGCCGCGGCGGATGAAATGGGCGATGCGGCCCATATCGTGATTGCCCAGGAAAATGGGCAGCGACCGGGCGTCGCCCTTCACCGGCTGATAAAGGGTGTCTTTTTCAATGGTTTCCGCCAGTGCCTGCGGACCCTTATTTTCCGAGAACATCTGATAGGCGGCTGACTGGAAAGCAAAATCCAGCACGAAGGGCACCTTGGCCTCATTGGTGAAGTGGCTGAGGCGCTCCGGCGTGGGTTCATACACCTCACCAAACATGTAGAAGTTCGGGATGCCTTCGGCCTCGGCGTGGGCCGTGATGGCAGGTGCGAAAGTTTGCCAGAAGCTGTCGTTCACATGCTTGACCGTGTCGATGCGGAAGCCGTCGATCTTGAATTCCGAGATCCAGAATTTATAGATGTCGATAAAGCCTTCCTTAACGTCCGGATGTTCGGTGAACAGGTCATCAAGGCCCGCGAAATCACCGTAGAGTGAGCTTTCACCCTGCCATTCGCTGTCGCCGCGATTGTGGTAATAGCGCATGTCGTTGAGCCACGCCGGCACCTTCACATCTTCTTCGCCCGCAGGCACATAGGGCGTGTAGGCATAATCAAGGGCGGTCAGCTTGTCGAAATTGTCTTTCGTCTGGTGCTCTGGGTCGTCGCCTAGGAAGCCTGCGTTGATGGCTTCACCGTCCGGACCGCCTTTGGTGGTGTAGGGGAAGGCTTCTTTGCTGCGGTAATCGCACAGCGGCACGTTTGCCGGGTCGCTGCCGCGGGGGAAGCATTCCTCATATTTGATCACGTCGGCCGTGTGGTTGGTGATGATGTCGAAAATCACCTTCATATTGCGCTTGTGCGCTTCATCCACCAGCGTCTTGAGGTCATCATTTGTGCCCAGGTGCGGGTCGATCTGGGTGAAGTCCGTGATCCAGTAGCCGTGGTAGGCGGCTGTCATATTCACCGGGTTGCCCTGCACGGGCTTGTTCTTGAAGATGGGTGTCATCCAGATGGCGCTGACACCCATGTCAGCCAGATAATCCAGCTTTTCCGTCAGGCCCTTGAAGTCCCCGCCATGGAAGAATCCCTTGTGGGTTGGGTCAAAGCCGTGTGTGGTGGCGTCGCCACCAAAGCCGCCGGTGTCGTTGGACGGGTCGCCGTTATTGAACCGGTCAGGCATGACGAAATACATCACATCATCGGTGATCGGACGGCTGATGTATGGCTCCAGCAGTTCCGGGCGAACGGTGATGGGGTCTTCCGGGGGCAAGGCTTTATCAGCCTGGTCACAGCCAGAAAGAAGGGTCAGGGCAAGGCCGAAGGCGGCCAGGTTTGTTCGTTGAAATTTCATGTTATTCGGCCTCCGGCTCGGCGACATTGAGGGTGGCAAGGGCTGCAATGATCATGGAGCAGCCGGCAAACACAAGGCCATAGATGGCCTGGCCGGCAAACAGTTCACTGACCAGGAGGCCCAGCGTGGTGGACGCCACGATTTGTGGGATCACGATGAAGAAATTGAAGATGCCCATATAGATGCCCATCTTGTGGTGCGCGACCGCGCTTGAGAGCAGCGAATAGGGGATCGACAGGATCGATGCCCAACCAAAGCCGACAAGCCCCATGGACACCACCAGCCAGTCTGGGTCGGTGACCAGATAGAAGGACGCCAGCCCGATGCCGCCGAGCGTCAGGTTCAGCATGTGGATTTTACGGCGGCCGATCCTGTTGGCGCAAAGCGCGATGAAGATGGCTGCGCCGATGGTCACGATATTGCGCACCGAATTCAGCACGCCGGCCCAGTTGGCGCCGGTATTATAAAGCTCGCTTGACGGGTCCAGGGCGCCAAAATGGAAGGCCGTGACCGCCGGCGTGGTGAAGGACCACATGGCGAACATGGCAAACCACGAAAAGAACTGCACGACGGCCAGCTGCTTCATGACCGTGGGCATCAGCATCAGGTCATCTGTGATTTCCACAATGGCGGATGTGGTTTTTCCTTTGGCTTTGCTGGCTGACACGATCAGGCGCAGCAGGCCAAACACGGCCACGCCACCTGACAGGATATGCAGCCGGTAGGATCCATCTGTCATATAGATAAGAAGCGAGGCGGCGGCGCCGACAATAAGCCACAGGAGGCCGCCTGATTTATGGCGCTGTGGCGTGATCAGCGCCCTCTCTTCATCTGACTGGGTGTGCGCAGCGGCGGCTTCGCCAATCGCCTGCTCGGCTTTGTTGAAGGCTTCAAGTTCCTCGGGGGCATACTCCTTGGTGGTGAAGACAGTCCACAGCACGCAGATCAGCAAAAAGATGCCACCGGTATAGAAGGCGTAAACCACCGAATCCGGGATGATGCCGGGATCGGCCTCGTTCGCCACACCGAACATGTTGGTCATGATCCACGGAAGTGCCGCGGCAACCGATGCACCAGTGCCAATGAAGAAGGTCTGCATGGCATAGCCAAGAGACCGCTGGCGGTTCGGCAGCATGTCACCCACAAAGGCGCGAAATGGTTCCATCGCGATATTGAAGGAGGCATCCATGATCCACAGCATGCCTGCCGCGATCCAGAGTGTCGGCGAGTTGGGCATAATCAGAAGCGCAAGTGTCGACAGAATCGCGCCATAGAAAAAATAGGGGCGCCGGCGGCCAAGCCGGGTCCATGTCTTGTCGCTCATATAGCCGATGATCGGCTGGACAATCAGGCCCGTAAGCGGCGCGGCCACCCACAGTATGGCAATTTCGTCGATGTTGGCGCCCAGCGTCTGGAAGATACGGCTGACATTACTGACCTGCAGTTCGAAGCCGAACTGAATGCCCATAAAGCCGATACACATGTTCCAGATTTGCCAGAAGCTCAGCGCAGGTTTTTGCGTCATGCGATGATCCCGTTCCCTATAATAATGCGGCACCGAAGAATCGGGCCTCCCTTCCTGTTGTCTAGGATTAGCAATTTTTGCAAAAAATGCAAAAAGAATATTGCAAAAGACGTCTTTGCAAACTTGCAAGGCAGCTAAATCGGTCTCTTGTAACGTGATATATCACTCTATAACCCTTTATATGAGCCAGTATACGCAAAACTGTTGCAGGAAAGACACAGTTTGCATGGTCGCTGCAATAAATAGCAAAAATATGAAAAAATGACTTGATGTTTGCAAAGTGATGCGCGAACTTTCGACACAGGGAAAGTTGCGGAAGTTTAACTTTTGGCCAGTAGGATCGGCCTGTGGGTTTGCTTCCAGGGTTAATACAGGGAAGGGAAGGCTTCATGCGTACCTCTAAATTTAAGTCTCATTTTTTATCCTTTGCGTCGGCTTCCGCCATCGCATTCGCCGCACAGCCTGTGCTTGCACAGGACAGCTCATCTGACACCGATGAGGACGAAGGCGTACAACTGGAAGAAATCGTTGTTACGGGCATCCGTGCATCGATCATGAGCTCGGTTGCCCGCAAGCGGGAAAGCAGCTCCATCGTGGAAGCGATCTCAGCGGAAGACCTGGGCAAGTTGCCTGACGCGTCTATTGCCGAATCGATTGCCCGCCTGCCGGGTCTTGCAGCACAGCGCCTTGACGGCCGCGCCAACGTGATCTCGATCCGCGGTCTGGCGCCAGACTTCACCACCACCACACTGAATGGCCGCGAGCAGGTTTCTGCAAACAACGGCCGTGCGGTTGAATATGACCAATACCCATCAGAGCTGATCAACGGCGTGACCATTTATAAAACGCCGGACGCCAGCCTGACCAGCCAAGCTGTTGGTGGTACCGTTGACCTGCAGACCATCAAGCCTCTGGCGTACGGCGAGCAGGCCATTGTAGTGAACCTGCGCGGCGAATATGCGGATCTGGGTGCGCTCAATTCCGGCACGACGGCGCTTGGCTACCGCGCCAGCATTTCCTACGTTGACCAGTTCAACGACGATCAGGTTGGCATCGCGCTAGGTTACGCCCGCATGCTGTCACCAACGCAGGAAGAGCGCTGGAACAGCTGGGGCTTCCCGGAAGCGGCTGACGGCAACCTGATCATTGGTGGTGCCAAGCCTTATGTGAAATCGAACGAGCTGACGCGCGACGGCTTCCTGGGTGTGCTTGAATATGCACCACACGACAGCAAGTTCCGCACAACCATCGACGCCTATTATTCCAAGTTCGATGACGAGCAGACCCTGCGCGGTATTGAAATTCCACTGGCATGGTCTGGCGCGCAGCTGCAGGACGGCTACACAGTTGAAGATGGTCTGATCACGCAGGGCCAGTTCAACGGCGCAGAGGTTGTAGTGCGTAACGACTTCGTAAACCGCGAAGCTGAAACGCTGGCCATCGGCTGGAACACCGAATATCAGGTGAATGACAATCTGACGATCGAACTGGACCTCAGCCACTCCAGCGTTGACCGTATCGAAAGCAACATGGAAACCTACGCGGGTACCGGTCGTGGTAGCGGCAATGGTGCCACTGATAACCTGGGTTTCACCATCGGTGCGGACGGCAACGCTGTCTTCACCCATGGTCTTGACTATTCTGATCCGAACCTCATTCAGCTTGGCGGTCCGCTTAGTTGGGGTTGGGGCCTGTTTGTTGCTGGCTTCTATCCAGATGATCAAGCCCAGGACGGCTTTATCAACGCACCGGAAACCGATGACGAACTGTCTGCCGTTCGCCTGAGCGCCGAACAATTCATGGACGAAGGCTTCCTGTCCAGCGTTGAATATGGTGTTCGCTTCTCAAAGCGGAGTAAAACGCTGCTGGACCAGGGCTTCTTCCTGACGCTCAATGAATATCCAGCGGACGTTCCGGTGCCTAGCCAGTTCCTTGAGGACCCAACGTCGCTTGAGTTTATCGGCATGGGTGACGTGCTCAGCTATGATGCGCAAGCGCTGTTTGAAAGCGGCGCCTATGTGATCAATGACGAAGCCGCCAGCACGCAGTCCCGTCTGACTAACAGCTGGACCGTGACCGAGAAAGTTGTGAACTTGTATGCCCAGGCCAATATCGACACCGAGCTAGGCAACCTGCCGGTTACCGGTAACGTCGGCCTGCAGGCTGTTTACACCGACCAAAGCTCAGATGGTTGGGCAGCCAAGACAGTAGACAACCAAGTGGTTGCAGCACCTGTTACGGAAGGCACTGATTACTGGGACTTCCTGCCAAGCCTGAACCTCAGCTTCAATCTGGATGACAACAACAAGCTCCGTGTTGGTGTTGCACAGGTTCTGGCACGTGCACCAATGGCTGACATGAACGCAGGCTTCGGCTTTGGTTTCGACCAGCAGAACCTGATCTTCACCGGTGGTGGCGGTAACCCGAACCTGAAGCCGTTCAAGACCTGGCAGTATGACCTGTCCTACGAGCACTATTTCGGCGAGGGCGCTTATGTGTCGGTTGCTGGTTTCTACAAGCAGATCACAAGCTTCCCGTTCAGCTCGTCTGAAACCTATGACTTTGCGGAAGTTCTGGGCCCACTGGGCGAGGACCTGACGTTTGTCGACGGTGACGGCAATGAGTTTACGCTTTCGACCATCGGTCGCCGCGACTTCAAGGACAACGTAGACGGCGGTAAGATCTACGGTATCGAACTTTCGGGTTCCCTGCCGTTCGCGAACTTCTCAGAAGCGCTTGACGGCTTCGGTATCCTTGGTTCGGCTTCCTTTACCAAAAGCTCGATCATCGACCCGAACAGTCAGGAGAAAATCACGCTCCCTGGCCTGTCGAAGACTGTTCTGAATGGTACGATCTACTATGAAAAGTATGGCTTCCAGGCACGTGCCAGCGTTCGTCACCGTTCTTCGTTCCTGGGTGAAGTTTCCGCCCTCAGCCTCACCCGTGTGAAGGTTGATGTGGAAGCAGAAACCATCGTTGATGCGCAACTTGGCTACGACCTCAGTGAAGTTGGTGTGGATGGCCTGACCGTTCTGTTCCAGGTGAACAACCTGACGAACCAGCCGTTCACCACCTTCTACAACTCAGACAGCCGCCAGGTGCGTGACTTCCAGAACTATGGCCGTACCTTCCTTTTCGGTCTGAACTATAAATTCTAGTCAGATCCGGCTGAGGCTGGTTGAAACAATTGCCCCTGCCGATATGATCGTCGGCAGGGGTATTTCTTTTTCAGGGTTTGGGTGAGGGCATAGCGTGCAACAGGGCAGCATCAAGAAACTGGTAATCGTGGGCGGTGGCACCGCTGGCTGGATGGCGGCGAGCCTCCTCGTCAAGTTGATGCGCGGCCAGCTTGAGATTGTCCTCATTGAATCCGACGATATCGGCACGGTGGGCGTGGGCGAAGCTACCATCCCGCCGATCCAGATTTTCAACAATGTGCTGGGCCTGAATGAAGACGAGTTCGTCAAGGCCACCCAGGGCACCTTCAAGCTGGGGATCCAGTTCGAAAATTGGGGGGCGGTGGGCGACAAATATATGCACGCCTTCGGCTCCATCGGTCGGCAGATCGGCATGGTGCCGTTCCAGCATTATTGGCTGCGCGCGAAAGAGGCCGGCTTTGCGGGTGACCTGTGGGATTTTTCCTTCAACTATCAGGCGGCGAAGGAAGACCGGTTCGACCGTATGCGCCAGATCCCCAATTCGCCGCTCGAGGGCATCACCCATGCCTTCCATTTCGATGCCGGACTTTATGCGCGCTACCTTCGGAAAGGCTGTGAGCTTTCGGGCGTCAACCGCATTGAGGGCATGATCACCGACGTGTCGCTTGATAGCGCAAGCGGCAACATTGCATCCGTCACGCTCAAGGACGGGCAGGTGGTCGAAGGCGATTTCTTCATCGATTGCTCGGGCTTCCGCTCGCTCCTTCTCGGCCAAGCGCTTGGGGTGGGATATACGGACTGGACAGGCTGGCTGCCGTGCGACAGGGCCGTGGCGGTGCCCGCGGAAAATGGCCCGCGCATGCGGCCCTACACCCAGTCGATCGCCCACAAGGCCGGCTGGCAGTGGCGCATCCCGCTGCAGCACCGGGCAGGAAACGGCCATGTTTTCTGCTCTGACCATATCAGCGAAGACGAAGCCACCCAGACGCTCCTCGACAATCTTGAGGGCAAGCCGCTGGCGGACCCACGGGTGATCCCGTTCAAGACCGGGCGGCGCGAGAAATTCTGGCACAAGAACTGTATCGCGGTGGGCTTATCAAGCGGCTTCCTGGAGCCGCTGGAGAGCACCAGCATTCACCTGATCCAGACAAGCATCGTGCGCTTTGTGCAGATGTTCCCATCTCTGGGGCTGGATGCGACCAATATTGATGAATATAACGAGCAGGTCGGCTTCGAGTTCGAAAGCATCCGCGACTTTATTATCCTGCATTATCATGCGACCGAAAGGGACGATAGCGCCTTCTGGAAGCGCTGCCGCACGATGGAGATCCCCGAAAGCCTGAAGCACAAGATGGACCTGTTCCGAGAGACCGGCCGCATTTTCCGCTTCAATAATGAGTTGTTCTCGGAAGCTGGTTGGCTGCAGGTGATGCTGGGCCAGCGTGTGATGCCGAAGGCCTACCACCCGATGGCGGACGGCTTGAGCGACAAACAGCTCAGGGAATATTTCACCAATTTGAAAACCATCATCAGCGGCACCGTGCCCAAGCTGCCAAAACAGGTCGACTTTATCGCCAAACACTGCGCGTCTGTCCTGTAAGTGCAGCAAGGCTCAAATCGCCACTTGAGCTGTACTCGCTAAGATTGTTTATATGCAAGTAATGTGATAGGATTTCCCCCGGGACATAGCAGGGGGAGATTCCATGATCACGCGCATGCTATTGGGCCTTTGCCGCAAGGTCATCGTCCTTTTTGCCTTGGGGGCGCTGCTGACTGCCTGCTCATCCGGCGGCTCGGCCAGGCTGCCCCACCTTTATAACGGCGGGAATGACGCTCTGGCCAAAAGCGCCAAGGAAAAATACGATAAGGCGGAGCTGACGACTGCCCTCACGAAGGAATCCGAAAACCTGGACAAACTACTGGCGAGCGAAGTAGCCGCCGTTCGTGCGTCCTATGACGCGGAACTGGATGCCCAGTTTTTCCGAATGGCTGCAAACCAGCGCTATAGCCTTGCCGATGACTTCATAAAGGCGTCGGCGGCGCTCCAGCGGATGGGGTTCAGCTCTGCCGCACGGGCACGGGATCGATTTCTCGATCAGCAGGAGGCGAATACATTGTCGGGCGAACTAGAAGAGGTTTATGAACGGTTTGCCCCCGACATAAGAAGCAAGGTGCCCAAATGCGACACCGGAGATGACATGCCTGAAGACTTCGATTTCGGCAATGTGTCGGCCGGTCAGCAGCGCAGGTTGGATTTGGCATACAAGGATTTGCGGGAAACCTGTGAAAATTGGCGGCGGTTGGCTGCCGGTCAGTCACTGAATGAACTTCAGGATGTACAGGTCGCCTACCTGAAAAAGAAAGCTGACTTGGCGGGCGTCAAGGTTGATGAGAAAGCAGTTCGTAAGGCAATGGCGACCCGTCGCGGCGAACGCGCAAAGCGTGATGGGGAAGACGGTAAGGACGACAAGAAAGTCTTGCCTATGGATCTCATCAAGGAAGCACCGGAAGTGATCGCCGAGGCAAACGACTTTCTCGGCCTTGGCCTCAAGGACGAAACCGAAAAGAAAATTGAAGCAGCAAGCGGCCTCATTCAGGCATTCGCCGCCGGGAAGTTCGGCGATGATTGCGGTGATGATGGCGAGCAGGCCTGCCTGTCAGAGGATGATCTGGCCGCTTTTGGAATCGACAAGGATGTTGCCACAAGCCTTCAGGCGGTTGGCAAAAACTGGGATGCTTTCATGAAGGCCAGTAAGCAGGCTGTGCTCGCGGACCTTCTGGTGGAACTTGGTCAGCTCAAGATCAAGCAGGATGACGCAAAGAAGCGGCTTGCGATTGCTGCGCGCCGGGTTGACTTTGTGCGTTCAAAGCTTGAGGCAAGACAGAATGAGATTGCCGCCTGGATTTCATTCCGCGACCACCTGTGCAATTTCGCCTATTATTCCAAAGGCCGTTTCAAGGACGCTAACGACACCGTGCCGCCTGCCGAACACCCGGGCATAAAGTGCGACAGTTTCACAGTGTCGTCCACGCCCCAGACTGAGGCCAAGACATGCCAGCAGGATGGCGTGGCGTGGGGCGAATGTGCATTGACCCTGCCTTGGCGGGATGCACTGGCATCGGGAGCGGAAGGCTTCCCGAAGATGAAAAAGGGCACAAAGGCCCCAGAGGGCTTCAGTGATCAGGACATCATGGACCAGAAGCGTGAGCTTTACCTGGCCATCAGCGCGTTCGCGCGGGTGTATGAAATGAAGGCACAGCAAGCCGAAATCGGCTACCGGATGATCGATCTCAATCACCGTGAATCGCTGCTGTCCGATGATTTCGCCCTAAAAAGCTGGGACAACCTTGTTGCTGGCGGCATGACGCAGCTGGCTGGATATCATGCAGAGGGCCTGAAGCCTGAAGCGATCGCGGACTTGATCCTGAAGGCAACCATTGCAGCGGGAGTAACACTCAATGACTAGAAAGATTATATTTCTGGCGATCTGTGTGCAGCTGGGTGCGTGCGCAACGCCTGAATCCGTTCGCGATTTAGCCAAGAAAACCTCTGCCAATGTGGCACTGGCTGGCAAGGAGGTAAAGTCGATGGAGGCGCGCCGCAAGGAACTTGCGGAACAACGGGCCCAATCGGCGGGCCGCCTGATAGCGTCAACGCAGCGACTGCAGGGCTCAGTTGCCGCCGACCTTGCGATTGCGGACCTGGTCAACGACAAGGCGACCAAGCAGCAATATGAGAAGCTCAAGTCGGTGCAGCAAACCATGGCAGGCATCCGGGCAGACCATTCAGCCGGGGCAGATGAGTTTGCAGCGCAGATATTGTTACCTCGCCAGAAGCTTGAGGTTGATGGCAAGGCGCTGGATGAAGTCGCCAAAATCCTTGTGAAACTGGGCGAGAAAAAGAGCCTGCTGGCGCGGGCCAAATTCCTGGTGGCTTTCGTGAAAGACGTCTCGGCAGACATCAAGAAGCTGCAGGATGAGGCGGAAAAGCAGGTGGAAGACTCTAAAGCCGATATCCAGAAGGTTGAGAGCAGAGTTGATGCGGATACAGATACGGCGGCCAACGACTAGACGACATGCAGTGCCGCTAATCCGCGGGGGAAAAGAAAATGGAAGACGAATATACAGTTGTATATGAAGCGTGGGTGGCGGCGCGAAAAGCCTACAGGCTGGTTGAACGGGGTCTCGGGAAGAACCCCAGCGATGATGAGCGTCGGGAGCTGGAGATCCAGTTGCTGGAATTGGGGCGCGAAAAGGAGCGCCTGAAAAATAAGCTTGCGGCGCTTGAGGCAGAGTTTGACGCAGCTCAGCCCCCTACAGAAGAGCAGATTGAAGCAGTCAAAGGCCTGATGGCCAAAGTGGAAGCCCACACTAATGCCACCATTACTGCTTCTGCTGCATTGGGCCTTGCGGCATCGGCGCTGGACTTCACCTCCAAGGTCTGACGCCCGATTGGGTTCGACCTTTTCCCGGTACCAGTGAAACGCGTGGCCCTGCTGATAGGCAGGCCCGCATCAAGGGCAGGCCAGGTTGATGAGCGTGCGTGCGGCGTCTTTGGCGTCGGGGGCAGCGAAAGCCTTGCCCTGAATGTGTGCGGTGACAATCGCGCCTTCCTTGAGGAGCATCAGTTGCCGCGCCAGCGCTTCCGGCTCCTTGGCGCCGGCTTTGCGGGCCAGGTTTGCCATATGCTCTGTCAGGGCACGCTTGTGCGTGGCCGCCATCTGGTGGATGGGGTGCGACGGGTCCTGAAATTCCGATGACGCCTTGATGAACATGCAGCTGTTGAAGCCGTCGCTCGCGATCCATTCCTGCAGTGTATCAAAGCTGGCCATCAGTTGGCCCTTCGGCGTGTCGGCCCGTGCGGCAGGGCCTTCGGTCAGCAGGGCAGTGAACTGTTCATGCCGGCGCTCAAGCGTGGCCAGGATCAGGTCTTCCTTGGTCGCGAAATATTTATACATGGACGTCTTCGAGATGCCGGTCTCATGAACCAGCTTGTCCATGCCTGTGGCGTGGAAGCCGTCCCGGTAGAAAATCTCCAGGGCCTTGTCGATAAGTTCGTCCTTGCGCGACGGTCGCATGACTGATTCTTCCTTTAGGTACTGATCTGTTCTTTTTGTACCATTTTGGGCTTTCTTGATCCAGATAAGAAAAAATCAATAAAAATCAATATCATGAGACAGTATTTCTGCCCGTCACGTGTTTGTGAGAAGGCTTCTCTTGACGAAATGTACCGATCTGTCCATTTTAATGTGTACCGATCAGTACATTTTCATATGGCGCGCGAAAGCGCTGGAAACGGAGGCATTCATGTCTGAGACCAAACGTATACTCTATAGCTTTCCCTTGTCGGGGCATTCACACCGGGCCGAGCTGGCGCTGTCGCTTCTGGGGCTCGATTTCGAGAACCGGGTGACGGACCTGCCGGCGGGCGAGCATAAAGCCGACTGGTTTTTGAAGTTGAACCCCGAAGGCAAGGTGCCTGTTCTGGTGGACGGCGACGATGTGATCTACGAATCCACGGCCATCCTGACCTACCTTGCGGCCAAGTATGACGCGGACAATAAATGGATACCTGCTTCTGCCTATGGCCAGTCACTGGTGCAGCGCTATTTCGCTCAGGCCAGCGGGCCATTGGCGGCGGGCCCGGCGCGGGCGCGGTTGATCCAGGTTTTCGGCGCAAAATTTGACGAAGAGGAAACCGTCATAAACGCCCACGCCTATCTTGAAGGGCTGGAGGCGCAGCTTGAAGGCCGTGATTTCCTTCTTGGCCAGGAAGTCACTTTCGCTGACGTGGCGCTCTATAGCTATGTGGCGCGGGCACCTGAAGGGTTCGTCAGCCTTGAGCCTTACCCCCATATTCGCGGCTGGCTTGCGCGCATAGAGGCGCTGGAGGGCTTCGTGGACATCCCGCACACAGAGGTTTCAGCGGCCGCCTAGCGGCAGCTGTATGGCCGGGGCGGGCGTTTCCATTATCCCTCAGCGGGGATCTGCCCCGGCCAACCCCAACCACGAAGAGGCCCAGGAGAAAAACATGCCAGTAGACGAAGTGAAAGATGCGTTCAGCCCGTTTCACGACAGCGAGCTCGCCATCCAGGAAAGGCTGGGTGTGCGGGAAAAAGTGCATAAATATGCCAGCAAAATGGTGCGTCCCTACATGCCTGACCAGCATCGGGCGTTTTTTGAGGGCCTTTCGTATTTCTTTCTGGGGACGGTGGACGCGGAAGGCATGCCGTGGGCCCACATGATTTGGGGCGACCCCGGCTTTATCAGGTCGCCAGACGCGGAGACCCTTGTGTTGCCGTTTGCCTGTGTGCCGCCGGAGGCCCGGCATGTTGGGGCAGAAGTTGGCGGCCTTGGTCTGCTGCTCGAGAACCGTCGCCGCAACCGGGTGAATGGCCGCGTGGTTAGGGTGAGCGATGACAGCGTGACGCTGCAGGTCACCCAGTCTTTCGGCAATTGCCCGCAATATATTCAGGCGCGCGTGCCGGAGCCAGTGGCGCGGAAGTCGGGTGAGTGGCAGGAGGCCACCTTGTCCACCCGGTACCGGCACATGATTGAGACAGCTGACACCTTTTTCATTGCCTCATCCGCGTCCCGGCTGGGCGTGGACGTCCGGCACGGGGTGGACGTATCGCACCGCGGTGGGGCGCCGGGCTTCGTGAAATTTTTGGATGACAGCACGCTCCTGTTCCCGGATTTTTCCGGCAACCGCCATTTCAACACACTCGGCAATATCCACGACACCGGCCGGGCAGGGCTGCTGTTCGTGGATTTCACGACCGGTGATCTCTTGCAGGTCAGTGGGGCCGCGGCCATCGTCTGGCCGGAAGACAGCCCATATGCGTACGAAGGTGCGGAACGGTTCGTGCGCGTCTCGATTGACAAGGTGAAGGCCACATCGGCCGCGGTGCCCTTTATCTGGCGGTTTCTGGGGGTATCCCCGCGCCTGCCGGCAGGGGCGGTGTGGACGCCAACGCCAGCACAAGGAACGGCGTCATGAAACCGGCTGGTCTTTCCAAAGTGCCGCCGCGAGCCCCCTTTCGGCATATTCTGTGGTCCTGGTGTGGCGGCATGCTGGCCATTGGGCTGATTGCCTTACTGGCAAAGGCATCCGCATTCCCGTTGATGATGGCGCCTTTGGGGGCCAGTGCTGTGCTGGCGTTCGGTGTGCCCGACAGCCCACTGGCACAGCCACGCAATATTGTGGTGGGACATGCGGTCAGCGCCTTTGTTGGTCTTGTGGCATTGTCGGTGTTTGGTGACGCCTGGTGGGTCGCAGGGGGCGCGGTTGCGACCGCCATCGCCGCCATGCAGTTGACGGGTACGGTGCACCCGCCTGCGGGCGCAAACCCACTGTTGGTGATCATGACGGGGGCTGGATGGGATTTCCTGTTCATGCCGGTGATCGCGGGTGCCGCCCTTCTGGCGCTGGTGGCTGTGGGTTTCAACCGGTTCGCAGCCAGGCGGGCGTACCCTGTTTATTGGTGAGGGCGGCTTATCAGTGAAGGGTCAGGCAGGCTTTTTGGGCAGGTCGAAGGTCACGGTGGTGCCTTCGCCAAGCCGGCTTTCGATCTTAAGTGAGCCGCCATGCAGCGTGACAAATTGTTCAACGATGGCGAGCCCCAGGCCCGTGCCTTCAATGGCATTCGTCGGGTCCAGATGGCCGCGGTCGAACCGGTGGGTGATCGTGGCCAGGCGGTCTTCGGGGATGCCGCGCCCGTCATCCATCACGTGGAACAGGGTGCTGTCTTTCTGATCAATTACCTGGACCCAGACAAAGCCGTTCTCCTTACCGAACTTCACGGCATTCGACATCAGGTTGATCAGGATTTGTCGAAGCCCGCGCGGGTCGGCCCACACGGCCACAGGCGCCTTATTGAGGTCCGGGCGGATCTGGATGCGTTTCTTGGTGGCCTGGGCGCTGACCATCACAGTGCAATCGCCAATGATTTCGGCGACATCAAGATGGGCCTTTTCAGGTGGGCGCTCGGCGGCATCGATGGCGGACAGGTCAAGAATGTCGTTGATCATCTGCAGCAGGAAGGTGCCAGAACGGTATATGTCGTTGCTGTATTCTTCATATTTGGCATTTTCAATGGGGCCAAACAGCTTGTCTTTCATGATCTCTGACATGCCGATGATGGCGTTCAGCGGTGTCCTGAGTTCATGGCTCATGTTCGCAAGGAAAGTGGATTTGGCCTTGTTGGCAGCTTCCGCTTCGGCCAGAGCACGCTGCAGCGCCGCCTGGTCTGCCTTGGCGTCCGTGATGTCGCGGCAGATGGCATAAAGCGCCACCTGGCCCTGGTAGGGCACGCGGGTCAGCGTCACCTCCACGGGGAACACTTCGCCGGTTTTCTTGCGGTGCATCCATTCGAACCGGTTATAGCCTTCTTTGACTGCGATGCGCATCATGTCCTCGGCCTTTTCAAACGACGTCAGGCCGCAGGGCTGAAACTCCGGTGATACTTCCGATGGGTGCGCCTGTTCCATTTCTTCGGCGCTGGCATATTCGAACATCGTGGCCGCGCCCCGATTGCACAGTTCGAACTTGTTTTCCGTCAGGATCATCATGGCGTCTTCGGACATCTCGAATAGCTGACGGTATTTTTCCTCGCTTTCGGCCAATTGTTGGTGGGTCTGCCATTCGGCCAACCGGACGGCGAGCATGGAGGCCACCGTTGTCAGAAGGTCTTCATGGTCTTTGGTGAAATATCCGACGTCCGGGTGTTCACAGTCGATAATGCCATACAGCTTGTCGGCATAGACAATCGGCACTGTCAGTTCGGACCGCATGCCCCGCAGGTCTTCAATATAGCGCTGGTCCAGGCGGGTGTCGGCAATGCGCTCCGGCTTCAGGGTCATGGCCACGTGGCCGCTGATCCCGGCGCCCAGGTCCAGCTCGATCTTGTTCTCGATAGACTGGTCCGGGCCCTTCTTTTCGCCGTATGCGGCCCGTTGCACCAGCTTGCCGCGCTTGTCGTCATGCAGGTAGATCACGCAGTCCACGAAGCCCTGCTGGCCGACAACTTCTTCCACCACATACCAGACCAGGTCGTCCACAGACGACAGTCGCATCAGGTCCCGCGCAAACTTGTTCAGGATCTGCAGCTGTTCCTTGGGTCTGTTGTGCTTTGGCAAGCGATCATTCCTTGTGAAGGCCTTGGTGCGCCTTTCATAGCGCAAAAATGCTTAACGGGGAATTGATGGCGCCAATTTATCGCAGGGGATGAGAATGTGGTTTCATGCCAGCACGTTAGGTCGTCCGTTTGGCGGGGCAGTGTCTGGCAATGAAATCCGCGTGGCTGGGCATGGCAGCGGCGGTTTCTTCCATCACGCGCCTCAGGCCCTGAAGCCGGCCCTGATAGTCCACGTCCCGCGCGTCCGCCAGCGGGTCATGGCGCTCGGGCCAGATGCCCTGGCCGGTGAACACCGCCAGCCAGCTGGGGTTCCTGAACAGTTCCAGTTCGTGCGCCACAATGCGGCCGCCGCGCCGGAATTGTTCGATCTTGTAAGCCAGTTCTTCAGGGATTTCCATATCCGCAGCATATTGCCAAAGGGGCGCGTCGCGGCGTTCGGTGGCTTTATAATGGAGGATGATAAAGTCGCGCGTGCGCTCATATTCGCCTGTTGTGATGCGGTTATATTCCTGAATGCCGTATTGGTCGAAATCCAGCGTCGGGAACAGCGCCAGAAGCCGCGTGATGCCGCTTTGGATCAGATGCAGGCTGGTGCTCTCCAGGGGCTCCATGAAGCCCGCGGACAGGCCGATGGCCACGCAGTTCCTGTTCCAGAATTTCTTGCGCCTGCCGGTGATAAACCTGAGAAGCCGCGGGTCTGCCAGCGGCGTGCCGTCCAGATTGTCCAGGAGCGTCGCCTGCGCCTCATCGTCGCTGATATGCTGGCTTGCATAGACATAGCCGTTGCCGATGCGGTGCTGCAGTGGGATGCGCCACTGCCACCCCGCCTTGTGCGCCGTGGAGCGCGTGTAGGGCGTGAATTCCCCACCATGTTCGCACGGCACGGCCACGGCCCGGTCGCACGGCAGCCAGTGGGTCCAGTCCTCATATCCGGTTTTCAGCGTTTTTTCGATCAGCAGACCGAAGAAGCCGGTGCAGTCGATGAAAAACTCGGCGTCCACCTTGGTGCCGCTTTCAAGTGTCAGGCTTTCGATGAAACCATCCGTGCCCCGCAGCGCCACATCCACCACCTTGCCTTCCATGCGCTTCACGCCGCGGGCTTCGGCATAGTCGCGCAGGAAGCGGGCGTACATGGTGGCGTCGAAATGATAGGCATAATCAAAGGTGCTCTGGACCATGCGGCGGTCCTGGGCAGGCACGCTGAACTTGCCGTTTTTCGCCATCACCCAGGCCATGGAATAATCGTCGATTGGGTCCACTGGGCCTTCCGCGCGGGCCTTGAGGTAATAGTGGTATAGCTGCACGGCGTCAAAGGGTGCGCCATATTCCCCGAACGGGTGGAAATAGCGGTGGCCTTCCTTGAACCAGTTCACAAATTCGATCCCCAGCTTGAAGGACCCTTCGGTGCGCTGTACGAACTCGGCTTCATTGATGCCCAGCGACTGATTGAAAATCTTGATCGGCGGGATGGTGGCTTCACCCACACCCACGGTGCCGATCTCTTCCGATTCCACAAGTGTGATCTCAGCAGAACCCTGCAGCGCGTTCGACAGCGCCGCTGCCGTCATCCAGCCGGCGGACCCGCCGCCCACAATGGCAATCTTCTTGATGTTGCGATCGGTAGCGGTCATCACTCGCCTCGTGGCAGTTGCAGGATCATTGACTGGAGCGGCGCAAGCGCCAAGTCGATCATAGCTTGACCATCACGGACGACAAGGGTCGCATCGCCGCCGCCAAGTTGATCGCCCAGCCGGTGGGTGCCGTCCGTAAGACCCCACGTGGCTGCAAGGTCTGGGGGCAGGCGGAGTGGCAAGTTGGCGGTATCCGTGTCTGAAAAGTTGGCGATAACCAGCAGCTTTTCCGTACCACTCCAGCGGGCGAAGGCGAACAGCTGGTCTGTGTATCCCGGCACATGCTGGCGGTTCACGCTGTGCAGTTCCTGATATTCGCCCATCAGTGCGGTGCTGGTGGCGGTAAAGCTCATCAGGCGCTCATAATAGGCGCGCAAGTTCGCCTCATCTGCGGTCAGCGCGCCACCGTCGAACTTGCCGCCGTTCATCCAGCGCTGGTGTGCGGGCACGCCGATATAATCGAAGATGCTGGTGCGGCTTGGGTCGCCAAAGCCCGCATCTTCAGACCCGTCCTCGCCCACGGCCTGCCCGAAATAGAGCATGGTGGGGGATGTGCGCAGGGTGGCGGAGACGACCATGGCCGGCATGGCGCGCCACGGGCTGCCCGCGAAGTCACCGCTGGCGATGCGTTGTTCGTCGTGGTTCTCGAGGAAGTGCATCATGTGGGCTTCGATATCGCTGAGGCTCGCGATCTCGCGCGGCAGGGCATCTGTCGTCTCGCGGCCCTGGATGATGGCCTTCAGCAGGTCATAAAGCCCGACCTTGTCATAAAGCACGTCCATCTTGCCCAGATGCACATAGTCCCTATAGAGCTTCGGGTTATAGACTTCCGCCAGCAGGAAGGCGTCGGGGTTTCGCATCTTGATCGCGCTATTGAGGAAGCTCCAGAACTCCACCGGTACCAGTTCCGCCACGTCATAGCGGAAACCGTCCACGCCCTGGTCCAGCCAGAAGAAGGCGATGTCGCGCATCTTGAGCCAGGTGTCCGGCAGGTCTTTGTCAGCCCAGAAGGCGGCGTGGGCGCGGTAGTCCCTGTCCGCATACCCTTCCGGAAGCGAAGGGAAGTCATAGCTGCCGTCGGGGCGCACACCGTAATTAAGCTTCACGGTCTCATACCAGTCGTCGGCGCTGGGTTTGACCGACCGCGCGCCATTGCCGGTCCATTTGGCGGGGATTTCCGCAAACTTGCCGTCTGCCAGCGGGTGCGCTTCTCCGCCTAGCGGCTCATAGCCCGCAGGGAAGTCCGGCACCTCAAACGCCTCGCCAGGGACATAATAGAAATTATTGTCGCGGGCATACTCGAAGCTCGTGTCGTCCGCCGCGCCAAAATCCTCCACGCCCGCAGGCTTCCCCAGCGAGGTGTAGCCCCGCGCCACATGGTTCGGGATGATGTCGATAATCACCTTCAGGTCGTGCTTGTGCGTGCGGTCGACGAGCGCGCGGAACTCATCCATGCGCCTGGCTGGGTCAGTCGCCAGGTCAGGGTCAACGCTATAATAATCCTTCACCGCGTAGGGCGAGCCCGCGGGACCCTTGATTACGTCCGGATCGTCATTCGAGATGCCGAAGGCCGAATAGTCGCCAATGACGCCGTGGTGCAGCACGCCTGTGTACCACACGTGGCTGACGCCCAGTTCCTTGATGCCCTCGAGCGCTTCATCGGTGAAGTTACCAAACTTGCCGACGCCGTTTTCCGCCTTGGTGCCCCATGGCTTGTTCGTCGTGTTCTGGTTCCCGAATAGGCGGGTAAACACTTGATACACGACTGGCTTGCCTGTGCGCGCAGCCTCAGCCGTCGGTTCGGTTTCAGGGCTTGAACAAGTGGCGCTGGTGAGGGACGCTGCCGCCAGGGCGCCAAGGCAACCGATCAAAAACAGCTTGAAGATTCCCATAGTTCCCTCCTTCGACGTGGACGGAAGTATAGGCAAAACTGAAAACTTGTTGCAAACAAATCTGCAAAAAATGGCAAATGGCAGCGTTTAATTTGCAGTTATTGTTATGTTTATTTAATTTATTTCAATATGTTAATATTATTTTATCGCTTTTGCAAATTTATGCAAAAATATCACCGACTCTCTTTTTCCCAGTCGAAAGGCGGGTAATCTGGATAGTCGAGGGTGATTCCCGTTTCGCCGGCTGCTGTGCGGGTGCGGGCCTCTTGGCGCAGGCGCGCCAGGTCTTCAGTGATGCTGTAGCGCAGGTCCCGAAGCTGGGTCCAGTAGGCGCCGAAATGTTCCGGGCGCTCGTCCGCCGCCAGCATAGGGCCAACGATGGCAAAACCACCATAGATGCGGGCTGCGTGCTTGCTTTCGAATTCCTTGATTTCGGCCATCAGCCGCGCCAGTTCGCCCGTGGGTGCAGGCGCAGCATTCGGTGTGCGGTTCTGGCCGGCAAAAAGGCTGATTACCTTATCTGTGGGCATGGCCGCCGCGTCGCGCCAGATGTTCACCGTGTCAGCGTTCAGAAGCGTCTCAGATTCCGGTTCAATCACCAGCACGGTGGGCGTGCCGTAAATCACGGGCAGGCCGAAGCGGGTGGCCACATGCAGGCCGTGATCCAGATAGCCTACGTCAACAATTTGTACTTCATAGCCTGCCTTCACCACCGCGGCGACTTCGGGCTTGCTGAGGTGTTCAATCAGGCCCATGCTGTCGTGGCACCAGTTGGCGCCCATGACGATCATCGCAAGCTTGCCTGACGCGCGGGCACGCATCAGTGCAGCATCCACATCTGTCATGGCATCGGCGGACGGTTTGAAGGGCGCATCGGTGTCAAAATGGTAGCTGGACTGACCTTCTGCATCCTCGGGTTCAAAGCCGGAGGCAAGAGCCGGATCCTGAAGGCCGAACATCCCGGCAAAAAGGGCGATTGCCAATTTATACATGTGTCTGTCTTCCCTATAGGTCTGCTAAACTCATGCAGCAGAATTTGCCACTTTGCCAGTACTAATCGTCAGGTATATATAGGCGCATTGTCGCAGATGATTCCAGGCTTGGAAAAGCTGCGCATTAAAGTTACAACTGAAACCAATTGATATTGCTGCGATCCACACCCTTAGGAGAGTCTAATGTTTTCGCACCTCGAGCCGCTTCCCGCTGACCCAATTCTTGGCCTGTCGGCGCTTTTCAAGGCTGATACCAACCCGGAAAAAGTTGATCTGGGTGTCGGTGTCTACAAGACGGCAGAGGGCAACACACCGATTATGCGCTCCATTCAGGCGGCATTTGACCGGCTGGTGAAAACGGAAGGCAGCAAGGTTTATATCGCGCCTACGGGTTGGCCTGGCTTTACCGATGCGGCGCTTGACCTCTCGTTGGGTGCACCGCTTGTGCATGCCCTTGAAGGCCAGATTGGTGCGATCCAGACGCCGGGTGGCTGCGGTGCGCTGCGTCTCGGCTTTGAACTGGTAAACCACGCGGCCCCAGGCACCACCGTGTGGGTTTCGAACCCAACCTGGGCCAACCATGTGCCAACGCTGAAGGCGGCGGGCCTGGACAGCAAGGTGTACCGCTACTATGACCGCGCGACCACATCGATCGACATTGAAGGCATGCTCGAGGACCTCAAGGGCGCCAAGGCGGGCGACCTGATCCTGCTGCACGCATCCTGCCACAACCCGACGGGCGCTGACCTGAATGATGAGGAATGGGACCGGGTGATCGAGCTGATCGGCGAACGCGGCCTGGTGCCGTTTCTGGACATGGCCTATCAGGGCTTTGCCCAGGGGCTCGAGGCTGATGCAGGCCCGCTGCGCCGCGCCTTTGAAAAGCTGCCGGAAGCTGTGCTTTCCTATAGCTGTTCCAAAAACTTCGGCCTGTACCGCGAACGCACAGGCGCGCTGATCGTCAAGTCCCAGGGCAAGGACGCCGCGAAGGCGCTGACCACCAACCTCGCCCGCATCGCCCGCGAAAACTATTCCATGCCGCCAAGCCACGGTGCCGCGCTGATGACCACCGTGATGCAGGATGAAGCCCTGCGCGCTGACTGGGTGGCTGAACTGGGTGAAATGCGCGACCGTGTCAACACCCTCCGGCGCACGCTGGCTGACAGCCTGACCCAGAAGGGCTATGGCGCTGAGTTCGGTGCTGTAGGGCGCCAGACGGGCATGTTCTCGCTGCTGAACCTGACGCCTGAGCAGGTAGCGGCTGTACAGAAAGACAAGTCCATTTACTTCCCGGCAAACGGCCGCATCAACGTGGCGGGCCTGACTGAAGCCAACATCCCGTATGTGGCGGACGCCATTGCTGCCGTGATGTAAGGCAGGGAATATATTTATGGAAAAGGCGGTCCCTTAAGGAAATCAACTCCGGGGCCGCCTTTTTTGCTGATGCACATCAGAAGGTGAAAGGCTAGCAGTCCCCGATGGGGGTAGGGGATTGACTGAAAAGGCCGAATCGATAAGGTTGGGCAAAATGATGGGGGCATCAGTGATTAGATTAGCACTAATTTTCATTTGTATCCTTGGCCTGACGATGCAGGCACATGGCGATGAGTTTGAACGTGAAGTGCGCTTGCTTCGCAAATCGACGAACGCAGCTGAAGTTGAGCGGGCTTCGTTCGGTGTTTTCCTGAATATTCAACGTAAATTCATGGCGCCAGCCATCAAGCTGCAAATGTCTGAAGACGGGCAGATTACCAGTGTCGAAAAAATCGACGCGGTGCTGGACAGGTGGCAGCGAGAATACCTGAAGGCATTGCCCGACCTTGCGTTCGAAACCCATTTGAAGTTCTACAAGGAAAACTATTCACTTGCCGAGATGAAGGAGTTGCGCAGCACTCTGGAGAAGCCGCTTTTTCAAAAGTATTTTGGAACCGGCGTGAACAATCATCACCTTCTTGCCAATATGCTTGTCAGGATACAGGACACAAACGGACAAATCCTGGACCGTATCTTTGCTGAGGACCCGGATTGGTGGGTGCTGCAGCCTGGTGAAAATCAGCGTGCTACGGGTGGCGAGAGCAGCCACGTTGAGAAGTTGGCTGATCGGTGGAGCCACATTTCTGACCTGGTGATGCAGCGGGACGACTTGGGGTGGTCTCTCGTGGACGTGAGCATGGCAAAGAAGGTTCAAAAATATGGCGCGGCTTGTCAGCTTGATCCCTTTGTGGCGGATATTAATGAGCTTCTTCCGTGGATGCAGCAGGAGAAAAAAGCCGAGCTGGATGACCTGTCGTCCATTGCGGCCGAGGGTGCGATCGGCTTTCAAAGCGATGATGGTTTGATCGTTCAAGTGTCACCGCAGGCTTTGCTTCAGATCGCCATTCTCGCCAGCGAGGATTGGCTTGGCGAGGCAATGGATATTGAAGTCACAGATGACCGGGGCGCCCCTAGATGTGAAAAAATCAGGGGCTGGGCTATGGTGTTGAACGAAAAAGCGTTTGATCTTCGTTCACTCGATAATTGATGAGCCGGTTGCCGAAATGCGGACAGTTGCCCTTGCTTGGAAATGCGAGGGCCGACTGATCCTAGTTCCGAAAGGCGGTCTTGGTGGCCGCCTTTTTTTGTGACTAGCTGGTTTCTTCCAGAAGCATCTGGATATCAGCCTTCAGGCCGTCGACGTCATAATCAGGGAACACTTCCAGAAAGCCAATGCCGGCGCGGGTGGCGGCTTCGCGCTTGACCGTGTCGCGGCCCTTTGCGGTGCCGTCCAGATCATGGCCCTCACCCTGATATTCCACCAGGATAACCGGGTATCCTTTCGCATCCGTAATGGCAAAATCCACGCGCTTGCTGTTGATCGCCAGGAAGCCTTCATCGGTGTCGCACGCGATCAATTCCCCCATGGAGACCTGCGGGAACACCTGATACCCGCGGTCATAGGCGGCCAGCAGGGTCTGCAGCTGACCATAGAGCTGGTGTTCGCCGCGTCGCATGATCTGCTTGCGGTCGAGAGAGGCGCTTTTGAGCGCCCGCAACTGCTTGCGGGACACCTTGCCCAAGCGGCCAATCGTACTGCGCCATGCAAGCCACAGAAGGGCGACAAGGACAGCAACGCCGATAAAGGAAATCATGGTTTCCGAAAATGTCATGAAGCACAGCCCCTTGTGTTTCAATTTCCACCAGCCTATGCCGGGTAGCGCGCAAACGCCAGCCCGCAGCCTAAAAAAGAAAATGGCGGGCAGCACCGGGGGCCGCCCGCCTGTGCGGGAATTACCAGAATTTCAGGCATTTCTCTGTTGGAGCTTAGGGAATGCCGAAGGCCAGGATTGCCCGGTGGGGCGGCCAGCGACTGCCGCCTCCCGCACTTAAACCTTGGGCTCAGGCGCCTGGGTCTGTCGCCCCTTCTTCCCGATAGACGCTGAAATCGAAATCTTCCACTTTAGCCGTGCCCAGCATCACGCCGAAGCCGATCAGCACGCAATATTGCATATAGAGGCTGGTCAGCACCGGGTCGAACGCTTCCAGCGCATATTCATCCGCCGCCACGGTAGTGATATGGAACAGGCTGATGCCAATGGAGGAATAGACCAGCACCTTTGTGATGGCTTCCACGGTTTTCATATAGTCCTTGCTGGCCTGGTAGGGGTCCAGCTTCTTGCCGTAGATGAAGCGGGCGATGATCCAGGCATAGAGCAGGTTCATGCCGGTGGTCATGCCCACCGAAATGTAAACTTCTTCCTCCCAGGGCTGGTCCCAGCCCTTGACGGTCAGATAGTATACAAGCCACGCACCAAAGCAGACGAGTGCCGTAAACACCGCGACCGGTGAGACAAAGTCAAACAGGTGCCGGGGGCGCAGATCCGCCGTGCGCCGTGCTTCCTTGAAAGCGGCGCGCAAGGCTTTGTATTGCTTGTGCTCTTTCACTGCGACAATGAAAAACGGGATGAACTGCAGGAAGAAATAGAACATCACGAAGATTTCGTCACCGCCCAGCGGGTCAGGCCGGTATCCGCTGCCAAGCATGCCGGCCAGGATCAGCAGGCCAATGATGGCGATCCCATTGTTCACGCGCCTGAAAAGCTTCAGCTTTCCTGCCATGTTTGCGGCGAAGTTGGGCCCGGCATTCGGATACAGTTTCGGGTATTCTTTAACTGGGAAATTGTCGATCACATAGCGCACCCGCGCGATGAAGCGTCCCGGGAAATAGTGGCTGAGCAGGTAAATCTGCCCCAGGAAGGCGGCATAATAAATCACCATCACAGCGGTTTCGGACATATTGAACGGCATGTCATTGGCCTCCCGCGACGAGCTTGAACAGATGGGCAAGGCCGCCTGCGGCGACCAGCATGAGCATAATGATAAGGGCGGCGTACATTGTTATTCTCCCGCTGTCGGTTTGTTTTGCATGATGTTCGCGAAGGCTATTCTGATCTCGCTGTCGGTTGCGCCTTTTTCGCGGCATGCGTTGATTGTTTGGTTGATCTGGCCTGCGACCCAGGCATTCAGGTCAAAGTCCATGTTCCTGCGGGCATCGGGGTGCACGAAGGTGCCCCTGTAGCCCTTGGTGACAATCACCTTGTCCCGTTCCAGAAGCTGGTAGGCCTTGGCGACGGTCTTGTTATTCAGGTTCAGGTCATTTGCCAGCTGCCGGATGGAGGGCAGGGCATCGCCGGGGTTGATGCCGCCCGCGCTGACAGCACGTTTGATCTCGGCCATCAGTTGGGCAAAAAGCGGTTCCTCGGCGTCTATGTCGATGACTATTTCCATATTCTTCTCATCTGTCGTGACTCGGGTTTCTGCTCCAAATGGCCGGGATCGCTTGGTGTTTTTGTTGTTCCCTGTGTACCATGTATATAAGGGGTACAATGGGTACATTAAAGAGTCAAGCGCCAAAACCACCGGCAGACTTTTGCGTGCCCTGCAGAAGTGTCTGTCTTTACCGATTTCAGGTCCGATGCCCCTCAGGGGCTAGAGCCGCACCAGGTCATCCCGAGTAAGTGCGGCAGATTGGAATATCTGACATGCGGGAAGCCCCTGACTCTCCGCTCGGTCGCGGTGTCTGAAGCGCTGCGGTTGATCGTGCGACCTATTTATTCTTGGTCAGGAAGTTCTTGATGATGCCTGTCAGGTCCAGGATCGAGCTGTCGGCAGCATCCATGTGTTCCTCAAGGTCATCCACCTCGTGATGCTGGCGTTCCAGCTCACGCGCCTCCAGCTCGGCCTCCAGCGCGTCCAGCAGTTTCCTCGTTTTCTTAACCCGTTTCTTGAGCTTCTTGTATGGCAGGTCTGTTATGTCTTTAGCCATGATTAAGTCTCCTCGCACTTCTTAAGCAAACATCTGGTAAACCAATACCAGCACGCCCGGCAAAGCAAAGTAAACACCCAAAATATACAACAAGGCCAGCGACTTGTTCTTGGTGGCCAGTTTCGCAAGCGACGTTGCGCCCTTCAGCGGCAGCATGCGCAGGTTCTTGATGCCGTAAATAACCAGCACCGCCAGCACATTGAAGGTAAGGTGTACCATGGCAATTGTCATCGCCGGCAGGGCTGTGGCGCCGGTAATGGCCGTCGCCGCCAGAAGCGATGTGATACAGGTGCCGATGTTGGCGCCCAGGGTGAAGGGGTAAATCTGCTTCAGCCGGAAGCTGCCCGCGCCCGCCAGCGGCACCATCAGGCTTGTCGTGGTGGAAGATGATTGCACCAGCACCGTGACAATCGCGCCCGACGTGATGCCCGCAACCGGCCCGCGGCCAATGGCACCATGCATCACCCTTTTGGCCCGGCCGACCATCAGCTTCTTCAGCAGTTTACCAACAAACATGATGGAGAAAAAGATGATCGCCACACCAAACAGGATGAGGAGCGCGTTGGCCCAGGGGGCATAGATCATTTCGGAAAAGTCCTTCACCAGGCCAATAACGGGTTTGGTGATGGGCTTGATGAAGTTGAAGCCTTTTACGCTGACATCCGCGCCGCCCACCAGGAAGCTGGCCACAAACGCGCCGATCTTATGGAGAATCCCTGTTGCCAGCTCCAGCGTCATGAAGATGATCACGGCAATCAGGTTGAAGATGTCATGCACCGTTGCGGCAGCAAAGGCGCGCCGGAAGGCTTTCTTGCGGTGAATATGTCCCAGCGCCACGATGGTGTTGGTGATGGTTGTACCAATGTTGGCGCCCATCACCATGGGTACGGCCATTTCAACCGACAGCCCACCAGCCACCAGACCGACGATGATGGAGGTAACGGTGGACGAGGACTGGATCAGCGAGGTGGCCAGGATGCCCACCACAAGGCCCATGAAGGGGTTGGTGGCGAATTCGAACAGCTGGGTTGCGTCCCCCTTGGTCGCGCCCTTGAAGCCGCTGCCGATCATCCCGACCGCCGTAATGAGAAGATAGACCAGAAACGCGACAGCGATCCACTGGACGGTCGACTTCAGGATGGAAGTTTCCTCCGCACCGGCCGTTGCTACGGGTTGATTGGTCATGATTGTCGTCCCCTAAACCACCAAATTTCAGTATCGCCCCCAGAGGCGCTGGATGCTAGTTGGGTTGCCGCCCGAGGTCAAATCCAATCGTCTGTTGGCGCCATTGGTGGGCACGGAAATCTCGTTGGGGGGTTATTCAGGTTGAAGATCTTTGATCACCTGCGCATCGATCCAATAGAGGTCAGATTGAGGCTCTCCGTTACCGCCCGCTGATGGCACCATCCTGTTGAAGAACAGATATTTGCCGTCTGGCGAGACATAAGCCCCCGCCTCCGAGGCTGCTGTATTGATCTCGGCCCCCATATTTTGGGCGTCTGTCCATGTGCCGTCCGGCAGCTGGAAGCTTATATAAAGATCACCGTCCCCCTGGCCGCTTTCCCGCTCCCCATCCCAGATGATGTAAGATCCGTCCGGTGCGACGAAGGGGTGGGCGTTCCACAGGCCTGTGTTGATCTCTGTCCCGAACGCTTCTGGGGCCTGGCGCACACCGTCCACCAGATGGGAATAGCGGATGATGCCGTCGCCGTTCGGGACGCCGGCCTCGTCAAAAACATAGGTGCCATCCAACGTGGCCGACAAGCGCATGATCCGGATGTCTTCAAAATCAGGGCCCAGGCTTTTCATTTCACCCCAGTCATCGCCGGCTCGCTCCCTATAATGCTTACCCAGATGCATGGTCTTGCCGTCAGGTGAAACGATCGGGCGGCCAACGCGTTCCGTCATGCCAGACACGGTCCAGCGGCCATCTGCCTGTTTCAGGGAAACCAACCACCAGTCTTCACTGTTGGTCTTTTTCAGCGTGTAATAATATTCCGTCATGTCCGGACTGAAAAAGCCGCTGAGTTCCCGGTGACCTTTCGAAATGATGCCCGGCGCGAACACCTCGGGTGTCAGTCCGGGTGGTTGTTGGCCAAAGTATGGGCCTTCGGCAACCGACGCCTCGTTGCCTGCGTGGCTGGCGTCGCTCAATATCATCGCCGCAAATAGCAGGGCTGCCTTTGTACAAGAAGGTTTCATAACGTCTTTCATGCCCATGGTTAGTTTTTCGGCCGCAGGTCTTCGATGAAGCCCGCGCTGACCCAGAAAATGTCCACATTCTCAAAATTGTCTGAACCCACATTTCTGTTGAAGAACAGGTATTTGCCGTCTGGCGTCACGCCTGCTGCGGCCTCCCAGGCTGGCGTATTGATCTTGTCGCCCAGATTGATGGCCCCGCCCCACGATCCGTCCTTCTGGCGGTAGCTGATATAGATGTCGGAATTGCCGTAGCCGCTGTCGCGTTTGACATCAAAGATCAGGTAGGATTCGTCTGGCGCGATGAAGGGGTGGTTGATATGCACGCCTGTATTGATCGCCGCGCCAAGCGCCTGCGGTGTTTCCCGCTTACCGTCAATCATCCTTGAAAAGCGGACGGGGAAGGATTCATTGTTTTCGTCATAGGTATCGAAATAAAGCGTGCCGCTTGCAGACGATGACATCCGCATGATCAGAAATTCACTAAAGGGCGCGTCCAGCATTTTCACGTCCGACCAGCCGTCTTGGGTGCGCTCCCTGTAGCGCCGCCCCAGATGCATGGTTTTGCCGTCCGCCGAGATAACAGGCTGGCCCAAGCGCGGCGCCATAACCTCTTTGTGCCACGCGCCACCCTTTTGCCACAGGCGCATCAGCTCATGCTCGTCCGTGTCGGCATTGTTGCGCAGGAAATAGGCCTCCTTCATGTCCGGCATGAAAGTGAGGCCATATTCCCAGCCGTCAGTTACAACAATACCGGGCGCAAAGGGGATGGGGGTGTCGCCGGGTGGCGTTTGGCCAACGTAAGGGCCGCTCATGCCTGTGACCCTATCACCGGCTTGGCTGCCAGCCGTTACTGCGGCAGATGCAAGAAAAAAGGCAATAGAGAAAGAAAGACGTTTCATAGACTTACCTTCCTGTAGAGGCTGATTCCGGATCAGCAATAAGACCCGACAACCATTTGAAGCTGCGCACTGCTGTGGCTGGGAAGGCTTCGGAGTGGCCGGACTTTTCAACAATCTCAAGCTCTTTTGGGTTGAGGCCCGCAGCTTTATGGCGCTGAAGCATGGACATGAATGCTTCAATCAGGGGTATTGCGTCAGTTTCTTTCTCACCCACGCTCACATACACATTGGCGTTCAGCGGTGTGCCATCAGCTTCGTGTTTTGTGGCGAGGTCTTGAAGAAACTTGAGGCTCCTTGGGTCGAAGGCCGGACTACCGAGCACATAATGTTTGAATGTATCCGGTTCTTCAAAGAGAATATAGGAACCAAACTGACCCCCAAGGGAAAAGCCAAAATAGATGCGCTCAGTCGGGTCCGTCTGATAGGTGGCTTCCACAAACCCGATCACGTCATTGCGGATAAAGGTCAGGTGATTACGAGCCTGGCCATCTTTATATTTTGCTTGCAGTTCTGGGGTGGGAGCCGGAATAAACGTGTAATCGCGGTTGCGGCTACGATGAGGCCGCTCGTCACCGTCAAAATCGTCTTTCGAATCCTTCTGCCAGGACATAACCACGACGATGGCGTTCGGCAGCATAAACTCGGCGGCGCCAGACAATAACGGCATGTGCCAGTCACCGTCGGTGGCATAAACCACGGGGTGCTTTACACTCGCGTCTTTCCCATAATCTTCCGGCAGTCTGATATAGAGATCATACGCCCTGCCCGTTGAGCTGTCCGTGATAGGCACCACTTCAGTTCTCAGAATTTTATAGGACTTATGATCGCTACTTTGCGCGCCTGTAAGCGACAGCAAAATTAACGCAATCACAACAATAAATTTTTTCATGATAATCCCCCCATAAATGTCGGCAAGCATACGTGCCAGCAGACCAAGCTGGGCGCATTAGGTCATATATCGGAAGATATACAAAGCCCGTGCGATGAAACGTTTCGTCGCTGAGGTAAGGTGTGAGGTTATAACAAATCGTGGACGCGGGGCTTGAGCGCTTTCCTAAGGGAAGTCGCAATCCGATCTCAGGCCGTCGCCGTATACCTTTCAGGTAAATCAGCAGGAGTATCCATGCGGCACTTACTGATCATATGGAAGGCGCGATGACATCCAAGGCGTGGGCTTCTGACCTGTCCGGCCTGCTGGCGGAAAGCACCGATGCTGCGGTGGTGATTGGCGCCAGCGGCGGCATCGGCGGCGCGCTTTTGCAGGCCCTTGAGGATGTGCGTCCCGCCGGGCAGGTGATCGGCTTTTCCCGCAGTAGTGAGGGCGGGCTGGACCTCCTGGATGAAGCCACCATCAAGGAGGCTGCGGCATCCATCCGGCGGCGGGGCGTGACGCTCAGGCTCCTGATTGTTGCCACTGGCGTACTGGAAACAGGCGCGACGCGGGCCGAGAAAAGCCTGCGCGAACTGGACCCCACCAGCATGCTCAGGATGTTTCAGCTGAACACAGTCGGCCCCGCGCTTGTGCTGAAGCATTTCCTGCCGCTTGTGCCGCGCAAGGGCCGGTCGGTGGCGGTGTGCCTGTCGGCGCGGGTGGGCAGCATCGGCGATAACCGTCTGGGCGGTTGGTACAGTTACCGCGCATCGAAGACCGCGCTCAACCAGCTGATCAAAACCGCGTCGGTGGAGCTGGCGCGCAGGGCGCCAGAGGCCGTCTGCGCCGCGTTGCACCCCGGCACAGTGGACACGCCGCTGACCAAACCGTTTGCGAAAACCGGCCTTGAGGTGCAGGCGCCTGGTGTGGCCGCAGGCCGGATGCTCAGCGTTATCGCGGGGTTGCAGCCCGCCGATACAGGCGGCTTTTTTGACCATAAAGGCAAGAGGATAGAATGGTGAGACATGGCCTATGGGCAGCGATGCTTCTGTGTGTGCTGGCGTGGCCGGCGCACGCGCTGGACGCTGTGAACCATTATGACGTACTTAGGGGCGGCAAGAAAATCGGCGACCACGAAATTCGCTTCTCCCGCGCCGGCAACACCCTGCGTGTGGTGTCGGAAACCCGGATGAAGGTGAAATTCCTGTTCATCACCGCCTACCGCTATCACTACTGGTCTGAAGAAATCTGGCAGGGCGGTGTGCTTGAAAGCGTATCCACTGAGGTCAATGACAATGGCGAGCGCACCAGCACCCGGATTGAGGCCGACGGCGGCGACTATGTGGCCATAGACGCGGACGGCAGCAGCCGGCGTATCGAGCGCGCCTTTGTCACCACCAACCACTGGAATGTGGGCGTGGTGGCGGCGCAAACGCTTTATAACACCATCACAGGCCGGCTGAATGAGGTGGAGATCAGCGGCACCAATGACGCGCAATCGCCTGAAGCCTTTGCGCTGCAGGTGCGCGGTGATCTGGATCTCGACACCCGGTATGACGTGCTCGGCAACTGGCTGGGCATGATCTTCACCCACGATGACGGCAGTGAAATCGAATTCCGCTGCACGGATTGCCGCAACACGCTGGAGATACCATCATGATTATCTGGATCACGGGCGGCAGCTCCGGCATCGGGCGCGAGCTGGCACTGCAATATCTGGCTGCGGGCCACAAGGTGTTTGTGACCGCCCGGTCGGCTGACAAGCTGAAGACGTTGGCGACTGAGGCAGAGCCACTTGCGGGCGACTATAACTGGGCGGTGGCCGATGTGTGCGACCGGGCGGCCCTCAAGCTGGCGGTCGCTACCTTAGAGACCGCCTGGGGTGTGCCTGACCTGACTGTGCTGAACGCAGGCACGCACCAGCCCACGTCCGCCCGCCAGTTTGACCTGGCCACTCATGAACGGTTAATGCTGGTGAACTATATGGGCGTGCTGAATTGTCTTGAGGCGGTGCTGCCGTCCATGCGGGCGCGGGGGCAGGGGCAGGTAGCGCTTGTGGCGTCGCTGGCGGGCTATCGCGGCCTGCCGATGGCCAGTGCCTATGGTGCCTCCAAGGCGGCGCTGATCAATTTTGCAGAAAGCATTCGGGAAGAACTGAAGCTGGACGGTATCGACGTGCGGCTGGTGAACCCTGGCTTTGTCAAAACCCCGCTGACGGACCTCAATGAGTTCCCTATGCCGTTTCTGATGCCGGTCGACAAGGCAGCGGCGCGGATCGTCAGGGGCCTCGCGGGGGCCGGGTTCGAGGTGACCTTCCCGACCCGCTTTGCCTTCATCATGAAGTTGCTGCGGCTGCTGCCAGACAGGCTCTATCTGGCAGTCACCAGGGGGATGGTGCGGGGCGGCTGACCGTTATTCAGCGGCAATGTCAACGCTGCTGCTGCCCGCCTCGTCCGCGCGGCGGAAGCTCAGGAACACGGTGCCGATCTTGAAGCCCCAACGGTAGACCGTGGCCTTGTTCAGAAGCGTGCCGTCTTCCTGCAGGAACATCCAGTCATCAAACGTCACGTTCCAGACATCGTCGCCCACCGACAGGCGGAACTTGTATTCCCAGTGGAAGCTGTTGCCTGATGTCTCGCCTTCGGCTTCGCCAATGGCCATTTCCGTGCGGCCGACATAGCTGTTCGGCCCGGTTTTATCGATTTCCCAGCGGCGGAATTCGGTGCTTCCGTCGTTATAGAGGAAGTTCTCATCCAGCGTCAGCGTGGTGCCGTCGAAGCTGCCGTCGATATCCACGGTGAACTGGTTGCGCACATTCCCGAACCGGTCTTCAAAGAGGCCGGTCGCTTTCGTCTTGCCGGTAAAATAGTCCTCCAGAACGAATCTGGGTTCCTGATCTTTGAATTCTTCTACTGTCATGCTTGTGCTGCAGGCGGTCAGGCAAAATAGGGCAACTGCCAATGTGAAAATATGCCGCGCCACTCCTGTCTCCTTTGATTGAAACGACTGAGTTTTGTACGGTTTCTCGGGGGTGCCGGATTAGTCGGAAGCTGAAGAAATCTGCCAAAGTCTGCGGGTTGCCATCAGCTTGAGAAGCGCTGGAAGCAGGGCGTAAACAAGGGCGATAACTAGGGGCGGCACAGCACCGCCGGTGACGGCTTCAGAAGCCCCCAGCGCACCGAACGCCAGCAGGATGGCGAAGGCGAACGCGAGCTTGCTGATCATGCCCCAGATGGCGAAATGGCTGGCCACTTCCGCGTGGCCCAGATGGTGGCGGGCCTTGGCGATATCCGCCAGAACAGCGGGCCCCAGCGTCAGTTCAGCCGCCAGCGCGCACCCGGTGATCACGCAGATAACATAAAAGAAGGCAATCTGACCCGCCCCCAGAAGGGTGGCGAAAGGGAAGGCCAGGCATACAACTGCCATGCCCAGCGCCATGATGCGCTTCTTGTTCGCGCCCTTCGCGGCGTGCGCCCACACCGGCATGGCCAGCACGGCGGCGGCAAAATAGACCAGGATCGCCAGGTCTTTCTGGGCGTCTGTGCCCTTCAGTACTTCACTGACATAAAGCGGGAACAGGGCGGCGGGGATGGCGCTGGCGGTGGCGGTGAAAAACCAGACCGTGCCAAAACCCCGCATCTGGGGTGTGCGCACAATGGCCAAGAGGGATGAGGCTTTTCGCCGAGTGCGCGCGATGTCCCCGTTCGGCAAACTCAGCATGGCCAACACCAATGTGCCCGCGCCGATGGGGATCAGTATCTGTGGGACAAGCGGCAGGATGGCGGCGTCCGTAAATAGCGGCAGCGCCAGCGCACACAGCATGCCGACAAGCGACCAGGCCTCACGCGATGTGGTGAAACGGGTGGTCTCAGCCTCATTCCTTGCGATATCCGCGCCCCATGCCTGGTAGGGAATCATCACCATGGTCCATCCGATATAAAGAACCGCAGACCACGCCCCCAGATAGAGCGGGGTGACGGCCTCCCCGGGCAGGCAAAGCCGGATCAGGGCGGCTGAGGCAATGACACCGCCTACCGCCATCCAGCCCTTGCGCCGAAGCGCGTCGCTTTTCGTACTGTCGCTCAGCTTTCCCACGAAGGGGTCGCTGACCATGTCAATCAGGCGCGACAGGAACAGGGCCACCGCCACAGCCGTGAAGCCCAGGGCTTTGTCTTCGGCGTAAAAGGTGGGCAGATATACCGCGAAGGGGATCAGCGGAAAGGCCAGCGCTAGCCCCGGCAGACCATAGAGAAACAGCTGAAACGCATGCCGGAAGCTGGCGCCAGTGTCATCAGCCTGCCGGGCGTCACTTTTCGCTGATGACATAGTGGCTGACATCGATGGTACCCTCAATGAAGCCGGCCTCGCAGTAGGATAGGTAAAAGCGCCAGGTGCGGATGAACTTGTCGTCAAACCCCTGGGCGCGCACGCCGGTGTTTGCGCCGATGAAGGCGTCATGCCACAGCTTCAGGGTTTCGGCGTAATCCAGCCCGAAATCCAGCTGGGACTTGAGCTGAAGGCCTGCGCTTTCGAATTGGTCTTTCAATACCGCGTCAGAGGGCAACATGCCGCCCGGGAAGATATATTTCTGGATGAAATCCACACCCTTCCGGTAGCTTTCGAACCGGTCATCGGCGATGCGGATCACCTGGATGCCGATGTTGCCGCCGGGCTTCAGGCGCTTCCTGAGCGTCTCGAAATAGGTGGGCCAGAACTGTTCGCCCACGGCCTCCAGCATCTCGATCGACACGATATGGTCAAACTCGCCTTCAAGGTCGCGGTAGTCGCACAGCATCAGGTTGGCGGCGGCACCATTGCGGGTGGCGCCAAGGCGTTCGCGGGCATAGATCAGTTGTTCGGTCGACAGGGTCACGCCTGTGACGCGGCAGCCCAGCTTGTTGACCGCAAAATCGGCGAACCCGCCCCAGCCACAGCCCACCTCAAGCACATGGTCGCCTGGCTTTATGCCCACGGCTTTCGCCAGTTGGCGGTATTTGTTTTCCTGTGCGGCCTCAAGGTTTTTGGCGTCATCCCTGAACAGGGCGGCCGAATAGGTCATGCTGGGGTCCAGCCACAGCTCATAGAAGTCATTGCCCAGGTCATAGTGATAGCTGATGTTACGGCGGCTGCCGCGCACCGTGTTGCGGTTGAAGAAATGGCTCAGCCGGTCCACCAGATTCAGGGCACGCAGTTTCGGCAGGCGGCTTTCAAGCCGGTCCATATTGGCGGCAAGAAGCTGCAACAGCGCCGTCAGGTCAGGCGTGTCCCATTCGCCGTCCATATAGCCTTCCGCGAGGCCAATGGCGCCGCCCGTGAAGGCGCGGCGGATCGCTGACCATTTGGTGAAATGCATTTCTGCCCGGTAGGGGCCGGGGCTTTGGGTGCCGGTGAAAAGCTGGACATGGCCAGACGGGAAGGCGACGCGCAGCGTGCCCACCGCCAGATGGTCAAGGACGCGGGCGAAAAGCTTTTCAGCCAGCGTCGGCTGCGGATTGACCTGAACCCTGTTGAAGCTGCCGTCCATATTATCCTCCGTTATTCTTGCTCTGGCCCGCATGGGCGATCTTCGTACGTATTTTTGCCTGCTCCGGTTTGCTGAAAACTTTCAGCCGCTTCAGCCACAGCCGCAGCGCTTCATAGTGAATGGCCGCTGTTACTTTGAAGGTGACGAGCGGGATCTTCAGGAACAGCTTGGCCAGGTTGGCGCCCGTGAGCGGCAGCGGGGCCAGTGTCAGGCTGGCCGTCATGTCCAGCACGCCGTCGCGGCCCAGATAGTTGATCGCCAGCCCGAGCTTGTCGGCTTGCGTGCGCACGCGGAACCGGTATGTTCCTTCGACGCCATAGAAGGGCGAGACGTGAAAGCATTTGTCTGCGTCATGCAGGGGCACAGCGCTGCCGGGCGTGCTGTGGCAATAGATATAGCTGTGGCTTTCGCCGAAGGTGTTGTGCACTTCGTACACGATCGCCAGCGTTTCGCCGGTTTCCGACAGGCAGAAAAACACGGTCAGCGGATTGAAGCCGTAGCCCAGAAGGCGCGGCATGGTCAGCATCATCACCCGGCTTACTGGCGCCGCCGTACTGCCTGCCACAAGCGACAGCACATGCGCCTTCAGTGAACTGCCGTCACGCTTGCCGTAATCCTTTTCGTAAACGGAAAACAGGTTCGGGCGATTGAGCGACAGACCTTTCGGTAGGGCGTGTGCGCCCCTCTCGAACGCGTCCAGATCCAGCATCAGATAATAGATGGGGTAGCGGAAGGCGTGGCGCTTGGGCCGCCGCCTTTTGTGCCACACATCGCCCACATAAAGGGATGTCTGGAGGTCCGCGCTCATGCTGCCTCCGGTGCTTTTTCCAGCAACTGATCCGCAAGGCCGATGCGCGCATTCTGGCCCGGCTTCTGCCATGGCCGCGGCACGCCGCCCAGCATTTCGGCGACCGCGAGGCCCGCCTGGATGCCGTCTTCATGGAAGCCGTCGCCCAGATAGGCGCCGCAGAACCACATATTGTCTATGCCCTGTCCGGCCCAAAGCTGCTGTCGTGCGGCGTGGCTAGCGCGGTCGAACACCGGGTGCTCATAATCATACCAGCCGTGGACCAGCTCGCGCCTGATGTCCCTGTCCGGGTTCAGGGTCACGATCACCGGGTGGTCGGTGTCCAGATGCTGCAGGCGGTTCATCCAGTAGGATACGGCGGGCCCGGCTGTGCGGGTGGCATCACGCCGCTCGATATAATTCCAGCTGGCCCATGCGGCCTTGCGCCGGGGCATCAGGCTGATGTCGCTATGAAGCGCCACCCTGTTGCGGCTGTAGCGCATGGCTGAAAGCGCGGTCGCGGTCGCATCATGGGGCTGGTCGATCATTCTCAGCGCCTGGTCGGAATGGCAGGCGAACACCACATGGTCATGAAGGCTGCGCGCCCCTGACCGGGTGATCAACTCAAACTTGCCGCCAAGCTTGCGGACTTGCTCAACGGGGTCAGCCAGGCGGATCTGGTTTTTGAACGGGGCCGTCAGGCGTTTCACATATTCGCGGCTGCCGCCCATCACCGTGCGCCAGGCTGGCCTGTCCGCCAGTTGCACCAGGCCATGGTTCCTGAAGAAACGCAGGAAAGACGCCGCCGGATAATCCAGGATGTCATCGCAGTTGCTGGACCAGATAGCCGCGCCCATGGGCGCCAGATGGTCCTTGATAAAGGTCTCGGTGAAGCCGTGACGCCCGAGCAGTGTGCGCAGGCTGATGTCCTGCCCATCGGCTTCCGCCAGAAACGCGTCTGATTTTTTATAGAACCTGAGGATCCCGATGATCATCTTCCAGAAGCGCGGGCGCAGCAGGTTGGTGGGCTGGGCCAGAAGGCCGAAGCCATCCCCGCCCGAATATTCGAACTGGCCGTCATCCAGCGACACCGAAAAAGACATGTCAGTGCCCTTCGTGGGCACATCCAGGCGGTCAAACAGGGCTGTCAGGTTAGGGTAGTTGGTGGGGTTATAGACAATGAAGCCGGTGTCCACCGGGATGGATTTGCCGCCAACTTCAATGTCCACCGTGTTGCTGTGGCCGCCGATATAATCATTGGCCTCATAAACCGTGACGGTGGCGCTTTCGCCCAATAGCCAGGCGCAGGAAAGGCCGGCAATACCACTGCCGATCACGGCGATATCCTGATGGGCTTCCCCGCGGCAGGGCGGGTAGGTGATGCGGGACTGATGCACGGCGGCTCTCCAAAGTGATTGTTACTCTGGATACGCCGAATGTTTGGGGCTGGATCATCTGCCGGGTGGGCGCACGCCCCCGGGGTCGGTGGACTGGGGCGGCGAGCTGACGGAAAAAAGGCTGGCCCGGCATGAAGCTGCCGGGCCAGGGTCATCACCCGCGTTGGAAGGACGGAGGGGATGATGTCTCTGCGCACTTTCCGGTGGACTGGGAAGGTCTAATGGAAGTTGTCACAGAGGGGTATTTCGGCAGGGCGCCGAAATTCTGTATGATCTTTAGAAGCCAACGATCAGCTCCAGCCCCAGCACGCGCCCGCGCTTGAGCGTGGAGAAGGTCCCGCCTTGCGGGTTTGCGGCAAAGGGTTGTGCCACACCGGTGGACAGGGGCCCGCCGAACGGCAGCTGGGTTTCGCCGCCAACCACGGATTCGTCCAGCAGGTTCTTGCCGTAAAGCGCCAGCTTCACATTCTCAAGCGGGGTCTGCCACGCCAGTGCCGCATCCAGCATGGTAGCGCTGCTGATCCAGCCCAGGTTGTTGTCACTGTAGGCGAAGCGGTCCTTATACTGGATGTTGGAGCGCAGCGTCAGCATACCGGCTTTACCCATGTCCATGTCCCAGATAAAGCCCACACCGTAGGTCACATCGGGCACCCGCGGGATCTCAAGCGCCAGGTCGGCCCCGTCTGTGACGCCGTCACCGGATATGTCAGACCGGACATCCTGATAAGCCGCGTCAATCAGGCCGAGGTTGCCTGTGACCAGGAAATTGCTTGCAAGCCGGACAGAGGCTTCAAGTTCAAGGCCCGTGATGTCTGTGTCTGCGGTGTTCAGGATAAACTGGGACACGCCTGAGGTGGCGGACGCAAAGTTTACCTCGCGCTGCATGTCGTCAACCTTGGTGTGGAAGACAGCGGCATTGAGGGTCAGGCCACCGTCTGCGGAGCGGTATTTGACGCCCAGCTCATAGGCATCCACGCTTTCCTCATCGAACGCGAAGGACCCCGTGGCGGCAACCTGCTCAAGGAAAGCCACCGGGTTGGTGATGCGGAAATTATAGCCGCCCGACCGGAAGCCTTTGGTGTAGGAGGCATAGGCCTGGAGCGTGTCGGAAAAGCGGTACTGAAGGCCCAGTTTGGGCGTGAAGTTGGACCAATCGTTCTTATCTGTCACGTCATCCGGGCAGGTTGCGTCAACAACAGAACAGGCCGCTGCCCGCGGGATGGTGTAGCTGATGTTGGCGTCTTTTTCTTCTGAGGAATAGCGCAGCCCCAGGGTTGCCGTCAGCTTTTCGGTAACGTCAATATCGGCTTGTGCGAACACGCCCCACACCGTGTGGTCCTGCGCGCCGCCACCATAGAAGGAAAGCGGTGTCACGGGTGGCAGGTGGCGGATTTCCGTGTAGGCGATATCCTGCTTGAAATAGAAGAAGCCGGTTGTCAGGTCGACATTGCCGAAACGGCCAGCATAGCGCAGTTCGTTCGAAACCTGTTCCTGCCTCAGGTCGCTGTCGGAATGGAAAATGAAGGCGGGCAGGGCGTCAATATCACCGCTGGTCTGCTGCTGGAAATCGCGGTAGCCAAAGATGTTGGAGATGGTGCCGTCCCCGAAGGCCACGTCCAGATCCGCCCTGAGGGACGCCAGCGTGGATTTGTTATCGAACAGGCCCTGGTTATCGTTCGAAAAGTCGAAGGTGCCGCGCTCATACACACCCCTGTTTTGTGAAACCGGGCCGTCTGCATCCACGTTTACATGTTCGATTTTAGCCAGAATGCGCAGGCTTTCACTTGGGAGGAACTCAAGCGATCCGCGGACAAGCGTGGTCTCGCCGCCGCCCCTGTTGTCACCGAACACCAGGTCTTTGAAATAGCCCTTGTCCTTGTTGTAGTAGGCAGACAACCGCCCGTTCAGCCTGTCCTCAACCAGTGGGCCGGAGACATAAGCCTGCAGGAAGGTGCTGCCGCTGCCGCGGCCGCTGTCCACCGGGGCTTCATGCGCCACCCGGACCTTGGCTTCAAATTCTGCCGTCGGGTTGCCGGTGTTGATCAGGACTGCGCCGCCCGTGGTGTTGCGTCCGAACAGAAGGCCTTGCGGGCCGCGCAGCACCTCGATGGAACTGAGGTCGAAGGTGTCCTGGATCAGGCCGTTGTTGAGCCCGATATAGACGCCGTCCACAAACACGCCAACGGTGGGGTCGATGGACGGAATGGATGAATTGATGCCCAGGCCGCGGATCGAGAAATTGGCCACCCCCTTGGAGGTGCCGATGTCATCAAGCGACACGTTGGGCGCGGAATAGCTGAGGCCTTCGATGTCGCGAACCTGCAGGGCTTCGATTGTATCGGCGTTGAAGGCGGTCACGGCGACCGGCACGCTTTGGACGTTTTCAGCATCCTTTTTCTTGCGGGCCGTGACGGTGATTACATCAAGGACACGGTCGATGGTGCTTTCGCCATCAGCGCTGTTGGCTGCGAAAGAAGGTGTGATGGAGCCGCAAGTGAGTGCGGCGATGCTGGTGCTTATCAAAAATCGTTTCATGTTTCCCCTCCGGATTACTGGCTAATGCCACCCTCAGTGCCGCCTGGAGGCGGCTATTCACACAGACGCGTTGTCCCTATTTTGTTGTATATACATCATTGATATTTGCAGCTTGCCTTGGCCTTGAACGAATTTTTGCAGGGCACCAGACAGTTGAAATTGCGTCCGGTGTTGTATATGCACCTATATGGATGATCAGCAATGATCCAGAATTGAATAGGGGCTATTCAATATGGTTGGTCACGCCAAAGCTGCGGTTATGATGTAGGTACACAAAAGGAGGCGCTGATGGACAAAACGACAGAAGTGGGTGAAAGGTGCGCCGCGGCCAAGGTGTTGCGGGTAAGCCGTGTTCTGACCCGCAGCTATGATGAAGCCCTGAAGCCGCTTGGCCTGACGGTCACGCAGTTCACTCTCTTGAATGTCATCGCGCATATCAAGCCGGATTCATACGCCCGCATCGGTAAACTTCTTGATATTGACCGGACAACCCTGTCGCGGAACCTGTCGCTCCTCAATAAGGCAGGGCTTGTATATCTGGGTACGCCGGGCGGCGACCGAAAGCGCGAAGTGCTGCTGACCACGCGGGGCCTTGCCCTTCTGGAAGAAGCTTATCCTAAATGGGAAGCCGTGCAGGACCGCGTGGAGGCCATGTTCAGCGCCGATGAATATCAGCAATTGGCCCAGATGCTGGGCCGCCTGCGACAGCTGGGCTAAGGCGGCACCGTAGGCGCGGCATGGCCGGCGAGACAGCATGATGTCTCGCCAGCATGTTTGGTCGGTTTTAGCCGTTCATCAGGTCGCGCACTGAAACCTTCAGGCTTTGGCGGCAGGCCAGATACCCCACCAGGCATACGGTTGTCACCATCAGCACCATGGTGCCAGCCACCCACCACAGATTTGGCTGGTAGCTCATGCCGAACTGGGCCTCATAGATCATCAGCCCCGCGGCCCAGGTGCCGCCGATGGCGCCTGCGGCGGCCACCAGCGCCGTCACAGCCCAGTCATGGAAGTTTAGCCACAGGCAGTCCTTGTCCTTCAGCCCCATGCTCATCAAGAGGCCGTTTTTCTGCCGGTCATCGGCCCGGAAGCCGCTGACACTGGCGGCCAGCACAAACAGCGCCAGCAAGAGGATCATGCCTGCGTAGCCGCTGGTGATCTGGGTGACGATGCCCAGGGTCTGGTCAAACCGTTCTGTCAGTTCCCGAAGTGGCGCCAGCGCCAGGGTCGGGTGCTGCTGCCACAGGGACGCCAGCTTGTCCCATGCGGCTTCCGGCAGTTCCATGCTGCCCATGAAGCGGCTAGGCGCATCAATATGGGCGCGGGCAGAGGCCGGTACCTGGAACCAGAAGGTGATTGACCCGCCGCCCGACTGGAAGACATGGCTTGATGTCAGCGTAAAGTCATATTGATTGTCGCCGATCTGGTAGGTCAGCGTGTCGCCATAGCTGAAGTTCATGTCTGTCATCACTTCGGGCTCAACGGAAATCTGCTGCCAGTTGTCGGTGCCGGGCTGCCAGAAGGTGCCGCCTTCCGGGCGGTTGTTCGCGGGCATCTGGTCTGTCCAGTGCAGGCGAATGGGTTCCTGCAGGCTGGCCAGGCTGTCGCTGGGCTTCTGCATATAGTCGTTGAGGCGCGCGCCGTTCACTGAAATCAGTTTGGCATAAACGAACGGCCGCAGCGTCAGAACCTGCGCCTTGTTGGCTGCGGCCCAGTCATGAAGGGCGTCAACGTGGTTTTCCTGCGCTTCGGTAATCATCAGGTTACCGTCGTGGGTGCGCGCATAGCCTTCCATCATGCTGCTCAGGTCGCGCATCAGCATCAGGGTGAACAGAAGCAAAAGCCCGCAAAGCCCCAGCCCCATCACCTGCGCCGATTTGGCGAACAGCCGCTGACGCATGATGAAGAAGGCGAACGGCAACAGCCCGGCCCGGCGACGCCCCCACACGTCACCGAGCCGGACGGCGCCCCAGGTGAGCGCGATCATCAGCACCAGGGCCACGCCAATGGCCGCCAGCGTCATGCCTGTCAGAAGCCAGTTGTCTGAATAGGCGGCCGCCAGCAGCGATACCGACAGAAGCCCCCAAAACAGCCGCTGCCAGACATGGCTGTCTTCGCCTGTGTGCCGAATGAGCGACAACAGCGATGCCCGCGACAGCTGCAGCATGCTGGGGATCTGAAGGGCCATCAACAGCATCAGAAGAAGTCCGATGGTCTGCGCGACATCTGCAACGCTCCAGCTTGCCTTCGCGCCGGGGAAAACGGTTTGCAGATTTGCAATAATGGCTGAATGGGCAAGGGCTGCCAGCCCGGTTGCCAGCAGGGCCGCCAGCAGGAAGCTCAAGAACCAGCCCCCCAGCGCCATGGCGATGCCTGTGCCCAGCGGTGTGCCGATGCTGGAGTAGATCGCCAGCCGGTAGCGCATTTTGGCAAGCCAGCGGCGGTTGGTCATGTCAAGCGCGACAGCGCCCAGGAAAAACAGGATCACAGACGCCAGCCCAAGGAAATTTTCCGTGCGCTGCCAGAAGGTGGCAAGCGGGTGCTGGCCGCCATGCTTCTTTACAATGCTGGCTGCGGGCAGGGCGTCTGTGGCCCAGGCCTCAATGGCCGCCTGCGCGTCTGTTGGTCCGGCAATCAGGTGCCGTGTGCGGTCCTGGCCGCTGGTGGGCAATTCGGCGCTCAGGCTGTCATGATGCACCATGGCGCGAAGGGCCACGCTGTGGCCTTCCATCAGGCGGTCGGGCTCATGCAGCAGGATCGCCGATACTGTCAGCGCCTTGCCGCCCAGCATGATCGTTTCGCCCACCCGGGCCTGCAGCTTGGTTGCCAGGCGCGCGCCCAGCCAGATTTCCCCAACCCGCGGGCCACTGGATGCGGTGCGTTCCGGGGCCGCCGGGGTGTCCGCTATCCTGAGCGTGCCCTCAAGGGGATACTGGCTGTCCACCGCCTTCAGCTGCACCCGCGCCCAGGCATCCTTGTGGGTCAGGGTAATACCGCTCAGCCGGGTTCTGGACACGCCGCTGGCCATGCCGCGCAGTGTATTTTCCTGCGCGGGCGCGAGCGGTTCATGTGTTTCCAGTACCAGGTCTGCCCCCAGCATCTGGTCCAGGTTGGTGGCCAGGAACTTCTGGATGGATGCGCTGGTCAGCGTCAGCGTGATCAGGAACATCAGAAGCGCGGCCTGGGTTGCCATGCTGATGCGGCCATCGCTGTCTTTCAGGTCGTTGAGGCTATTTTCTAACGTCAGGCGAAGCTTGCTCATGCTGCCATCTCCAGCTTGCCGGCTTCCAGGTGCAGCCGGGTGTCCGCCTGTGCCGCCAGGCGCCTGCTGTGGGTCACGATCACAAGGCCGCAACCGGTTTCCCTGGCGCAGTCAAACATCAGGGATGCGATGCTTTCGGACGTGCGGGCATCCAGGTTCCCAGTGGGTTCGTCTGCAAAGATGAAGCTGGGGTTCGAAATGAAGGCCCGCGCCACCGCGATGCGCTGCTGCTCGCCGCCGCTCAACTGGTGCGGGCGGTGCCGGGCGCGGTCCGAAAGCCCGACCTTGGCCAGCCAGTTAGCAGCCTGGTCGAACGCATCGCGCGCGCCCTTCAGCCTGAGCGGCAGAGCCAGGTTGCCGATGGCATCCAGTTCCGGCATCAGGTGAAACTGCTGGAAGATGAAACCACTGTTTGCCCGAAGCGTCCGGGCGTCCACATTGGTGCCGTCCAGAAAGAATCGCACGGTGCCGCCTGTCGGGGCCTCAAGGCCCGCCGCGATAGACAGCAGGCTGGATTTCCCCGCGCCTGACGGGCCAACGATGGCCTGTGTCTGGCCGGTGCGGATGGTCATGCTCAGGTCTTCAAAAAGCCGGATGCACTCCCGGTCGGTGGTGAACTCGTGGCTGATATTTTCAAGCTCGATTGTTGTTTTCATGGTCCTCTCCTGTCGGTTCAGGCAGATCATGCCAGCGCCATTGTCAAATGAAGGTGAAATGATCGGCGCGCCCGCTTGACGTCTGTTTGACATTGGCTGTGCGATGCTTTCTGATCGCCGAAGAAAAAGGGACCGCCAATGCGCATTCTGATCGTTGAAGACAATCTGGATATCCAGGCCAACATTGCCGATTATCTGGAAGACACCTACAGCCTGGATTTCGCCTACAGTGGTGATCAGGGGCTGTCGCTGGCGCTTGAAAATGAATATGACGTGATCGTGCTGGATTTGATGCTGCCGGGCAGGGACGGCCTGGATGTCTGTGCTGCATACCGACAGGCTGCGGGGCTGCAGGCACCGATTATCATGCTGACGGCACGCGACACCATTGATGACAAGGAAGCCGGTTTTGACGCGGGCGCCGACGATTATCTGGTGAAGCCCTTTTCCCTGCGCGAACTGAAAATGCGGATTGAAGCGCTGACCCGGCGCCCGAAGGCGCGCCAGAGCACCGAGCGCAGTTTTGCAGGGCTCAGTTTCGATGCTGGCGCGCTGACGGTCTCAGTGAAGGATCAGTCTGTGGTGCTGCATGAAAAGGAGGCGCGCATTCTGGGTCTGCTGCTGGATGCCGCGCCGGATGTGGTCACATCAGCCACCATCAGCTATGCCCTGTGGGGCGACGAGCCACCCGAATCCGGCGCGCTCAGGACCCATATCTATAATCTGCGCAAGGCCCTTGGGTCCCTCGGTTTGGGGGATCTGCTGAAAACCCGTCGCGGCAAGGGGTATGCGCTGGAGCAACCGTCATGATGCGCGCGTCACGCAGGGTCCGCAGCATGATCATGCGCCTGTTTGTGGGTGCCATGGTTTCAAGCTTTGCCGTCTTCACCCTGATGGTGGTGATTTTCGGCTTCTCGCTTGAGGATGAGATTTTCGATCTGCAGGTCCGGGATGCCGCAAAGGAGTTCATCAATGAGAACCCGTCGCCTTTGGAACTCAGCGGCACGATGCCCGGTCTCAAGATGACCTACTATATCGGCACGGAAGCCATGCCCGACTGGCTGAAGGCGCAGGTTGACCCAACCTACCGTAACGGGGCGTTTGAGGTTTTCGGCAAAGAGCACGGTCATTTCCACGCGCTTGTGCGCACGCTGGATGATGGCCGGAACCTGTATGTTTTCTTCAACGCCCGGCCGTTCATCCGGTCCACCCCGCAGATCAAGGGGTTTCTGGTGATCATTGGCGGCATGGTGGCTTTGGGGCTCCTGATCTCGCTGTTCTTCCTGGCGCGCATGAGCCGCAAGGTATCAGGCCCCCTTGAGCATATGGCCCAGGTTCTGGGCGACGGGGACAGCGTGGCGGGGCGGATGACCATTCCGAAAAGTGCCCCACGGGAGCTGCAGGCGCTGGCGCGCGCCATTGAGGACCGGGAAGCCCGCATTCAGGAACTGATTGAACGCGAGCGCCAGTTCAACCGGGACGCCAGCCATGAACTGCGCACCCCGCTTTCGGTGGCCTATGGCGCCGCGGAAGTGCTGGAAGAAAAAGAAGGCGGCAAAAGCCGGGCGCTGGTGCGCCTCAAGGCCGCGATCAAGGATATGCAGCAGCTGACGGAGGGCATTCTGTGGCTGGGGCGTGACCCGGGCCGGGCCCAGGCGTGCGACGTGAGCGCCGTGTGTGCCAGCAGCATCCGGGCCTATGGCCATTTGGTGGGGGACCGGCCAGTGACCATCCGGCAGGAAGGGGAGGGCGTTTCCATGCCTGTGCCTGAAGCCGTGGCGCATGTGATGGTAGGCAATATCCTCAGGAACGCACTTTCTTATACGGAAGAAGGGGAGGTGCTGGTGTCGGCTGCGGAAGGCATGCTGGAAATCACAGACACGGGCGTGGGCTTTGGCCATGCTGACCCGGCCAAACAGGGCTTCGGTGTGGGCCTGACGCTGGTGTCGCGCCTGTGTGATCATTTCCGCATCAGCTTTGAGGCTGCCGCCCGCCCTGACGGTGGCACCGTGGCGCGGCTGACATGGCGCGACATTGATTGAGGCGGGTTTGCTCGAGGTTTGACGAAGGTTTGACATTGGGCTTGTTAGAAGCACTCCAGCAAAGGAGACTTCTGATGAAACAGACAATGATAAAAATCTTCGCCCTTCTTCTGGCGATTACGGCAGCAACCACTCCAAGCCTTGCCGAAACCTATGTCCAGCAGTTCGGTTATGACGCGCCGGACGGCAACCGCATCACCGGCTTCATCTATCAGGCACAGGATACGCCCAAGGACGCGCCCCTGGCGGTGCTGATGCATGGCCTGATGGGCTCAAGCCTCTATTGGCTTGCGGACGACAACCGGATGCAAGGCGATGATGTGAGCGCCGATCTGATCGCACGGGGCTACCGCGTGCTGGCGCTGGATGCGCGACACCACGGCGCCCGCATCGTGGATGTGAAGCCAATCGAACATGTGTTGAAGGCCCGCAAGGGGGACAGTGCAGCCTATGAAGCCATGATCCTGAAAACCGTGGATGATTATCAGTTTGCCCTCGATAAGGTGCTGGCGAAATATGCGGACACCCAGCGTGTGCTTGTGGTGGGATACAGCATGGGCGCGCAGACCGGGGTGCTTCTGGCCGCCCGTGACCCGCGCGTGACCCATCTGGTAACCATGGTGCCGCCCGCTGTCAGGAACGTGCCTGCGGTATCGCCCCTTACCTTCGCGCCCAAGGTGACAGTGCCGTGGTTTCTTTTGATGGCGGAAAAGGATCAATATTCCACGCCAGAACAGAATACCGAATTGGTGGCGGCGGCTGGCCGCGCGCCTGAAACCCGCACCTTCGACAGCAAACATGTGCTGCCCGCCAGCTATGTGAGTGCTGTGGAAGCCTGGCTGGACCAAATTTCAGACTAGGCCTGATTGCCTCCGTTTGACCCGTAAGTCAGTTTGATCCCGGGTCAAACGGCAGGCAGTGAACCTGGTCACCCGCGCTAAGCTCCGAAACGCCTTCGGGCACCATCAGCCAGGCATTGCTCTCGGCGAAGGGTGCCGTTTGGAAGGACTGCTGCCGCTTGTTGGGTATTGCGATCATAAGGCCACTGTCGCTCAGGCGCATGCGTCCCATCAGGAACACTGTTTTCGATGCGTCGACCTGGACATCCCGTGTCAATCGGGCAACCCGCATGGGTTCAGGGGCCTGCCCTGAGAGGCGCCTTACAAAGGGGTAGACAAAGGCTCTGAGCGCCAAAGCCGTTGAAATAGGGTTTCCGGGAAGCCCAAAGAAGAAACTTCCCCCAGGCAGCCGGGCAAAGAGAACGGGCTTTGCAGGTTTGATGCGGGCTTTGTGGAAAATGATTGTTGCGCCCATGTCTGTCAGGACAGGTTTGACAAAATCATACTGGCCCGCTGATACGCCGCCTGTGGACAGGATAATTCTTGGCTTGCCCTCAATGGCCGTGTCGAGCGCGGCAGCAAAATCTTGCGGGGTGTCTCGTACGGTGGCGGTGTGTTGCAGGTCGAAGCCCAACTCCCGCGCAGTTGCCGCAGCGTACAGACCGGTGGCGTTATAGATCTGGCCGGGTTTTAACGTCTGGCTCAGGTCATCGACAAGTTCCTGCCCGGTGGAAATCCAGGCGGCAGTCGGCCTTTGGATGACCCGAACCTTGCCAAGCCCCAAGGCCGACAACAGCGGCAGGTGCTGGCTGGCAAGCAAGGTCCCGGCCTTCAGTATGGTTTTGCCCTGGGCAACGTCCTGGCCGATATGCCTGACATGTTGATCCGCCTGGTAGGGTGCATGGAAGGTCAGGACATCTGTTTCCCAACTTGCCGCCTCGACCGGCAGGACTGTGTCTGCGCCCAGCGGTAGCGGAGCGCCCGTCATGATTTTCACGGCTTGCCGCCCCTTCAGCTGTGCAAGTCCGGCATTGTCTCCGGCGATGCTGGCCCCGACGATTGGCAGTCTGACCGGAGAATCTATCGTGGCGTCTTTTACACGGTCGGAGTTGAAGGCAAATCCGTCCATGGCGCTGTTGTTGAACGAGGGCAGGGAGAGGGGGGCTTTGAGGTCATCGGCCAATGTTTGTCCGATCGCTTCAGAGAGTTCTACCTCAGTTGCCTCCAAATGGGTGGCTTCGCGGTGAAGGTCTTCAAGACAGTCAACATAGTGCCTGAGGCCTGGGCCCGAGCAGCAGTCATGAGCAGGATCAAACATAGCCAAAGTCTCCTGAAACAAGCATCAGGTCATCCCCCGATACTGGAAAGATTTGAGGTCTGTCCGGTCAGGCCAGCCGCAAGCTGATGGCCGTCGACCTTCTGGCCGACGGCCTTGATTAGCCTGGCTTTCAGCTCTTCGACCTGATCATCGGACTGTAGTAGGGCGCGCATGGGAACACCGAATTCACCAAATAGGCATAGATGGAGCTTACCCATGCTGGAGAAGCGAAGTCGGTTGCAGCTTTTGCAGAAATCCTTGGAGTAGGGCGCGATCAGGCCGATGCTGCCCCGATAGTCCGGGTGGACATATTCATTGGCCGGCCCTGCGTCCACCGCCTTGAGTTTCTTGGTCCAGCCTTCGCGCTCCAGCTTCTCGGCAATCACGGTGGCGGGAATATGGTGTCGCTGGAAGTAGGCCGGGTGGTCGCCTGTTTCCATCAGCTCAATGAAGCGCACGGACAGGGGCCGATCTTTCGCAAGCTGCAGGTAGGACTCCAACTCATGGTCGTTGATGCCTTTTAGGAAGACAGCGTTCAGCTTGACGCTGTCGAACCCGGCATCGAATGCTGCATCGATACCGCGCAGCACTTCATGGCAGCGGTCATGCCCGGTGACCTTCAGAAAGGTCGCTGGGTCAAGGCTATCCAGGCTGACGTTGATCGCGCTGATGCCAGCATCAAAGAAGGCCTTCGCGCGGTGCTCAAGCCGGTAGCCGTTTGTTGTGAGGGCAAGTTTCTCTAAGCCGTGAAGGGCCCCGATTGTCTCTGCGATTTCAAGGAAGTCCTTACGCACGGTAGGCTCGCCGCCGGTGAGGCGGATTTTGCGGAGGCCGAGTTCAGTAAAGGCTGTGGCTGCACGCCTGAGCTCATCCACGGTCAGGGGCTGTGGCCCAGCGCATTTCCTGTAGCCGTCAGGCAGGCAATAGCTGCATTTGAAATTGCAGGCCTCGGTTACCGAAAGCCGCAGGTATTTGAAGGTACGGCCGAATCCATCACTTAAGCGCACAAGCTGGCTCCTTTCTAATCGCGAGAGGCCAGGCGGTTTCCCGCACAGACCCGGCAGCAACGGCTGCGGCCAAAGGCTCGTATGACATGCGTCACTTAGAGCCGGAGGCTTCGGAGTTGGGCACTCTTTAGATAAGGAATATCTTGAACGGGTGTGGCCGTGTTTGATTCAGATCAAGAGTCTGTCTGATAGGCCATTTCACCAAGTTCCGGGCGCGGGCAGTCGTCCGTTTGTGAACGGCCGCATTGGCCTGCAAGCTCCACGTCGCAGAAGTCGCACAGGGAGTCTGCATCGGGCATGACAACATGGTCTGTCGCCACCCTGAAGCCTTCTTCCTTGAACTTCTTGAGTGTGCGGGAAAAGGTTTCCGGGCGCATATCAAGATAGGATGCGATGATGGATTTCTCGTACGGCAGCAGGATGGTGCCGTCGGAAGACTTTTGATTGAGTGCAAGCCTGAGCAGGAACCAGCCGACGCGCTCCTGCGCGCTCTTGAGGCGTGACAGTTCCAGCTGTTGCACCAGACGCTGGGACCTGAGCGACACGGTATTCAGCATATTGACCGCAAGCTGCGGGCTTGAATGGATACGCTGACGGATCACCGGTGCCGGAATAGACAGCAGCGTTGCGCGCTCCACCACCTGGGCATTCACAGGCGTGGGCATATTGAGGAACACGGCTGATTCCAGGAGCGTTTCGCCCGCCCCCAGCATTTGCAGGATGGCCTCTTCGCCGGTCTCCAGGCCGTTATAGGCTTTCACCCAGCCCTCCAGGATGACATACATCCGGGCAGCCGGTTCGTCGCGCAGGAACAGAAGCTTGTCTTTTTCATATTCGCGTATTTGCGATAGCGACAGCAGTTCGTCCAGGTCTCCGTCGGCAAGGGCTGCCAGCATTGGCAGGGACTTCAGGAACGGCCGATATTGCGCCATTTTCCCAGACGTCACATCGTTGGCGTTACCGGTTGATTCGGCTTTCAATGCGCCCTCAAGCCCGTTCACCAGCGTGATCTCAGCCTTCCTGAGGCCGTCGATCATGCGGGTCAGCAGCTCAAACCAGGTTTCGCCTGAATATTGCTCAATCTCGCCGGGAGGGGCGCCTTCCTCCAGCAGGTCATTGATCTTGCCGAGCGCCCGCAGGTCCGTGTCCTGCACAGCTTCCTGAAGCACAGTAATCTGGCTGGGGGATGCGAGCGCCTTGAAGGTGTCGAAATAGGTGCGCTGTTCGGCGATCAGGGCCACAAAGCGGTCACAGAATTCCTGATTGCGGAACGAGAAAGTATAGAATCCACGCGCCCCAAGCGCACGCTCCATCCCCACACGCTCCTTCCACTGCAGGAAGTTGGAATAGGCCGACACCAGCGCTGAATTATGGCGCGGTTCACGTTGCGCCAGTTCGATCATGGCATCGATGGCCGGCACGGTGAATTTGAAGGTATAGTTGTTGAGCGCCTGCGTATAACGCACCTTCATCAGGCGAATCTGGTCCCTGACCTCGGTCAATTCCTCGAATTTCCGGAGCAGGAACGCCAGGCGTGCCTCAAAGCTTTGAGGCAAGGCGTCCTTGACGTCCGTTCGCCCGCAAAAGGTGCGCAGGTCGTTGATAGCCTTGTCGACGGCCTTGTTCTGTTCATCGTACCGGCGGGCAAAAATCTTGCCGAGGCTGTCAAGAAGCAGGCCGGCACAGCCACGTTCGCGCTGGATTTGATGCACCACGTCCCCAAGCTTATGCAGCAGGTCCTGAACCAGTTTGGTATTTTGAACGGGTGTATTCATCGAATCTCCTTGGCCCGTTATTGGGCCATGCGACGGAATATCGCATTTTGGATGTTGCATTCAAGTTAATGCGACCAAAAAGCGCATTTTTCCAAGACTTCTCCCAAGTGTCTGTGGTCGAAAACCTGCCGCTTTAAAGCCCAAAACCCGGAAAATTCAGTCGCTTGACATGGATCAAACACGGCTTCCCTCCGAGCCCCCATAGTAGCGACAACCAAAAGGGCAACAATTGTGTCAGGAGGGAATCGTGACAGACACCCTGGTAACTCAAGGTCAAAGAACCCACGCGCTGAGCGCCAGTACACTCGCGTTCACTGTGTGTTTCGCCGTATGGACGATCTTCTCGATCATCGGGATCAAGATCAAGGCGCAGCTGGGGTTGACGGACACCCAATTCGGTATCCTGGTGGCAACGCCGGTACTGACAGGGTCGCTTAGCCGCCTGTTCCTTGGTATCTGGACCGACCAATATGGCGGCCGGATCGTTTACACCATCCAGATGCTGGCGACAGCCGTCGCAGCCTACCTGCTGACAATGGTAACCACCTACGAGATGTTCCTGGTGGCGGCGCTGGGTGTCGGCCTTGCGGGCGGCAGTTTCGCTGTTGGCGTGGCCTATGTGTCCCGCTGGTACCCGAAAGACCAACAGGGCACGGCCCTTGGTATCTTTGGCATGGGTAACGTGGGCGCAGCCATCACCAACTTCGGTGCGCCGATGCTGCTGGTGGCCGTGGGCGGTGCCTGGCAGGGTGTTGCGCAGGTTTATGCTGTTGTCATGGCCATTACGGCCGTGCTGTTTTTCCTGTTCACAAAAGACGACCCGGTTCACGCCGCCAACAAAGTCAGCGGCCACAAGCACCCCAGCTTCCTGCAGCAGCTTGAGCCGCTGAAGAACCTTCAGGTATGGCGCTTCTCGCTCTATTACTTCTTCGTGTTCGGTGCCTATGTGGCGCTGGCGCTGTGGCTGCCACGCTACTATGTCGGCGCCTACGGCCTTGAGCTTGGCACCGCCGGTATCCTGGCTGCAAGCTACGCGCTTCCTGGGTCTATCTTCCGGGCGCTCGGCGGCTGGCTGTCGGACAAGGTTGGTGCGCGGACGGTTATGTACTGGACCTTCATCGCAAGTGTGATCTGCACCTTCATCATGTCCTACCCGGCCACTGATTATACGGTTGCGGGCATCACTGGGCCGATCACTTTCAATGTCACCATTCCGCTGGAACTGTTTGTGGCGCTGACCATCGTCCTGGGCTTCTTCATGTCCCTTGGTAAGGCCGCTGTCTACAAGCACATCCCGGTCTACTACCCGGACCATGTTGGGTCCGTGGGCGGCATGGTGGGTCTGATCGGTGGCCTTGGCGGCTTCGTGCTTCCCATCACCTTCGGCTTCATGAACGACGTAATCGGCGTCTGGACCAGTTGCTTCATGCTTCTGACTGTCCTCATCGCTGTGGCGCTGACCTGGATGCACTTCGCGATCCAGCGGCTCGAGAAGCAACGCATTCCGGAACTGCGTGGTCCACGCAACCTGCCGGAACTCGAAGGCCTCAAAGGCTAACGTCCAAGGATCTGAGAGGCCTCTTGGGGCCTCTCTCCCAACTTACCCGAGGGGTCCGGAGAGGCCTCGTTTAGGAGAGTTCAAATGACTGAACAAGCAACCAAACTGGAAGAGAAGGGCCGCGATCTATACGGCTGGAACCCGGACGATGATGTCCAGTGGGCCGCTGCGGGCAAGAAGATCGCAACGCGCAACCTCTGGATTTCCATTCCATCCCTGCTGTGTGGCTTCGCCGTCTGGCTTTACTGGGGCATCATTACGGTTCAGATGCTGAACCTTGGTTTCCCGTTCGAGCAAAGCCAGCTCTTTACCCTGGCGGCCATCGCGGGCCTTTCCGGCGCGACGCTTCGGATCCCAAGCTCCTTCTTTATCCGCATCGCGGGTGGGCGCTATACGCTCTTTTTGACGACAGCGCTCCTGATGATTCCGGCGGCGGGTACAGGCTTCCTCTTGCAGGACCCGAACACGCCGCTGTGGCAGTTCCAGCTGATGGCGCTCCTCTCGGGCTTTGGTGGCGGTAACTTCGCGTCTTCCATGTCCAACATCAGCTTCTTCTATCCCAAGAAGATCCAGGGCTACGCCTTGGGCATGAATGCGGGCCTTGGCAACTTCGGCGTTACCACCATGCAGATTCTGGTGCCGCTGGTGATGACATTCGCCCTGTTCGGCGGTGACAGCATGACGCTCAAGAACACGTCCGGCACGCTGATCGGTAAAATTCCTGCGGGCACGGAAACCTACATCTTCAACGCTGGTTGGGTGTGGCTGCTGTTCTTGGTGCCGCTGGCGATTGCCGGTTGGTTCGGCCTCAACAACATCCGTGACGAACATGTATCCCCAGACGCGGGCGCGGCGCTGCCAGCCTTCGGTAAAATCCTGGGCATGCTGGGTATTGGCCTGCTGACAGCCACCTTCGGCCTGTGGCTGATGCTGCCAGCTGAAATTGGTGGGTCCGGCCTTAATGTCAATAAATGGATCGTTCTGCCGCTTGTGATCGCGCTCACTGTGTTCGCACTGAAGCTGATCCCCGGCAAAATCCAGACAAACCTCAAGCGCCAGTTCCAGATTTTCGACAACAAACACACCTGGGCCATGACCGTTATCTACACCATGACCTTCGGCAGCTTTATCGGCTATGCCGCGGCCATGGGCCTGGCGATCAAGGTGGTGTTCGGCTTCCAGCACCTGATGGTGGACGGTGTCATGACCCACAATACGGTGAATCCGAACGGCCCATCGGCCCTGATGTTCGCCTGGATGGGGCCCTTCATTGGCGCGCTGATCCGCCCCATCGGTGGCAGCTGGGCTGACAAGATGGGCGGCGCGAAAGTGACGCAGATCGTCAGTGTTGTGATGGTGGCCTGTGCACTGGGCGTGGCTTACTTCATGAAGGCAGCCTACGCGTCTGCAACACCTGAGGAATATTTCTATCCGTTCCTCGTGCTGTTCATCATCCTGTTCGCGGCTACCGGTATCGGTAACGGCTCCACTTTCCGCACCATCGCAGTGGTGTTCAACAAGGAACAGGCTGGCCCTGTGCTTGGCTGGACCTCTGCTGTCGCGGCATACGGCGCCTTCATCATCCCGAAAGTATTCGGCGAAGAAATCAAGGCCACCACACCTGAGTATGCACTCTATGGTTTCGCCATCTTCTACGGCGTCTGCATCCTCATCAACTGGTGGTTCTATCTGCGCCCAGGCGCATACGTGAAAAACCCATAAGTTAACAAGGGCATCCGGAGACAATCCATGAGCAACTTTATCGACAGGCTCTCATACTTCACCAAAACGCCCGAAAAATTCTCGGACGGGCACGGTATCACTACTGACGAAAGCCGGGACTGGGAAAAGGCCTACCGCGGCCGCTGGGCGCACGACAAGGTCGTGCGGTCCACCCACGGGGTGAACTGTACCGGCTCCTGCAGCTGGAAAATCTATGTGAAGAACGGTCTGGTGACCTGGGAAACCCAACAAACGGATTACCCAAAAACCCGGCCTGATCTTCCGAACCACGAACCTCGGGGCTGCGCCCGTGGTGCCAGCTACAGCTGGTATCTCTACAGCGCGGCACGGCTGAAGCACCCTATGGTGCGCGGCCGGCTCCTGGAGCTGTGGCGCAAGGCGAAAGCCAAGCATGGTGATCCTGTGGATGCCTGGCAATCGATTGTCTCCGACCCTAAGAAGACCCAGGAATACAAGCGCGTTCGCGGCCTTGGCGGTTTCGTGCGCGCAACCTGGGAAGAAGCCAATGAGCTGATTGCGGCGGCGAATGTGTTCACTGCCAAAGAACACGGCCCGGACCGTATTATCGGCTTCTCGCCGATCCCGGCTATGTCCATGGTGTCTTACGCAGCTGGCAGCCGTTATCTGTCGCTTATCGGCGGTGTTTGCATGTCCTTCTATGACTGGTACTGCGACCTGCCGCCTTCTTCGCCACAAACCTGGGGCGAACAGACAGACGTGCCGGAAAGCGCGGACTGGTACAATTCGGGCTATATCATTGCCTGGGGTTCCAACGTGCCACAAACCCGTACGCCGGATGCCCACTTCTTCACCGAAGTTCGCTACAAGGGCACCAAAACCGTTTCCGTGACGCCGGACTATTCCGAAGTTGCGAAGCTCACGGATATCTGGCTGAACCCACGCCAAGGGACAGACAGCGCCATGGCGATGGCCATGGGGCATGTGATCCTCAAGGAATTCCATGTGGCCGGTAAGTCGGAATATTTCGACGACTATTGCCGCATGTACACCGACATGCCGTTCCTCGTGCGCATGGAGGAGAAGGATGGCCGTCTTGTGCCAAGCCGTCTCCTCCGTGCATCCGATTTCGAGGGCGCCCTGGGCGAAAGCGAGAATGCTGACTGGAAAGCTGCCATCCTGGACGGCAACACCGGCAATGTGGTTGTGCCAAACGGCACCATCGGTTCGCGCTGGGACAAATCCAAGAAATGGAACCTGGAGCTGAAGAATGTTGCCGACGGCAGCGATGTCTGGCCGAAGGTGACCCTTGTGGGCCGCGAAGACGAAGTCTCCGCCGTTGCTTTCCCATATTTCGGCAACCTGGAGAACGATCAGCCGATCTTCCAGCATACCGACCACGAAAGCATACTTGAGCGCAATGTGCCGCTGAAGACCGTTGAAACCAAGGACGGCCCCATCAAGGTTGCGACTGTCTACGACCTGATGGTTGCCAACTATGGTGTCGATCGTGGCCTGGGCGGTGACAATGTTGCCGCGTCTTATGACGATGACATTCCTTACACCCCGGCCTGGCAGGAAAAAATCACTGGCGTGGACCGCGAGCGTGTGATCCAGGTGGCGCGCGAGTTTGCGACCAACGCCGACCAGACGCGCGGTCGTTCGATGGTGATTCTGGGGGCCGCCGTGAACCACTGGTATCATATGGATATGATCTACCGGGGTATCATGAACCTCCTGATCATGTGTGGCTGTGTGGGCAAATCCGGCGGTGGCTGGGCCCACTATGTAGGGCAGGAAAAGCTGCGTCCGCAAACCGGCTGGCAGCCGCTGGCGTTCGGTCTGGACTGGGCACGCCCACCCCGGCACATGAACTCCACCAGCTTCTTCTATAACCACTCCAACCAGTGGCGATATGAGAAGCTCGGCGTTGATGAGATCCTCTCCCCGCTCGCCGACAAGAAGAAGTGGGAAGACCACAGTCTCATTGACTGTAACGTCCGGTCTGAGCGCATGGGCTGGTTGCCGTCGGCGCCGCAGCTGGGTGCAAACCCGCTGAAGGTTGCCAAGGCTGCTGAAGAAGCTGGCATGAAGTCAGCCGACTATGTTGTCGACCAGCTGAAGTCCGGCAAGCTCGAATTCGCGTGCGAAGACCCGGACAATCCGAAAAACTTCCCGCGCAACATGTTCATCTGGCGTTCGAACATCCTTGGGTCTTCGGGCAAGGGCCACGAATATATGCTGAAGCACCTTCTGGGTACCCAGCATGGCCTCTTGGGCAAGGACCTGGGTGAGCTGGGCGGCAAGAAGCCAAGCGAGGTTGTCTGGCACGAAGAAGCGCCAGAGGGCAAACTGGACTTGGTGGTCACGCTTGATTTCCGCATGTCCACCACATGTGTCTATTCTGATGTCGTGCTGCCTTCTGCCACCTGGTATGAAAAGAACGACCTCAATACATCAGACATGCACCCCTTCATCCACCCGCTGACCCGTGCCGTTGATCCGGCCTGGGAAAGCCGGTCTGACTGGGACATCTACCGCGGTCTGGCCGAGAAATTCTCGGAGATCTGCGTTGGCCACCTGGGTGTGGAGAAGGACATCGTTACCTTGCCGATCCTGCATGACACCCCGGGCGAGCTGGCGCAGCCGCTGGGCGTGACAGACTGGAAGAAGGGCGAATGCGACCCAATTCCGGGCAAGACCATGCCTGCGATCGTCGAAGTGGAGCGGGATTACCCGAACACCTACAAGCGTTTCACGGCCCTTGGTCCGCTGATGGCGAATGTTGGCAATGGCGGTAAGGGTATCAATTGGAAAACCGAAGAGGAGGTCGAGCTTCTTGGCCGTCTGAACGGTGTCCATGACGAACCCGGTGCCAATGAAGGCATGCCGAAGATTGTGTCCGACGTGGACGCAACTGAAGTGGTGCTCTCCCTCGCGCCAGAGACCAACGGCCATGTGGCTGTGAAGTCCTGGGCTGCGCTCGGCGAGATCACAGGGCGCGAACACACGCACCTGGCCAAGCCGAAGGAAGAGGAAAAAATCCGCTTCCACGACATCAAGCAGCAGCCGCGCAAGATCATCTCGTCGCCAACATGGTCGGGCCTTGAGGACGAGCATGTCAGCTATAACGCCGGCTACACCAACGTGCATGAGCTGATCCCATGGCGCACGCTCACCGGTCGCCAGCAGTTCTACCAGGATCACGAATGGATGCGTGATTTTGGCGAGGGCTTCTGTGTCTACAAACCTCCGGTCAACACCAAAACGGTTGAGCCGGTGAAGGACAAGTTCGCCCGCGGCCACAAGCAGGTGGCGCTGAACTGGATCACCCCGCACCAGAAATGGGGCATCCACTCCACCTACAGCGACAACCTGCTGATGTTGACGCTGAACCGGGGCGGGCCAGTGGTCTGGTTGTCGGAAATCGACGCGAAGAAGATCGATGTCGAGGATAACGACTGGATCGAGCTCTATAACACCAACGGCGCCATCATGGCGCGGGCGGTCGTATCCCAGCGTGTGCCGGAAGGCATGACCATGATGTACCACGCCCAGGAGAAGATGATTAACACACCTGTCTCCAACACCACGGGCGGTCGGGGCGGCATCCACAACTCGGTAACCCGGGCGGTGGTCAAGCCAACCCACATGATCGGCGGCTACGCGCAGCTGGCTTACGGGTTCAACTATTACGGCACAGTCGGCTCCAACCGCGACGAATTCGTGGTGGTGCGCCGTGTCGACAACATTGACTGGGGCATGGAAGAAGCTTCCTCCCAGGCCGCCGAGTAGGAGATAAGCTCATGAAAATACGTGCACAAATCGGCATGGTCCTCAATCTGGACAAATGCATTGGCTGCCACACCTGCTCGGTCACCTGTAAGAACGTGTGGACCAGCCGGGAAGGTGTGGAATATGCCTGGTTCAACAATGTTGAGACCAAGCCGGGCGTGGGCTACCCCCGTGAATGGGAAAACCAGGACCGCTGGAACGGCGGCTGGGAAAGGAAGACCAACGGCAAGATCCAGCCGAAGATCGGTGGCAAGTTCCGGGTGCTGGCGAACATTTTCGCCAACCCCGACCTGCCGGAGATCGACGACTATTACGAGCCGTTCACCTTCGACTATGCCCACCTGCAGAATGCGCCGGAATCCAAAACCGTGCCAACGGCGCGGGCGCATTCCGTGATCACCGGCCAGACGATGGAAAAGCCAGAATGGGGCCCCAACTGGGAAGAAATCCTGGGTGGCGAGTTCGAGAAGCGGTCGAAGGACTATAACTTCAAGGACGTCGAGAAGGACATTTACGGCCAGTTCGAAAATACCTTCATGATGTATCTGCCGCGGCTGTGCGAACACTGCCTGAACCCCACGTGCGCTGCATCCTGCCCATCAGGCGCGATCTACAAGCGTGAGGAAGACGGCATCGTTCTGATCGACCAGGACAAATGCCGTGGCTGGCGCATGTGCGTGTCTGGCTGCCCTTACAAGAAGATCTACTTCAACTGGCAGTCCGGCAAATCGGAAAAATGCACCTTCTGCTTCCCGCGCATCGAGAACGGCGAGCCGACTGTGTGTTCCGAAACCTGCGTGGGCCGTATCCGCTATCTGGGTGTGTTGCTCTATGATGCGGACCGGATTGAAGAAGCGGCCTCCACGCCGGATGAGGAGGACCTCTATGAGGCTCAGACCGACATCTTCCTGGACCCGCACGACCCGGCTGTGATCGAACAGGCGCGCAAGGACGGTATCCCGGACAGCTGGCTCGAGGCTGCCAAGAACTCGCCTGTCTATAAAATGGCGATGGACTGGAAAGTGGCCTTCCCGCTGCACCCTGAATACCGCACGCTGCCAATGGTCTGGTACATCCCACCACTGTCACCGATCCAAAGCGCGTATGCGGAAGGCAAGATTGCCGGCGACGACATCATGCCTGACGTGAAAAGCCTGCGGATTCCGGTGAAATACCTGGCCAATATGCTGACAGGCGGCAAGGAAGAACCGGTTGTCCATGCGCTTGAGCGCATGATGGCCATGCGCAGCTACATGCGCAGTAAAACCGTGGGCGGCGAAGGCAATGTGGACGTGCTGGACCGCGTGGGTCTGGACGAACGCACCGTGGCCGACATGTACAAGATCATGGCGCTGGCGGACTATGACGACCGCTTCGTTATCCCGACCAACCACCGTGAATATGCGGGCAAAACGCCGTTCGATAACGAGATCGCGTTTGAAAGCCGGTCGGCTTGTGGCTTCAGCTTCGGCAACGGCTGCAGTGGCGGCAGTGCCCGCTCTGGCGGCATGTTTGGCGGCAAAACCCACAAAAACACCATGTCCGGCAACGTAAGGAGAGGCTGATGCGTACCTTCAAGATCATGGGCATGCTGCTTGCCTATCCAACAGAAGACCTGCAGCAACATATGGATGAGCTGAAGGCCGTTATCACGGAAGAGAAGCTCATCCCGCAGAAAATCATGAAGCCGCTTCTTGGCTTCATGGACGATCTGGCGCGTCGGAACCTGATGCGTGTGCAGGAAGACTATGTGGCCAACTTTGACCGGTCGCGCGCACATTCGCTTTACCTGTTTGAGCATGTGCACGGCGAAAGCCGTGACCGCGGCCAGGCCATGGTGGACCTGCTGGACCTTTATAAAAGCCATGGGTTCGAGCTCGCGGCCCGCGAGCTGCCGGATTACCTGCCGCTGTTCCTTGAGTTCCTGGCGATCCTGCCGTTTGAGCAGGCCAAGGAGCTTCTGGGTGAAACCGTCCATATCCTGGGGGCCGTGGGTGCCAAGCTGAAGGCCAAGAAACTGGGCTACCAGCATGTGTACCGCGCGCTGGAGGCACTCTCGGACGCCAAGGCTGACGAAAAGTTCGTCGAGCAGGCGCTCCTGGACGCCGAACAGGAAGACACGAGCCTGGAGGCGCTTGACAAGGAGTGGGAGGAAACTCCCGCCTTCGACGGCGACGCATCCTGCGCAGTGTGTCCATCCGCAACCCGCCATCAGGGCACGGCAGGCGCCGCGCCCACCGTTCAGTGATAGGAGGCAAGAATGTCAGCTTATCTCAATGACTTCTTCTTCGGGATTTACCCCTACCTTGCCATCGTCATCATGGTGATGGGCTCGATCCTTCGCTACGACCAGGACCCATACAGCTGGAAAGCGGGTTCAAGCCAGCTTCTGCGCTCGAAGGGCATGCGGGCGGGCAGCAACATGTTCCATGTGGGCATCATTCTGCTGTTCTTCGGCCACCTTGTCGGGCTGTTGACGCCGGAAAGCGTGTATCACCTGGTGATGACGGCTGCGGCCAAGCAGAAAATGGCAATGATCGCCGGTGGCATCTTCGGCACCATCTGCTTTATCGGCATGACCATCCTTCTGGTGCGGCGTCTGACAGACCCGCGTATCCGGGCCACCAGCAAACCGGCGGATATCATGATCCTTCTGGTGCTGTATGTGCAGCTGATCCTGGGCCTTGCCACCATTCCGGCCTCTGCCCAGCATCCGGACGGCAGCTCCATGATTGCGCTGGCCAACTGGGCCCAGCATATCGTGACCTTCCGCGGCGGAGCTGCAGACTTCGTGCTGCATGAACCACTGGTGTTCAAGCTGCACATCGTTCTTGGGCTCACGATCTTCGTGCTGTTCCCCTTCACCCGGCTCGTGCATGTGCTGTCCGCGCCGATCAAATATATCTTCCGGTCTGGCTATCAGATCGTACGCAAGAGGGCCTGAACCATGCCTATCTTTGTGAACAAGACCGAAATCTCGGACGACGATGTGTTCAAGGAAATGCAGTTCCACCCTGCGCCAAACAGGGAGGCCGCCCGTGACGAGGCGGCCAAGGCCCTCCTTGTTCGTGAACTGTTGCGCCAGGAAGCCATTGAAAAAGGCTTCCTGGAGGAAGATGCGACCGAAGAGGCCTTCGATGCCGGGATCATGAAGCTGATCCAGGCCGAAGTAACGGCGCCAGAAGCCACGCCTGAGGTGTGCCGCCATTATTACGACCAGAATATTGAGCGGTTCAGCGCGGGCGAGGGCGCCAAGATGCCTCTGCCCTTCGGCGAGGTTGAGGCCCGTATCCGCGACTATCTTCACACCAGGAGCATTCGCCATGGAATTCAGTCTTACATATTGGACCTCGCTGGAAGGGCAAAGATTGCGGGGTTTGATCTCGCGGCTGCGCTCTAGGCTTTCAGCATTCAGGCTTCACACCGCATAGCGGGAATACACAGGTGCATTGATGGACTCCTACGAAGAACTGCTCGAAGGCTATAAAATCTTCCGCGCCGAATATTTGGAAAAGAAATACGAGGCCTACCGCACGTGGGCCTCGAAAGGGCAGGCGCCCAAGGTTCTGATCATCGGCTGCAGCGACAGTCGGGTGAATCCCGCCATTCTGACCCACGCCGGCCTTGGCGAGATTTTCGTGGTCAATAATGTGGCCAATATCGTACCGCCATATGAAAAAGGCGAAAGCCACCACAAGTCCCTGGGTGCTGCTATTCAGTATGCGGTCAACCACATCAAGGTCGAACATATCATCGTGATGGGGCATTCGGGCTGTGGCGGCATCGCCGCCCTGATGGCCGAAAAACCGGAAGACCGGTTCGACACAGGTGAAGATGACTATATCGCAGATTGGGTAGGCATTCTGGCGCCCGCACGAGAGGCGGTCCTGGAAAATTGTGATCCGGAAGGCGACCATGAAGAATGCCTGCGGCTTGCGGAAATGGAGGGGGCGCTTGTCTCCATCCAGAACCTCGCCGGATACCCCTGGGTGCGCCAGGCGGTTCAGGACAAAACCCTCACGCTTCACGCCTGGTATTTCCATGTGGACAGTGGCGAGCTCCTCTCGTACCGACCGGAAGAAGGCCGCTTTCGCCGACTGTGTCGCTAGCGCAACACCAGGGTGCGACATATTGTCAAATTCTCCAATTTTTTCATCTACTTGATCTGGATCAGGTAATGACATCACTGATGCAGCTAAAACACACTCATTGAAGGGTTTTTAAGGAGTCGAACCATGAAAAAGAGCCCCCTATTGATTGCTGTTAGCTCATTTGCAATTGCTGCATCCGGCGCCGCAGCCGCCGAAGACACCGGTAACTTCCTGCAGGATGGCGACGCGGGGCTCGATCTCCGCTACAGGCTTGAACTTGTGGATCAGGACGGTTTTTCCAAGAAGGCCACAGCATCGACGCTGCTGACCAAAATCTGGTACCGCACAGGTGATCTGCATGGTTTCAGTGCTTATATTGAAGGCACCAATACCACGCACGTTGGGCAGGACACTTTCAACGATACTGTAAACGGCAATATCACCCGCCCGGTGGTGGCTGACCCGGACACCACAGAGCTGAACCAAGCCTATATTCAATATAAAAACGAATATGTGACCCTCAAGGGTGGCCGCCAGGGCATCAACCTTGGCAACCAGCGTTTTGTCGGCACCGTGGGCTTCCGCCAGAATGACCAGACATACGATGCGGTGGCCGCAATCGCGACCCCAGCGAAGGACCTGACGGCCGTTTATGGCTATGTCTGGAATGTGAACCGCATTTTTGGTGAGGATCACCCACTTGGTGACCTGGACACCAACACCCATGTGTTCAACCTGGGCTACAAAGGCTTCGAATTCGCCAACATCACGGCATACGCTTACCTGATCGACCTGAATGACGCGCCAGTTTTGGGGCTGTCCTCAAGCACATTCGGTGTGCGCCTTGACGGCAAGCAGACAGTGTCTGACGGCCTTAAGGTCGGGTATGAGCTCGAGTATGCGTCGCAGTCTGACTATAAAGACAATCCGAATGATTTTTCGGCTGATTATTGGCGCGGCAGCCTGTCTGCGACTGCGGGCAGCGTGACAGGCCAGGTGGGCTACGAGCTGCTGGGCAGCGACAATGGCGTGGCGTTCCAGACCCCGCTTGCCACGCTCCATGCCTTTAATGGCTGGGCCGATAAGTTCCTGGGCACACCTGCGAACGGCCTTGAGGACGTGTTTGTGTCTGTGGCCTATAAGGTGCCGGGTGATGGCGCCTTCGGAGGCACGCTTTTCAAGGCGGTGTATCACGACTTTTCAAGCGATACCGGCGGGATTTCCTACGGCAGTGAAATTGACTTCCTTGTATCCAAGAAGATCAACAAATATCTGACGGCCAGCGTGAAAGCGGCTTTCTATAACGCAGATTCCTTCTCGGCTGACACCGACAAGATCTGGTTCACGCTGCAGGCGAAATTCTAAGCCTGCAACTGCCGGCTCGGAAAATCAAAGTGCCGGGTGCGACAATAAGCGCCCGGCATTTTTTATAACTTTACGCTATGATATTGCAAATCAGTTGCAGGAGTTTATCCATGTCCGCAAAACGGTATCAAGGCCCCGCCTTTCTCAGTTTCGGTTTTCGTCCCTTCTTTCTGTTGGGCGGATTGGCCGCAGCCTTCCTGGTGCCCGCCTGGCTTTACCTTTTCACCCACGGGGGTGACCTGCCGGGCGGGATGGACCCAATGCGCTGGCATATCCATGAAATGCTGTTCGGCTATCTGGCGGCGGTGATCACTGGCTTTCTGCTGACGGCCATCCCCAACTGGACAGGGCGGCTGCCCATTTCCGGCATGCCGCTTCTGATGCTCACACTGGCGTGGATGCTGGGGCGGCTGGCCGTGCTGGTGCCGGTACAGCCGGTAACAGCCGCCACGGTGGACAGCGTTTTCCTGCTCGCGGTGGCCGCGATTGTCAGCCGCGAGGTGATCGCGGGCAAGAACTGGCGCAACGCTCCGGTTTGCCTGATCATCAGCCTGCTGGCGGCCAGCAACATTGCCTTCCATATTGAAACGCTTGGGCTGTTTTCCGGCGACTATGCCGTGCGGGCCGCCCTTGCGCTGATTGTGCTTCTGAATGCGCTGATTGGTGGCCGCATTGTGCCCAGCTTCACGACAAACTGGCTGATCAAGTCGGGCAAGGCCACGCGTCCCATTCCATTTGGCCAGTTTGACAAGATTCTCCTGCTGGCCACCGCCGCGGCGCTTGCCTTGTGGGTTGTAGGGCCGCAAAGCATGGTGGCGGGTGGCCTTCTTGTGCTGGTGGGCGCTGGCCATCTGGTGCGGCTTGCGCGCTGGAAGGGCTGGGCCACGATCACTAGCGCCATTGTGCTGGTGCTCCATGCAGCCTACCTGTGGATACCGATCGGGCTGGCGCTTCTCGGGCTGGACGTGCTTCTGCCGAATGCCGGCATCACCCCCAGCGCTGGTATTCACGCCCTGACAGCGGGCCTGATGGGGCTGATGCCGCTTGCTGTCATGTCCCGCGCCACGCTGGGGCACACAGGCCGCGACCTTGCGGCGGGGGGCTTCGGCGCAGCCATGTATCTGGCCATCTTTCTTTCAGCGGCCCTGCGGGTGTCTGCACCCCTGGCGCCCGATGCCTATAGCATGCTGCTGTCGGTCTCCGGCCTTTTGTGGGCCGCGGGTTTCCTGATGTTCGTGCTGCGGTATGGCATGATGTTGGTCAGGCCGCGGAAGCAGGCGGCCTGATTTCCCTTGCAGGGCGGGGCGGGCTAAGCCACGAAACTGAGGCCCGCTTCGCCGTGGAAGAAACCGTTCGAAAGCGGCACGTCCGGCAGTAGGTGTTGAAGCTTTTGGGCGGCCTCTTGCCCGCTTGTTTTGCCCCCTGCGCAGTCACGGAACAGGGCAGCTACCTGCACCATATCGGTGGTATGGGGTGTCAGCCGGAAATTTTTGATGCCCATTGCCTTCAGGGGCTCAAGCTCGTGCGTCAGGCACAGGTAGGCGTGCGACAGGGTCTGCAGGCCGTTTATGGCCAGGAACGGTTGGTCGTCCAGCGTTTCAACCGCCAGGCCGTCGGGGTCTTTGTCGCAGACATATTGGCAGCCGCTTTTGGCCAGGCCATGATGCCGGGCGTGGAAACAGCGGGCCGAAATCGCCAGTGGCGCGCGGCCAAACACCTGCACCTCCAGCTCAGCTTCGGCCGCTTTGGCCAGGGCCTCTAGGCTGGCTTTCGGCAGTTCCGGGTTCAGTGAAATCCGCTTGGCGCCTTCCTTTTCAAAATATTTGAGCGTGCCCTCGTTATAGACATTGACCGAAGGCCCCAGCGCGTGCGGCGTGCCCGCCAGCGCTGCGCAGGCAGACAGGTCGTTGGCCTCGATCATGTTGGTGCCAGCGAAGGCCATGATGTCATCCAGGGCGGCCTGATCTTTCGTGTCCATCACCAGTTGCAGACTTGAAAGGATCACCCGCTTGCCGCCGCGCTCCAGCCGGTCGATGATATCGCCATAGTGCGGCAGGTGAAACGGGCGGCGCTTGGCACACACGGCTTCTCCGAAATAGACGACATCCAGGTCTGCTTCGTCGGCGACGCGGAAATAGAAGTCGCGCATGTCGTCGGCTGTCCAGTTGAACAGCAGGGGGCCCATTGACAAGGTTGGGGCGGTTGTTGTGTGTGTCATAGCCATTTCTTCCCATATGCGCCTGTGGTGTTGCGGTTACCTTCCGTCAGGTGGCTGACGCCAGCCGCTGTGCCGGGCGTGCCGTCAATCGCGGCCCGGAAGGCAGTAACCACATCGCGCACGTATGCCTTGCTGCGTTGTCGGCCTTCAATCTTCAATGCGGTCACGCCCGCGGCCTGGAGGTCCGGCAGGATCGGGGTGATATCAAGGCTCGTCGGTTCCTCGAACAGGTAGCGCGCGTTATCGCCGGTCTTGAAGCGGCCCTTGCACAAGGTGGGGTAACCGGCGTTTTCATCATCCGCGAAGCGGTTGATGGTGAAGCCGCCCAGCTTGCTTGTCAGCCCTTCTTCTGTTCGCTCATAGGCCACATGGCTGGCTGGCGAGCAGACACCGTTCTGGTTCGGTGATTTGCCGGTGATATAGGACGAAAGCGTGCAGCGGCCCTCGGCCATCGGGCACATGCCGCCAAAGGCAAACACTTCCGTCTCCACATTGATGTCCGCGTTCAGTCGTCCGATCTCAGGCACGGTCAGGACACGCGGCAGCACCACGCGTTTGATGTCGAACCGGTCCTGGTAATAATTGATCGCAGAGGGGTTGGATGCCGACGCCTGCACCGACAGATGCAGCCTGAGGTCTGGGAAGTTGGCGCAGGCATAGTCCAGGAGGCCGATGTCCGCCAGGATCAGCGCGTCCACCCCAAGCTCGGACGCGGACCGGATCGCGGCATGCCACGGCGCCGGGTCGCCCGCGCGGGCATAGGTGTTCACCGCCAGGAATACCTGCGACCCACGCGCGTGGGCATAGGCAAGGGCCTCTCCAAGTTCATCGCGCGAGAAATTCAGCCCCGGGAAATTGCGGGCGTTGGTTTCATCCCGGAAGCCCATATAGACCGCGTCGGCCCCCGCATCCACGGCTACCCGAAGCGCGGCGGGTGTGCCGGCGGGGCATATCAGTTCAAGTTTTGTCATGAGGGGTGTCCGGATTGCCAGTTTTGGTCTCTATGGTGGGGCCCTTCGAGTGCCCTTTTTGCGTGCGATAGGGCAGTGCCAAGGGGGCCTGCCGCCGCCAGAATTTCGCGCTGCAGGCTGAAATCCGCGCTGTCCAGCGCGTTCCTCAGGGTCAGCAGGGCTTCTGTGTCGCCGCTGATCGTCAGGTCACGGGTGAAGAAAAGGGCATCACCGTCCATCTCCCCCTCAATCAGCGCAACAAGCAGGGGCAGAGCCCCTTCAATGCCAACATCGCTGGGGGTGGCCTGTCGAACGATTTTCACCGCCACTGCATGGTGGTGCACCGATAGCAGAAGGGTCACCCCAAGGTCGGTGATCTTGATCAAGAATTTCTTGCCTGCTATCGGCCGCAGGCGGTCGAGAATAGCCCCATGCCTGCGTGACATGCGCTTGGCCAGCACAGACAAGGCCAGGTTGGCTGGGGCGAGAGGCAGGAGACGGATCGATCTTGCAGCAATCGGTGCTGCCTTCCGGTAGAGATCTATATGCATGTCTGATTCCACTGTTGTGTTGCATGCACATTAGAGGGCTGAGCCACGAGGGACTTGATGCAAATCAAACTGACCTGAATTGAACCGATTTGGGCAGGCACGAAACGCGGAAGGGCTCGGGCATTTGTCCGTGCCCAAAATCTTGGCCAGCATTTGATGGGGGCAGGAGAGGCACATTACCAGGCCTCTTCAGAGGAGAACCACCGGGCGCACCCGGTGGTTCCTGTTTCCTTGAGCGGTTGCTCCGCTTTGCGGCCTGCGCTTTAGTCGAGCGGCGGAAGCATATCCGCACCGCGAACCCACGGTGCACCAGCGTCCAGCATGGCCTTCTCAAATGCCGGGATTGTGGTCTCGGTCAGCGCGATAAGGCGCTCGCGGACACCCGCGAAAGCATCCAGGGCGTAGCCGAGCTGTTCATGGCTTTGAGGCGTTGGGCCATAATAGCTGCCTGCGCTTCCTTTGGCGAAAGACACCCGGCTGCTGATTGTCGCCGGTTCCGCACCCTTCTGGTCATCGGCCTTCTTGCCGTTGATGGCTTCATCAAGGCTGAAGAGCTCAGCACGGATCGCGGCAAACTGCGCCTCAAGCGCGGCCCTGTCGGCTGTGCGGTCAAGCGCTGTGCGGTAGCCTTCAAGTTGCTTCTGCAGGTCGGCAATTGTCAGGCTCGCAGCGTCAATCGCCGCGTCAATCCGCACTATTTTCTCCTGGAAGGCTTGCACCTCGGCTGGCGTGGACTTTTCAAGGGTTGGCTCGATATAGTCGACCACTTCGAAGGAGACCGGCGACGTCAGCTCGCGGATCACACCGCCCTGGCGGACATTGAGCGTGGCCGTATAAGTGCCCGGCAGCGCCCGTACCCCACGGGCAGGCCCCATCCAGGATGGGCGCGGCTCGTTGGTGATGGCTTCCTTGAGCGCGTGGTGGAAGTCCCAGGTTACGCGTTGGATGCCTTTCTTGTTAGCGGCTGGCACGTGGCGAACCATGGCGCCAGCAGCATCCTTGACGGTCACGAAGACTGCAGGCTCGTCCTCGCGCAGTTCCGCCTCCAGCACGTCCCAAGCCGGGTAGACAACATCCTTGCCATCCTTCGCCAGCTTCTTGTCTGCCTCGACGCGTTTGTCTTTGGCGGTCTTGAAGCTGTCCTTCAGATAGTAGGTGAAGGTTGCACCATAAGGCGGGTTTTCGGCCACCCACTGGTCGTCACCCTGGCTGTCGCTGTGCAGTTCGTCTTCGAGGTACATCAGGTTCTGGGCTTTGGCGAAAAGAAGGGCTTCCTCTTCCAGCGTGTCGGCGTTCAGGCTGCGGAGCGGTGAATAGTCATCCAGGATGAAGATGCCGCGACCGAAGCTGCCAGCCACCAGGTCATTTTCCCGTCGCTGGATGCGGACATCGCGGAAGGAAATGGTAGGAACGCCGCCTGTCAGCTCAACCCAGTTTTCGCCGCCCGTGACGGTGAAATACAGGCCGAACTCGGTACCAAGGAACATCAGGTCCTTGTTCACATGATCCTGGGTGATACGCCACACAAGAGTTTTCTCTGGCAGCCCACCAGTGATCATCTTCCAGGATTTGCCACGGTTGGTGCTCTTGATCAGATACGGCTTATAGTCGCCTTCCTTGTGGTTATCGAGGGCAGCATACACCGTGTCGGCATCGAAGCGATCAGCCCGGATGTCATTGACATAGGCATTGTCTGGCACGCCCTTGATCTTGCCGATCTCATAGCGGGTCCAGGTCTCGCCGCCGTCAGACGTCACCTGAATAAGGCCATCGTCGGTGCCGACATACAGGATATTCTCGTCGATCGGGCTTTCCGCCACGTTCGCGATTGTGTGGAAATCGGACATGGCATATAGGTCCCAGCCTGCTTCAGGCCCCCAGGTGCGGCCCATCATCGGCATACGCAAGCGGTTGCCGTTACGGGTCAGGTCTGGGGAAATGGCTGTCCAGGTGTCGCCCCGGTCGTCAGACCGCCACAGGCGCTGTGAGGCGTGATAAAGCCGCTTTGGATCATGGTGGGAAACATTGATCGGCGCGTCCCAGTTGAAGCGTTCAGCGGGTTCGCCGGGCTTCGGCTGAGGCTGGATAAAGACTGTCTCGCGCAGCTTGCGGTCATATCGGTTCAGGCTGCCCTTCTGCCACTGGGCATAGACAATATCCGGGTTGCCAGGCTCTGTTGCCGGCTGGTGGCCGTCCGCACCCAGAATGATATACCAATCGGAATTTTTGATGCCGTCCGCGCGCTTGGTGCGGCTGGGCCCACCCTGCGTGGAGTTGTCCTGCGTGCCGCCATAAACGTTGTAGAATGGGAAATCGTCGTCAGCCGCGATCTTGTAGAATTGCGTGACCGGAATGCTCTGGTTGAAGCGCCAGGTTTTCATGTCGTCGCGGCTTTCATAAAGGCCGCCGTCAGAGCCAACCAGAATGAAGTCCGGGTCATCAGGGTGGAACGCGAACGCGTGGTCATCCACATGGCGGTTCTTCAGATTCATGGTTTCCCATGTTTTGCCGCCATCCTTGGTAACCTTGCTGGCATTATTTGAAAAATAGACCATGTCGAACGTATGTGGGTCTGTGAAGATCTCCTGGTAATAGTGATTGCCGGTACCCCCCGCCGCTACATCGGACATCTTCACCCAGCTTGCGCCCCGGTCGGAGGAGCGCCAGAAACCACCTTTGCGCTCATCAAGTTCGATCGAGGCATAGACGACATCAGGATTGATGGGGGAAACAGCAATGCTGGATTTACCCATGGATCCCTTCGGCAGGCCTTCGGTCATCTGACGCCAGGTTTCCCCGCCGTCATCAGACGTATAGAGACCGGAACCCGGGCCGGAATCGATGAGATTAGCGATCGTCCGTTGGCGCTGCCATTTGGCGGCATAAAGCTTGTTCGGGTTCCTTGGGTCGATCGCGACGGAGCCTACGCCCGTCCATTCGTCGCCTTCCAGAACGTTGCGCCAGGTCTGGCCGCCGTCGGTGGTCTTGAAGAGGCCGCGTTCACCGCCGCCCGACCAAAGCGGGCCCTGGGCGGATACCCAGACGGTATTGGAATCGGTTGGATGAACAATGATGTCGCCGATGTGCTCAGACTTTTTCAGCCCCATGTTTTTCCAGGTCTTGCCACCGTCCAGGGACTTGTAGACACCGTCACCAAAGGCGATATGACGACCGCCGTTGTTTTCACCCGTGCCCACCCAGATGATATTCGGGTTGCTTGGGTCGATGGTAACGTCACCAATGGAATAGACCGCCTCATCGTCGAAAATCGGCGACCAGGTCGTGCCCGCATTTTCTGTTTTCCAAACACCGCCGGAGCCAATGCCGACATACCAGGTAGCTGGATCGGTCTGATCGACTGCAATGTCAGCAACCCGCCCCGACATATAAGCCGGACCAATGTTTCTGACCTTGAGGCCATCAAACGTTTTCGCCGACATCAATTTTTCATCGTCCGCACTCAGTGCCGGCGTTGTGGCCAGCATAATGGCAAGTGCTATATTCACACCGAGCTTCATAGGTGTCCCTCCTTTTTCCTCAGTTTTCCACGTCAGGCCGGGAAGTCGTTTCCCATCCTGGTTGAATTGCAGTTTCCCCTATCGTGACCCCCTTATGTGTCACGTGCCGGACATTTGTTGGCCTCAGTCACTTTTCAAACGGATACCCAATTTGAACGTGCGCCCGGCATCCGGCAGGCCGAGCTGAGGTAGTATGGTCGTGTCGGTAATATTGTTTACGGCGCCATAGATTTGCCAGACGCCGTAGTCTGTCTGTTTTACAGGCATGTAGAATTTAACATTGAATTCTGTCGACGTACCAAGCCGTGCCAGGATGCCATCCTCATTTTCATCAAAGGCCTGGCCCAGATGGTTCATTTCTGCGCGCAGACTGCTGCCGCCCGGCGTCTCATAGTTTGCTGCCAGCAGCAGCTGGGACTCGGGCCGTTGATAAAGCGTGTGGCGGTTGCCTTCTGCGTCGCGGTCAGCTTTCAGGTCCTGCCAGAAGGCGTTGGCCTCAAGCGTGACGGCGCTGGATGCCTGCCAGACGATTCCGGCCTCAATGCCAATCCCCCTGGACCCATCAAGATTGAACCGTTGCCGGCGCGCTATGCCGTCCACGGTCACATTTCGCTGTGACAGCGTGTCACCAATTCGGGTAAACCATGGCGTGACCGTAAGTTCAAACGGCTGGTCGGTCGGCACCCACGCGAACGTTATATCACCCACCAGGGCTGTTTCCGGCTTCAGGTCAGGGTTCAGGAGGAAGCGGCCCAGCGCGTTGCCGTACAGTTCGCGCATGGTTGGGAAACGCGTGCGTTGGCCAATCGTTGCCGTTACCGTCAGGTCAGGCGTGGCCTGCCATTCAGCCGCTGCTGCTGCGGCCCACTTGGAGATTGCGTCCTGCATCGGGCGCCCACCGGTCAGCGGTGTGGTGGCCCGGTCATGTGCAACCGAAAAGGAGCTTTTCACCCTATCGCTGATGGGAATATCTACTTCACCGCCGATACTGAAAAGCCGTTGGCGAAAGCGTTCCGGATCGCCGCTGCTGTTGGCCAGCAGGTCTGTCTCGGTTTGCGTGTGCGTGCTTTCCTGCAGGGAGGTAACAAGCCGCGTGGTCAGATACCGCCAGTCGTGGGACAGGACCAGTCGTCCGCCATAGGTGCGGTCCCGGTCGTCCTGCCTCTCTTCAGCCACGCTATAAGATACATCACCATAGGATACGATTTGCTGGCTGAACCGTTGGTGCCAGCTGTTGATGCGCAGGTCGGTCGCCTCACTGATGGATATGTCGCCCGCAAGGCTGATCTGGGTCATGTGCCAATCGGGATAGCGCCAGAAGCGGGGATTACCTTCCGCCGGGTCGATGTGGGCCGCGGCGGCAATACCTTTTTTTGCGTCGATATCCATGGCGCTGATGCGCACGGTGCCCCAATCCCGTTCAAGGGCGGCGGCCCCAAAAAAGCTTGTGCTTTCGAGGTCGGTGTTGGTCCGGCCATCACCTGCCAGCGGGTCGAACGGAATGGGGTCACGGCTCGCGACTGTGACGGCATCTCTTTTGAAATGGTTGCCACCCAGTTGCAGGCTTGCCCCTTCAAGGGGCACAAAAACTTCCCCTTCAACAAGACGGGAGCCATGCGAGCCCATCTCAGATCTGGCATTCAGCCTGAAGGCGTCCGCCTTCTCATAGGTGGAGATATCAACCACACCAAGAACCGCGTTGGCGCCATACTCAATGGGTGCGGCGCTTTTCAAGATGTTCACCTTCCTGATGAAGCTTGCCGGAAACAGGGACAGGTCGGCACGGCCGTCCCAGGGCACGCTGATCGGTGCCCCGTCGATGAATATCTGTGACTGGCGTTCTTCGGAACCGCGCAGCCGAAGCACGGCTTCCCCGCGCGAATTGGTGCGGATACCCACGCCCAGAACGGCACGGAACACCTCGGTAAAATCGGTCGGCTGGCGGCGCTCGATCGCTTGCTCATCAAGCGTGTGGGCTGGCTGAAGCGCCCGTTCCTCGCTCCTGGCTACCGTGACACTGATTTCCTCGACACGGTCCCACGCGCCGTCCGTTGTCTCGGCAATGCCTGCGTTGGCGCCGGCAAGCATGCCGCCCACCATGCCGCCCACGCGCACGGCAAGGCCTATGGCGCAGTGCCCACGGTTGACTGTACCGACCGTCTTGTCCTTTTGTGGTGCCATAAAAGGCCTGTCGCTCTTTAAATAAATTTCCTGCTGCTGGGCGATGAGACTCAGCATTTAAAGACTGGCCATGTCAGCAAAAATATAACTTATGTCTATGACAGTGCGACCAAAGGAGGAAATATGGCGATGACCTGAATGGTCCACCGAGATCCTTCAGGTGGGTTTTCCAGACAAGACAGCGAATTCATGAGGTCTTTCCGGGCTCTCCTGGATGACGTGCCTTAAGCCTGCGTCGCCTTGGATTCGTCCAGTGCCTGCGGCTCGCCAGAAACGGATAGAAAAGAACCTTTCCTATTCATACTTCAGTTAGGCTGTCGCCAGGAAGTAGAGGACATAGAGTGCGAATAGGGCAAGAATCAGCCGGATTGCCCATTTTCGTTTGCGGCGACTATCCAGGACGATTTCTGCCTGTCTGGCTTCGTCTGCGTCAAGTTTTGGCGGATCGGTCTTCTTGTTGCTGTCATGCTGCTGTGAGCGATCGTTCATTTTAGTACTCCTTAAAGGAAAAAAAGAGCCGGCACAGCGAAGGGGAGGATATCTCCGCTGTACCGGGCATGCGGGGCCAGATGGCCCCTTGGTTCTGGTTATTATTTACCGGTTGTTTTGGTCTTGTCCTGGGACAAGGTGATAACCGATGTGGCCTCTACTTCCGCTTCATCGAAGAAGGCCTTGTCGAGCGGGCCGCTGACATAAACGCGGTCACCGACATCGACCTGCTGGAAGCCGGTGTCATCCAGCGGGTTGTAGGCCAGATGTGCCGTTTCAACCATGATCTGGTGGAGGCCCGTATCCAGCTTGAATTCGGTGCCTTTCACCTTTTCCACAGTCCCTGTCAGGCCAAACCAAGTGCCCTCGGGGGCGTCTTTCGGGTCATAGAAGCCATAGTTCCAGTAGGCACTGTCTTCCTCGTCTGTGTCGCTGGCGTAATAGTATGTGGCACGGTCAACGACATAGACGCTGCTGGCTTCAATGGTTTTGGTCTCGTAGAGGTCCTTGTCGATTTCGCCTCGGACTGTCACCGTTTCACCTGGGTTGATCCTGGCCGCTTCGTTGTGCCAGTCCCAGTCGTCCATTTCTACAGTGATCAGGCCGTCGCCGAAGTCCAGCATGAACGAGTCACCCACCTGGGAAACTACATTACCGGACAGCACGATGCTTGCCTGGTCAGGTTTTTCGTAAGGATCAATGGCGCCAGGCATTGCGCCGTGGTCATCAGCGAAGACAAGTGCACCCGACGCTGTTGCGCCCAGGCAGGCAGCCATAGCGGTTGTTGCAAGAAACCTTCTGTAGAAAATCATAGGTATTCTCCTCTTGGTTAAAAGGTGAATCCGCTACTCTCAACAGTCGCAGGGAGGAACGTGAAATAGGGGGGAGGGTTCCGATATTTTTCCGGGGATCAGGATATCTCCTCACACACTTCGTCGGTTTCTTCTATTCGGGCATAACGGTCTTTGAGGGTCAGGAGGGAAGCCTCCTGCATTGCCGACGAGATCGCGGCTGTCGCGTCCGATACCAGAGTGGGCCTGTAGCCCAGGTCGCTGGCACTGCGGACGGCACTGCTGACACATTCATTGGTGTATACGCCTGCCACATAGAGGTTGGTAATGCCCAGGTTGCCGAGCAGATAATGAAGGTTGGTTGAGGTGAAGATGCCGCTTGCGGTTTTGCTCAGAACCAACTCGTCGTCGATGGGCGCGACCTGAGGCAGGAATTGGGCGAGTTTGGAATGGGGTGGGGCGTGCAGGCCCAACCGGACGTGCTCCGGGCTGCGGTCGCGGCCATCCTGTGTCAGGGAACAGATACGGCAGTGAATGACTTCAAGCTGCTTGTTGCGAAATGCACTCTGCAGCTTGACCACATTCGGCAGCACCAACTTCTGAATCCGGTCCAGATAATATTGGATGTCTTCTTCCTTCCAGCCAGTCTTCCGGTGGTTTTCAAATATGCCGTAGCCTTCCGTCGTTCCAAGATACTGGAGGTCAATGCACAGCAGTGCCGGGACGGTCGGTCGCTCATCAGTGCCCTTTTCGGTTATGTCCGGCTTCGTCATTGAGTTGATCCTCCGCGTTGGTTCCGGGAGTGCCCGGAAGGCCACCAACTGTTTCTTCAATAACGTCGCGTGCGTGCGTGGGTTCCCTCCCCGCGCGGGCGGCGGTAAATGAAATTGCGATGGGAACCCATCAGGAACAGGGGCGTTGGTGCATATATGAAGACACCCTAGCCGGAAGACCAAAGTCATGATTGCTGAAGATGTAATGCGCCCTGCGCCGGAAGTTGTCCATGTAGGACATACCCTCAAAGAAGCCCTCAGGCGGCTCAAGAACAGCAAGGAAGACTGCTTGATTGTGGTGGACGGTGATGAGGTGGTTGGCCACCTGACACGGCGCGCGGCAGCCCTGATGGACAGTCAGTCACCGGGGATCGGTACCGAGTTTGTCGGCAATGTCATGGACGCGGTTATGCGCAAATGTCGCCCGGACGACGAGCTTGATGACCTGATACATATTTTCCGCAGAAGCGATGCCAATATTCTGGCGGTGGTTGACCGGCGCGCCCAACTGATTGGATGGGTTGCGCGGGAAGACGTCATGTCCCGCAAGGGCAATGTGAACAGCCCCATGTCGCGCCCTGAAGTGCGCCCGCTGGCGGGTGAAAAGCCTGACCGATTGACGGTCTATTCGGAAAAACCCCATGTGAGCGACTGAATTCTGGCCGTCACGCCCGAAGCCTTGGGGTGGCCCCTGAAACCACCAATAAGCTTTGCACCCTCACGCCGCCTATCCTAAAGTGCGATAGGGTACACAATCAGCGGGAGAACTTACGTGTCGGAAAAGAGGGCGGAGCGCTTGCAGGTGATGCTCACGCAGGAAGAAGTTTCTGCGGTGGACGAGTGGCGCTTCGAAAACCGCATGCCCTCTCGCTCGGCGGCGGCACGAGCGCTTATGAACCTTGGGCTCAACAGCGTCAAACAGGGCGCCGGCACCGAAGAGTTACTCAACAATCCCGTAGCCTCTGGCGACATCGGGATCGTGGATCTCGACCCCGTTGTTGAAGATGCGCTAACGTCGGCTGGCCCACCAGCCATTCTATTGGTCGATGCGGATATCCTGGTTGCCCGGGGGATCGGAAGCCTGCTGGGCCAAAGCGGCTATAATACCATTGGCCCTGCGGCAACGGCTGACGAAGCCCTGGCGCTTACGCGTGAGAATACGCTCGGGGGCGCAGTGCTGGAAACCCACCTCGGCAGCGACAAGATAGAAAAGCTGGCGGACGAACTGACACGCCAACAGGTGCCTTTTCTGTTTTGCAGCGCACACGACCCACGTACCCATCTGGCGGAACGCTTCTGGAGCGTGCCGGTGGTGGCGAAAAGCCGGGCGATGACGGACCTGATGCCGGCCCTTGCCAAACTTGTTTCCCTGCCAGGCGGGAACCCTTAAGCCCTTTCCGCGTTGTTTGAATGGGCGCCCCGGCCATGATTTCCTGCGGGCGTCACGATGAAGCAACGCAAAGGGATTTCATGATTGACGACGGTATTCTGAAACGGCTTGACCGTGTCCAGGGCATGGGCGGATCAGACGATGATCTGCTTGATTCCATCAAGGCCAGTGATGCCCTGATAGAGCGCAGGCTGACGCTGCGCCTTGACAGTGGAAAGCGTGTTCAGGTCACCTGCTGGCGATGCCAGCATTCCCACCTTCTGGGCCCCTGCAAGGGTGGCCTGCGGTTTCACCCGGAGGTCAGCGAAGAGGAAGTCCGGTCACTGGCGTTTAAAATGACGCTCAAGACAGCCCTTCTTGGGTTGCCGCTTGGCGGCGCCAAGGGCGGTGTGCCGATCGATGGCAGTGCGCTTTCGGTTCATGAGCGCGAGCGGCTGTGCCGTGCCTGGACCCGGGCCTTCATCAGCGATATCGGCCCCAACAAGGATATCCCGGCGCCCGACGTGGGCTGCGGGCCTGAGGAAATGGCCTGGATACGGGATGAATATGAACAGCTTATGGGCAAGTCAGTGCCGCATGTCGTTACCGGAAAACCAAGCGCGCTTGGCGGGTTGAACCTGCGTGACGGTGCAACGGCGCGTGGCGGCAAACGGGTGCTGGATAAACTGCGGGACAAGCTGGGCCTGACCCAGGAGGAACCCACTGTTATCGTTCAGGGCTTTGGTAAAGTCGGCGGGCAGATCGCCAGCCTTTTGGCAAAAGACGGTTACAGGATCATCGGGGTCTCTGACTCAAGTGGGTCTCTGCGCAAACCCGAAGGCTTCAATGTGGATGACCTTCTGGCCGCCAAGGAACAAGGCAAGTCATTCAGCGGGTTGGATAACGAGCTGGAGGCAGAAGGCGGTGAACCAGACGCGATCCTGACAGATGAGTGTGACCTGCTTGTCCCTGCTGCGCTGGGCGAGCAAATCCACCAGGATAATGCCGATGACATCAAGGCTTCCGTAATTCTGGAACTGGCCAACGACGCAGTCAGCGCCGATGCCGATGAGATTTTGGTCAAACGTGATATCCGGTTGGTGCCGGACATTCTGGCAAATGCCGGCGGCGTGCTGGCGTCATACCACGAATGGCTGGCCGGTAAGGCGGGCCATGAAGTCGTGGTGGAAACTGCCGAAAAAAGCCTCGATGACATCATTGATCGTGCGGCCGACAGGGCCTGGCATATGCACAAAAGGGCCGAGGTCAGCCTGCAGACAGCCTGTTATGCGCTGGCGGTTGAACACCTTCAGCAGGTCGCCCGCTGTCGTGGTCTTGCCTGACTTTTCAGGATTCTGGGGAACCCCTTTGGGCTGCCGTCGTTTGTACTGGTGAACACATCAGACGGGACGCAAACGAAAGGAGTGACGGCATGAGTAATACTGCTCAGGTTTTTGCCACAAAAGCGCACGATGAGAAGATCGATACCGGCATCAGGGAGCGGGATACCAGCAAACTTGCCCAGTATCTGTCGAACGCGCTTGCAGACAGCTACATCCTGTATCTGCAAACACAAGGTGTGCACTGGAATGTTGTCGGTCCGGCCTTTTATGGCCTCCATAAACTGACAGAAACGCAATATGAGGATCTCGCCGAAGCCATCGACAGTATTGCTGAACGAATTCGCGCCCTTGGCCATCCTGCGCCTGCCAGTTTTTCAGAGTTCGAAGAAAACTCCATCCTGACAAGCGAACCGGGTGTTGCGACAACGGAAGAATTTCTGCGGAAGTTGGTTGACGGCAATACCAGCATCGCGGACAGGATGCGCAAGTCTGTAGCCGCCGCAGAGGAAATAGACGATGTCTACACAGCCGATCTTCTGACGGCCCGTATTGGCGCACACGAAGAAGCAGCCTGGATGTACCGCTCGCTGCTGGCGCAGTAGCGGCGGAGATGCCGCAGGTTAGCGACAGAAAGGATAATTCTCATGTTGAAATATGATCAATCCGTTGAGCTTGAAGCCCTGAAGCGCGACCCCTACGCGTATTTCAAGTCGCCGAAAGATGTGACAGAAAACGACACCCTCAAGGTGTCGGAAAAGTTCGCTATTCTGGACGCTATGGAGCATGAGGTTATGGAGCTGCAGAAAGCGTCTGAAGAGAATATGGGGGGTGGCGAGCGCCTGTCGCTGAAGGATGTACTGGATGCGCGGCGGTCCCTGAAGGACGCCGACTAGGCAGCCGAAAAAATCAGATAGCTAAAAAGCGCCCTCCTGGGGCGCTTTTTTTATGCCGTCAGCGCGGCTTTGTGTCGGGGGCGTTGTTATTCAGCCTTGGTATTCAGTGCGGCGCTGTTTCGTGTTCCAGGCCGGCTATTGGGGCTCTTCCGGTTCGCTTGGTGGTGGGCGACGGATGGCATAGTTTCCGGCGACAACGGCCAGGAAAACGGCAGCTACAACAATCAGCAAGGTTGCCCAGCTACTGATCTCACTACCTGCGGCAGTTTGGGCAACCGCCCAGGTGCCCATGAAGAAAACAAGGGATGCCGCCAGGCTGCATGTCATGATGAAAATCAGGTAAGCAGCGATCGGCCGCGCATCCTTGTGTTTGAAACGTTGTGCATGGGGCCAGGCAAGTAACAGGAACAAAGCCCAGCCGAGCCAAATCCATTCATGGGTCATTATGCATTTCTCCCTTTCCTGAAGGAGCTTCGCCCTTCTGTCAGCTGACAGCCAAGGCGCGGCGTGCCCGGCACAGCCGACTTTTGACCGTGCCAACGGCGACATTCATTTTCTTCGCAATTTCCTGGTGGTCAAGGCCATCAAAAACACTAAGCTTGATGACCTTCTGCTGGTCTTTTTTCAGGTCCTGCAGGCGGTCAGCCACCTCGCTCATCTCGATGTGCTTTTCCTGTGTGGGCGCGCATTGGGTCTCCTGGTACCAGTCCTCGAACGCGACTTTCGGGCCTTGGCGTGCGGCTTTCCGCTGGCGGTCGATATGGATGTTCTTCAAGATGGTAAACAACCAGCCGCGCAGGTTTGTGCCAGCCTTGAACTGGTGCGCCCGTGTCAGGGCGCGGACGATTGCCGCCTGGGCCAGGTCTTCGGCATCACTGCGATCACGCGTCAGAGACTGGGCGTAGCGGCGCAGGTGTGGAAACTCAGTTTCAAGGGCCGCTTTCAGATCAGTCTTTGTCGTATTCATGCTTGCCTCCCGGTTCATTGAACTCCCGGGCAGGATAAAGCATCGGGCTGCCGCTGGGGCGCCGATAGTGCGCAATATTGTGACTATCTGGGCCTGAACTGTCTGGCTTTTAGGAGGTTGAGCATTATGAGTAACTTACTCATTTCCCCAAGGCTTGGCCTCTAGGCTGCCTCCACCAGCAGCCGGTTGGGGTCCTCCAGAAGGCCCTTCAAGGTGGTCATGAAACGCGCAGCATCTGCGCCGTCCTGCGCCCGGTGGTCGAAGGCAAAGACAAGCGGCAGCATAAGCCTTGCCTTGATGTCAGGCTCGTCCAGGGTGCCCATTACAACAGGCTCAAGGGCAGCGCGTGCCATGCCCAGGATGGCCACCTGGGGGTGGTTGATAATCGGGGTGAAGCCGGTACCGCCCAGCGATCCCACATTGGTCAGCGTGATTGTGCCGCCTTCAAGATCTTCTTTCTCAGGCGGGCCGGAGTGCAGTTTTTCCGCCATGGCGGCCATCTCTGTGGCGATGCCATGGATCGATTTGGTCTCAACGGATCGCAGCACGGGTGTCAGCAACCCGCGGTCGGTATCAAGCGCGAAGGCTACATTGACATCGTCGCTGATGATCAGTTCGCTGTTGTCCATGTCCAGCCGGGCATTGAATTCCGGGTGCTGCTTCAGGGCAATCGTCATGGCCTTGATGACAAAGGCTGTCAGCGTCAGGCCATCGACGTCATTGTCTTTGTCTTCCATCAGCTGTTGGCGCGCTTTTTCAAGCTCGGTGATATCAGCGCGATCCTGATGGGTCACATGCGGGATATCGGCCCAGGCGCGCGCCATATGATTGGCGGTAGCCTTCCGGATGCCGGACATCTTCTTGCGGGTTTCCCGGCCCCGACCCGTATCGCCTGCGTTGTCGGTGTCGTGTCCTTCAGACTTGGCCGCCTTTTCGACATCCTGCTTGGTGACATGGCCTTTACTGCCGGTGGGTTTCACGGAAGCCAGGTCAATGCCGTGTTTATCTGCGGCGGCACGGGCGGCCGGCGCAGCCTTGATGCCTGCATCCTGCCGATCGTCCGCCAGGCCTTCATCGGGCTCTGAGCCTTCAAACTCCTTCGTCTCTTCACGTTCGTCTTTGGTGTCTTCTTCGTCATCAGAAGCCGTGTCGTCGCCCTCGGTGTCGCGGGCGCTCTTCTCGCCCTCTTCTTCATCATCGTTGCCACCGCCTGTATCCTTGGCGCTGCTATCTTCAGCGTCCTCGGGTTCGTCTGCCTCATCGTCAGAGGCTTCGCTGTCGCTGCTTTTGGCAGAGGCGCTTTTGTCATCTTCCGTTTTGCCATCGGACGCTTCCTCGTCCGAGGGTTCAGATGAAGCGTCCTCGTCATCACCGCTGTCGCTGTCATCACTGCCATCGTCAAACACCATCAATTCGGCGCCAACCTCGACGGTGTCCCCTTTGCTGACGCTCAGGCGCTTGACGGTGCCGCTGACAGGCGCGGGCAGTTCGATGGCGGCCTTGTCTGACTCCACGGCCATCACTGGGTCGCCTTCATTCACATGGTCTCCCTCGGACACCATGATTTCATCGATGATCACCTCGTGAATGCCTTCACCGGGGTCTTGCAGGGTAAAGCTGTAGGCCATCAGGGGGGCTCCTAAAATTCCAGAGTGTAGCGGGCAGTGTCGGTAATGCGGTCAACGCTTGGGAGATAACTTTGTTCGCGCGCAAAGAAGGGCATGTGGATGTCATAGCCAGCCACGCGCCCAACTGGCGCTTCCAGCTTGACGAAGGCGTCCTCAGCCACGCGCGCGGCGATTTCAGCGGCCGGGCCGTAGCTTTGCGGCGCTTCCGTCACCACCACCACGCGGCCGGTCTGTGATGCGGATTTCACCACTGTTGCGGCGTCCAGCGGCGCAAGGGTCAGCAGGTCGATCACATCGCACGATATGCCGTCCTCTTCCTGCAAACGGTCAGCGGCCTCAAGCGTTCGGTGCAGCATGGCGCCGTAGGACACAAACGTCAGTTCGTCGCCTTCACGGACATGTGCCGCCTTATCAAGGGGAAGCGGGTCCAAATCTTCTGGGACTTCCTCTTTGACAGACCGGTACACTGCTTTTGGTTCCAGAAAGATTACTGGGTCCGGATCCCGGATGGCAGCCTTCAGAAGCTGACAGGCGTTCTTGGGGCCGGACGGTATGACCGTGCGCAAGCCTGGCGTGTGGGTATAGATAACTTCGCGGCTTTCACTGTGGTGCTCCAGTGCGCGAACGCCGCCACCATAAGGCATGCGGACAACCAGCGGCACATGATAGCGGCCGCGGCTACGCCAACGCATGCGGGCAGCATGGCTTTCGATCTGGTGATAGGCGAAATAGCTGAAACCGGAAAACTGCATTTCCGCAATGGGCCTCAATCCGGCCATCGCCATACCGATCGCGGTGCCAACAATGCCGGATTCTGCAAGCGGGGTATCAATGACCCGCTCCTCGCCGAATGTCTCGATCAATCCTTTGCTGACGCGGAAGATGCCGCCGTCGACGCCCACGTCCTCACCCAGCAGGATGGCATTGTCGTCGCGCTTCATTTCTTCATGCAGGGCCAGATTGAGCGCATCCACCATGGTTCTTTGATCACTCATCTGCGTCTCTCCCGGACTGAAGGTCTTGTTCAAAGCGTGCGCGCTGTTCCTTGATCAGGTGCGTAGGCTCGTCGAAAACATGGTCAAAGATCACCCTCGGGTCATCGAGGCCCTTGATGGTCTCCTGGGTTTTCGCCCACGCGTTCTTGATCTCCTTCTGGATGCTGTCGCAAAGCTCTTCCTCCTGATCGTCGGACCATATGTCCTTGCCGATCAGATAGCCGCGCATGCGCTCAATAGGGTCGCGTTCTTCCCAGGCTTCAACGTCTTCGTCATCGCGGTAAATGGTTGGGTCGTCCGCGGTGGTGTGCACTTCCATCCGGTAGGTGACGCACTCGATCAGCGTTGGTTTATGTTCGTTGCGGGCGCGTTCCACGGCGTCGCGGGTGGCTGCGTGCACTGCCAGCACGTCATTACCGTCCACCTGAATACCCTGGATGCCGTATGCATGGGCTTTCTGCGCGATACTGTGGGAGGCTGTCTGTTTTTCCCGCGGTACGGAAATGGCCCATTGGTTGTTCTGGCACACAAACACCACAGGCACTTCCATCACGCCTGCAAAGTTCAGGGCCTCGTGAAAGTCCCCTTCAGAGGTGGCGCCGTCACCAAAATAGACCATCGCCACATTATCGGTTTTCCTGAATTTTTCAGCGTAGGCAAGGCCTACAGCGTGCGGCAGCTGGCTGGCCACGGGCACCGCCACAGGCAGGTCTTTCTTGCCGTCGGGGATTGCAAGGCCTTCGTTATAGCCGGCAATGAAAAGGAACAGGCCATCCATGGGGGTGCCGCGCCACAGGGCTGCGGCATTCTCCCGAAACGAGGGGACCATCCAGTCATCTTCCTCAAGCGCCGAGATGGAGCCCACCTGGGCCGCTTCTTGGCCGCGCACGGGCGCAAAGGTGCCTAGTTTGCCCTGGCGTTGCAGGTTCAAAAGACGTTCATCAAAAAGCCGTGCCTCAAGCATTGTCCTGTACATGCGGTGCAGGGTGTCTTCGCTGAGGTCAGGCTCCAGTGTCTCGTCCAGCGCGCCGTCCTGGTTCAGTACCGACAGGACGGGAACCGGATCATTCGGTTTCATGCCGATTTGTGGCAAATCAAACTCCTATTCCTCGTGTCCAGGTAAGAAACGACGTGGCAACGGCAGCGTTCCCAAGAAGCTGCGCCACAGGAGGAGTGTTTGCTAAGCAGCAGTCCGAACGGGGGCTTGAGACTGAATCTTCTCCTGGCACTGGATCGTGCGTTTGCCCCAGCTTACGGCCTCGATGCATTCGCACGGCACCAGCATGATGATATCGTCTGATTTTTTCCGCCTGACCGCCAGGAAACGGGCGCGCCATGAGGTTGGATCAATCATGATGTCCGTGACCGCACCCAGCGCCGTGTCGCCAGCCACAACGTCATAGCCGATCAGCTCTTCCATGCTGCGCAGTTTGTTGTTGCCGTCATCGCCAGCTTCATCATCACCAGAGCTTCCGGCATCCTGCATGACAGCATCTGGCGAGAAAGCCATAAATCCCGCGCCGGCGGCCCCGACCCATGCATAATTGTTGGCGAGGTCCTGCTGTTTCTGCTTGTTGACAGGTGGGTCGCTTGCTTCGTCGGGCAGATTTTTGAATTTTTCCTTGGAAAGGGCCGCCATAACAGTCTTGCCGTTTGGGTCGATTGCGGTCAGGCAGTCTTCCTTGATCAGCACGGTGCGTCCGGTCAGCCAATTGCCCGTTTTGGCAGTCAGATACTGGACAGACCAGTCGACCTCAGTGAGGAGACAATCTTCAAGCTCGCCCAGGGTTTCGTCCCGACCGCGTATATCGAAGCTTTTGAGTTCCGTAAATGGGCACAGCATTGAGGTTCTCCTTTTAAGTTACGTTCAGGAGATAAACGCATTGTATCCATAGGCGTTCCGACGTGTCGTCCTCCACAGCGCACAGGATTCCCACCTCAGAAATTTCAAAGGGTTAATTTGGGCTATTTCACGAGTCTTGCATGAGTATTCCAGCGAAATGTCACATTTGACGAGACAGAATTCTGTCTCGTCTGTTGTGAAAAGCAGACATTCTCAAAAGTTGCCACGTATGTCTCAAATTCGCCAGAAGCGGACTAATTCGGTGAGTGTGTCCTGATAGGGGTATCCAAACTCTGTGCCGCAGGCGTCATATAGCTGGGCGAATATCATTTAGCAGCAGTTGCACCCTTCTTTTTGACAAACGGGGCGCCCACAGGCGTGACCAGTACTGGTCCCATGCCTGAAACCTTGAGAGATCATCGTTGAATGACTGTTTTCAAGGTTGGGTGCAGCGAATTTGAACAGGGAGGACCTGCAGGCAATGAAAGATAAATTGAGATTTTTGAAAGGCGCGGCGCTAGTGGCCCTATTGGTTGGTGCGACCGCTGCCCAAGCGGACGAAGAGCTGGCAGATAGGTTGGCGCGCCTGCCGAACACCCGCCAGGCGAAAAATGTCATTCTGATCATCGGGGACGGCATGGGGCCTTCGACCGTGACGGCCGGGCGCATCCTTGAAGGCCAGCTGCGGGGAGAGACCGGAGAGGAAAATTTCCTGAGTTTCGAGACGTTTCCCTATACGTCGCTGGTGAAGACATACAATGTCAATGCGCAGGTGCCCGACAGCGCAGGCACGGCCAGCGCCCTGAATACCGGGGTCAAAACCAACATTGGAACCATGGGGCTCAGCGCCGATCAGCCGACCGGTGTGTGTGAGGGGGCATCGGACCATGTCCTCAAAACCCTGGCGGAATATGCAGAGGAAGCGGGGATGGCGACCGGGATTGTGACCACGGCCCGCGTGACCCACGCCACGCCGGGGGCGGTTTATGGCCATGTGGCGTCGCGATCGTGGGAAAATGATACCGACCTGCCGGACGATGCGCAAGTGCATGGCTGCAAGGATCTGGCACGCCAGTTGGTTGAGTTTCCCTATGGTGATGGCATTGATGTCGCTCTGGGCGGCGGCAGGCAGCATTTCCTGCCCGAAGGGCTTAAGGGCGGCGACCGTGGCGATAAGCGCAATCTGCTGAAAGAATGGCAGGTGCGTCATCCGAACGGGCGCTATGTGGAAGATGCTGTGGGCCTTGCAGCGTTGGATCTTTCGTCCGGGGCGCCTGTCCTTGGGTTGTTCGACAGCTCGCACATTCCGTATGTGAATGACCGGGGCGACCGGGACGTCTACCTGCCAGCGATGGCGGAAGCCGCGATCAGGACACTGTCCCACAACCCGAACGGTTACTATCTGATGATAGAGGCCGGGCGGATCGACCATGGCCACCACAAGGGCAATGCCTACCAGGCGCTTCACGAAGTGGTGGAGCTGTCTGCAACTGTCCGCCGGGTGATGGACTTGGTGGACCCAGAAGAAACGCTGGTGATCGTAACAGCGGACCACAGCCACGTTTTCACCATCAGTGGCTACCCGAACCGGGGGAACCCGATCCTGGGGCTGATGCACCACACAGGCAGCCTTGACGGCAAGCCGGTTGAAGCAAAGGACGGTAAGCCTTTCACCACGCTGGGCTATTATACCGGCCCTGGGGCCGTGAAGCACGGCGCGCGCGAGACCTTGACAGAAGAGATGGTGCAGGACCCGGATTTTAGCCAGCAGGCCCTGGTTCCGCTGGGTAGTGAAACCCATGGCGGTGAGGATGTCGGGCTTTATGCGATTGGCCCCTGGGCGCATCTGGTTAGCGGCACGATGGAGCAGAATTTGGTGTTTCATATCATGGAGCATGCCCTGAACCTCAAGGCACGGTCGGTGCCCAAAGACTGAGAGCTATATAGGTCCTGATGTGAAAAGCGCGCCCTGGTCGGCGCGCCTTTTTTCTGTCAAAAAAAGTGGCAGGCGCCAAGGCGGGCCTGCCACAAGGTCTACTCAGAGCGACTAGACTTAGAAACGCACGGAAATACCCATCCGGAACTCACGGCCGATAAACTCAATATCGTCCAGATACTTGCGTGAGGTGCCGACGGTTTCCCAGTTTATTGGGCGTTTGCCGCCATTCAGCAGGTCGGTGACCTGCAGATAAACCTGGGTTTTGCCGAAGATATCGCGCGGCAGGTTATATTTCACATTCAGGTCCACGGACGAATAGGACTGGTCGTATTCATCCATGTTCAGCCAGCTTTCCACACTGTCCAGCTGTTTGCCCTGAAAGGAATATGACAGGGCAGCATCCAGCCCGTATTTCTCAAATGTCAGTGCCAGGTTGCCGACATAGTCGGGCGAGTCAAAGAACGGGACTTCGCGGACATAGCCGTGGACAATATCAGCGTCGGCGGTCGATTCCTGCAGCGTCAGGTTGGCATAGACACCAAAGCCGCCCAAAACACCGTCGAACAGGTCTTCGAACTGGCGCACGAAATTGAGTTCCACGCCATAGATGTCTGCCGACCGGCCGTTTTCCACCCGCACGATCGAGACATCATATTCATCGGGGATGGTCAGGCCTTCGAGGCCTTCGATCTCCCGCACCGCATCCAGGCTCAGGCTGTTGTCACCCGTGGTGTCGGTGTCAGAGAAATAGATGAATTTCTCGATATGCTTATAGAAGAAGCTGGCGCTGATGACACCGACCTTGCCGAAATAATATTCGCCGCCCAGTTCGAAGTTATAGGCATAGGCCGGATCGATGCCGGGGTTGGGCACCCTGATCCGCACGCGTGGGGTTTCGCCCAGTTCGTTGGCCAGATCCTCGTCTGATGCGTCGATATCCAATACCCCCATGGAATACAGCGATGGGCGTGCCAGTGCGGTATAGGCCGCGCCGCGGATTACCCAGTTGCCTTCTGGCCGGTAGTTGACCTGAAGGCGCGGCAGAACGGTAGTGTAGCTGCCCTGTTCGCTGGCAGAGACAACGCCAAAAATATTCAGGTCTTCAAGGTCGTCGAAGGAATCGAAGCTGAAGAAGGTGTCGCCCTTGAAATGCTCCAGCCGCGCCCCGGCGATAACGGTGGTATCGCCCCAATTCATGGATGCCTGTGCGTAGGCGGCATAAATGTCTTCACGGGTTTCGTAGGTCTCATACTCATCGTACCCCTGATCCCCTGATGCGATGGCAGCAAGAACGGTTTCGTTGACTTGGGCACCGAAGGTTTCTATGGCTCCCCGATCATATTCCAGCAGGAACGGCAGGTTCGGAATTGGCGTGCCAATATCCGCGAGCGACACATAATTGCCTGTCAGCAGGTTGGTGTCCGAAAGGTAAAAATCCCCGTCGCCGCCGAACGTGCCGTCCGTGGTGAAATCTGTATCATCCACGATGCCGACAAAATCGTCGCGGAAGTCGGACCGTTCGAACTTGAAGCCGAACTGGATGGCCCGCAGCCAGTCGCTTTGCGGCTGATATTCCGTGTCGAAATAGGCCGAGTAGCGATTGTTTTTGGATGTGGAGTTGAAAGTGGCAATGCCGTACAGCTCCTGGATCGTCGGGTCGAGCACCGACGCCCAGCCCGCATCTGTCAGGTTTGGAATCGGGATGCCATGCTGGTTGCTGGTGTGATCGAACGCGATATAGCGCTCGCCGTCCGGGCCAATAGCCGGCGCCAGCGCCCCGGTGCCGAACGGATCTTCGTCCTCAATGTCATCCACCCGGAAGTCGATCTCGATCGAGTTGGGCGTGGTTTCCTTGGCATAGGCATAGCCAACGCCATATTTGAACGACCATTGATCCAGATAGGTCTCGCCTGAGAACACAAGCGTGCTGTTGACCTCAACCTCATCTTCCACTTCGCCGCGGATGCGCATAAACGGCCCAGAACCGTAATAAGGCAGGGCGCCGGCTTCGATATATTGGTCGTCGTCGGAATATCTGTCCGACTGTTCGAAGCCGATGGCGTTTCGGGTGTTCGATTCCTCGGTGCGGTTATAGTTGCCGATAATCATCAGCGATGTCGTGTCGGTGGCCTGCCATTCAAAGCCCAGAGTGCCAGCAATGTTTTCGCGCACATTGTCGAACACATTGAGGCGCAGGTCCTCGGCCACCAGGTCATCGCCGTTTGGCAGGTCGTCGGTTGAAAACTCAGGGCCAAAGCGGGTCGGCAGCAGGAAGGTATCTTCCGGTGCGCGGGTGATATAGTCCGGGTCGTCCGGATCTGCGCCCGCTTCCAGTGCCAGGGGCAGGGCCGTTGGCAGGTAGGACCCCAGAACATCAAACTGGTAGGACCGCACATAGCGTTTGCGGTAGGAGGCAGAGGCCAGAATGCCGAGTGTTTCATCGTCGTTGAGCACGTCGCTGTAGGATGCGCTGAAACGCCCGCCCACCTTGTCGGCATATTCGCCGTAGCGGCCTTCGGCATTCAGGCTGATGCGCTGTTTGCCCAGTTGGAGGGGCCGCCGTGTCTTCAGTTCAACCGAGCCGCCAATGCCTTCACCGTCATGGTAGGGCAGAAGCGATTTATTGATGATGATCTCTGACATGCTGTCAGCCTGGAAAACGTCGAATGGCACCTGGCGGCTGCCGCCATTGCCCGAGTTGATGCCGTTGATCTTCACGTTGTTGAGGCTTGAATCCAGTCCGCGAATGGAAACATGCTGGCCCTCGCCACCCCGCTCACGGCGCACCAGCGAAATGCCGGGCGCGCGGCGCATGGCCTCGGCCGCCGTGCTGTCCGGGAACTTGCCGGAAACGTCGGCGGACAGAACTGTCGCGACATTCTCGGCTGCGCGCTGTTTGCTGAGGGATGATGCCTGTGCGCTGCGTGTGCCGACGACCGCGATTTCTTCCATGGTCAGTAATTCATCCCCGAGCGTGATGTCCGGTTCCACTGTCGCGCCTGCGTCGACAGAAACTTGTACCTCTTTTGGGTCGAGGCCCACATAGTTGACTGTCAGCGTGTAGGTGCCTGCAGGGACAGCGGAGAAGCGGAAGGTGCCGCGTTCGTCCACCGTGGCGCTGATGTCCAGGCCTTCAATGGTGACAATTGCGCCTGTGAGCGCGGATTCGGCCAGAGCGTGGCGCACGGTGCCGGTAATATGGCCCGGTTCCCCTTGGGTCTGCGCGCTCTGGTTCTGTGAACTGGTTTCCTGGGCGATCGCGCCACCCGACAGCGGTGCCAGGGTGGCCCCCGCGAGAAACACGCTGGCGATGGCAATGGCCGACGTGCTGCCTCTTAGATACTGCATGATCTCTTCTCCCCGAGATTTGTTGGCTTGTCCCTCTATGACTGCGAGGCGCAGAGAAAGAGACACCAGAGGGGACCGCGCGGGCTGCGGGGAGGGGGGTCAGTAGCGGTAGGATGCGCCAAGAAAGAAGAAGCGACCGCGTACGCCGTAGGTGGCCGGGTCCGTGCCGGCGCCAATGTTGGATTCGATAAACGGCGGCTTGTTATCAAACATATTGTTGACGCCGATGGTCAGTTGCCAGCGGTCGCCCATGTCGTACCGGGCGGACAGGTCGACATAATTCTGGTCGCTGACATAGGGGAAGGTGAGGCTGGCGTCCGGTGTATCCCGGAGCGCGCCATCGGTGATGCGTGAGATATAGCGCCAGCGCAGGGCGATGTCATACCGGCTGCCGTACCATGCCAGCTGACCCTTCAGTTTCCAGCGCGGGATGGCCCGGCCGCAGATGCCGCGGTCCACATAACCGGCACATTCGACAATGTCTGAAATGGCTGTCAGGCGCCTGTCTTGGCGCGCCAGCCAGGTGCCCAATAGGGACAGGTTCAGCGTCCCGTCCTGCAGGTCAAGCTGATGGCGCAGGGAAAAGTCTACCCCCTGGCTACGGATATAGGCGACATTCTCATAGCCATTTTCAATATGGCTGACCCGACCGCTGTCTTCCCGCACGACCCGCGTGCAGAAACTGCCCTGGGTATCGCGACTGTCGAGGCACAGCGCCGCCAGAAGCGTCGGCGAGATCTGGTTGATGGCGTTATCGACCTTGATGTCGAAAAAATCCACCGTCAGGCGGGTGTCACGCTGTCCGGGCATATAGAGCGTCAGGCCGGCACTCCAGGTGTGGGACCGTTCGGCAGCCAGGTTCGGGTTGCCCTGCGCGAAAGAGGGAACCTGAAATTCACCGCTCCTGAGCACGCTCGGGTCAGCGGCACCAAGGTCGGCACAGAAAGCGGCATCGGCACCGCCCGCCAGTGCGCACGGATCGCGCATGTCGGGATAGTCAAGCACACGCCCGGCATAAAGTTCGGTCAGGTTCGGGGCCCTGTTGGCGCGCTGGTAATCGCCCCGAAGCTCCAGCCAGGTTCCGACGGAGGCAACTAGTCCGAACCGCCAGCTGATCACGGTACCGATCGAGGAATATTCCGACATACGCCCGCCCGCTTTGGCTGTCAGGTCCCTGATCGTGCTGCCGCGGATAAGCGGCAGGGCGAGTTCAGCGTAGGTCTCAACCACGTCATAGGTGCCGGAAAAACTGGTTTCAGAGCTGGAGCCGAGAACATCAGCGGAGGACAGGCGGGCATCGGCGAGGAAATCAGTACTTTCGCGGCGATATTCTGTGCCGATGGAATAGGCTGCAGCGTCAGCGAAAAGGCGGGGTCCATTGCCGGATACATGGCCGCCCACCACAAACTGACGGCTTTTGGTCAGGTTCCGGATCGGGGTATCCATTTGCAGGTAGCGGATCTCATCCGCTGTGATGTTGCCTTCACCGAACGGGTTGATGGAGATGCCATCAGGGAAAACCGGGACGTCCAGGCAGGCCAGGGGGACATAGTCGTCAATCTGTTCGCTGGTCACGTCATTCGCCGGGCAGCCCAGGGCACCCTGCAGGCGGCTGTAGGAGTAGCTGCCCAGTTCCAGCTCCCGCCAGCGCGACCCGCCGGTGTTCAGGAACACAGACCAGTCCAGCCCCAAAAGGTCAGAGCCATCAATGCTGATGGTTGCGCGCCAGGCATCATGGGTATTGTGCCGACGGCGGGCACCGCCTTCGAGAATGCGCATGCGGTAGCTGAAGAAATTGCCGTCTTCTGCAGCGTCGCCTGCGTCCAGGATCGCGCGGAATGCGTCGGTGATGTATGGGTTTGAGCGCGGGATGCGCAGGTCGCGCAATCCTTCTGGTGAAAGGGATCGCCGCTGTGCCGAATGCATATAGGCAAGGCTGGCAAAGAGGCGGGCTTTGTCGCTGATGTCATAGGTCAGGATACCGGCCGTGTTCAGCTTCTTCAGCGGGTCCTGCAAATAGACATAGGGTGTTGTGAAAAAGGTGTTTTCAGCACTGATATAGGGCTGGGGGTTGCCGTCCGTGCCGAAGCGTATGTCTTCGCTGAGGGCGATATTGCCGTCGCTGGTCAGCCCGAATGTGGCGGTCAGATAATCGGCGACTTCAGGGCTCAGGCTGGCGGGTGAAAGGGTCACGCCGTCGCCGACATCGTTTGCCCGCCCGCCCGGGATCGACGACGAAGGGTCAGGCACCAACATGCCGTCTTCGACGTCATAATCGAAGCGGGAGATGGCCCGGTCCCATTCGGTGAAACTGCCCTTGTGGGCGGCGTCAGCTGACAGCACGATATGGCCGCGGTCATTCGCGAAGGGCGTACCGTATATCATGCCGCCATAGGCTTCCTCCGCGTCGCCGCGGCTGGACAAGCCACCACTGGCCCGTACCTCAAGGCCATCAAAGCGGTCGCGTAGCTTGAAATTGACGACACCGGAAATGGCGTCCGACCCATAGACGGATGACCCGCCGCCCGTGACGATCTCGATCTGGCCAATCATGGATGGCGGGATGAAATTCAGGTCGGGTCTGCCGGTGCCGTTGGCGGCGGGCATGCGGTGCCCATTGAGGAGCAACAGAACCCGGTTGTTGCCAAGGTTACGTAGGTCCACACTCATTGACCCGTCGTTGGGGCCAGTGTTGTTGGTGTTGGCTGTCGCATCGGGGATTGCTTGCGGTAAAGTATTTAAAAGTTCATCATAGGTTGTATTCCCAAAAGCAAAAAAGCCGTCATTGCTGACGACTGTCCTGGGGCTGGTATCTCGAATATCACGCCGGGTAATCCGGCTGCCGGTTGTGGCAATCTCGACAATGGGCGGGTGGCGCCCGCGGTCTTCACTTTCTGGTTCCGGGGCACCATCGGCCTCATTCCTTTCCCGGATGATGACGGTGCTGTCGTCGACGGCATCGAATGCCAGGCCACTGCCTTTCAGAAGCTTTGCCAGGGCCTCCGCAGGATTCTGGTGGCCGGAAACCGTGGGTGCGCGGAGATCCCTGGTCAGGCTGGAGACATAGACAAGCCGTATGTCGGACTGACGGGCAAATTCGGCCAGCGCGCTGGCCATGGGGCCGGACGGGATGTTGAAGTTGATCCGCGTCGCCATATCGCCCGCGTGTGCCCAGCCTAAGCTGACCATGCTCAGAAGAACCGTCATGACGATCGGTAGGGCGCGCATCGTACTCCTTAGCCTGCTGGTGACAGTCTGATTTCCTTGTCCGAAACAATGGTGGCCCTAAGGTTCGCCACCTTCTCCATCACACCCGCGAAGCCCTGCGGGTCATTGGCGTCGAAATAACCGCTGATCTCCAGGCCTTCGATGCTGGGGTCGGCCAGGGTAAGCAGCATGTCATTATAGCGGTTGAAGTCTGCCACCACGGCCTTCAGGGGTTCGCCGTCAAAAGCCAGCTTGCCTTCACGCCACGACAGCAGTTTGTCTGCGTTGATGTCCGCTTGCAGCGCCACCGGCTGGGTGACGCTCGGGTTGATGATGGCGCGTTCGCCTTTCACCAGATCAACCGCGGTCACAGGCCTCCCATTTTCCTGCGGCCAACTGACACGGACCTTGCCTTCGGTCACTGTGACCGACAGGTCCGGCCGCACGGTTGAGACAACGAATTTCGTGCCGATGGCGCGCACGCGGGTTTCCCCCGCCATCACAATGAACGGACGCGTGGGCTGATGCCGCACTTCAAACAGGGCTTCGCCGGCTTCAAGCTTTATCAGCCGCTCGCCTGCGTCATAGGCTACCGAAACGCGCGTGTCGGTGTTGAGGTGAACATAGGAGCCATCCTCAAGGCGCAGACGACGGCTTTCGCCTTTGAGCGTGCTGTAGTGGGATTCAGCGACTTGCTGGATTGGGGCCTGGGGCAGTCCCGGATTTGGCGTGCCCTGGCTGAAGAGCAACCAGGCAGCAATCGTACCCGCGACAAGGCTGGCGGCGATAGCGCCCATGCCCCACTGCAGCGACCGCCTCATGGGCGCCGGGCCCTTTGTGTTCGTCTCCGGCTTTTCTGCCTGATCGGCAGGGCGGATACTGTCAATTTCGGCACGGAAGACATCAGACAGATCAGCGGCATTGTCCCAGATTCCCGATATCGCCTCAAATTCGGCCCTATGGGTTGGAGAGCGTTCGAGCCACAGCGCGAAGTCCTCCCTTTCGGCTTCAGACATATCATCGTCAGCCAGGCGCAGGCACCATGTGGCCGCTTCCTCAGCGATTTGTTCAATCGGGATGTCAGACATGGTTGAGCCACTCATTGGCCTTGCTCCCCGGCTTCCTGCTGCCGCATGTAGGTGCGGCAATGAACCAGTGCCCTCAAGACATATTTCTTTACCATACTCTCCGATATTCCCAGTTTCTCGCCAATTTCTTTATAGGTGTAGCCTTCGGCCCGGTGCAGGATGAAGGACATGCGGCACTTGTGGGTCAGTTCAGCCAAAGCGCGCTGCAACTGCCTGAGCTCCCGCCTGTAATGGACCACGGAATCAGGCGCTGGCTGTCTTTCAGCCAGGTTGGTGCAGCTGTCCAAGCTTACCGCCGCGTGGCGATCAACGCGCTGGTTCTGTTTGATCCGGTCAAAGGCAAGGTTGGCGATGACGCGGTAGATGTAGGCTTTTGGTTTTTCGACAGTATCAAGCGTCGAAGCCGCCTGAAGCTTGACATACGCTTCCTGCATGACATCAAGCGCGTCCGCTTCATTCGGCAGCTTCTTGGCCAGATAAGCCAGAAACTCCTGTCGGTGGACGCTCAGGAGATCGCTGATGTGTTTTTTCTTGTTCATGCCATGCCTGCCTGTCTTCATAGATACATGACTTTCCGCCGTGTATAAATGGACACTTTGGCTGTGGAAAAATGGTCGTGTTACAGCAAGGCAAGAGCCAGATAGCGTTATCCTGCTCCTTTAAGTCTGCTATGGCCGCTTCTGGCCTATTCCGTTG